>NZ_JBVJRP010000020.1:0-144896 GCF_055607525.1 Kitasatospora sp. NPDC036993 | reverse complement strand
AACCCGGAAGCTAAGCCTTACAGCGCCGATGGTACTGCAGGGGGGACCCTGTGGGAGAGTAGGACGCCGCCGAACAATTCTTCCGAAAAGCCCCTTCCCATCTGGGAAGGGGCTTTTTGCGTTACCCTCTGCCAATGCAGAACCTGACCCTGACCTGGCAGTCCGCCGGCGTCGCCGCGATCGGTCTCCATGCGGGCGCCTACGCCGTGGCGAAGGGCCGGAGGCCTGCTCTGTCCGCGCTGCTGCGGGAGGCCGGCACGCTGCTGGCGCTGTTCGCGCTCTGGCAGCTGGTCGGGCACCTCTCGGTGATGAGCACGGACCATGCCCTGGACCGGGCGAGCTGGATCCACCACACCGAGCAGGTGATCGGACTACCGGACGAGGCCTCCTGGCAGAAGGCGGTCACGCCATACCCGGTGCTGGTGAGGCTGGCGAACTACTACTACGCGGCCATGCACTTCACCGTCATGCTGGGCGTGCTGCTCTGGGTGTTCCTGCGGCACCGCGAGCGCTACGCGTGGGTGCGCAACACGGTGGTGATCACGACCGCGGTCTGCCTGGTGGTGCAGTTCATCCCGGTCGCCCCGCCGCGGATGCTGCCGCAGAACGGGTTCGTCGACGTGGCGGCGCAGTACGGGCAGTCGGTGTACGGCGGTGCGGTCGGCGGTGTCGTGGTGGCCGACCAGCTGTCGGCGATGCCCTCGGTGCACGTCGCCTGGTGCGTGCTGGCGGCGGTCGCGGTGATCCGGGTGTCGCGCAGTTCGCTCCGTTGGGTGATGGTGCTGCATCCGGTGCTGACGGTGGCCGTGGTGGTGGTGACGGCCAACCACTTCTGGTCGGACGGCATCGTGGCCGTGGTGATCCTGCTCCTCGCCTACGCCGTCCAGGCCCTCGCGGCACGCCGAAGGGGCCGGGCCTCCGCCGAGGCGGAGGCCGGGCCCCGCCGCACCGCCGAGGAGCGGCTGGAACAGGTCGGCTGAACCAGGACTCAAGCGAGGGCCGGCCGCGGTCGAACCGCGGTCACGCCGGATCCGGGCCGGTCACTTCACCGGCAGGGCGATCTTCCCCCAGGCGCCGTTGCTCAGTGCGGAGGTGGCCCAGTACCAGGCGGCGAGCCCGGAGAGGGCCGCGACCCAGCCGCCGACCTTGGCCAGGCCGCCGTAGCCTCCGAAGGTGGCGATGGCGGAGAGCACCAGGGAGACCGTCAGCAGACCGTAGACGGCACGGCTGAGCAGGCCCGCGCCCCAGCCGGCCGCCGTGAGGGTGAGGGCGAGCAGGGCCCACAGCAGCAGGAAGAGTCCGGCGGCGTTCTTTCCGGCCCCGCCGGCCGCCGACCAGGTGGCCCAGAAGGCGCCGAGGCTGGTGAAGGCGGTTCCGGTGAAGCCCTCGCCGCCGCGGAGCTGCCAGAGGCCCGCGACGAAGAGGGTGACGCCGCCGAGCAGGTGGGCGAGGGGGGCCGCGCTGCCGACTCCGGTGCCGTGCAGGACGCCGGTGGAGAGCAGGCCGTAGGCGAGAAGTGTGAGGCCGAGTGCGAGGTAGCCGAGGTTACCCGCGTCGGCTCCGGTGGAGCGGGCGTTCGTTGCCCCGGTAGCGTCGTTGCTCACCGGAGGCTCCTTTCACTCTGGGCGCGCGCAGGGCGCAGTGACGCTGTGGTGTGGTGTCGGTGGGTGTGGATGCGCGCGACCGCGCCGAAGGCGCACGGCGGTGAGCGTGCGCGGGCGGCGGTCGGAAGTGATGGCCAGCGGAGAGCCGCTGGTCACGTCCCCGCCGGAGGGATTCCCCGGTGGGATCGGTCTACCCGGGCACCGCTCGCTTGTACCCTTGTGAATATAACAATTTGTGACTATGTGACTGCGCGAGTGGCCCGTCGGCCGCGGAGCATTCAGGCCCGGCATTCAGGCCCGGCGCTCAGGCCCGGCGCTGGGTGGGCACCCGCAGGGTCAGGATCGCCATGTCGTCCGAGGGCGGTTCCGGGGCGAAGCGCTCGACCGCGCGCTGCACCCTCGCCGCGACCGCTCCGGCGGTCAGGCCGGTGCAGCCGGTGAGCACCTCGGCGAGGCCGTCGTCGCCCAGCATCCGTCGGCCCTCGCGGCGTTCGGTGACCCCGTCGGTGACGCAGAGCAGGACTTCGCCCGGGGCGAGCACCAGGTGCTCGGCGGTGAGGTCGAGGTCGTCCATCACGCCGAGCAGCGGCTGCGGGGTGGCGGCACGGTCCACCTGGCCGTCGGTGCGCAGCCGCAGCGGCAGCGGGTGGCCGGCGCAGACCAGGGAGAGTTCGGTGCTGCCGTCCGGGCGGGGCGTCAGCTCGCCGTAGAGCAGGGTGAGGAAGCGGCTGCGCGAACCCTCGTCCAGGATGGCCGCGTTGAGCCTGCGCAGCACCTGCGGGGCGTCCAGGCCCTCGCGGGCGAGCAGCCGCAGCGAGTGCCGGGCCAGGCCGGTGACCGAGGCGGCCTCGGGGCCGGTGCCGCAGACGTCACCGATGGCGAAGCCGTAGGTGCCCTCGCGGATGGTGAACAGGTCGTAGAAGTCGCCGCCGACCTCGTTGCCCTCGCCGGCCGCCTGGTAGTAGACGTCCACCTCGACGCCGGGGATCTCCGGCAGGTCCGGCGGGAGCAGGCTGCGCTGGAGGGCCTGGCTGGTGGCGGTGCGCTCGGAGTAGAGGCGGGAGTTGTCCAGGGCGAGGGCGGCCCGCCGGGAGAGGTCCTCGGCGAGCTCCAGGATCTCCTGGCGGAACCGGACGCCGGCCGCGACGCCGAGCACCAGCAGGCCGATCACGCGGTTGCGGGCGGTCAGCGCGAGGACGACGGTCTCGCCGAGCAGCCCGGCCAGTCCGGGGCCGTCGGTGAGGCCGCCGGCCTCGGCGGTCTCGACGGGCGCGGTCCAGAACCGGACGCCGTGGGTGGGGCCGGCCTCCGGCGCCGGGGTCTTGTCGAGCAGGTCGCGCAACGGGTCGATGCGGTCCTCGTCCTCGTGCAGGACGAAGGCGAGCCGGGCCGGTGAGGTGTGGTCGGCGGTGGTGTAGACGGCGCACCAGGAGGCCAGGGTGGGGACGGCCATCTGGGCCATCAGCGCGAGCGTCTGCTCGTGTTCGAGGGTGCCGGCCAGCAGGTCGGAGGCCTCGACCAGGAAGGAGAGGGAGCCGCGGCGCAGCTGTTCGAGCTCGGTCAGCCGGGTGCTCTCGACGGCGAGGGCGACCCGGTCGGCGGCGAACTGGAGGCGCAGCGCGTCCTCGTTGTCGTAGCGGCCGGGCCCGGTGGCGGCGATCCCGAGCGAGCCGATCAGCCGGCCCTCGACCTTGAGTGGGACGGTGACCAGGGAGCGCATGCCGCTGTCGGAGAGCAGGGGCATGCCGGTGGGCCGGGCGGCGAGGTCCTCGTGGACGGAGGGCAGTCGGGCGGAGTCGTAGCGGTTGCCGGTCTCGACCGGGAAGCGGGCGTGCCGGCGGTGTCCCGCGGTGAGGCCGGTGGCGGCGCGGACCTCGAACTCGGCCTCGTCGTCGGTGGTGAGCAGCAGGTACGCGGCGTCGCCGTCGAGCAGGTCGCGGGCGCGTTCGACGGTGCGCTGGAGCAGCGTGTCCAGGTCGTCGGTCGCGACCGGGCCGGACAGCAGGTCGAGCCGGGGGCCGGCCGGGTCGGGGCGTTCGCCGGGCAGGGTGCGGGCGGGGGAGCGCAGCACCGCGCGGTCGGGTTCGAGGACGAGCAGACAGAGGGTCGACGGGACGCCCTCGGTGTCGCGCAGCCGGACCTGGACGCCGTACACCTCGACCTCCTGGCCGTCCTGGCGGCGGATGCCGTAGCCGCCCTCCCAGCGGGCCATCCGCAGCGTGTCGGTCAGGCCGAGGCCGCGGACGGGGGACTGCGGCCAGACCGCGAGGTCGGCCCAGGGGCGGCCGAGGACGGTGGCGGCGGGGTACTGGAAGAGCGCCTCGGCGTCCGGGTTCCAGGCAAGCACCCGGCCGTCCTCGTCGAGCTGGACGACCGCGACGTGCACCGGGCCGGGGCCGCTGGGCAGGTCGCTGCCGGGAGTGGCGGGAACGGCGTAGCGGGTGCCGAGCACGTGTGCGGGCAGCTGGAGGCGGAACCAGACGGTCTTGCGGCCGGCCGCGTACTCGACGCCCCACCGCTCGGCGAGGGCGGAGCACATCAGCAGACCGCGGCCGCCCTCGCCGTCGGGGTCGGCGTAGCGGTCGGAGGCGGTGACCGGACCGTCGCCGAGGGAGGGCAGGCCACGCTCGGGATGGTGGTCGGTGACCTCGATCCGGACGGTCTCCTCCTCGCGCAGGCAGCAGACCTCCGCGGCGGTGCCGGCGTGCACGACGGCGTTGGTGACGAGCTCGCTGACCAGCACGACCGCGTCGTCGACGACCTCGGGCAGGCCCCAGCCGAGCAGCGCCTCCCGGACGAAGCCCCGGGCGGCGGCCGCGGACCGGCCGTCGGGGGCGAAGGTGGCGGCTGCGCGTGCGGTGACCACGTTGCCACTTCTCCTCTGCTGCTCTGGCCCTGGCTGTCCGGGGTGCGGCGCCGAATCCCCGTGCGCGCCGTCGGGGTGAGCGGCGGCGCTGGGTCGGGTCGTGGCCCGGTGCAGCGCTCCACCCTACTTTCCGCTTGGTTCCCCGTGGGGACGGGGAGTCGAAACTGGCACCAGAGGGTGATTCTGCCCACCTGTTTCGGACGGTGCGGTACGAACCGAGCGCAACCGGCCGTGCACCCGGCGCCGGTGCTGTCAGACTGGGGGGTCCGCGACGGCCGGTGGGAGCAGTACGGTCGTGTGGGTGCCGGTGCGCGCTGGGCCGCCGGCACGCAGCCCAGCCGGGCCGGTGCCCGGGTGCGTGCCGCACCGGCACGGACGGTCAACCGGACAGTTCACGATGTGGGAGGGGTCCGTTGAGTTCGGCCACCAAGGACGTAACCGGAACGACGCCGCCCGTCCCGCGCGGCGGGCGCCCCGGGGCCGTGCCGCGGAACGCGGCCGGTCGGCGGGCTCCGAGCCACAACCGTGGTGCGGAGCCCGCCGAACTGCGCAAGCTGCTGTCCGCGCTGACCGCGATGCGCGACGGCAACTTCCGCCGTCGGCTCACCGTCCCGGGGGACGGGCCGCTGGCGGAGATCGCCGCGGTGTTCAACGAGGTCGCCGAGCGCAACCAGCACCTGACCGGTGAACTGGCGCGGGTGCGGCGGGCGGTGGGCCGCGAGGGCCGGCTGAACGAGCGGCTGGAGACCGGCGCGGGCGAAGGCGCCTGGATGGCGGCGGTCGACAACTGCAACGCGCTGATCGACGACCTGGCGCGCCCGATGTCCGAGGTGGGCCGGGTGCTCACCTCGATCGCCGAGGGCGACCTGGACCAGAAGATGGAGCTGCGCTCGCTGCACAGCAACGGCGTGAGCCACCCGCTGCGCGGCGAGTACCTGAAGATCGGCCGGACCGTCAACGGGCTGGTGGACCAGCTCTCCGAGTTCACCGACGAGGTGACCCGGGTGGCCCGCGAGGTCGGCACCGAGGGCAAGCTCGGCGGCCAGGCCAAGGTCCGCAGCGTGTCCGGCAGCTGGAAGGACCTGGCGGACTCGGTCAACACCATGGCGGGCCGGCTGACCGCCCAGGTCCGCAACATCGCCCAGGTGACCACGGCGGTGGCCAAGGGCGACCTGTCCCGCAAGGTCACCGTCGAGGTGGCCGGCGAGATGCTGGAGCTGAAGAACACCGTCAACACGATGGTGGACCAGCTGAACGGCTTCGCCGCCCAGGTCACCACGGTGGCCAGGGACGTGGGGACGGAGGGCCGGCTCGGCGGTCAGGCCCAGGTGCCGGGCGTGGCCGGGGTCTGGCGGGACCTGACCGACTCGGTGAACTTCATGGCCGACAACCTGACCGGCCAGGTCCGCAACATCGCCCAGGTGACCACGGCGGTGGCCCGCGGGGACCTCTCGCAGAAGATCGAGGTGGACGCGCGCGGCGAGATGCTGGAGCTGAAGAACACCATCAACACGATGGTCGACCAGCTCTCCGGCTTCGCCGAACAGGTGACCAGAGTGGCCCGTCAGGTGGGCACCGAGGGACGGCTCGGCGGGCAGGCGCAGGTGCCCTGGGCGGCCGGGGTGTGGCGGGACCTGACCGACAACGTCAACTTCATGGCGAACAACCTCACCGATCAGGTACGAAACATCGCCCAGGTGACGACCGCGGTCGCCAAGGGCGACCTGTCGCAGAAGATCCAGGTGGACGCGCGCGGGGAGATCCTGGAGCTGAAGAACACCATCAACACGATGGTGGACCAGCTGGGCGCCTTCGCGGACGAGGTCACCAGGGTCGCCCGGGACGTCGGCACCGAGGGCATCCTCGGCGGCCAGGCCAGCGTGCCCGGCGTGGCCGGCATCTGGAAGGACCTGACCAACTCCGTCAACCTGATGGCCAACAACCTGACCAGTCAGGTCCGCAACATCGCCGAGGTGACCACGGCGGTGGCGCGCGGCGACGTCTCCAAGAAGATCACCGTCGACGCCAGGGGCGAGATCCTGGAGCTGGTGACGACCGTCAACACCATGGTCGACCAGCTGTCGGCGTTCGCCGACGAGGTGACCCGGGTCGCCCGCGAGGTGGGTACCGAGGGCATCCTGGGCGGCCAGGCCAGGGTGCGCGGGGTGTCGGGCATCTGGAAGGACCTGACCGACAACGTCAACTTCATGGCGTCGAACCTGACCGGACAGGTGCGGAACATCGCGGAGGTGGCCGGTGCGGTGGCCCGCGGCGACCTCTCCAAGAAGATCTCCATCGACGCGCAGGGCGAGGTGGCGGCGCTCGCCGCGACCCTGAACACCATGGTCGACCAGCTGTCCTCGTTCGCGGTGGAGGTCACCCGGGTGGCCCGCGAGGTGGGCACCGACGGCACCCTGGGCGGTCAGGCGAGCGTGCCGGGCGTGGCCGGCATCTGGAAGGACCTGACCGACAACGTCAACCAGATGGCCAACAACCTCACCGGCCAGGTGCGGAACATCGCGCTGGTGATCACCGCGGTCGCCCGCGGCGACCTCTCGCAGAAGATCGACGTCGACGCGCGCGGCGAGATCCTCCAGCTCAAGACCAACATCAACACCATGGTCGACCAGCTCTCCGCGTTCGCCGACGAGGTCACCCGGGTCGCCCGCGAGGTGGGCACCGACGGGCGGCTCGGCGGCCAGGCCAGGGTGCCCGGGGTGGACGGCACCTGGCAGGACCTCACCGAGTCGGTGAACGAGCTGGCCAACAACCTGACCCGGCAGGTGCGCGCGATCGCCCAGGTCGCCACCGCGGTCACCAGGGGCGACCTGAGCCTGCGGATCGACGTGGACGCCGCGGGCGAGCTCGACGAGCTCAAGGACAACATCAACCAGATGATCGCCAACCTGCGCGAGACCACCCGCACCAACCAGGAGCAGGACTGGCTCAAGACCAACCTGGCCCGGATCTCCGGCCTGCTCCAGGGCCGCCGGGACCTGGAGGCGGTCGCCTCGCTGATCATGACCGAGCTGACCCCGGTGGTCTCCGCCCAGCACGGCGCCTTCTTCCTCGCCCAGCCGGCCGGCCGCACCGCAGAGCTGATCACCGAGGACGACGACGAGAACGACACCGTGCTGCGCCTGATCGGCAGCTACGGCTACCAGCGGCGGGCGATGCCGACCACCTTCCGCCCCGGCGAGTCGCTGATCGGCCAGGCCGCGGTGGAGAAGCGGGCGATCATCCTCAAGGAGGCGCCGCCCGGGTACCTGAAGATCGCCTCCGGGCTCGGCGAGGCCTCCCCGGCCCACATCGTGGTGCTGCCGGTGCTGTTCGAGGGACGGATGCTGGGCGTGATCGAGCTGGCCACCTTCAGCTCCTTCACCACCGTCGCGCTGGACTTCCTTAACCAGATCGCCGACCTGATCGGTGTCACGGTCAACACCATCAGCGTCAACACCAAGACCGAGGGCCTGCTGCTGGAATCCCAGCGGCTGACCGCCGAACTCTCGATGCGGTCCGCCGAGTTGGAGGCGCGCCAGGAGGAACTGGAGCGCACCAACGAGGAGTTGCAGGAGAAGGCCGAGCAACTCGCCCAGCAGAACCGCGACATCGAGATCAAGAACAGCGAGATCGAGGAGGCCCGGCAGGTCCTGGAGGAGCGCGCCGAGCAGCTCGCCCTGGCCTCCAGGTACAAGAGCGAGTTCCTCGCCAACATGTCGCACGAGCTGCGCACCCCGCTCAACTCGCTGCTGATCCTGGCCAAGCTGCTCTCCGACAACAACGAGGGCAACCTCTCGCCCAAGCAGGTCGAGTTCGCCGACACCATCCACGGCGCGGGCTCCGACCTGCTCCAGCTGATCAACGACATCCTCGACCTGTCCAAGGTCGAGGCCGGCAAGATGGACGTCCGCCCGGCCCGGATCGCCCTGGTCCAGCTGGTCGACTACGTGGAGGCCACCTTCCAGCCGGTCGCGCTGGACAAGAACCTGGACTTCGCCGTCCGGGTCTCGCCCGCCCTGCCGGTCACCCTGCACACCGACGAGCAGCGGCTCCAGCAGGTGCTGCGCAACCTGATCTCCAACGCGGTGAAGTTCACCGACTCCGGAGCCGTCGACTTCTCGATCCGGCGGGCCGGCGCCGAGGTCCCGCAGCACGTGCGCGAGCGGCTGCTGGAGTCCGGCTCGATCCAGGGCCCGGACGACGAGCTGATCGCCTTCTCGGTCTCCGACACCGGCATCGGCATCCCCGACAACAAGCTGCGGGAGATCTTCGAGGCGTTCAAGCAGGCCGACGGCACCACCAGCCGCAAGTACGGCGGCACCGGCCTCGGGCTGTCCATCAGCCGCGAGATCGCCCGGCTGCTCGGCGGCGAGATCCACGCCGAGAGCGAGCTGGGCAAGGGCTCCACCTTCACGCTCTACCTGCCGCTGCGCTCCGAGGCCCCTGAGGTCTTCGGCGAGCTGCGGCTGGCACCCTCCCCGAGCCTCGCGGGGCCGCGCGCCTCGGTCGGCGTGACCCCGCTGGGCCTGCCGGTGCCGGTCGGCGAGAACCCGGCCGACCACTGGGCCCAGGAGGTCAGGGAGATGGCCGAGGAGCGCCGCCGCGGCGCGGTGGAGCGCCGGCGCAGTGCCGCCCTGGAGAGCGCCGCGGGGCCGCGGGCGGTGGAGCCGGCGCAGCCCCGCCCGGCCGGCGACGCCCGGCGCTTCGACGGCCAGCAGGTGCTGATCGTGGACGACGACGTCCGCAACGTGTTCGCCCTCACCAGCGTGCTGGAGCAGCACGGCCTGACCGTCCTGTACGCCGAGAACGGCCGGGAGGGCATCGAGATGCTGGAGCAGCACGAGAGCGTGGCGCTGGTCCTGATGGACATCATGATGCCGGAGATGGACGGCTACGCGACCACGGAGGCGATCCGTCGGATGCCCCAGTTCGCCGGCCTGCCGATCATCGCGCTGACCGCCAAGGCGATGAAGGGCGACCGGGAGAAGTCGCTGGAGGCGGGCGCCACCGACCACATCACCAAGCCGGTGGAGACCGACCACCTGCTGTCCGTGATGCACGAGTGGCTGAGCGCGGACCGCGCGTGACCGCGGGGGAGGCGTGAACTCCGGATCGGGCTCCCCCGTTCACGCCTCCCGGTCGGCCGGTTTGCTGGCGGTCGGGCCCGGGAACCGGGTAGGGTCACCGATCGTTGCGAACAGTGACCGGATGGCGACGCGCTGGTGAGCGCGCGCCGGAGCACTGGCTGCGCGCCGCTCCGGATCGGGTCACGACGGAGCGATGTGCCGGACGAGGGGGTGCGGCTAGCATGACCGGGGTAGCGGTGGGCAGTACGCGGGTGCCTGCACCGGGCGGCAGGCAGGCGACAGGAGGGCGAGCCCTGATGCAGAAGGCCAAGATCCTCCTGGTCGACGACCGACCGGAGAACCTGTTGGCGCTGGAGGCGATCCTCTCCGCGCTGGACCAGACGCTGGTGCGCGCGGCCTCCGGCGAGGAGGCGCTCAAGGCGCTGCTCACCGACGACTTCGCGGTGATCCTGCTGGACGTCCAGATGCCGGGGATGGACGGCTTCGAGACCGCCGCCCACATCAAGCGCCGTGAGCGCACCAGGGACATCCCGATCATCTTCCTGACCGCGATCAACCACGGTCCGCACCACACCTTCCGCGGCTACGCGGCCGGTGCGGTGGACTACATCTCCAAGCCCTTCGACCCGTGGGTGCTGCGCGCCAAGGTCTCCGTCTTCGTCGACCTGTACGCGAAGAACTGCCAGCTGAAGGAGCAGGCCGCGCTGTTGCGGCTGCGACTGGAGGAGGGCGGCGGCGAGCAGGACCTCGGCGGGGCGCTGCTGGGCGAGCTGTCCGCGCGGCTGGCGGCGGTCGAGGAGCAGGCGGAGGCGCTCGGCAAGCAGCTGGACGGGGCCGAGGACGCCGGGGTGGCCGCCACCGCGGCGCACCTGGAGCGCAAGCTCGCCGGGCTGCGCCGGGCGCTGGACGCGATGCGCCCCGGCAGCTCCTGACCCCCCGCCACCGTTCACCCGTCCGGGTGGCCCGGTAACACGACCGGGTGAAACCCGGTCAGCGTGACGGTGTGTCTGCGACACGTCAGGTCGCCCGGGCTCGGGCACATGTGCAGTGGTCGCCCGCCCCGGTAGGCTGCTGACCCATGGCCACTCGCACGCCCGGGAACGCAGCACGTAAGCCGACTCCGGGACCGTCCAAGAAGGCCGCGGCGAAGGCCCCGGGCAAGCCGCCCGTGAAGAAGGCGGCGGCGAAGAAGGCGGCTCCCGCGAAGAGGACGGCGGCGAAGCCGGCCGCACCCCCGCCCAAACCGTCCAGGTCGCTGCTGATGGGCACGCTCAACGCCCTCGCGAGCCCGATCGCCGCGCTCTTCCGGGGCTTCGGCGACGGGGCCAAGAACCTCGACCCGGCCCACCGCAAGGACGGCCTGGGCCTGCTGCTGTTCGCGCTCGCGCTGGTGACCGCGGCCGGCACCTGGTTCAGCCCGCAGGGCTGGCTGGGCGAGGGGGCCACCGCCGTGGTGTCCGGGCTGTTCGGCCGGCTCGACGTACTGGTGCCGTTCCTGCTGGCCGCGATGGCGATCCGGCTCTGGCGCCACCCGGGGCTGCCGGAGGCCAACGGCCGGATCATGATCGGGCTGGGCGCGCTGCTGGTCGGCGTCCTCGGCCTGGTCCACATCGGCTGCGGCGCGCCCATGATGGGCGGCGGCGCCTCCCGGATAAGGGCGGCCGGCGGGATCATCGGCTGGGCCGCGTCCACCCCGATGATGGCCGCCGCCGGGCCCGCGCTCGCCGTGCCGCTGCTCCTGCTGCTGGCCTTCTTCGGCCTGCTGGTGGTCACCGCGACCCCGGTCAACCGCATCCCGGAGCGGATCCGGGCGCTCGGCATACGGCTCGGCGTGGTCGAGCCCGGGCCCGAGGACGAGCAGCGCTGGGGGCGCACGCCGGAGCACGAGCTGTCCACCGATCCGCCGGAGGACGCCGACCCCGACGCGCTGCCGTTCACCGTGGACACCGACGGTGAGGACCCGGGGGACGAGGTGGCCGCCCGCCGGCGCCGCCGCCGGCGCAAGCCGGCCGAGGACCCGGAGGACGCCGAGCGGATCTCCCTGGACAAGGAGCCGCTGGACCCGTACGCCACCCGCGACCTGGCCGCCGGCGCGGCCGCCGACCTGGACGGCGCGCTGGTCTACGGGGTGCCCGCCTCCTCCGCGGTGGCGGACATGATGCACCAGGTGCAGGACCGCACCGCCCCGCCGGAGGAGCCCGCCGTCCCGGCCGCCCGCAGCGGCGGCCCCGGCGCTCCCGAGGCGCACGGCGAGGCGCCGGTGCGGATGGAGCAGCTCCAGCTCGGCGAGGGCATCACCTACACGCTGCCCTCGCCCGACCTGCTGGACCGTGGCGGCCCGGCCAAGGCCCGCAGCGCCCTCAACGACGAGGTGGTCGCCCAGCTCACCGGCACCTTCGCCGAGTTCAAGGTGGACGCCAGGGTCACCGGCTTCACCCGGGGCCCGACGGTCACCCGCTACGAGGTCGAGCTGGGCCCGGCCGTCAAGGTGGAGCGGATCACCGCGCTCGCCAAGAACATCGCGTACGCGGTGGCCAGCCCGGACGTGCGGATCATCAGCCCGATCCCGGGCAAGTCCGCGGTCGGCATCGAGATCCCCAACCGGGACCGCGAGATGGTCAACCTCGGCGACCTGCTGCGCTCGCGCACGGCCGCCGAGGACACGCACCCGATGGTCGTCGGCATGGGCAAGGACGTCGAGGGCCACACCGTGATGGCCAACCTCGCCAAGATGCCGCACATCCTGGTGGCCGGTGCGACCGGTGCGGGCAAGTCGTCCTGCATCAACTGCCTGATCACCTCGATCCTCGCCCGGGCCACCCCGGACGAGGTGCGGATGGTGCTGGTCGACCCCAAGCGGGTCGAGCTGACCGCGTACGAGGGCATCCCGCACCTGATCACGCCGATCATCACCAACCCCAAGAAGGCCGCCGAGGCCCTCCAGTGGGTGGTGCGCGAGATGGACATGCGCTACGACGACCTCGCGGCGTTCGGCTTCCGGCACGTGGACGACTTCAACGCGGCCGTGCGGGCCGGCAAGGTCACCCCGCCGCTCGGCAGCGAGCGCGAGCTGAAGCCCTACCCGTACCTGCTGGTGATCGTCGACGAGCTGGCCGACCTGATGATGGTCGCGCCGCGCGACGTCGAGGACTCGGTGGTCCGGATCACCCAGCTGGCCCGTGCGGCCGGCATCCACCTGGTGCTCGCCACCCAGCGGCCCTCGGTGGACGTGGTCACCGGTCTGATCAAGGCCAACGTGCCGTCCCGGCTGGCCTTCGCGACCTCCGCGATGGCCGACTCCCGGGTCATCCTGGACCAGCCGGGCGCGGAGAAGCTGATCGGCAAGGGCGACGCGCTCTTCCTGCCGATGGGCGCCAGCAAGCCGATCCGCATGCAGGGCGCGTTCGTCACCGAGGCGGAGATCGCCAGGGTGGTGCAGCACTGCAAGGACCAGCTGAGCGCCGTCTACCGGGACGACGTGATGGCCGGGGCCGGGCCGAAGAAAGAGATCGACGAGGAGATCGGCGACGACCTGGACCTGCTGATCCAGGCGGCCGAGCTGGTGGTCTCCACACAGTTCGGCTCGACCTCGATGCTCCAGCGCAAGCTCAGGGTCGGCTTCGCCAAGGCGGGCCGGCTGATGGACCTGATGGAGTCACGCGGGATCGTCGGCCCGAGCGAGGGCTCCAAGGCCCGCGACGTCCTGGTGAAGCCGGACGAGCTGGACGGGGTGCTGGTGACCCTGCGGGGCTGAGGGGCGGTGTCCCGCGGGGCCGTCCGGTGCACCGCGGGGCCCGGCCCGTGTCCTGAGCGAGGTATCACTCGTTCGGAGGAGGGTAGGCGCCGGGTGGGGAACCGAACGTCCGTACGCCGCGTCACACGGCGGAAAGCGAACTCCGGGCTCCCCGCGCGGCTGCGCCGACGGCTCGTCAGCGCGGTGCCGGACCCCGGTCGGATCGGGCGCGCGCATTCGGGCCCGTTCCGCTTGAGAAACGATCCGCCCCCGCCCCTAGACTGTTCCCCAGCAGGTGGCCATCCGCTCGAAAGGCGTGCCCCGTGACCATCGGCAAGTCCTCCGACCGCGAGAACGCCCCGTCGTCCGTCGAGCCGACCGACGACGTGGTGCAGGCGGCCGATGCCCCGAGCATCGGCCGGGTGCTGTCCACCGCCCGGATCGACTCGGGGCTCACGGTGGACCAGGTGAGTACCGCCACCCGGGTGCGGGTGCCGATCGTCCACGCCATCGAGCAGGACGACTGGGCCCGCTGCGGCGGCGACTTCTACGCCCGCGGGCACATCCGTCTGATCGCCCGGGTGGTGGGCCTGGACGGCGAGGCGCTGGTCGCCCGGTACGACGCCGCGCACGGCGGCTCGCCGGCCGCGAAGCGCCCGGCGAGCCAGCTGATCGACAGCGGCCCGATCAAGGTGCCCGGCCGCAGCCGGCCGAACTGGGCGGCCGCCATGGTCGCCGCGATCGTCGCCGTGGTCGCCCTGATCGGCTTCAACCTGGTCAGCGGCAAGGGCGGGCACGGCACCACGGGATCGGCCAGCGCGCCGCTGCCCAGCGGCTCGGGGACCGGCTCGGTGGCCCCCGCCACCACGCCCGCCGTCCAGCCGCCGGCGCCCGCGCCGAGCGCGGCCGCGATCGCCGCCGTCCCGGCCGACAAGGTCACCGTGAAGCTGGTCGCCGAGGGCGGCACCAGCTGGGTCTCGGCGATGGACGGCAACGGCAAGTCGCTGTTCCAGAACAACATCGGCGACGGCCAGGACCAGACCTTCACCGACCCCAGGCAGATCAAGCTGGTGCTGGGCAACGGCGGGGCCGTGCACGCGTACGTCAACGGGAAGGACCTGGGCCTCCTCGGCAAGGACGGCCAGGTGGTGCACGTCACGTACACCCCCGGAGACCCGCAGGCGGGCTGACCACAGGGGCCGGACGGCCCGGTGATGATCAGTTGATCCGAGGCGCGCGGCCTCCGGGGCGAACGGCACCGGAGCCCGCGCGTTAATCTTGGGCCTATGCCTGAACGCCGTACTGTCGCCCTTGTCACGCTCGGATGCGCCCGCAACGAGGTGGACTCCGAGGAACTCGCCGGGCGACTGGAAGCCGACGGCTGGTCGCTCGTCGACGACGCCGCCGACGCGGACGTCGCAGTCGTCAACACCTGCGGCTTCGTCGAGGCCGCCAAGAAGGACTCCGTGGACGCCCTGCTGGAGGCCAACGACCTCAAGGGGCACGGCCGCACCCAGGCCGTCGTCGCGGTCGGCTGCATGGCAGAGCGGTACGGCAAGGAGCTCGCCGACGCGCTGCCCGAGGCGGACGGCGTGCTCGGCTTCGACGACTACGCGGACATCTCCGACCGCCTCCGGACCATCCTCTCCGGCGGCCACCACGCCCCGCACATCCCGCGCGACCGCCGCAAGCTGCTGCCGGTCAGCCCGGCCGAGCGGCAGACCGCCGCCGAGGCCGTCGCGCTGCCCGGCCACGGCGCGGAGGCCGCCGCCGAGCCGATCACCGACCTGCCCGAGGGCCTCGCCCCGGCCTCCGGGCCGCGCACCCTGCGCAAGCGGCTGGACGACAACCCGGTCGCCTCGGTCAAGCTCGCCTCCGGCTGCGACCGGCGCTGCTCCTTCTGCGCGATCCCGGCCTTCCGCGGCTCCTTCATCTCCCGCCGCCCGTCCGACGTGCTGCACGAGGCCCAGTGGCTGGCCGGGCAGGGCGTGCGCGAGATCGTCCTGGTGAGCGAGAACAACACCTCATACGGCAAGGACCTCGGCGACATCCGGCTGCTGGAGACGCTGCTCGGCGAGGTCGCCGGGATCGAGGGCGTCGAGCGGGTCCGGGTCTCCTACCTCCAGCCGGCCGAGATGCGCCCCGGCCTGATCGACTCGATGACCGGGACCACCGACGTGGTGCCCTACTTCGATCTGTCGTTCCAGCACTCGGCGCCCGCCGTGCTGCGCCGGATGCGCCGCTTCGGCTCCACCGACCAGTTCCTGGAACTGCTGGGGACCATCCGCGGCAAGGCCCCGCAGGCCGGCGCCCGGTCCAACTTCATCGTCGGCTTCCCCGGTGAGACCGAGGAGGACTTCGCCGAGCTGGAGCGCTTCGTCACGAACGCCGGGCTGGACGCGATCGGCGTCTTCGGCTACTCGGACGAGGACGGCACCGAGGCCGCGACCTACGACGGCAAGCTCGCCGAGGACGTGGTCGCCGACCGGCTGGACCGGCTGAGCCGGCTGGCCGAGGAGATGACCGCCCAGCGGGCCGAGCAGCGGATCGGCACCGAGGTCGAGGTGCTGATCGAGTCGGTCGAGGACGACGTGGTCGAGGGCCGCGCCGCCCACCAGGCCCCGGAGACCGACGGCCTGACCACCCTCGCCGGGGTCGAGGCCCCCGAGGTCGGCCAGTTCTGGCGGGCCAAGGTCGTCGCCAGCGAGGGCGTCGACCTGATCGCCGAGGCGCTGGAGCAGGTGCGGCTGCCCAGGACCGCGGGGGCCGAGGCCTCGGGAGCCGGGGAATGACCAAGGGGCCCGGCGCCACGGCCGCGGCCCACCCGGGCAGACCGGCGGCCACGGTGCCGGCCGTCCCGGGGGTGTGGAACATCGCCAACGTGCTCACCATGGTCCGGGTGCTGCTGGTGCCCGTCTTCGTGGCGCTGCTGTTCGCCGACGGCGGGCACGACCCCAAGTGGCGCTCGGTCGCCTGGGCGTCGTTCGCGATCGCGATGATCACCGACCTGTTCGACGGTGAGCTGGCCCGGCGCAAGGGCCTGGTCACCGACTTCGGGAAGATCGCCGACCCGATCGCCGACAAGGCGATCATGGGCGCGGCGCTGATCGGCCTCTCGCTGCTCGGCGACCTGCCCTGGTGGGTCACCGCGGTGATCCTGGCCCGCGAGCTGGGCATCACGCTGATGCGGTTCTGGGTGATCCGCTACGGGGTCATCCCGGCCAGCCGCGGTGGCAAGCTCAAGACGCTGACCCAGGGCACCGCGGTCGGCATGTACGTACTGGAGCTGACCGGCTGGCTGGCCACCGGGCGGGCCGTGCTGATGGCGCTGGCGGTGCTGCTGACCGTCGGCACCGCGCTGGACTACATCGGACAGGCGCTGCGACTGCGCCGCGAAGGACAGGCCGCGGCGCAGTCGGGCCGCTGAGCGACGGGGGGAACCGGGTGGCGGAGCGGGAGTACGGGCTGGCCGAGCGGGCGCACGCCGCGCTGCGGGCCGAGGGCGGCACGCTTGCCGTCGCCGAGTCGCTGACCGGGGGCCTGCTGGCCGCCGCTCTGGTGGACGTCCCGGGGGCGTCCACGACCTTCCGGGGTTCGGTCACCGCGTACGCGACCGAGCTGAAGGCCTCGGTACTCGGGGTGGACGAGGGCCTGCTGGACGTGTACGGGCCGGTCCACCCGGTGGTGGCGCGGCAGATGGCCGAGGGTGTGCGCCGCCTGCTCGGGGCCACGTACGGGCTCGCGACGACCGGGGTGGCCGGGCCGGAGCCGCAGGACGGGCAGCCGGTGGGCACCGTACACCTGGCCGTCGCCGGCCCGGGGGGAACTCTGGTCAGTTCTCCCCTGCTGTCCGGCGGGCGTGCCACAATCCGTCACGGGGCGGTGACAGCCGCGCTGGAGCTGCTTCTCGGCCGGCTCGCAGGATAGGGCCCGCAGCGGGAACTCCACCGAACCGGATCTGCCGATCAGGGGCGCGGGCATGGGACAGCTGGAGGATCGTGTTACATCCAACACCCTGGTTGGGCAGAAACCAGGTGGCGAACGAGTTGCGTGACGGTGGCCGGGTGGGCCGCATCGGGTACCACGACGGGCCCGCGAACCCGGGTGCGACACCGGAACCAGGAGGGGGACGGCCTTGCAGCCCACAGTGAACACGACCAGGGTCCCCGCACGCGAAGCGGGCAAGGCGGTACGGTGGGGTCGTGACATCTCGATCCGCAGTCCGAGGAGGGAGGCACCGATGATCCTGCTCCGTCGCCTACTGGGCGATGTACTGCGTCGGCAGCGCCAGCGCCAGGGCCGCACACTCCGCGAGGTGTCGGCGGCCGCGAGGGTTTCGCTCGGATACCTCTCCGAGGTCGAGCGGGGACAGAAGGAGGCCTCCTCGGAGCTGCTCTCCGCCATCTGCGACGCACTCGACGTCCGGATGTCCGAGGTCATGCGCGAGGTCAGCGACGAACTGTCGCTCGCCGAACTTGCGGCGATGGCCACCCTCTCCGAAGGTGATCTGCTGAGGCCGGTACTCGAACCGGTTCCGCTGCCCGCCCCCGGCGCCGACCGGGCGAACATGTCGCCCAAGGCCGCCGCGATGGACGTGGTCGCCGCCTGATCCCGGCCTCGACTCCCGGGCGCCCCTGCCCGGGGCGAGCGAAGGGAGGGCGGTCGTGCGGACAGACGTACGGACGCGCCCGACGGCCCGAATACGGGCCCGGGCGCGGTTGATCCTTCAGGTGCGGCGCCCGGTGCGGTGGATCCTGGCGGCCTCGGTGGCCGGGACCGCCTGGTGGCTCCTGGTGATCCGGGGACAGCTGGCCGACGGAGCGGCGCTCGGGCTGCTCGCGGCCGGCGGCTGGGGACTCGGTCTCATTCCGGTCCACGCCGACCGGAACGCGACCGGACCGGCCCGGCGCCGCGACGCGGAGCCGGCGGGACCGGTGGAGGCGCAGCCGCCGCCGATCGGGTGATTCGACGTGGCCGGAGGCCGCGGGGTCGACGACCCCGCGGCCTCCGGCGCTTCCCGTTCCTGTTCGCTCCTCGTGCCCCCGGCCGGGACCGCGCCGGTCAGGGGCGCAGCCGCAGACCGCGCGGGGTGGCGTGGAAGCCGGCCTCCTCCAGGGCCCGGCCGAGGTCCGAGCCGAGGGCGGGCACGCCGTTGGCCCGCTCCACCGTGACGCTGCCGAGCGCGCCCTCGCGGACGGCGGCCGCGAGCGCCCCGGCGGCCAGCGCCCGGGTGGCCTCGTCCTCGGGCCAGGCCAGCAGCGACTTGCCGCCGCGCTCGACGTACAGCACCAGCTCGCCGTCCACCAGGACCACCAGGGCACCCGCCTTGCGGCCGGGACGGTGGGCCGTGGACTCCTTGCCGCCGGGGGCGGTGGGCGGTTCCGGCCAGGGCAGCGCGGCGCCGTAGGCGTTGGCCGGGTCGGCGGCGGCCAGCACCAGCGTCTGCGGCGGCTCACCGGCCGTGGCGGCCGGCCACTCGGCGGCCCTGGCCCGCTCCAGCCGGCCGTTGACCGAGCGCAGCCGGTCGGCCGCGCCCTCCATGGCGAACTGGGCACCGCCCAGGCCTTCGACGAAGTAGCCCCGGCGGGCCCGGCCGCGCTCCTCCATCGCGGCGAGCACCCGGTACACCCCGGCGAAGCCGCCGGGCACCCGTTCGGCCGCCACCGTGCCCCGGGTGAGCAGGCCGTGCCGGTCGAGCAGGCCCTGGGCCCGGGCGGTGGCCCGGACCGTCGGGTCGGCGGCGAAGGCGGGCAGCAGCGACCAGCGCCCGGCCACCGTCGGCGGGCCGCTGCGCAGGGTGCCGCCGGCCCGGCCGAAGGCCCGTCCGGCGCCGCCGTAGCGGCCGCGCGGGGTGGACCGGGGCGCGCGGTGGGCGGTGGCGCCCGCCGTCCGGCCGGAGCCGAGCAGGGCGCGCAGCGGCGCGAGGGTGTCGTTGGTGACGTAGCCGGCCCAGAGCAGGTCCCAGAGCGCCTCGACGACCTCGGGCTCGGCGGTCTCCTCCGGGAGCTGCTGGACGAGTTGGCGGAAGAACAGGCCGTAGCCGCCGGCCAGCGCCCGCAGCAGGGCGCTGTGCACCGGGGTGAGCGCGGGCGGGACGGGCTCGGGGCGCAGCAGGTGGGCGTTCTCGGCGAGGTGCAGGCTGAGCCAGCCGTCCTTGCCGGGCAGTGCGCCGGCCCCGCACCAGCCGATCTCGCCGGCCGCCGTCAGCTCGTCCAGCAGGCCGGGGGAGTAGTCGGCGAGCCGGGCCGGGAGGATCAGCTTCTCCAGCGCGGAGGCGGGCAGGGCGGTGCCCTGGAGCTGTTCGACCACCCGGAGCAGGCCGTCCGGGCCGCGCAGCCGGTGGCCGGCCAGGTGCTGCCACTGCGGCAGGAAGGCGGCCAGGGCGCGGGGCGGGACCGGCTCGACCTCCTGGCGCAGGGCGGCCAGCGAGCGGCGGCGCAGCCGGCGCAGCACCTCGGCGTCGCACCACTCCGGGGCGGTGTGGTTCTCGGCGGGCCTGAACTGGCCCTGGACCAGGCGGCCGGCCGCGGTGAGCCGGTGCAGGGTGCCGGTGACGACGGCGGTGCCGAGGCCGAAGCGGGCGGCGGCCTCGGCGGCGGTGAACGGGCCGTGGGTACGGGCGTGGCGGGCGATCAGGTCGCCCAGCGGGTCCTTGACCGGCTCGGTGAAGGCCTCGGGGACGCCGACCGGCAGCGGGGTGCCGAGTGCGTCGCGCAGCCGTCCGGCGTCCTCGATCGCGGCCCAGCGCCGCTCGCCGGCGATCCGGACCTGGATCACCCGGCGGGCGGCCTCCAGCTCCAGGTCCCAGAGCGGATCGGCGCCGCGGAGGGTCAACTCGGCTTCGGTGAGCGGGCCGAGCAGGCGCAGGGCGTCGGCGACGCCCTCCGCGTCCCTGATCCGGCGCTCAGGGGTGAGGCGCTGGAGCTCGGCCTCCAGCTCGGCGAGCACCTGCGGGTCGAGCAGCTCGGACAGCTCGGCCTGGCCGAGGAGTTCGGACAGCAGCCGGGAGTCGAGCGAGAGGGCGGCGGCGCGGCGCTCGGCGAGCGGGGAGTCGCCCTCGTAGAGGAACTGGGCGACGTAGCCGAACAGCAGGGAGCGGGCGAAGGGCGAGGGCTCGGTGGTGGTGACCTCGACCAGCCGGACGGCGCGGGACTCCAGATCGCCCATCAGCTCGACCAGGCCGGGGACGTCGAAGACGTCCTGGAGGCACTCTCGGACGGCTTCCAGGACGATCGGGAACGAGCCGTACTCGGAAGCCACTTCGAGCAGTTGGGAGGCCCGCTGGCGCTGCTGCCACAGCGGGGTGCGGCGGCCTGGGCTGCGGCGGGGGAGCAGCAGGGCGCGGCCGGCGCACTCGCGGAAGCGGGAGGCGAACAGGGCGGATCCGCCGACCTGGTCGGTGACCAGCTGTTCGATCTCGCCGGGGTCGAACAGGGCGGCGTCGGCGCCGACCGGGGCCTCGTCCGGGCTCGACTGCTGGGAGGGGGCGCCGAAGTCGAAGTCGGGGGCCAGCAGGTCGGCGTCGGGCAGACGGAGCACGATGCCGTCGTCGGCGTGCATGACCTGCGGGTCCAGGCCGTGCTTCTCGCGCAGCCGGGCACCGAGGGCGAGCGCCCAGGGGGCGTGCACCTGGGCGCCGAAGGGGGAGTGGATGACGATCCGCCAGTCGCCGAGCTCGTCCCGGAAGCGCTCGACCACGATGGTGCGGTCGTCCGGGAGGTGGCCGCAGGCGGTGCGCTGCTCGGCCAGGTAGTCGAGCAGGTTGGCGGCGGCCCAGTCGTCCAGGCCGGCCTGCCTGAGCCGCTCGGTGGCGGCCTCGGGCCGCATGCCGCCCAGCTCGCGGGTGAACGCGCCGAGGGCGCGGCCGAGTTCGAGCGGCCGGCCGAGGCTGTCGCCCTTCCAGAACGGGAGCCGGCCGGGGATGCCGGGGGCGGGGGTGACCAGCACCTTGTCGTGGGTGATCTCCTCGATCCGCCAGGAGCTGGTGCCGAGGGTGAAGACGTCGCCGACGCGGGACTCGTAGACCATCTCCTCGTCCAGCTCGCCCACGCGTCGCCCGCCGCCACCCTTCCTGGGAGGCGCCGCGCGCTGCCCCTCCTGCCGGCCGCCGGCCTCCTCGGGGGCCGTACCGGCGATGAAGACGCCGAACAGGCCGCGGTCGGGGATGGTGCCGCCGGAGGTGACGGCCAGGCGCTGGGCGCCGGGGCGGCCGGTCACCGTACCGGCCACCCGGTCCCACACCACGCGGGGGCGCAACTCGGCGAAGGCGTCCGAGGGGTAGCGGCCGGCCAGCATGTCGAGCACGGCGTCGAAGGCGGACTGGGGGAGGGTGGCGAAGGGTGCGGCGCGGCGGACCACGGCGAGCAGCTCGTCCACCGGCCACTCGTCCAGGGCCGTCATCGCGACCAGCTGCTGGGCGAGCACGTCCAGCGGGTTGCGCGGGATGCGCAGCGCCTCGATCCGGCCGGCCCGCATCCGCTCGGTGACCACGGCGGACTGCACCAGGTCGCCGCGGTACTTGGGGAAGAAGACGCCGGTGGAGACCGCGCCGACCTGGTGCCCGGCCCGGCCGACCCGTTGCAGGCCGGAGGCGACCGAGGGCGGGGACTCGACCTGGACGACCAGCTCGACGGCGCCCATGTCGATGCCCAGCTCCAGGCTGGAGGTGGCGACCACGGCGGGCAGCCGGCCGGCCTTCAACTCCTCCTCGACGAGCGACCGCTGCTCCTTGGAGACGGAGCCGTGGTGGGCCCGGGCGATGACCGGTGGCGCGCCCTTGGCCGCGCCGGAGCCGCCCATCAGCTGGGCCGGGGCGTGTGCTTCGGGGACGGCGGTGCCGGTGGCGCGCTCGTGGGCGATCTCGTTCAGGCGGTTGCACAGCCGCTCGGCCAGCCGGCGGGAGTTGGCGAAGACGATGGTCGAGCGGTGCGCCTCGACCAGGTCGACGATGCGCCCCTCGACGTGCGGCCAGATGGAGGACTGCTTCTGCGGGTCGCTGCCGGCGGCGCCGCCGGTGGCCGGGGCGGCGGGCACATCGTCCAGGTCGGGGACCGGGACCACCACCGAGAGGTCGAAGTCCTTGGCGGCGGTGGGCTGGACCACGGTGGCGCCGCGCCGGGGGCTCAGGAACCGGGCCACCTCCTCGACCGGACGGACCGTCGCGGACAGGCCGATCCGCCGGGCCGGGCGGTCCAGCAACTCGTCCAGCCGCTCCAGGCTGAGGGCGAGGTGGGCGCCGCGCTTGGTGCCTGCGACGGCGTGCACCTCGTCCAGGATCACCGTGTCCACGCCGCGGAGCGCCTCCCTGGAGGCGGAGGTGAGCAGCAGGAACAGCGACTCGGGGGTGGTGATCAGGATGTCCGGCGGGTGGGTCGCGAAGCGGCGGCGGTCGGCGGCCGGGGTGTCGCCGGAGCGGATCGCGACCTGCACCTCGGGTTCGGGCAGGCCGAGCCGGACGGCGGCCTGGCGCAGGCCGGTCAGCGGGGCGCGCAGGTTCCGTTCGACGTCCACCGCGAGGGCCTTGAGCGGTGAGACGTAGAGGACCCGGCAGCGGCGCTTGGTCTCCGCCGGGGGCGGGGTGCTGCTGAGACGGTCGAGGGCGGAGAGGAAGGCGGCCAGGGTCTTGCCGGAGCCGGTGGGGGCGACCACCAGGACGTCCGTGTCCCGCCGGATGGCCTGCCAGGCCTCGGCCTGGGCGGCGGTGGGGGCGGAGAAGGCGCCGGCGAACCAGGCCCGGGTGGCCGGGGCGAAGCCGGCCAGGGGGTCGGGGGCGGGCTGGGTCGGGTGCTGGGGCGCCATGCCCCCATGGTGCCGGGTGGGACTGACAAGCGGGGGTGCGGCGGGGGTGGGGGTGCAAGCCAAAGGGCAGGAGTGATGATCCGCTCATATGGTGAGAAATCGGAAGCTTGATCCACCCGTGACCCACCGGACCGACGAGCGGAGGCCGTGCGATGGCGCAGGCGCACCCGTCGGGCGGGACCGCCCGGCGCCGCCGGGTCCGCGGGCCAGCCCGGGCGCTGCTCGCGATGCTGCTCACGGCACTCGTGGTGGGCGGCGCCGTTCCGTACGTGTCCGGGACCGGGCGGGCCTACCTCAGCTACCTGGTGCTGGCCGAGGGCGAGGACGCCGCCGGCGCGGACCTGGCCGGGGCCGCGAGCCGGGCGGCGGGCGGGCAGGTGGTGCAGGAGTACCCGCAGATCGGGGCCGCCCTGGTGTACGCGGCCGGGGGGTTCGCCGACCGGGTGCGGGCCAGGCCGGGGATCGCCGCCGTCGGGGCGACCAGGACCGCGCCGGTGGTCGCGCCGCCGCGGGCGGTGGCGGGTGCGGGGGACTTCACGGCCGGGGCGGGGCGGGGTGGGGGCGGTGAGGCCGGCGGTGGCGGCGATCGGGCGGACGGGGAGACCACGACGGTGGCCGATCCGGGGGAGAACGGTGCCTGGAACCTGGCCATGGTCGGGGGAGCCGGCGTGCGGGCGGGAGACGGATCCACGGTGTCCGCCGGGGTCGCGCCGAGCGCCGAGGCGCTGCACAGGGTGCTGGTCGCGGTGCTGGACTCGGGCGTCGACGACACCCACCCGGACCTGCGGGCCGCCGTGGACCCGAAGGCCTCCGTCTCCTGCGCCGACGGCCGGCCCGACGCCCGTACCGGTGCCTGGCGGCCGGACCCCGGGGTCGGTGAGAGCGGCCACGGCACCCACGTCGCCGGGATCGTCGGCGCGGCCAGGGACGGCCACGGTGTCGCCGGGGTCGCGCCGGGCGTGCGGATCGCGGCCGTCCGGCTGCTCGGGCCGCTCGGGCAGTACTACGCCGAGAACATCGTCTGCGGCATGCTCTGGGCCGCCGACCACGGGGCCAGGGCGATCAACAACAGCTACTTCGCCGACCCGTGGAAGTACAACTGCCCGGACGACCGGGACCAGGCCGCGCTGATCGCGGCCGTCGGACGGGCCACCGGGTACGCCCAGCGCAAGGGTGCGGTGGTGGTCGCCTCGGCGGGCAACGACGGTCAGGACCTGGGAGCCCCGCGGACCGACGAGCGCAGCCCCAACGACCGGGCCTCGGGGGCGGCGCGGGTCCGGCACCTGGGCACCGAGTGCGTGCGCCTTCCCGGCGAGTTGCCCGGGGTGGTCACCGTGACGGCGGTCAACCGGGACGGGCATCCGGCGGGGTACTCCAACTACGGGCGCGGGCGGGTCTCGCTGGCCGCCCCCGGGGGTGACCCGGACGGTGGGCCGCAGGGGGCGATCGTCTCCGACTGGCCGGGCGGGCAGTACGTGGCGTTGGCGGGGACCTCGATGGCGGCCGCGCACGTGACGGGGGCGGTGGCGGTGGTGGCGGCGTCGCATCCTGAGCTGGGGGCGGGTGGGCTGGCGGGGGTGCTGGCGGGGGCGGCGGTTTCGGGGTGTCCTTCGGGGCCGCGGGTGTGTGGGGAGCGGCAGTACTTCGGGGCGGGGGTTCTGTGGTTGTCGGGGGGCTTTCGGGAGGGTGGGGTGGCGGGGTCGGCTCCGGGGGTGGCCGCTCCGGGGGCTGGGTGATTTTCGGACTGCCCTGCTCGTGGGTGCGACGCTCGACGGCGGTGGCAGTCTGAAAATCACCCGTCACGCCCCTCTCCGGGCCACCCCCTGCGCCGCCCCCGCCCGCGGCGCGTCCCTCTCGCCGGGGAGGGAGGGGGCGGGTGGGCGGGTGGGGAAGGGGGCTGGGGGTGGCGGGCTTGGGGGCTGGGGGCGGGCTGGGGAGGTGGGTGAGGGGCGCTGGGGTGTGGGGGAAAAGTAGGTGACGGGATGGTGGGGTGGGGGTGAGGATCGGGGCATGGGTGATTCGGGTGCGGCCGTGTTCCTGACGACCGGGCGGGTGGTGTTGCGGCGGTTCACGATGGGGGATGTGGACCGTCTTGTGGAGTTGGACGGGGATCCGGAGGTGATGCGGTTCCTGACCGGGGGGAAGCCCAGTTCGCGGGAGTGGGTGGAGGGGGAGCTGGTGCCGCGGTACCTGGAGCACTACCGGCGGTACGGGGATCTCGGGTGGTGGGCGGCCGAGGAGCGGGTGGGTGGGGCGTTCCTGGGGTGGTTCGAGTTCCGGCCGACGCGGGAGGGGGAGCGGGGGGAGGTCGAGCTCGGGTACCGGTTGCGTCGGGGTGCGTGGGGGCGCGGGTACGCGACGGAGGGGGCGCGTGCGCTGGTGCGGGCCGGCTTCACGGAGCTGGGGGTGGAGCGGGTGGTGGCGTACACGATGGCGGTGAACGCGGGATCGCGGCGGGTGATGGAGAAGAGCGGGCTCTCGTACGTCCGGACGTTCCACGAGGACTATCCGGAGGTGATCCCGGGCAGCGAGCACGGCGAGGTCGAGTACGCGCTGACGGCGGGGGACTGGCGGGCCGGGTCCGGGATACTTGTGCCATGAGGCTGACGGAGTTCTGGCGACGGATGTACGCGCACTTCGGGGAGGCGTACGCGGAGTCCTTCGCGAGCGACCACGTGATGAGCGGGCTGGGCGGGCGGACCGTGCGGCAGGCGCTGGAGGCGGGCTGGGAGGCCAAGGACGTCTGGCGCGTGGTCTGTGACACCCAGGGGGTCTCCGGGGTGCTGCGCTGAGTGCCGGCCTCCGGGCGGCATGGGACAGACTGTCCGGGTGACAAGTAGCGCAGAACAGAAGAATCCGGACAGGGTGGAGCGGGAGGCCGACGGCGCTCCGGCGGACGGGGGGCCGTGGGGCGGCGGGATGCCGCGCTGGCTGCCGCGGGCGATGGTGCTGTTCCTGGTGCTGGTGGGGCTGTTCCAGTTCGCCGACTGGGCGTTCCGGCAGTTGATCGACCTGTTCGTGATGCTGCTGGTGTCGTTCTTCCTGTCGCTGGCGCTGGAGCCGGCGGTCGACCGGATGGCGGCGCGGGGGGTGCGCCGGGGGGTCGGGACCTTCGTGGTGTTTGTGGCGGTCGGGGTCTCGGTGGTGGGCTTCCTCGCCGCGCTCGGCACGCTGCTGGTCGACCAGGTGGCGAAGATCGCCGGGGACCTGCCGCACCTGGTCGACAATCTGATCGTCTGGATCAACCAGACCTTCCACCAGGAACTCTCGCTGGGTGAGTTGCAGAATCGGTTGCTCAAGGACTCCGGCGCCATCGAGAGCTACGTCCAGCAGGCGGCCGACAACGTCTGGGGCGTCTCCTCCACCCTGATCGGGGGGCTGTTCCAGGCCTTCACGGTCGGGCTGTTCACGTTCTACTTCACCGCCGAGGGCCCGCGGGTGCGGCGGACGGTCTGCTCGATGCTGCCGCCCGCCAAGCAGGCCGAGGTGCTGCGGGCCTGGGAGATCGCGCTGGCCAAGACCGGCGGCTACCTCTACTCCCGGGCGGTGCTCGCGGTGGTGTCGGCGGCCGGGCACTGGGTGATGTTCGCGCTGCTGGACCTGCCGTACGCGGCGGCGATGGCGGTCTGGGTCGGCGTCATGTCGCAGTTCGTGCCGACCATCGGGACGTATCTGGCCGGGGCGCTGCCGATGCTGGTGGCGCTGACCGTGGAGCCGGTGGACGCGCTCTGGGTGCTGGTCTTCGTGGTGGTCTACCAGCAGGTCGAGAACTACCTGCTGCAGCCGCGGATCACCGCGCGGACGGTGGACGTGCACCCGGCGGTGGCGTTCGGGTCGGTGATCGCCGGGGCGGCGCTGCTCGGCGCGGTGGGCGCGCTGATCGCGATCCCGGCGGCGGCGACGCTCCAGGGTTTCGTGGGGACGTACGTGCGGCGGTACGAGGTGGCCACCGATCCGCGGATCGACCGGGGCGAGCAGCGCCGGGCCCGGCGGGAGCTGCGCCGGGAGGCGGCGCGGCGGCTGCGCCGGATGGTCGGCGGGGACGGGCAGCGGCGCGGGGAGTGACGCGGGGCGCCCCCGGGGGCGCCCCGGGGGCGGCACGGCCCGGACGTGCGAGGCTTGAATCGAACAGATGTTCTTTGTACTCTCCGGCGAGGAGTTTTCCACAGGCGGAGCCCGGTCGGGCCCGTTTGTCAGTGGGACGCGCTAGCGTCGGGGACGATGAAGCGCACAGCACAGAACCCGAGGGAAAAAGCCATGGCAGGTACGGACCGCGAGAAGGCCCTGGAGACCGCTCTCGCCCAGATCGAGCGGCAGTTCGGCAAGGGCTCGGTGATGCGTCTCGGCGAGAAGGCCAACGAGCCGGTCGAGGTGATCTCCACCGGATCCACCGCCCTGGACGTCGCCCTCGGGGTCGGCGGCATCCCGCGTGGCCGGGTGGTCGAGATCTACGGCCCCGAGTCCTCCGGTAAGACCACCCTGACCCTGCACCTGGCCGCCAACGCCCAGAAGGCCGGCGGCACGGTCGCGTTCGTCGACGCGGAGCACGCGCTCGACCCGGAGTACGCCAAGAAGCTCGGCGTGGACACCGACGCCCTGCTGGTCAGCCAGCCGGACACCGGTGAGCAGGCGCTGGAGATCACCGACATGCTGATCCGCTCCGGCGCGATCGACCTGGTGATCATCGACTCGGTCGCGGCGCTCGTCCCGCGCGCCGAGATCGAGGGTGAGATGGGCGACTCGCACGTCGGTCTCCAGGCCCGGCTGATGAGCCAGGCGCTGCGCAAGATCGCCGGTGCGCTGAACCAGTCGAACACCACCGCGATCTTCATCAACCAGCTGCGCGAGAAGATCGGCGTGATGTTCGGCTCGCCGGAGACCACGACCGGTGGCCGGGCGCTGAAGTTCTACGCCTCGGTCCGCCTCGACATCCGCCGGATCGAGACGCTGAAGGACGGCACCGAGGCGGTCGGCAACCGCACCCGCGTCAAGGTGGTCAAGAACAAGGTCGCCGCGCCGTTCAAGCAGGCCGAGTTCGACATCCTCTACGGCGTGGGCATCAGCCGCGAGGGCGGCCTGATCGACATGGGCGTGGAGCACGGCTTCATCCGCAAGTCGGGCGCCTGGTACACCTACGAGGGCGACCAGCTCGGCCAGGGCAAGGAGAACGCCCGCAACTTCCTGCGGGACAACCCGCAGCTCGCCGACGAGATCGAGCGGAAGATCAAGGGCAAGCTCGGCATCGGCCCGAAGACGGAGGAGCCGGCCGAGGAGACGGCGGAGGCCGCCACCGCCGCCACCGCCACCGAGGGCGCCGCCAAGCCGATCACCGCGACCGCCACCAAGACGGCCGCGGCGAAGAAGGCGACGGCGGCGGCTGCCAAGGCCTGAGCCGTTGATGCGGTACGACACGGTGGGCGGCGGCCCGGCGGGCCCGGAGGACGACGACCACGGGCCGCCGGACTGGTTCGCCGCGGTCGCGGAGGAGCCGGAGGCGGAGCTCCCGGCCGTGAGGCCCCGGGCGGGCAGCCGCTCCCGGCGCCGCAGCCCGTCCACCACGCAGTGGGCATCCGGCCCCGAGCCGGAGTTCGACCGGGCTCCGGCCCGGGCGGTGCGCGGCGCGGCGCCCCGGCCGGAGCCGGCGGAGGCCTCGGTCGAGGAACTCGGCCTGGTCTCCGCCTCCGAGCTGCCCACCGGCCGTCGGCGGCGGCGCTCCGCCCTGGTGGCCGAGGAACTCGAAGCGGGCCCGCCCGCTTCGGCACGGACGGCCGTGGAGAGCGGCCGGGACGAGGACGGAGCGGCCGGTCACGGGGGTGCGGCCGCCCCGTCCTCCCGGCGCGGGGCGCGCCGGGGGCGATCGGCCGAGGGGCCGCCCGGGGAGAAGACCACCGGCCGTGCCTCCCGGAAGCAGGCCGAGGAGTCGGTCGATCCGGAGACCCGCGCCCGGGACGTCTGCCTGAGGCTGCTGACCGGTGCCGCCAAGACCCGTAAGCAGCTCGCCGACGCCCTGCGCAAGCGGGAGATTCCGGACGAGATCGCCGACGAGGTGCTCACCAGGCTCGAAGAGGTCGGGCTGATCGACGACGCGGCCTTCGCCGCGGCCTGGGTGGAGTCCCGGCACGCCGTCCGGGGCCTGTCCCGGCGGGCGCTGGCCCAGGAGCTGCGCACCAAGGGCGTCGCCGCCGACCTGGTCGAGCAGGCCGTCGCCCAGCTCGACCACGACGACGAGACGGAAGCGGCCCGGGGGCTGGTCGAGCGGAAGCTGCGGTCCACCCGGGGGCTGGACATACAGGTGCGCACCCGGCGGCTGGTCGGGATGCTGGCGCGGCGCGGCTACTCCGAGGGGCTGGCGTTCCGGGTGGTGCGCGGTGCGCTGGAGGAGGAGTCGAGTGAGCTGTCGGGCCGGGAGTAGCGGCTCCGGCGGCAGCGACGAAGCGGCTCGCGACGGAGCGGATCGGGACGGAGCGGACCGGGCGGGAATCCGGGGGATGGTCCGCCCGGATGCGGTGGCCGGCCTCGGCGCGGACCCGAGCGCCCGTGAGGCCGCCCGGCGGGTCTCCGCCGAGCCGGGCTGACACCGAACCGGGCCGGGCTCCGGGTGACGGTGGTCCGCGAGGCCGTGCCCCGGCGGTGGCCGGTCAGGACACCCCGCTAGGACACACCCCGGCTCGGGGAGTCCACCTGCTCGGGCGCGGGCCGGTCGGCGTGGTCGGGGGCCTGGGGGAGTGTGGCCGGGCCGCCGCGGGCGCGGTCGGCGAGGGCGAGCAGGTCCTCGGCGACGGCGCCCTGGGTGACGCCGACCAGGTGGCCGTCCGGGCGGATCAGCAGGACGGTGTGCGGGCCGGCGCCCGGGTAGTCCTCGGTGACCAGGACCTCGGCGGGGACCGGCAGTGCCGCGGCGACCTCGGCGAGGCGGGGCATCAGACCGGCGCCGAGCCAGTGCTCGGAGGACCAGACGGCGGTGCCGGGGGCGACCAGCAGCAGCAGGAAGGTGGCGCCGAGCCTGGCGTGCAGGTGGTCGGGGGTGCCGTCGTCGGCGAGCACCGGCAGGTCGGGGACGAGCACGCCGGGGGCGGTGGCGGGCAGCAGCTCGCTGAGCGAGGTGGTGCCGCGGGAGCCGCGCTGCACCGGGACCCTGGCGGGGACACCGGAGGGCGCCGCCGGGTAGGCGGGCGCGCCGCCGAACCGGCCGGTGCCGAGCTGGCCGTCGGCGAGCAGCGGGGCGTGCTTGCGGAAGCCGCCGACCAGCAGCGAGCGCCGGGTCTGCTGCCAGCCGCGCAGCGGGCGCAGCAGCGGCATGGACTGGTCGACCGCGCGCAGCCTGGCGCCGACCGCCCCGCGCCGCTCGGCCTCGTAGCCGTCCAGCAGCGAGCCGCCGGGCTGCGGGCCGCCGGAGTGGAGGTGCCAGGCGAGGGCGAGCCGCCAGGCGAGGTTGTCGGCGTCGCGCAGGCCGTCCGGGAGGTTCTGCATGCCGAGGGCGCCGTGCAGGTGGGCGGCGTCGCCGGCCAGGAAGCAGCGGTCGGCCCGGAAGCGGGCGGCGAGCCGCTGCTGGGCGGTGTGGTCGGCGGCGGCCAGCAGTTCGAAGCGGGGCAGTTCGCCGCACCAGCCGGTGAGGGTGGAGGTGACCCGGGTGAGCAGGGTGTCCCCGGTGACGATTCCGGGCCAGGTGGCGTGCGGGTCGACGGTCTCGGCGGGGGCGGGCCGGCCGGGGGGCAGCCGCCAGTCGAGCCGCCAGACGCCGTCCGGCAGCGGACGGGCGGAGGCCTCGCGGTCGCCCCGCCACGGGGGTTCGCGGTGCAGCCGGGCGCCGTCGAAGGGCAGGTCGACCCGGACGGTGGCGATGGCGTTGCGGTCGACCGCGGGGCGGCCGGGGAAACGGATCTTCAGGAGTCTGCGGACGGTGGACCGGGCGCCGTCGCAGCCGACCAGGTGGCTGCCGCGCCACCAGGTGGTGGAGCCGTCCTGGGTGCCCACGGTGCGGACGCTGACGCCGTCCCGGTCCTGTTCGAGCTCGACGACCCGGTTGAGCGGGACCAGCTTGATCAGCGGGGTGCCGGTCAGGGCGTCGCGCAGGCCGCGCTGGAGGCGGTGCTGCGGCAGGTGGTAGGTGGGCGAGTCGGTGAGGTCGATCCGCAGCACCTCCTGGCGGCGCCGCCAGACGGCGAAGAAGTCCCACAGCGCGGAGTCGGAGACGGCCCTCGGGTAGCCGATCCGGGTCAGGAAGGCGGCGGTGTCGGCGCCGAGGACGAGGCTGCGAGGGCCTTCGGGACAGAGCCCGGAGCCCTCGTCGAGGACGACGGTCGGCACCTCGTGCCGGGCCAGGGCGAGGGCCAGGGCCAGACCGACCGGTCCGGCCCCGACCACGATCACCGGGTCCATGAGGGAACCTCCGGGCACGAACCGGCCGATCGGCCGGCGTCAGTTACCGCTGCCGCATATGCCGCGTGGATTCTCCCGGGAGGTGTCACGAAGAGCAATGCAACAGTTCGCCTGCGTGTCCGTCAAGCAGCAGCCGAAGTGCGCCGGTTCGCGCCGCGACGGCCGCGTGCTTCGATCCAGCGTGCGAGCGCGGTCAGCAGCAGGCACATCACGATGTAGATCGGGGCGATCACCAGCACCACGGGGATGTAGGGGAAGCCCGCGGCGTTGATCGGCTGGCTGGCGATCGCCTTACCGACGAACAGCAGCTCGTGGTAGGTGATGATGAAGCCGAGCGAGGTGTCCTTGAGGGTGACGACCAGCTGGCCGATCATCGAGGGCAGCATCGAGCGGACGGCCTGCGGCACCAGGATGGACGTCATCACCTGGGTCTTGCGCATGCCGAGCCCGTACGCCGCCTCGCCCTGGCCGCGCGGGACGGCGTTGACGCCGCTGCGGATGATCTCGGCCTGGACCGCCCCGTTGTAGAGGGTGAGGCCGAGCACCAGCGCCCACATCGGCTGCTGGGCGAAGAAGGCGTAGTAGAGCCCGACGATCAGGATCAGCAGCGGCATCGCCCGGAAGAACTGGGTGAAGGCGGTGCAGGCCCAGCGGACCGGCCGGTGGTCGGAGAGCTGACCGGCCGCCAGCAGGGCGCCCAGGGTGAGTGAGAACAGCGCGGCCAGCCCGAAGGCCTCCAGGGTGGACAGCAGGCCGTCCAGGATCTGCTGCTGGACGTAGGAGTACTGGAAGGCGTCCCAGAGGCCGGGGTCGAACTGCCCGTTGTCGTTCAGCGCGCTGACGGCGTACCAGAGGAGGCCGGCGATGGCGAGCACCGAGAGGACGCCGAACAGGCGGTACCGGGTACGGGCCCGGGGGCCGGGGGCGTCGTAGAGGACGCTCGCCGACGCCTGGCGGTTCAGAAGACTCATCGGGCCACCGCCAGTCGGGTTTCCAGGAAGCGGAAGAACGTGGCGATCGTCGCGCTGATCAGCAGGTAGGCGCAGGCCACCCAGAAGAAGATGGCGAAGATCGAGTAGCCGCGCTCGGAGAAGGTCTGCTGGGCGCTGTACAGCTCGGCGACGCTGAACGCGCCGGCGATCGCGGAGTTCCTGGGCAGGGCGATGAACACGCTGCTCAGCGGGCCGAGGACGGTCCGGCCGGCCTGCGGCAGGACGACCAGCGTCAGGGTCTGGCCGAAGGACATGCCGAGGCTGCGGGCGGCCTCGGCCTGGCCGAGCGGCACGGTGTTGATGCCGGAGCGGATCACCTCGCAGACGAACGAGGCGGTGTACCCGCCGAGCGCCAGCACCGCGAACACCGGGTGGCTGAGGTGCACGCCCAGCGGCGGCAGGCCGAAGGTGACGGCGAAGAACAGCAGGGTCAGCGGGGTGTTGCGGAAGAGCGTCACCCAGGCGGTGCCGAAGGCGCGCAGGGCCGGTACCGGGGAGACCCGGAAGGCCGCCAGCAGGGTGCCCAGCAGCAGGGCGAGCAGCGCGCTGAGCGCGCTCACCTCGATCGTCTGTAGGAAGCCGTCGCGGAACAACGCGAAGTTGTCGTCCTCGAACAGGAACCCCATCCGGCGGCCCTCCTCTCAAGTCATGGCCGGGATCGGCGTACGGCGGCGGATCAGTAGCGGTCGAGGGCCGGGACCTCGGGCGCGGCGGAGCCGGAGGCGCCCAGGGTCGCGTCGTAGGCCTTCTTCCAGTCGCCGTTGTCCTCGTGGGCCTTCAGGGCGTCGCTGATCGCGTCGCGCAGCGCCTTGTCGTCCTTGTTGAGGCCGACGCCGTAGTTCTCCTTGGTGAACGGCTTGCCGACCACCTTGAGCTTGGGGGCGTACTTGGAGGCGTAGCCCTTGAGGATCGCGTCGTCGGTGGTGACCGCGTCGACCTCGCCGGACAGCAGCTTCTCGACGCAGGCCGAGTAGGTGTCGAACTGCGTGATCTTCGGGTTGTACTGCTGGATGTTCTTGATCGAGGTCGAGCCGGTGGCGGTGCAGACGTTCTTGCCGCCGGTGCTCTCCGCGCCGGTGATCGAGGTGTTGTCGGCCTTCACCAGCAGGTCCTGGCCGGCGATGTAGTACGGGCCGGCGAAGGAGACGCTCTTCTTGCGCTCGTCGTTGATGCTGTAGGTGCCGACGTAGAAGTCGATCTGGCCCTTGGCGATGGCCGGCTCGCGCTGCGAGGAGACCAGGGTCTGCCACTTGATCTGCTGCGGGGTGAAGCCGAGGTCGGCGGCGATCATCTTGGCGATCTCGATGTCGAAGCCGCTGCGGTCGCCGCTGGCCACGTCCTCCCAGCCGAGGTTCGGCTGGTCGGCCTTGGCGCCGATGATCAGCTGGCCGCGCTTCCTGGCCTCGGCGAGGATCGTGGACTCGACCTTGACGTCGGTCTTGACCGTGTAGGCCGGCAGGGCCGGGGCGCTGCCGCCGCTGCTCGCGGCGGAGCCGCCGGGGGTGCCGTCCTTGCCGCAGGCGGCGGTGGCGGTGAGCGCGACGGCACAGAGCGCGACGGCGAGGGTGCGGGAAGTCCTCATGGGCTGTTCTCCTGGGGCTGGGCCGCGGCGTCAACCGGGCTCTGGCGTCTGGAAGTCGTGCACGGACAGGGGCCGGCCGGCCTGGCTGCCGGTGGCCGTCCTGCGGCTCTCGAAGCGTCAGTGGTGGAGGATCTTCGAGAGGAAGTCCTTGGCGCGGTCGGAGCGCGGCGCGGTGAAGAAGGCGTCCGGGGTGTTCTGCTCGACGATCTTGCCGTCGGCCATGAACAGCACGCGGTTGGCGGCGGAGCGGGCGAAGCCCATCTCGTGGGTGACCACGACCATCGTCATGCCGTCCGCGGCCAGCTGGCGCATGACCTCCAGCACCTCGTTGACCATCTCCGGGTCCAGCGCCGAGGTGGGCTCGTCGAAGAGCATCACCTTGGGCTTCATCGCCAGCGCCCGGGCGATCGCCACGCGCTGCTGCTGGCCGCCGGAGAGCTGGGCCGGGAACTTGTCCGCCTGCGCGCCGACGCCGACCCGCTCCAGCAGTTCCCTGGCGGTCTTCTCGGCCTGCGGGCGGGGCACCTTGCGCACCTTCACCTGGCCGATGACCACGTTCTCCAGCACGGTCTTGTGCGCGAACAGGTTGAAGCTCTGGAACACCATGCCGACCTCGGCGCGCAGCCTGGCCAGCTCCTTGCCCTCGGCGGGCAGCGGCCGGCCGTCGATGGTGATCGTGCCGGAGTCGATCGTCTCCAGCCGGTTGATCGTCCGGCAGAGCGTGGACTTGCCCGAGCCGGACGGGCCGATCAGCACGACCACCTCGCCCTGGGCGATGCTGAGGTCGATGTCCTGCAGCACGTGCAGCGCGCCGTAGTGCTTGTTGACGTTGCCCAGCACGACCAGCGGGGCGGCTGCGGGGGTGGAGTCCTCGACCGGGCTCTCGGTCATCGCGCCTGCTCCCTCTGTCGTCGAATAGCGCCTGCCCGAGAAGTCTCAACTCCCTTGGGAGGCAGTGGTGGTGCTGATCCGGGAGCCGCGGCCGGCGGAGCCGCAGCCCCCGGTGGGCCGACCTTAGGAGCCGTGACCGTGCGCCGTCAGCCGATCTGAGCGGAACTTGAGCATCACGAAACGGCCACACGGCGCCCGGGGGCTGTTCGCGCGGGCGCCGACGGGGCATGTGACAGCGGGAATCCGCTCCGGTGCTCCCCGCCCCCCACGAGCCCGGTGCGCGGTCGAACCTGGCGCGGGGCCGTTCACTGGCCCATACTGCGCAGGACCGGGACCTGACCGATCGGCCCGGTGATCACCGGTGATCACGTGGGGGAAGGAGGAGAACAGGATGCGACTTCTGCTCGTCGAGGACGACGAACGCGTGGCCGCCGCGCTGGTCGCGGTGCTGGGCCGGCACGGCTTCCAGGTCCGGCACGCCCGCAGTGGGCACGAGGCGCTGGACGCCCTGGTGCCGGACGGCAACGAGCCGTACCGCGTGGTGCTGCTCGACCTCGGGCTGCCCGACCGCGACGGCTTCGAGGTGTGCAGCCGGATCAGGGCCGGCAGCGGCGTGCCGGTGATCATGGTCACGGCCCGCGCCGACATCCGCTCCCGGATCCACGGCCTCAACCTGGGCGCCGACGACTACGTCACCAAGCCGTACGACATGGGCGAGCTGCTCGCCCGCATCCACGCCGTGGCCCGCCGCGGCGCCGCCCCCTCCGCGGCGGCGGTGCCCGCGCCCGACACGGTGCCGCAGCAGCGCGGACCGCTGGAGTCCCGCGGCATCCGGATCGACCGGGAGCGCCGCCGGGTCAGCGTGGACGGCCGCGACGTGCCGCTCACCCGCAAGGAGTTCGACCTGCTGGCGCTGCTCGCCCAGAGCCCGGGCGTGGTCTACCGGCGCGAGCAGATCTTCAGCGAGGTCTGGCGCAGCGGCTGGGAGGGCAACGGGCGCACCCTGGAGGTGCACATCGGCTCGCTGCGCAACAAGCTGGCGCTGCCCGGCCTGGTCGAGGCCGTGCGCGGGGTCGGCTACCGGCTGATCCCCGACCGTCCGGCGACCGCCCCGCCCACCCCCGCGGAGCACTGACCGCACGTGCGCACCCGCCTGCTCGGCATCCTGATCGCCCTCATGCTCTGCGTCCTGGCCGCCCTGGGGCTGCCGCTCGCGGCGGCGGTCGCGGCGGCCGAGCAGACCAAGGTGGTCGTCGACCGGCTCGACGACGCCGCCCGGCTCGCCCAGGACCTGCCCACCTCCGGCGCCGTCGGCTCGGCGCGCAAGGGCGAACCGGAACCCGCCCCGGGCGACCTCAGCCGGCAGCGCGCGATCGACGCCGAGGTCAGCCGCTACCACGACCTGTACGGGGTGCGCCTGGGCATCTTCCAGCGCGACGGCCAGGCGATCGCCGCCGCCCCGGAGAACTGGCGGGTGCCCACCGGCGGCTGGGGCGCCCAGGCCTTCCAGGAGGCGCTGGACGGGCGGCGCAGCCACAACCCGCCGCAGGTCTGGCCGTGGACGCCGGACCGGCCGATCACCGTCGCCGCCCCGGTGGTGCGCGACGGCGACGTGGTCGCGGTGGTGCTGAGCGAGTCCCCGACCGGGGCGCTGCGCACCCGGATGCTGCACAAGTGGCTGGTGATCGGCGCCGGCGAGGCGGCCGCGATGATCGTCGCCGTGCTGCTCGCCGTCCGGCTCACCGAGTGGGTGCTGCGCCCGGTGCGCACCCTGGACCGGGCCACCCACGACATCGCCACCGGCCGGATGGCCGCCCGGGTCGCCCCCGGCGGAGGACCGCCCGAACTCCAGCGGCTGGCACGTTCGTTCAACGAGATGGCGGACCACGTGGTGCTCGCCATGGACCAGCAGAAGGCCTTCGTCGCGGACGCCTCGCACCAGCTGCGCAACCCGCTGTCGGCCCTGCTGCTGCGGGTCGAGCTGCTCGGCCTGGAACTGCCGGAGGGTCACGAGGAGGAGCTCAGCGGCGTACGGGAGGAGGGCACCCGGCTGGCCCGGGTGCTGGACGACCTGCTCGGGCTGGCCACCGCCGAGCACGCCCGCCCCGAACCGGAGCGCACCGACCTGGCGGAACTCACCCTGGCCAGGGTGGACGCCTGGCGGCCGGTGGCCGAGCAGCGCGGCATCGGGCTGCGCTGGGACGGCCCGGCCCTGGCGATCGGCATGGCCGACCCGATCGGCTTCGGCTCGGCCCTGGACGCGGTACTGGACAACGCGCTCAAGTTCGGCCCGGCCGGCAGCGAGGTGCGGCTGCGGGTCGCGGTGCGCCGGGACGAGGTCGCGGTGACCGTCACCGACGCGGGGCCCGGGCTCACCGAGGACGAGCTGTCCAGGGCCGGGGACCGGTTCTGGCGCAGCCCGCGGCACCAGAACGTGGACGGTTCGGGGCTCGGGCTGTCCATCGCCCGCACCCTGCTGGCGGCCGGCGGCGGTTCGCTCGGCTTCGCGCCGGTCAGGCCGACCGGGCTCGCGGTGACGCTGGCGGTGCCGCGGCCGGAGAAGTAGCCGGGGCCCCGGCGGCCATCGGGGGAGTCGCGACGGCGCGGGCTCTACGGCGCGAGCCTTACGGCTTCACCGAGCGGTAGTAGCGCGCCGCGCCGGTGTGCAGCGGGAGCGGGTCGGTGTACACGGCGGTGCGCAGGTCGACCAATTGGGCGGCGTGCACCTGGGCGCCGATCTGGTCGCGGCTGTCGATCACCGCCCTGGTCACGCCCTCGACCAGCCCCGGGTCGGCGTCGTCCCTGGTGATCAGCAGGTTGGGCACGGCCACCGTGGCGACGGCCTCCCTGGGTTCGGCGCTCGGGTAGGTGCCCTTGGGCATGGTGGCCGCCCGGTAGGCGTCGGTGCCGCCGCCCTCGGCCTTGTGCAGGGCCTCGGAGAGGTCGCCCAGCGGCACGATCCTGATCCTGACGTGCTCCGAGAGGTCGGTGAGCGCGCTGGTGGGCAGGCCGCCGGACCAGAAGAAGGCGTCCACCCTGCCCTCGCGCAGGTCGTCGGCGGCCTCGCCGATCCCCTTGGACACCGGGACGATGTCGTGGTCCGGGTCCAGCCCGGCCGTGGCCAGCAGCCGCCTGGTCACCAGGTTCACCCCGGACTGCGGCAGGCCGACGCCGACCCGCAGGCCCTTGAGGTCGGCGGTGCGGCGCACCGGCGAGGAGGCCGGGACGACGAGCTGGAGGTAGTCGTCGTACAGCCGGGCGATCGCCCGCAGCTTCTCCTTGTCGGGGCCCTGGTAGTCGGCGACCGCGTCGGCGGTGGCTATCGCGAAGGAGTCCCGGCCGTTGAGCACCCGGGTGATGTTGTCGACCGAACCCTCGGAGTTGTCCAGGGCCAGCCGCACCCCCGGCATCGCCCGGGAGACGTGGCCCTGGAGCAGCTGCCCGTACCGGTCGTACACGCCGTGCTGCACGCCGGTGGCGAACCGGACCTCGCCGCGCGGGTACCCGGGCGAGCGGCCCGCCGACAGCCACCAGCCGCCGAACCCGGCGACCAGCAGGACCAGCACCAGCACCGCCCGCCACAGCGGGCTGCGGGCCGCGGTGCGGACGGCGGCGCCGGGACGGGACGGGGAGGTGGGGGTCATGCAGGGATACTGCCAGGCGCTCCGGCCGAACGGGAGTCGAACGGGTGGTGGAAGCTCATGGAAAAGCGCTTCGCCGCTGCCCGTACCCTGGTCTGGTGAGCGGTGAGAGCGGATTGAAGAGCTACAAGGTCGTCACGTACGGCTGTCAGATGAACGTCCACGACTCCGAGCGGCTGTCCGGGCTGCTGGAGGACGCGGGCTACGTCAAGGCCGGGTCGGAGGGCGATCCGGACCTCGTGGTGTTCAACACCTGCGCGGTGCGCGAGAACGCCGACAACAAGCTGTACGGCAACCTCGGCCAGCTCGCGCCGGTCAAGACCCGCCACAAGGGCATGCAGATCGCCGTCGGCGGCTGCCTGGCCCAGAAGGACCGCGAGACCATCGTCAAGCGCGCCCCCTGGGTCGACGTGGTCTTCGGCACCCACAACATCGGCCACCTGCCGGCGCTGCTGGAGCGGGCCGCCGTCGAGCGCAGGGCCCAGGTCGAGATCCTGGAGTCGCTGGAGACCTTCCCCTCCACCCTGCCGACCCGCCGCGAGTCGGCGTACGCCGCGTGGGTCGCCATCTCGGTCGGCTGCAACAACACCTGCACCTTCTGCATCGTCCCCGCGCTGCGCGGGAAGGAGGAGGACCGCCGCCCCGGCGACGTCCTCGCCGAGATCGAGGCGCTGGTGGACGAGGGCGTCATCGAGGTGACCCTGCTCGGCCAGAACGTCAACGCCTACGGCTCCGACCTGGGCGACCGCGAGGCCTTCTCCAAGCTGCTGCGCGCCGCCGGGCAGATCGAGGGCCTGGAGCGGATCCGCTTCACCTCGCCGCACCCGCGCGACTTCACCGACGACGTGATCGCCGCGATGGCCGAGACCCCGAACGTGATGCACCAGCTGCACATGCCGCTGCAGTCCGGCTCGGACCGGGTGCTCAAGGCGATGCGCCGCTCCTACCGGCAGGAGCGTTTCCTCGGGATCATCCGCAAGGTCCGCGAGGCGATGCCGGACGCGGCCATCTCCACCGACATCATCGTGGGCTTCCCCGGCGAGACCGAGGAGGACTTCGAGGAGACGATGCACACCGTCCGCGAGGCCCGCTTCACCAACGCCTTCACCTTCCAGTACTCCAAGCGCCCCGGCACCCCCGCCGCGGAGATGGCGGACCAGGTGCCGAAGGAGGTCGTGCAGGCCCGCTACGACCGGCTGATCGCGCTCCAGGAGGAGATCTCCTGGGACGAGAACAAGAAGCAGGTCGGCCGCGTCCTGGAGGTCCTGGTCGCCGAGGGCGAGGGCAAGAAGGACGACCGGACGCAGCGGCTCTCCGGGCGCGCGCCCGACAACCGGCTGGTGCATTTCGACCCGAAGCTCCGAGGGGCGGACGACGAGCACGGCGCGAAGCCGGAGGAGCCGGTGCGCCCCGGCGACCTGGTGACCGTCGAGATCACCTACGCCGCCCCGCACCACCTGCTCGCCGAGGGCCCGGCGCTCTCGGCGCGCCGCACCCGGGCCGGCGACGCCTGGGAGAAGCGCCGGGCCGCGGCCGCCGCCAAGCCGGCCGGTGTGATGCTCGGTCTGCCGAAGATCGGCGCCCCCGCCGAGCTGCCGCTCGCCGCGCCGGCGGGCGGGGCCTGCTGCGGCGACTGACCCGCGCGTTCCGGGCGGCCCGGCGGGAGCTTCGGCTCCGGCCGGGCCGTTCGGCTTCCCGGCTAGAGTGATCCACATGCTGGTAGCCGCCGCCGTGTGCCCCTGTCCGCCGCTGCTCGTCCCCGAGGTCGCCGCCGGGGCCGCGCCCGAGCTGGACGGCCTGCGCGCCGCCTGCGACGAGGCGCTGGCGGCGCTGGTCGCCGCCGGGCCGCAGCTGGTCGTGGTGGTCGGCACCGGGCCGGCGCCCGAGGTGTGGACCGAGGGCGGGGCCGGTTCCTTCCGGCGCTACGGGGTGCCGCTGGTCGCCAAACTGCCCGGCGGACGGGTCGAGGGGCCCGAGCTGGCGCCCTCGCTGACCGTCGGCGCCTGGCTGCTGGAGCGCGCCGGCGTGACCCTGCCGACGCACGCCTGCGCGGTGCCCGCCGAGGCCCCGGCCGACCGAATGCTCGGCCTCGGCCAGGGCCTGGCCGGCCTCGCCGACCGGGTCGCGCTGCTGGTGCTCGGCGACGGCAGCGCCTGCCGCTCGGTGAAGGCTCCCGGCTACCTGGACGAGCGGGCCGAGGGCTTCGACGCCGCCCTGGCCGCCGCCCTGGGCGCGGCCGACCTGCCCACCCTGGCCGCCCTGGACCCGGGCCTGGCCGCCGAACTCCAGGCCGACGGCCGGGCGCCCTGGCAGGTGCTGGCCGGCGCCGCGGAGGGCGCCGGCCTCACCGGGCGGCTGGGCTACCAGGACGCGCCGTACGGGGTCGGGTACTTCGTGGCGTCCTGGTCCTAGCAGGCCGGGACCGCCGGCAGGTCAGGCCTGCGGGCCCTGCCCCTGCCCCGGCCCCTGAGCCGGGCCCTCGCCCTCCGGCTTCGGCTTGTGGGCGAAGTCGCCGACCGCGTCCTTGGCCTTGTCGGCGCCGTGCTCGATCTTGTCGCTGTACTTGCCCTTGGTCGCCTTGTCGATCGCGCCGCCCGCCTTGTCGACGGCCTTCTCGATCTGGTCGCTGTGCTTGCCCGCGAACTCGCTGGCCTTGCCCTTGAATTCCTCGGCCTTGCCCTTGAGGTTGTCCATCAGACCCATGACGATCTCCTTCATCCGCTGTTCCCTGCACAACGACGGTGCCCCGCGAAGCGTTCGCAAACCGGGCCCAACCGGGGAAACGGCCGGAAAAAGTCAGGGAAACAGTCATATCGTCGCGCAGTCGGGGGCGAGCGGCAGCCCGGTCCGAGGGCGCGCGGGGCCTCCCGGATCGGGCCGGTGCGAGACTGGAGCGGTGAGCAGCTCCCGTACCCCACGCGTCATCTCGATCGTCGGCGCGACCGCCGCCGGCAAGTCCGACCTGGCCGTCGCCATCGCCCGCAGCCTCGACGGCGAGGTGATCAACACCGACTCGATGCAGCTGTACCGGGGCATGGACATCGGCACCGCCAAGCTCACCACGGCCGAGCGCGGGGGAGTGCCGCACCACCTGCTGGACGTCTGGGACGTCACCGAGACCGCCAGCGTCGCCGAGTACCAGCGGCTGGCCAGGGCCGAGATCGACCGGCTGCTCGCCGCCGGGCGCACGCCCGTCCTGGTCGGCGGCTCCGGGCTGTACGTCCGGGCGGCGATCGACGAGATGGAGTTCCCCGGCACCGACCCGCGGGTGCGGGCCCGGCTGGAGGCCGAGCTGGAGCGGTCCGGACCGTCCGAGCTGCACCGACGGCTGGCCGGACTGGACCCGGCGGCCGCCGAGGCGATCCTGGTCGGCAACGGGCGTCGGATCGTCCGCGCCCTGGAGGTCATCGAGATCACCGGGCAGCCGTTCACCGCCAACCTGCCGAGCAACACCGCGGTGTACGAGGCGGTGCAGATCGGCGTCGCCGTGCCGCGCCCCGAGCTGGACGAGCGGATCACGCTGCGGGTCGACCGGATGTGGGAGGCCGGGCTGCCGGACGAGGTGCGGGAACTGGAGAGGGCCGGACTGCGGGAGGGGCTGACCGCCTCCCGGGCGCTCGGCTACCAGCAGGTGCTCGCCCACTTCGCCGGTGAGTGCACCGAGGACGAGGCCAGGGCCGAGACGGTGCGGGCCACCAAGCGCTTCGCCCGCCGTCAGGAGTCCTGGTTCCGCCGCGACGACCGGATCGACTGGCTCTCCCGGCCGGCCGGCACCGACCCCGTCGAGCTGCTGGGACAGGCCCTGGAACTGATCGCGCGTCAGGGAGTTCCGGCCGCGTAGGACGGGTTTTCGGCCAATCCGGCGGTGCACCTGCGCGCGCAGGCGACCGTGCAGGACGAACCGGCGGTCACGGCCCGATCACGTGATGGCCACGGATCACCCGTCGACCCCGGTCAGGCCGGGAACGCCCCTCTGGACATGCCATCATCGATGCCGTAGGGGTCGGCCGGACGGGCCGGCCGTGCCCGGCCGCGAGTCCGCTCGTGTCGAACTGTCAGGGGAGGCCGTGTGTCGACCGGTACCGGCCCCGAATCCGGCCAGAGCGGAAGCGTCACCGCCCCGGCCGAGGAGTTCGACGAGTCGACGATGGGCGACCTCCCCGTGCTGACCGGCCTGGAGGTCCCGACCTCCTACGCGATCGCGGTGCCCGCCCTGGACACCCGCACCCCGCCCGGCGGCGCGGTGCACGAGCGGGAGATCCGCCCGCTGCGCCGGCTGCGCTGGTGGCAGACGCTGCCGATCGCCCTGCTGGGCACCCTCGGCTCGCTGATGTTCGCCTTCCCGCTCGCCTTCGGCTCGGCCGGGGCACGCTCCACCATGGTCGGGATGCTCGGGCTGCTGTTCACCGCCGCCTCGGTCGGCTGGGGCGCGATGGCCGCCCGGCACGCCGGCTACAAGTGGCCGGGGCTGCCGCGCCGGGGCTCCGGGCAGCGGGCCGGCTGGAAGGCGATCGCGGTCTACACCCTGATCGCGGTGGCCGCCTGCGCGCTCGCGGTCTGGCGGGTCGCCTACCTGCGCTGAGCGCCTCCCCGCGGCGAGCGGGCGGGGGACCGCCCGGTACCGGGGGACCGCTCAGTACCATCGGAAGGGTGAGCGCATCCTCTTCCCAGCAGAGCGGCATCCCCTTCTTCAAGGGGCACGGCACCCAGAACGACTTCGTCATCGTCCCCGACCCGGACGGCGCGCTGGAGATCGGTCCCGGGACCGTCGCCGCGCTGTGCGACCGGCGGGCCGGCATCGGCGGGGACGGGCTGCTGCGCGTGGTGCGCGCCGCCGCCGACCCGGCCGCCGCGGGGATGGCCGACCGGGCCGAGTGGTTCATGGACTACCGCAACTCGGACGGCAGCATCGCCGAGATGTGCGGCAACGGCCTGCGGGTCTTCGCCCGCTTCCTGGTCGAGGCCGGCCTGGCGAAGCCCGGCGAGCTGGCCGTCGCCACCCGCTCCGGGGTGCTCACCGCGAAGGTCGCCGAGGCCGCCGGGGACGGTGCGCCCGGCGACGTCACGATCGACATGGGCCGGGCCGGGCTGCCCGGGCCCGACGGCATCGAGGTCACCGTCGGCGAACGGCGCTGGCCGGCGCTGAACGTCAACATGGGCAACCCGCACGCGGTGGCCTTCGTGGAGAGCCTGGACCACGCAGGCGACCTGTTCGACGCACCGCTCACCAGCCCCGCGAGCGCCTACCCGGAGGGCGTCAACGTCGAGTTCGTGGTGGACCGCGGCCCGCGGCACGTCGCGATGCGGGTGCACGAGCGCGGTTCGGGCGAGACCCGGTCCTGCGGCACCGGCGCCTGCGCGGTGGCGGTGGCGGCGATCCGCCGGGACGGCGCCGACCCGGCGGTCACCGGCGAGGCGGTCTCGTACACCGTGGACCTGCCGGGCGGCCGGCTGGTCATCACCGAGCATCCTGACGGCCGGGTGGAGATGACCGGTCCCGCGGTGATCGTGGCCGAGGGGCGGCTGGACGGCCGCTGGTGGTCGTCGGTGCGCTGACGCCTGTTCGGGGGCGGCCCGGTTTCCCCCGTTCTCGCGGTGACGAATCCCCCCGATCGGGTGATACCGGTCGCGGACGGGAATCAGGGCGTCGCGGAACGTGCTCTGCTCGGTAGCATGGACCACCGGGTCGATCACCCCTGGGGAGGGGTAGCGAGATCACCCTCTCAGGAGGGGCGGCGCCCGGCGACCGTTGCCGGAGGTGCCGATGACCATCGAAGCCGGGCAGTCCCTGACGGGGCAGCCGACGACCGTACGGCAGGGCGGGGCCAGACGGCCCCTCGGAGAGCTCGGCCGGGCCGCCCTCGGCCGGGCCGGGCGGGCCGCGTTGCTGGCCACCGGCCGGCCGCCGGTGCCGGACGCCCTGGAGCCGCTCGTCCGGGTCCACCGGCAGCACCATCCGCAGGGCGACCTCGGCCTGCTCGCCCGGGCGTACCGGCTCGCCGAGGCCAGCCACCGCGGCCAGAAGCGCAAGAGTGGCGAGCCGTACATCACCCACCCGCTGGCCGTCACCATGATCCTGGCCCAGCTCGGCGCCGGGACGACGACCCTGGTCGCGTCGCTGCTCCACGACACCGTCGAGGACACCGAGCTGACGCTGGAGCAGGTGGGCGCCGGGTTCGGGCCCGAAGTCGCCTACCTGGTCGACGGGGTGACCAAGCTGGAGAAGGTCGACTTCGGCGCCGCCGCCGAGGCGGAGACCTTCCGCAAGATGCTGGTCGCCACCGGGGACGACGTCCGGGTGATGGTGATCAAGCTGGCCGACCGGCTGCACAACATGCGCACCATCCGGCACATGAAGCCGGCCAGCCAGGTGCGGATCGCCAAGGTCACCAGGGACGTGCTGATCCCGCTGGCCGAACGGCTCGGCATCCAGGTGCTCAAGGCGGAGCTGGAGGACATCGTCTTCGCCACCCTGCACCCCGAGGAGCACGCCCGCACCCGCGCCCTGATGGCCGGTCACGAGGCCGAGCCGGACGCCCTGCTGGAGCCCTTCGCCCGGCAGCTGGCCCGCCAGCTGGCCGAGGCCGGGGTCGCCGCCGAGGTGACCGTCCGGCCCAGGCACTGCGTCTCGCTGCACCGGGTGCTGCTCCGGCGGGCCGCCGTACCGGGGCCGGACGGGCTGCCGCAGGGGCCGCGGCCGGCCGACTACGGGCGGCTGCTGGTGGTGGTCGAGGAGAACGCCGACTGCTACGCGGTGCTCGGCGAGCTGCACACCTGCTGGACGCCGCTGCCAGGGGAGTTCAAGGACTTCGTGGCCGCGCCCAAGTTCAACCTGTACCAGTCGCTGCACACCGCCGTGGCGCTCAGCGGCGGCGCGGTGGTCGAGGTGCTGGTCCGCACCCGGCGGATGCACGAGGTCGCGGAGACCGGGGTGGTCGCGCTCGGCGACCCGTCCCCGGCCGGCGCCGTCCAGGACGCCGACGAGCTGGACCGCACCGACCCGGCCAGGCCCGGCTGGCTCAGCCGGCTGCTGGAGTGGCAGCAGGAGACGCCCGACCCGGACGCCTTCTGGTCCACGCTCACCGCCGACCTCGCGGGCGACCGCGAGATCACCGTGGTGACGGAGAGCGGCGAAACGCTTCAGCTGAGGGCCGGCGCCACCTGCGTGGACGCGGCCTACCTGCTCGGCGAGGAGACCGGCCACCGATGTATCGGCGCGCGGGTCAACGGGCGGCTCACCGCGCTGTCCACCGTGCTGGAGGACGGCGACCTGATCGCGGTGCTCACCGAGACCCTCCCGGCCGGCGGCGGGCAGCCCTCGGGGCCCGCCCCCGAGTGGCTGGCGCACGCCCGCACCCCGGCCGCCCGGCTGGCCATCGAGCGATGGCTGGCCGACCACCCGGTCGGGCAGCCGGCGGTCCGCACCGGCCCGGCCGGCGGCCAGCCCGCCCCGCCGGGGCGCCCGGCGGCCGGACGGCGGTCCGCCCCGGCCGCGGTGGCGGGACGGCCGGGGGCGGCCGTCCGGCTGGCGCGCTGCTGCACCCCGGTGCCGCCGGACCGGGTGACCGGCTACCCGATCCGCGGCGGGGCGGTGGCGGTGCACCGCACCGGCTGCCCGGCCGGGGAGCGGATGCGCGCGGACGGCCGGGCCGAACTGGAGGTCCGCTGGCAGCCCGGGGGCGCGCCGGCGGCCGGGTACCGGGCCACCCTGCGGGCCGAGGCGCTGAACCGGCCCCGGCTGCTCGCCGACCTCACCGCGGCGATCTCCGGGGCGGGCGTCGGCATCGTCTCGGCCGAGGTCGAGCCGCCGCAGGAGTCCAGGGTCCGGCACACCTACACCGTGGAGCTGCCCGAGCCGGCCGCGCTGCCGGGGCTGATGCGGGCGATGCTCAGGGTCTCCGGGGTGTACGACGTGAACCGCCCGCACGCCCCGGAGGGCGGCGGGGACCAGGCGGAGCGGCCCCCCGGCGCGGGGGCCCGGGGGAAATGGGGATGACCGGTCCGCGCCCGGCGTGCGACCATCATGGGGAATTCACGGCCGGTCCACGGCGTTCTCCGGGCACAGGAGCCCGGGGCGGAACCCGGGGGCCTGAGGGGTAGCTCACCCCGCCCGGACGGTAGCCGGGGCGGCAGCTGGGCAGACTCCCTACGGGACCGCCGCGTGCGGTCCCCGAAGGCCACCCGTACCAGCGAGCCAAAGGACAGAATGACCTCCACGTTCGACACCCGCGACCACGCCGACGCTCCGCGCCGCCTCGACGGTCTGCGGGCGGAAGCCCTCATGGACGAGGACCTCGCGGCCATCGACGAGGACCTCGGCCACCACTACGACGGCGACCAGTACGACCGCAGCGAGCGCGCCGCCCTGCGCCGGGTCGCCGGTCTCTCCACCGAACTCGAAGACGTCACCGAGGTCGAGTACCGCCAGCTGCGCCTGGAGCGCGTGGTGCTCGTCGGCGTCTGGACCGACGGCACGCTGGAGGAGGCGGAGAACTCGATGGCCGAGCTCGCCGCACTCGCCGAGACGGCCGGCTCCCAGGTGCTGGACGGCGTCATCCAGCGCCGCGACAAGCCCGACGCGGCCACCTACATCGGCTCCGGCAAGGCGAAGGAGCTGCGCGACATCGTCGCCGCCACCGGTGCCGACACCGTGGTCTGCGACGGTGAGCTCACCCCGGGCCAGCTGATCCACCTGGAGGACGTGGTCAAGGTCAAGGTCGTCGACCGGACGGCCCTGATCCTGGACATCTTCGCCCAGCACGCCAAGTCCCGGGAGGGCAAGGCGCAGGTCTCGCTCGCGCAGATGCAGTACATGCTGCCGCGCCTGCGCGGCTGGGGTCAGTCGCTGTCCCGGCAGATGGGTGGCGGTGGCTCCGGCTCCTCGGGCGGCGGCATGGCCACCCGCGGTCCCGGTGAGACCAAGATCGAGACGGACCGGCGCCGGATCCGCGAGAAGATGGCGAAGCTCCGCAAGGAGATCGCCGACATGAAGAAGGGCCGCGACACCAAGCGCCAGGAGCGCAGGCGCCACCAGGTGCCGTCCGTGGCCATCGCCGGGTACACCAACGCCGGCAAGTCCTCCCTGCTCAACCGGCTCACCGGCGCGGGCGTGCTGGTGGAGAACTCGCTGTTCGCCACCCTGGACCCGACCGTGCGCCGGGCCGAGACCCCGAGCGGGCGGCTCTACACCCTGGCCGACACCGTCGGCTTCGTCCGGCACCTGCCGCACCACCTGGTCGAGGCCTTCCGCTCGACCATGGAGGAGGTCGCCGACGCCGACCTCATCCTGCACGTGGTGGACGGCTCGCACCCCGAGCCGGAGACGCAGCTGGCCGCCGTCCGCGAGGTCATCGTCTCGGTCGACGCGCAGAACGTGCCGGAGATCGTGGTGATCAACAAGGCGGACGCCGCCGATCCCCACGTGCTCCAGCGCCTGCTGCGCCGCGAGCCGCACGCCATCGTGGTGTCGGCCCGCAGCGGCGCGGGCATGGCGGAGCTGCGGCAGCTCATCGACGACGAGCTGCCGCGTCCCGCGGTCGAGGTGCGGGCCCTGGTGCCCTACACCCAGGGCGCGCTGGTCTCCCGGGTGCACGCGGAGGGGGAGCTGCTCTCCACCGAGCACACCGGCGAGGGCACCCTGCTGCACGCCAAGGTGCCGGCCGAACTGGCCGCCGAGCTGGAGTACTTCGCGGTGGCCCTGCACGGCTGAGGCCCGACGTGCGCGGGGCCCCGGGACGGCATCGTCCCGGGGCCCCGCGCCGTTTCCGCGGTGCCTATCTGACGTTCTTGGCGAAGTAGTCGAAGGCCTGCTTCGCCTGGTCCTGGAGGGACGGGCCGGCCTGGTAGCCGGCCGGGGCGCGGTCGCCGAGCGCGCCGACGCTGATCAGGTTGGGCTTGCCGTCCCTGGTGACGAACCAGCCGCCGCCGGCGGCGCCGGCCGTCATGGTGCAGCCGATCACGTACATCGGCGGGCGGGTCCGGTCGAAGGAGAGCCGCCCCGGTGCGGCCGGGGAGCCGCAGTGTTCGAGCTCCAGGCCGTCGAACGGCCGCTCCGCCGGGTAGCCGTACGCGGTGGCCGAGGTGATCTGGTCGCGCGGGGCGTTGAACCAGATCGGCACCGAGCCGCCGACCGTCTCCTCCAGGGACCTGCCGGAGCCGTCCTCGCCGCGCACCCGGAGGATGCCGTAGTCGTACTGGTGGCGGGCGCCGACGCCGCTCTCCTGGAGCCAGGTCGGCGAGACCAGCGCGCGCACCGCCGACCACCGGCCGTACGGGGCCGCCTGGCGGTCGGTGTACGCCTTGCCGCGGGCCGCCTGGCCGTCCCGGTTGAAGCCGGGCACGAAGACCAGGTTCCTCAGCCAGCCGCCGCCCCTGCCGTCGTGCAGGCAGTGCCCGGCGGTGTAGACGAGGTTGCTGCGGCCGGGGTCGGCCGGGTCGGAGACCACGGTGGCGGAGCAGACCGCGTCGCCCTGCGGCGTGGTCATGAAGAGCCGGCCGGCCACCGAGCCGGCCGGGCCGTACGGGTGCGGCTGCGGCTCGGCGGGGACGGCGGCGGGCGGGGCGTCCCGTTCGACGCCGGCCGCCGCGGGGGAGGCCAGGGCGTACTCCGGGGTGGGCCTGGGCTTGGCGGCGGCCATCCGGGCCGCCGGCCAGGCGCCGGGCGCCGCGGCGCCGGTGAAGGCGCTGTCGGCGACGTAGCGGGCCCAGTCCTCGACCTTCCAGCCGGTCAGGTCGCCCAGGCTGGTGGGCGCGGACCTGGGCAGGGCGGGGGGCGCGGCGGCGGGCCTGGCGGGGCCGTCCGGGCCGCAGCCGGCCGCGCCCAGTGCGAGCGCGGCGAGCAGCGCGGCGCCGGCCGTGGTGGCCCGGCGCCGCCGGCTGGTGGTTCTCGGCATGCTGGATCGTCCCCCGTGCTGTGCTGGTGGTTCCGCGCCGCCCTTCCGGTGGCGGCGCCGTCGTGCGGGCGGCTACTGCTGCTTCTTGGAGATCCAGTCCAGTGCCGTCCTGGCGACCGCCTCCAGGTACGGGCCGCTCAGCGAGGTGTGCTCCTGGGTGCCGATCGAGGTGTTGCTGACCAGGGCGGTCCTGCCGTCCGGCATGGTGGCGAACCAGCCGCCGCCGCTGGCGCCCTGGGTCATGTCGCAGCCGATGGTCAGCATGGCCGGGCGCTTGGCGTCGAAGGAGAGCCGGGTGGGCTTGCCGCCGTCGCACCTGTACAGCTCCTGGCCGTCGAACGGCTTGACCAGGGGGTAGCCGGTGGCGGAGACCCTGAGCCGGTCGCGCGGTGCGTCGAACCAGACCGGGACGGCCGAACCGACCGTCTCCTCCAGGGACTTGCCGGTGTCGCTCTGGTTGTGCACGCGCATGACCGCGAAGTCGTACTGGTTGGCGGCGTCGCCGCTGCCGCCGCCCTCGACCATCCACTGCGGCGAGGTGGTGACCTGCTCGGCCCACCAGGTGCCGAGCGGGGCCAGCTCGGACAGCGGGGCCCGCTTGCCGCCGCTGGAGGCGCCCGAGTTGTTGTACGCGGGCACGAAGACCAGGTCCTTGTAGAAGTTCCCGCCCTTGCCCGCGTGCACGCAGTGGCCCGCCGTCCAGACCAGGTTGCTCTTCCCCGGGTGCTGCGGGTCGGTGATCACCGTCGCCGAGCAGTTGCCGCGGCCGCCCTGGGCGGTGAAGAACACCTTGCCGGAGGGCTGCTTGGTGTACGGGCGGGGCATCGCCACGGCCTTGACCAGCGGGGGCTCGGGGTCGGTGACGCCGTCGTCGGCGGCGGGCCCGGAGGCGGTCGGCTTCGGGGTGGCGGGGGAGGGCTTGGCGGCGGGCGGGGCCGGGTCGGCGGGCTTGGAGTCGCCCATCTTGTCCGGGTCCCAGAAGTCCTTCACCACCGGGTTGTTGAAGACGTGCTTGGACGCCCAGGTGTCCCAGTCCTCGACCTTCCACTTCTTCAGGTCGTCCCAGGACCTGGGCAGCCCCTCCAGCAGGCTGGTCGGCAGCCCGGACGGGAGGGTGATCCCGCCGATCGCGCCGCCCTGGCCCGTGGCGGGGCTCGCCGCCACGGAGGAGGGCGGCGGCTCGGCGCTGCTCCCGCCGCCGGCGGGGCCGTCAGGACCGCAGGCGGTCACGGCGAACAGGGTGCCCGCGGCCAGGGCGGCGGCCAGGGCTGACCGGTGGATCGTTGGCATCTGTGAGCTTCCCCCTGTGCTCGTTCGGTCGGTGCTCGTTCGGTCGGTGCTCGTTCGGTCGGTGCTCGTGCGGGTGGGGCCGGCCGGTGCCCGGCCGGTCGCCACCGGGCCGCCGGTCGGTGCCGCGTCCGGTGCCGCCGGAGCGCGGTGGTGCGTGCCCGGCCGGTTCGCGGTACGGCGGTCCGCCGCCCTGGAGTCTTCCATCGCAGACGAGGACGGCGGTGCCCGCCCCCCGGGTTGCGGTGCGTGCCGGAGGTCACCGATCCGTGATCCGGAGCCGCCCCCTCCACCGGCACAGCAGGGCATCCGGCCCCGGCGGTGGACAATCCCCGATTCTCACCCGGACGAGTGAGCGGTCCTTGTGATCACCCGTCATGGATAGGTAACCCTTACCTGACGCGACGGTGCGGGTGCCCGCAGATCCCCTTCACCACAGTGCGCGTCGGCACCCCACGCGCCCCAAGGAGCAGCCTTGAGCACCGCCCTCACCGGAGCCCCGCCCGAACCGCAGCTGTCCGCGGAGCGGCCCGCGGCCGAGTCCGACCTGCTGCTGCACCCCGACCCGGCCGTCGCCGCCGAACAGGCCGGTCTGGAAGCCCTGTTGCGCTGCTGGACACGGGAGACCGGGGCCAGGCCCGGCCCCGACGGGCAGCTGCGGATCGCCGTCCTCGGCGGTGCCGCCCGGCTCACCGCCCCGGTCCGCTACTGGTCGCCCGGCGGCTGGCACCGCTTCGGCCCCGCCACCCTCTCGGCCGGAGAGGGGACCGCCGAGGCCCCGGTGGACGCCGTCACCACCGCCGCCCTGCTCGCCGCCGCGGCCGCCGAGCGGCCCGACCCCGGACAGGTCGCCGACCTGGCCGGCCGGGTCGCCGACTCGGTCGTGCGCACCGCCGAGATCCTCGCCCACCGCCGCACCGCCGCCGTGCCCGGCGGACCGGAACGCTCGCACTTCCTCGCCACCGAGCAGTCCCTGCTGCTCGGCCACCCGCTGCACCCCACCCCGAAGAGTCGCGACGGCCTCTCCCCGGCCCAGAGCGCCGCCTACTCGCCCGAGCTGCACGGCTCCTTCCAACTGCACTGGTACGCGGTGGACCGCGCGCTGCTCGCGGCCGGCTCCGCCCTCGCCGAGAGCGCCGAGCAGCTCACCGCCGGGCTGCTCGACGGCACGGTGGCACTGCCGCCCGGCACCGCCGCCGTCCCGCTGCACCCCTGGCAGGCACGCGAACTCGCCCACCGCCCGGCCGTCGCCGCGCTGCTCGCCGACGGGCTGCTGCACGACCTCGGCCCGGCCGGCGAGCCCTGGTACCCCACCTCCTCGGTGCGCACCGTCTACCGGCCCGGCACCCCGTGGATGCTGAAGCTCTCGCTCGGCCTGCGGATCACCAACTCCCGCCGGGAGAACCTGCGCAAGGAGCTCCACCGCGGCCTGGAGATGCACCGGCTGCTGGAGAGCGGACTCGCCGCCGAGTGGCGGGCCGCCCACCCCGGCTTCGACATCGTCCGCGACCCGGCCTGGATCGGCGTCGACCACCCCGACCTCGGCGACCCCGGCGGTCTGGACACCGTGCTGCGCGCCCAGCCCTTCGCGCCCACCGAACGCGCGCTGTGCGTCGCCGGACTGGTCGCCGAACAGCCGCTGGGCACCGGTGACACCGTGCCCTCCCGGCTCGGCGACATCCTGCGGGCGCTGGCCGCCCGCTGCGCCCGCCCGCTGCCCACCGTCGCCGCCGAATGGTTCCTGCGCTACCTGGACGCGGTCGTGCTGCCCATCCTCTGGCTGGACGGCCGGGGCGGCATCGCCCTGGAGGCGCACCAGCAGAACAGCCTCGTGCTGCTGGACGCCGAGGGCTGGCCGTGCGGCGGCCGCTACCGCGACAACCAGGGCTACTACTACCGGGAGAGCGCCGCCGAGCGGCTCACCGCCCGGGTGCCGGGACTCGGCGCGGACAGCGACACCTTCCTGCCGGACGAGGTGATCGACCACCACTTCGCCTACTACCTCGGCATCAACCACGTGCTCGGCCTGATCGGCGCCCTCGGCTCCCAGCGGCTGGCCGACGAGACGGTGCTGCTGGCCGCGCTGCGCCGGTTCCTGACCGGCACGCGGGCCACCGCGGCCGGCTCGGCGCTGTCCGCGCTGCTGCTGGACTCGCCGACGCTGCCGTGCAAGGCCAACCTGCTGACCCGGATCAACGGCATGGACGAGCTGGTCGGCCCGGTCGCCAGCCAGTCGGTGTACGTGGACGTCCCCAACCCGGTGGCGGGCCTCTGATGCCGTGCGAACCGCCCGGGTGGGGAGCGGTCCCCACTCCGGCCGGCGAGTTCCGGCTCAGCCCGGTCCGGCTGCCCGCCGACCTGGCGCTGATCGCGGGGTGGATGAACGATCCCGAGGTCGACGCGTTCTGGGAGCTCGCCGGGCCGCCGGAGACCACCGAGCGGCACGTCCGGGCCCAACTGGACGGGGACGGCCGCAGCACCCCGTGCCTCGGGCTGCTCGACGGCGAGCCGATGAGCTACTGGGAGGTCTACCGCGCCGACCTCGACCCGCTCGCCGCCCACTATCCGGCCAGGCCGCACGACACCGGTCTGCACCTGCTGCTCGGCCCGTCCGTCAGCCGCGGCCGCGGCCTGGGCGCTGTGCTCCTGGCCGCGCTCGCAGAATTGATTCTCCGCCGGAATCCCCGCTGCCAACGGGTGGTCGCCGAGCCGGACGTGCGCAACCGGCGGTCCGTCCGGGCCTTCGAACGGGCCGGATTCCGGGCCGCCGCCGAACTCGACCTGCCCGACAAGCGCGCCGCCCTGATGGTCCGCGACCGGGCCGACGGGCCCGCCGCGCGGCCGGGACCGGGCTCCCCCTGATCCTCCGGACCGGCCCAACTCCCCGCCTAGGACACCCTGTGGACACCTCGACACCCCCTCCGTACGACCTGCTCGGCGTCGGCATCGGACCGTTCAACCTCTCGCTCGCCGCGCTCGCCGAGCCCGTCCCCGGCCTGCGCACGCTCTTCTGCGACCAGCGCCCGGAGTTCCGCTGGCACCACGGGATGCTGGTGGACGGAGCCCGGATGCAGGTGCCGTTCCTCGCCGACCTGGTCTCCCTGGTCGACCCGACCAGCCCGTGGTCCTTCCTCAACTACCTGCGCGCGCAGGACCGGCTGTTCCCGTTCTACTTCGCCGAGCGCTTCCAACTGCCGCGCCGCGAGTACGACCACTACTGCCGCTGGGCCGCCGAACGGCTGGCCGACTGCCGCTTCGGCACCGAGGTCACCGCCCTGCACTGGGAGGCGCCCTGGTACCGCGCCGAGCTGACCGACACCGCGACCGGGCGGCGGTCCTCCGTACGGGCCCGCAACCTGGCCCTCGGCGTCGGCACCCGGCCGGTGCTGCTCGACGCCTTCGCCGCGCTGGCCGGCCACCCGCGGGCCTTCCACTCCTCCGAGTACCTGGACCGCCGCGCCGACCTGGCCGGCGCCCGGGACATCACCGTGGTCGGCAGCGGACAGTCCGGCGCCGAGGTCTTCCTCGACCTGCTCCGGCACCACGAGGGCGACGGCGTCCGGCTGCGCTGGCTCACCCGGACCAGGGCGCTCGCCCCCATGGAGTACTCCAAGCTCGGCCTGGAGCACTTCACCCCCGACTACACCCGCTACTTCCACGCCCTGCCCGCCCCCGTCAGGGACGCCCTGGTCACCGCCCAGTGGCAGCTGCACAAGGCCGCCAGCGCCGAGACCCTCGCCGAGATCCACGACCACCTCTACGAGCGCACCATCGGCCGCCCGATCGACGCCGTCCCGGTCGAGATCACCCCGGGCACCGCCGTCGCCGCCGCCCTCCCCGGCCCCTGCGGCGGCCTCGAACTGCACTGCCGGCACACCGACTCCGGCGCCGAACACCTGCTGCGCACCGACGCCGTGGTGCTCGCCACCGGCTACCGGGCGGCCCGCCCGGCCGCGCTCGAACCGATCGCCGACCTGATCGACTGGGACGAGGCCGGGCGCTACCGGGTCGACCTCGACCACCGGGTCGCCACCAGGCCCGAACTCACCGGCGGGCTGTACGTCCAGAACGCCGAACTGCACAGCCACGGCGTCGGCACGCCCGACCTCGGACTCGGCGCCCACCGGGCCGCCGTGATCCTCAACGCCGTCACCGGGCGCACCGTCCACCGGCTGCCCAGCCGCACCGCCTGGACCGGCTTCGCGCCGCCCGTCCCCGGCCCCGCGCCCTTCGACCGGACCCCCGTCGTCCCCCGCCCCCAGGAGTTGACCCGTGCCGCAACCGTCGGCCGCTGAACCGCCGCTCCACCTGCCCCCGCACCTCACCGCCGGGCACTGGCAGCGGGCCGGCCGCGCCCTGCTGGCCAAGATGCTGGGCGAGTTCGCCTACGAGGAACTGCTCAGGCCCGTCCCCGGCGACGCGCCCGGTGAGTACCTGCTGGAGCTGCCCGAGGCCGAGTACCGCTTCACCGCCAGGCGCGGCGCCTACGACAGCTGGCAGGTCGATCCGGAGTCCGTCCGCTGCTCCCGCCCGGACGGCCTGGACCCGCTGCGCTTCCTCCCGTACGCCCGGCAGACCCTCGGCATGCGCGGCGAGACCACCGGCCACCTGATCCGCGAACTCTCCGCCACCCTGACCGCCGACGCCCGCCAGCTCGCCACCGCGCTGAGCGCCGCCGAACTCGCCGACCTCGACCACAGCGCGCTGGAGGGCCGGCAGACCGGCCACCCGTGGATCGTCCCCAACAAGGGCCGGATCGGCTTCTCCGCCACCGACGCCGCCCGCTGGACCCCGGAGGCCCGCAGCCCCCGCCCGCTGCCCTGGATCGCCGTGCACCGCCGGCTCGCCGAGTACCGCGGCGTGCCGGGGCTGGAGCGGCCGGAGCAGCTGTACGCCCGCGAGCTGGACGACGTGGACGCGCTGCGCGCCGCGCTCGGCCCGGACGCCGGGGACTACCTGCTGCTGCCCGTCCACCCCTGGCAGTGGGACGAGACGATCCTGCCGCTGTTCGCGCCCTGGATCGCCTCAGGCGAGATCGTCCCGCTGCCCTCGGACGGCGACCCACGGCTGCCCCAGCAGTCCATCCGCTCCTTCTTCAACACCGCCCACCCCGAGCGCTGCACCGTCAAGCTGCCGCTGTCCATCCTGAACACCCTGGTCTGGCGCGGCCTGCCGGTCGAGCGCACGCTGGCCGCGCCCACCGTCACCGCCTGGCTGCTCGCGCTGCGCGACGCCGACCCGTACCTGCGCGAGGAGTGCCGGGTGATCCTGCTCGGCGAGATCGCCTCCGTCACCGTCGACCACCCGCTCTACCGCGAGCTGCCCGAGGCTCCGTACCAGTACAAGGAACTGCTCGGCGCGATCTGGCGCCAGCCGCTCGGCCCCTTCCTGGACGGCGGGGAACGGGCCCGCACCCTGGCCGCGCTGTTGCAGACCGGCTCCGACGGGCGGGCGCTCGCCGCCGAGCTGATCGCCCGCTCCGGGCTCACCCCCGCCGAGTGGACCGGCCGGCTGTTCGCCGCGCTGATGCCGCCGCTGCTGCACTTCCTGTACCGCTACGGACTGGTCTTCTCCCCGCACGGCGAGAACGCCATCGTGGTCTTCGACTCGACCGACGCGCCGGTGCGGCTCGCGGTCAAGGACTTCGTGGACGACGTCAACCTCAGCGCGCAGAGCCTGCCCGAGCTGCACGGCCTGCCCGCCGAGGTGGCCGAGGTGCTGCTGCGGGAGAGCCCGCAGGGGCTCTGCCAGTTCATCCACTCCGGGCTGTTCATCGGCGTCTTCCGCTACCTGGCCCCGCTGCTGGAGGCGCAGACCGGGCTGCCCGAGACCGAGTTCTGGGCCCTGCTGCGCGCCGAGGTGCTGCGCTACCAGGACCGCTTCCCCGAGCTGCGCGAGCGCTTCGACCTGTTCGACCTGTTCCGGCCCCGGATCGACCGGCTCTGTCTCAACCGCAACCGGCTGCTCCTCGACGGCTACCAGGACCGCCCGCACCGCCCGCACGCCGCCCGGTACGGGACCGTACCGAACGCACTGGTCGCCGTGGACGTGCGACCGCCCGGGCGACGGGACCGGATTGTCGCCCCCGCCCCGTAGGCTGGGAGGGTCATGACGAACGACTCCGAATCCCAGCCCGCGGCGGACCTCGGCGACGAGTCCGAGGAAGCCGTCGCCGTCCCCCGCTCGCGGCTCCCCGAACTGCTGCACGCCGCGGTGGCGGCCGTCGGCGGCGTCGAGCGCCCCGGCCAGGTCCGCATGGCCGAGGCCGTCGCCGATGCCGTCGACCACGCCGAGCACCTGCTCGTCCAGGCCGGCACCGGCACCGGTAAGTCCCTGGCCTACCTGGTGCCCGCGCTCGCCCACGGGGACCGCGTGGTGGTCGCCACCGCCACCCTGGCGCTGCAACGCCAGCTGGTGGAGCGGGACTTGCCGCGCACCGTCGAGGCGCTGCACCCGGTGCTGCGCCGCCGCCCGCTGTACGCGATGCTCAAGGGCCGCTCCAACTATCTGTGCCTGCACCGGGCCAACGAAGGCACCCCGAGTGACGAGGGTGAGGGCCTGTTCGACCCGGTCGACGCGCTCGGCGGGCCCACCGGCAAGCTCGGGCAGGACGTGCTGCGGCTGCGCGACTGGGCCGACGAGACCGACACCGGGGACCGCGACGACCTCAGCCCCGGCGTCTCCGACAAGGCCTGGGCCCAGCTGTCGGTCACCTCCAAGGAGTGCCTGGGCGCCACCCGCTGCGCGTACGGGCAGGAGTGCTTCGCGGAGAAGGCGCGGGAGCGGGCCAAGCTGGCCGACGTCGTGGTCACCAACCACGCGATGCTCGCGATCGACGCGATCGAGGGCGCGCCGGTGCTGCCCGAGCACGGGCTGCTGATCGTGGACGAGGCGCACGAACTGGTCAACCGGGTCACCGGGGCGGCCACCGCCGAGCTGACCGTCGGCGCGGTCAACCGGGCGGTGAAGCGGGCCGCGCGGCTGGCCAACGAGAAGGCGGTGGACGCGCTCCAGGCCGCCGCCGAGAACTTCCACGGCCTGATGGAGACGGCCCAGCCCGGCCGGGTCGAGGAGCTGCCCGAGTACCTGGGGTACGCGGTCACCTCGATCCGGGACGCCTCCCGCCAGGTGATCACCTCGCTGGGCGAGACCAGGGACAAGGGGCTCAGCGACGAGGACGCCGTCCGCAAGCAGGCGATGGCCTCGGCCGAGGCGCTGCACGAGACCGCCGACCGGCTGCTGGAGGGCTCCGAGTACGACGTGGTCTGGATCGAGCGCAGCGACCGCTACGGGCTGGGCACCGCCTCGCTGCGGGTCGCCCCGCTGAGCGTCTCCGGGCTGCTGCGCGAGGGGCTGTACAAGGAGCGCTCGGTCGTCCTCACCTCGGCCACGCTCAAGCTCGGCGGGGACTTCAACGGCGTCGCCGCCTCCGTCGGCCTGCCCTCCGAGACGCGGCTGCCGGACATCCGCACCGCGGGGGACAACCCCGAACCGGGTTTCGGGGAGGACGCCGTCCCGCGCTGGCGCGGGATCGACGTCGGCTCGCCGTTCAAGTACCCCAAGCAGGGCATCCTGTACGTCGCCAGGCACCTGGCCGACCCCGGACGCGACCCCGAACGTCCCGACATGCTGGACGAGTTGGCCGAGCTGATCGGTGCGGCCGGCGGGCGGACGCTGGGCCTGTTCTCCTCGATGCGCGGCGCCCAGACGGCAGCCGAGGCGATGCGCGAGCGGCTGGACCACCGCGTCCTGCTCCAGGGCGAGGACACCCTGGGCGAGTTGATCAGGGAGTTCGCCTCGGACGCGACCACCTGTCTGTTCGGCACGCTCTCGCTCTGGCAGGGCGTGGACGTGCCCGGCTCGGCCTGCCAGCTGGTCGTGATGGACCGGATCCCGTTCCCCCGGCCGGACGACCCGCTGATGAGCGCCCGCCAGAGGGACGTCGAACAGCGCGGCGGGAACGGCTTCATGGCCGTCGCGGCGACGCACGCGGCGCTGCTGATGGCGCAGGGCGCGGGCCGGCTGGTGCGCGCGGGCGACGACCGGGGCGTGGTCGCGGTGCTGGACCCGCGGGTGGAGACCAAGCGGTACGGGGGCTTCTTCCGGTCCTCGATGCCGGAGTTCTGGTACACCACGGATCGCAACCAGGTGCGCCGCTCGCTGGCGGCGATCGACGCCGCGGCGGCGCCGGTGCGGCCGGTGGTGAAGCGGGGCTGAGCGGCCCCGGGCCGTGGGTTGCGGCCCGTGGGTTCGGGGCCGCGGGTTCCGGGCCGGGAACGACGGAGGGGCTCCACCGCAGTCCGCGGTGGAGCCCCTCCGTCGTTCCCGTTCACCGAAGGCGTCCGGGTGTGTTCGGGCGGCGTGGTCAGAGGCGGCGCAGGACCGCGACGACCTTGCCCAGGATGGTCGCGTTGTCGCCGTTGATCGGCTCGTACGCAGGGTTGTGCGGCATCAGCCAGATCCGGCCGTCCTCGCGCTTCAGCCGCTTCACGGTGGCCTCGCCGTCGATCATCGCGGCCACGATGTCGCCGTTCTCGGCGACCGGCTGGCGGCGCACCGTGACCCAGTCGCCGTCGCAGATGGCGGCCTCGATCATCGAGTCGCCGCGCACGGTGAGCGCGAACAGCTCGCCCTCGCCGACCAGCTGGCGGGGCAGCGGGAAGACGTCCTCGACCGTCTGCTCGGCCAGGATCGGCCCGCCGGCGGCGATCCGGCCGACCAGCGGCACGTAGGAGGTGGACGGGCGGCCGGCCGTCTCGGCGGTGTTCGGACGGGCCACCTCGACGCCGCGGACCTCGTAGGCGCGCGGACGGTGCGGATCCCGGCGCAGGAAGCCCTTGCGCTCCAGGGCCATCAGCTGGTGGGCGACCGAGGAGGTGCTGGACAGGCCCACGGCCTGGCCGATCTCGCGCATGGACGGCGGGTACCCGCGCCGCTGGACGGAATCCCTGATGACCTCGATCACCCGGCGCTGGCGCTCGGTGAGACCGGCCTCGTCGGTGCGGATGCCGGGGGGGCGGCCGGGCATCGCGCGGGCCGGGGAGGGGTGGGTGTCGTCCATGGCGGGGGAGTGTTCGATCGGCTGGTCGGGAACGCGGGTCGCCCCGGAAAGGGCCGCGCCGGAGAGGCGGTGGTCTTCGCTACGGTCCATGCTGATGTCCACACCCTGCTGATTCGTGGTGCGCTGCCCCACCTTGAACTGGGAGTGTTCCTGCACCGGGATGGTGTTGCTTTCGATCGTGTTCACGGCGGCCCCTCTCGACGGCTGTCCTCTCCCTTTTCCAGCCCAACGCGCCGCCTATCGAAAGGTTGCGCCAAACACACGTTCGAGTGAATTATTCGGGAGTTGACTGACTCGATCAAGGCTTTGTTGTACATCGAGTAAATGTTCGAGTGAAACCCGACCCGGGCAGTCTAATCGGCGCCGCCGCGGCGCCGACACGCCAAGGCGCTCGCCTCCCCCGAAGTCCCAGATGTAGTGGCTACAGTCCTCTCCGTGCCCAGTACTAGTGGTCGCGCCGCATGATCAGCTTGCCGAGGCCGGGGGCGCATCGCATAGACTCAACCGGTCCGAACGTTCTGCCAGGGAGGGATCCCGAGGTGCACTGCCCCTTCTGCCGGCACTCCGACAGCCGTGTTGTCGACAGCCGGACCACCGAGGACGGCAGCTGCATCCGCCGTCGTCGGCAGTGCCCGGACTGCGGCCGCCGCTTCACCACGGTGGAGACGGCCGCGCTGATGGTCATCAAGCGCAGCGGCGTCACCGAGCCGTTCTCCCGGCAGAAGGTCATCACCGGCGTCCGCAAGGCCTGCCAGGGCCGCCCGGTCACCGAGGACGCGCTGGCCCAGCTGGGTCAGCGGGTCGAGGAGTGCGTGCGCGCCAGCGGCAGTGCCGAGCTGACCACCCACGACGTGGGGCTGGCCATACTCGGCCCGCTCAAGGAACTCGACGTGGTGGCCTACCTGCGCTTCGCCAGCGTGTACCAGGCGTACGACGGACTGGAAGACTTCGAGGCCGCCATCGCGGAACTCCGCGCCGAACGGCCCCGCGCCACCGGGACGGACGACGCCCGCGTCTCCGTCTCCGCCGCCGCGCCCTAGGAGGCTCCGGCACCCGGCCCGGGACGGGCCTCGTCGCACCACCACGGCCCCGTGGGGCCCACGCGTGCCCGAAAACTGGGCACAGAACACTACAAACCGTGCGTAAGCAGGCAAGGTCGCCGCCTGCCCGCACACCGGAAGAACGAACCAGCAGTGCCCGGATTTTTCGGGGCACTTCGGGCGTTTGCCCAGGAGGAGGAGCGAGAAGTGACAGACACCACGAGCGGTTCCGCACGCGGGTCGAAGTCCGAGAAGGCCGTGGCCAAGGGCGCCAAGGCCCCGAAGGGCGGTCTCCGGATGGAGCGCATCTACACCACTCCTGGCGTGCACCCGTACGACGAGGTCCGCTGGGAGCGGCGCGACGTCGTCATGACCAACTGGCGCGACGGTTCCATCAACTTCGAGCAGCGCGGCGTCGAGTTCCCCGACTTCTGGTCGGTCAACGCCGTCAACATCGTCACGTCCAAGTACTTCCGCGGTGCCGTCGGCACCCCGCAGCGCGAGTGGAGCCTCAAGCAGATCATCGACCGCGTGGTGCTCACCTACCGCGCGGCCGGCGAGAAGCACGGCTACTTCGCCTCCAAGGACGACGCCGAGATCTTCGAGCACGAGCTGACCCACGCCCTCCTCCACCAGGTGTTCAGCTTCAACTCGCCGGTCTGGTTCAACGTCGGCACCAAGCAGCCCCAGCAGGTCAGCGCCTGCTTCATCCTGTCCGTCGACGACTCCATGGAGTCGATCCTCGACTGGTACAAGGAAGAGGGCATGATCTTCAAGGGCGGCTCCGGCGCCGGCCTCAACCTCTCCCGGATCCGCTCCTCCAAGGAACTGCTCTCCTCCGGCGGCAACGCCTCGGGACCGGTCTCCTTCATGCGCGGCGCCGACGCCTCGGCCGGCACCATCAAGTCCGGTGGCGCCACCCGCCGCGCGGCCAAGATGGTCGTGCTCGACGTGGACCACCCGGACGTCGAGGCCTTCATCGAGACCAAGGTGAAGGAGGAGGAGAAGATCCGCGCCCTGCGCGACGCGGGCTTCGACATGGACCTCGGCGGGGACGACATCACCTCCGTCCAGTACCAGAACGCCAACAACTCGGTCCGCGTCAACGACGAATTCATGACCGCCGTCGAGAACGGCGCCGAATTCGGCCTGCGCGCCCGGATGACCGGCGAGGTCATCGAGACCGTCGACGCGAAGAAGCTGTTCCGCAAGATGGCCGAGGCCGCCTGGGCCTGCGCCGACCCGGGAATCCAGTACGACAGCACCATCAACCACTGGCACACCTGCCCGGAGTCCGGCCGCATCAACGCGTCCAACCCCTGCTCCGAGTACATGCACCTGGACAACTCCAGCTGCAACCTCGCCTCGCTGAACCTGATGAAGTTCCTGCGCGACGACGACTCCTTCGACGCGGCGTCCTTCGCCAAGGTCGTCGAGCTGGTCATCACCGCGATGGACATCTCCATCTGCTTCGCGGACTTCCCGACCGAGAAGATCGGCGAGACCACCCGCGCCTTCCGCCAGCTCGGCATCGGCTACGCCAACCTCGGCGCCCTGCTGATGGCCACCGGCCACGCCTACGACAGCGAGGGCGGCCGCGCCCTGGCCGGCGCCATCAGCTCGCTGATGACCGGCACCGCCTACCGCCGCGGCGCCGAACTCGCCGGTGTGGTCGGCCCGTACGACGGCTACGCCCGCAACGCGACCGCCCACCGGCAGGTCATGAAGCAGCACGCGGACGCCTCGCTGGACGCCGTCTCGGTGGACGACCTGGACGCCCCGGTCCGGCTGGCCGCCAACAAGGCCTGGCAGGACGTGCTGCGCCTCGGCACGCAGAACGGTTTCCGCAACGCCCAGGCCTCGGTGCTCGCCCCGACCGGCACCATCGGCCTGATGATGGACTGCGACACCACCGGCGTCGAGCCCGACCTGGCCCTGGTCAAGTTCAAGAAGCTCGTCGGCGGCGGCTCGATGCAGATCGTCAACGGCACCGTCCCGCGCGCCCTGAAGCGCCTCGGCTACCAGGACGAGCAGATCGAGGCGATCGTCGCCCACATCGCCGAGCACGGCAACGTGGTGGACGCCCCCGGCCTGAAGTCCGAGCACTACGAGGTGTTCGACTGCGCGATGGGCGAGCGCACCATCTCGCCGATGGGGCACGTGCGGATGATGGCGGCGATCCAGCCGTGGATCTCCGGCGCCATCTCCAAGACGGTGAACATGCCGTCCAGCGCGACCGTCGAGGACGTCGAGGAGATCTACTTCGAGGCGTGGAAGATGGGCGTCAAGGCGCTCGCCATCTACCGCGAGAACTCCAAGGTCGGCCAGCCGCTCTCGGCCAAGAAGAAGGACTCCGAGCCCGCGGCCGAGGAGGCCCCGGCCGCGGTGGTCGAGAAGGTCGTCGAGTACCGCCCGGTCCGCAAGCGCCTGCCCAAGGGCCGTCCCGGCATCACCACCTCGTTCACGGTCGGTGGCGCCGAGGGCTACATGACGGCCAACTCCTACCCGGACGACGGCCTGGGCGAGGTCTTCCTGAAGATGTCCAAGCAGGGCTCGACCCTCGCGGGCATGATGGACGCCTTCTCCATCGCGGTGTCGGTCGGCCTCCAGTACGGCGTGCCGCTGGAGACCTACGTCGCGAAGTTCACCAACATGCGCTTCGAGCCGGCCGGTCTGACCGACGACCCGGACGTGCGGATGGCGCAGTCGATCGTCGACTACATCTTCCGCCGCCTGGCGCTGGACTTCCTGCCGTTCGAGACCCGCTCGGCGCTCGGCATCCACTCCGTCGAGGAGCGTCAGCGCCACCTGGAGACGGGCTCGTACGAGCCGCTGGAGGCCGAGGAGCTCGACACCGAGTCGCTCGCCCAGTCCGCGCCGGTCACCGCTGCGCCGGTCCAGGCCGCGCCGGTCCAGGCCCGGGCCGTCGAGGCGCCCAAGCCCGCCGCGAAGCAGGCCCACAACTCCACGGAGCTGATGGAGATCCAGCTCGGCCTCAACGCCGACGCCCCGCTCTGCTTCTCCTGCGGCACCAAGATGCGCCGCGCCGGCAGCTGCTACCTCTGCGAGGGCTGCGGCTCCACCAGCGGCTGCAGCTGACCGCGCTCGACCCCGGTGGTCACCTCCTGAGGTGACCACCTGAAGCGGGGCGAGGACCGTGAAGGTCCTCGCCCCGCTTCTTCGCGTTCCCGGCGCCGCCGATGTCCCGTGCGGCGCCGGAGCGACGGTTCGGCGGAGCTGGGCCGTCGGACGACCGGGACGTGAACCGTCGCGCTCGGGCGGGCGCCGACGGCGTCGCCACGTGGTGTGTGTGGTGTGAAAGAAGGGGACTGGCCGTCAACTGGCTGCTTGAGGGCTATGTCTGAATCGATATGATCGGCAGAAAGCGTGAACCGATCAGCCGCCCGGAGACGTTTGACGACGTTGCCCGGGCGGTCTGGTATGCGCCCGAACCGCGGTCGGCGGACGCAACCGTCGCCGACCCGCTGCCCGCGCCGCCGCCCGCCGACGTTGCCGAGGACCGCCCCGATGAGAGAAGCCACCAGCCCCGCCGGTCGGCCGCGCCGAAGGCCCGCGCCGCGCACCGTCGCCCTGACCGCCGCCGCCGTGCTGCTGGCACTGGTCGCCGCGCCGGTCGGCATCGCCCGGGCACTGGGTGCGCACCAGCCGCTCACCGCCCTCGCGGTCGGCGCCGTCACGGTGCTCTGGCTGATCGCCGTCGGCCTCGCCGGGACCGGGGCCGAACGCTCGCGCGGGCTGACCGAGGAGCTGGCCGCGCAGCACGAGGAGACCCGGGCCGCGCTGGTCGCCGCGGGCACGGCCCGGCAGGCCGAGACGGCCGCCGCCGACCGCGCCGCCGCCGCGCTCGCCGAGCGGGACGCCGCCCGCGCCGAGCAGGCCAGGGCCGCCGCTGACGTCACCGCCGCGCACGTCGAGCTGACCCGGCTGCGGGCCGCACTCGACGACGAGCGGGCCCGGGCCGAGGCGGCGCGGACCAGCACCGAGGCCGAGCGCGCCGAGCTGGCCCGGATCGCCGAGAGCGTGCTGCCCGAGGTGGTGGGGAAGCTGCGGTCCGGCGCCGCCGTGGACAGCGCGCTGGCCGTCCACCGCAAGCACCCCCAGTACGCGCTGCTGCGCGCCGTCGGCGAGGAGATCGGCCGGGGCGAGCGGCTGCGGGCCGCCGCGCTCGCGGTCTGCGCGACCGCCGCCGGCCGGGTGCAGGCCCTGGCCACGAGGATGCACGCCGAACTGCGCGAGATGCAGCACCGCCACGACGAGGAGGTCCTCGGGGACCTGCTGAGCCTGGACCACTCGACCGCCCAGGCGGGCCGGATGGCCGACAGCATCGCGGTGCTCACCGGTGCCCGCTCGGGCCGCCGCTGGGCCAAGCCGATCGGGGTGGAGTCGGTGCTGCGCGGCGCGCTCGGCCGGATCGGCGCCTACCAGCGGGTGCGGCTGCACAACGCCAGCACCGCCGCGGTCGCCGGCTACGCCGCCGAGGGCGTGATGCACGCGCTGGCCGAACTGCTGGACAACGCCACCAACTTCTCCGCCCCGCCGGCCGAGGTGCACGTCTACGTCGAGGAGGTGCCCGCCGGGCTGGCGGTCACCGTCGAGGACAGTGGACTGGGCCTCAGCGACAGCTGGCTGCGCCGGGCCGAACGGGCCGTCTCCGCCGAGCCGCTGGACCTCGCCACGCTCTCCGCCGGCACCCGGCTCGGGCTCGCGGTGGTCGGTGTGCTGGCGCGCAAGCACGGCCTGCAGATCTCCTTCCGGCCGTCGGCGCGCGGTGGCACCGGGGTGGTGATGCTGATCCCGCAGCAGTTGGTCACGCACCAGACTCCGACCGCCGACCCGGCGCCCGTCCAGGCGTCCGTCCCGGTGCAGGCGCCGCCCACCGAGTCCGCGCGCCCCGTGCTCACCCAGGCGCGCCCCGCCGCCTCGCTGCCCCCGGCGCCCGCCGCGCAGCCCGTCGCCTCGGCGCAGCCCGCCCCCGCCGCTCAGCCCGCCGCCGTCAGGGCGCAGACTGCCACCGCCACCGCGCCCGCGTTGCCGGCCGCGCCCGCCCGGATGACCGACAGCGGCCTGCCGCAGCGCCGCCGCGGGCAGACGCTGGCCACCGCCGCCCCCGCGGCGGACCACGCCGCGAAGCCCGTACGCGGCGACGCGGGCGCGGCCGCCCGGTTCGGCGCGTTCCGCCGGGCCGCCGCCCGACCCGTGGCGGCCGAGCAGGCTCCGGCCGGGGCGCCGACCACGGACCCCGACACCATGCCCGACGCTTCCCCCGTCACCGAGAAGGACACCTGATGAGCAGCGCCATCGACCGCGACCTCGACTGGCTGTTGGAGAACCTGCTGGCGGCGACCCCCGGCACCCGGCACGCCCTGGTCCTCTCCGCCGACGGCCTCAAGCTCTGCCACACCACGGGCCTGAGCACCGACCAGGCCGACCAGCTGGCCGCCATCGCCTCGGGCCTCCAGAGCCTGGCACACGGCGCCTCGATCGAGTTCGGCGACGGCAGCGGCGGCGTGCGGCAGTCGATGACCGAGTTCCACGGCGGCATCCTGTGCATCGTGGCGGCGGGCGAGGGCGCGCACCTGGCGGTGGTCACGGACGAGGAAGCGGACGTCGGCGTGGTCGGCCACAACATGCACGGCCTGATCGAGCAGATCGGGGTCCACCTCAGCGCGCCCGTCCGGAGTGCGGAATCCGACGGGGCCGCCGCTCGAGAGAGCGCAGGTATATGAACGCCGGGCCGGTGCCGCCGGGCCGCGACGACGACCCGGACCGCCTCTACACCATCACCCGGGGCCGCAGCCGGGCTCCGGAGAACGCCTTCGACCTGGTCACCCTGATCGTCGCCGAGCGGCAGCCGGCGCCCGGGATGCAGTCGGAGCACGCGCGGATCCTGCGGATGTGCGAGGCCCCGACCGCCGTCGTGGAGGTGGCGGCGGAGCTGACGCTGCCCATTTCGGTGGTGAAGATCCTGCTCGGCGACCTGCTGGAGTCCGGGGCGGTCACCGCCAGGCACCCCAGGTTCGCGCCGAACAAGGCCAGGCTGCCCGACCTCGACACGCTGAAGCAGGTGCTGCATGGCCTCCAACGGCTCTGACGCCCGGGTCGGCGGCGGCACTGAGGTCGGCACCGGCACCGACGGCGGCACCGGTGCCGCCGCCCGGCCCGGCGAGCCGCGCACCCCGCTGCGGGCGACCGCCGACAACGCGCTGAAGATCGTCGTGGTCGGCGGCTTCGGCGTCGGCAAGACCACACTGGTCGGCTCGGTCAGCGAGATCCGCCCGCTGAACACCGAAGAGGTGATGACCCGGGCGGGCGAGGGCGTCGACCCGGCCGGAGCCTGGGGCAAGCGCTCCACCACGGTGGCCTTCGACTTCGGCCGGATCACCCTCTCCGAGCGCCAGGTGCTGTACCTGTTCGGCGCGCCCGGGCAGGAGCGCTTCTGGTTCCTCTGGGACCGGCTGTTCAGCGGTGCCCTGGGCGCGGTCGTCCTGGTGGACACCCGGCGGCTGGAGGACTCCTGGTACGCGATCGACCGGCTGGAGCACCACGGCACGCCGTTCATCGTGGCCCGCAACAACTTCGGCGAGCCGGGCCACACCCTGGCGCAGGTCCGCGAGGCGCTGGACCTGCCGGCCGAGGTGCCGCTGGTGGACTGCGACGCCCGCGACCGCGAGTCGGGCAAGCGGGTGCTGATCGCCCTGGTCCACCACCTGGCAGCCCTGGCCGGCGCCGACGAGGCCGCGCTGTCCGCGGTCGTGTGGGACGAACCGACGGCCATCGCGGCGGACGAACCGGCCGCCGCGGGGGACGACGAGGCGGCCCCGGCCGAAGCGCCCGCCCCGGCAGGGGCCCGCACCGCGATCTACGAGGAGAGCACCCCGTGACCGAGCCCGCCGCCACCCCGCCCCCGGGCTGCCCGGCGCACGCCGCCGCCACGCCGCTGTACGGGCCGCGATTCCAGACCGACCCCGCCCAGCTCTACCGCGAGCTGCGCGCCGCGCACGGCCCGGTCGCCCCGGTCGAACTGGCCGGCGGCGTGCCCGCCTGGCTGGTCATCGGCTACCGCGAGCTCCAGCAGGTGACCGGCAGCCCCCAGCTGTTCGGCCGTGACTCCGGCCGCTGGCACGCCTGGGCGACGCTGCCCGCCGACTGGCCGCTGAAGCCGATGATGGCGCCCGCCCCCTCGATCCTCTACACCGAGGGCGAGGAGCACGTCCGGCGCTCGCGCGCGGTCACCGACGCGCTGGCCGGGATCGACCCGTACGAGCTGCGCAAGCACGCGGAGGAGATCGCCGACCGGCTGATCGACGGGTTCGCCGGGCGCGGCGAGGCCGACCTGGTCGCCGAGTACGTGCACCGGATGCCGCTGCTGGTGCTGTGCCGGGTGCTCGGCCTGGACGAGGAACAGGCGCCGCAGCTGATCGCGGCGCTGCTGGCCATGCTGGACGGAGGCCAGGACGCCGCGGCCGGTGCCCAGCGGCTGCTGGAGTTGATGCACGCGCTGGTCGAGGAGAAGGCCGGGTACCCGGGCGCCGACGTGGCCTCGCGGATGCTGGAGCACCCGGCCGGGCTGACCCACGACGAGGTGATGCGCGACCTGCGCGTGCTGCTGATCGCGGGCCACCAGCCGACCTCGTACTGGATCTCCAACGCGCTGCGGCTGATGCTCACCGACGAGCGGTTCGCCGCCTCGTTGGCGGGCGGCCGGCGCAGCATCAGCCAGGCGCTGAACAAGGTGCTCTGGGAGGACACCCCGACCCAGATCTTCGCCGGCCGCTGGGCGGTCCGGGACACCCGGCTCGGCGGCCGGCGGATCGGCGAGGGGGACCTGGTCCTGCTCGGCTTCGCCGGGGCCAACGCCGATCCGTCGGTCCGGCAGCCGGACGGCCGCCCGGCGGAGGGGAACCGGGCGCACATGAGCTACTCGTACGGCGAGCACGGCTGTCCGTTCCCGGCCCAGGAGGCGGCCGAGGTGATCGCCACCACCGCGATCGAGGTGCTGCTCGACCGGCTGCCGGACCTGCGGCTCGCGGTGGCCGAGCACGCGCTGGTGTGGCGGCCGTCGGCCTGGGTGCGCGGGCTGGTGGCGTTGCCGGTCTCGTTCACCCCGGGCCACCCGGCCTGACCCACGACACCCGCCGTACGAAGGAGAACCGTCGATGACCGCTGCCCCGGCCCGAATCGTCCTCGACCCGCTGGCCCGCGACAGCGCGGCGGAGGGCGCGCTGCTGCGGGCCGCCGGCCCGGTGGTGCCGGTCGAACTGCCGGGCGGGGTCGCCGCCTGGGCGGTGGTCCGGCACGGCGCCGCGCGGGACCTGCTGACGGACGCCCGGCTGGTGAAGGACGCCGCGCACTGGGCGGCCTACCAGCGCGGCGAGGTGCCCAAGACCTGGCCGCTGATCGGCCTGGCGGTGCCGGGCCCGAGCATGGTGACCACGGACGGCGCCGAGCACCGCCGGCTGCGGGCGCTGGTCGCCCAGGCCTTCACCCCGCGCCGGGTGGAGCTGATGCGCCCGCGGGTCGAGGAGACCACCCGCGCGCTGCTGGACGGCCTGGCGGCGGGCGAGCCGGTGGTGGACCTCAAGACGGCCTTCGCCTTCCCGCTGCCGATGACGGTGATCTGCTCGCTGCTGGGCGTGCCGGAGTCGGACCACGGTCTGCTGCGCGACCTGTACGAGCGGTTCTTCGGCATCAAGCCCGACCCCGAGGGCATCCAGGCGACCGTCGCCGGACTGAACGCCTTCGTCAACGGCTTGGTGGCGCAGCGCCGTTCGGCTCCCGGTGACGACCTGGCGAGCGTCCTGCTGGCGGCCGACACCGAGGGCGGGGCGCTGACCGACGCGGAGGCGGCGGCCACCCTGCGGGTGATCATCGCGGCCGGTCACGAGACCACGGTGAACCTGATCGGCAACGCGGTACGGGCGCTGCTGGCCCACCCGGACCAGCTGGAGCTGGTGCGCTCGGAGCGGGTCTCCTGGGACGCGGTGGTGGAGGAGTCGCTCCGCTGGACGCCGCCGACCGGCAACTTCCTGTTCCGCTTCGCGGCCGAGTCCATCCCGGTCGGCGAGGTGGTGATCCCGGCCGGCGAGCCGGTGCTGGTCTCGTACAACGCGATCGGCCGCGACCCGCTCCAGCACGGGGTGACGGCCGAGGTCTTCGACCTCACCCGGGACCCGATCCGCCACCTGTCCTTCGGCCACGGGCCGCACGTCTGCCCGGGCTCGCCGCTGGCCCGACTGGAGGCGGGGGTCGCGCTGCCCGCGCTGTTCGAGCGTTTCCCGGGGCTGTCGCTCGCGGTGCCGGACGCCGAGCTGCGGCCGAGCCCGTCGCTGGTGGTGAACGGTCTGCTGGAGCTGCCGATCCGTCTGTACTGACGATTCGTCATGTCACGTGCTCCGGTCGGGTTTTCGGCCGGAGCCTGTCGGCTCCTCCGTGGGCGGCTCCGGGGTGCCTTCCGGCGGGGGCGGATCGGAGGGGTGAACGTGAAGGTCGGGCGCGAAGGTCGAGCGGGGACCTTGGCGGGGGCCGACGGCTGCGTTAACGTCATCGATCAGTCCGGCCGCCGTCCGCCCGTGATCCTGTCCGTGATCCCGCCCGCGTCCCTGTCCGTTCCCCGGTCCGCGATCCTGCTCCGCGATCCCTGAAGTCCGTGAAGGCCCGTCTCCGGTACAGCGCGACGTCGTTCAGCCCACCGTCGGCAGTACGCCCTGGCGAGGAGAACCGCATTGACCCTCAATCCGACCGCGCCGCATCGGAGTTACCGCCGCCGAACGGCCGCTCTGCCCGTCCTGGTGGCGGCGCTCGCGCTGACCGCGGCCTGCTCCAACAGCTCCGGTGGTTCGGGGGGCGGTGGAGGCGGGTCGGCCGAGTCGCTCACCGGTGACTGCGCCAAGTACCAGTCGTACGCCGGGCATTCGGGCACGACGGTGACGATGTTCGCCTCGATCCTGAGCCCGGAGTCGGACAACCTGGAGAAGTCCTGGGCCGAGTTCGCCAAGTGCACCGGGATCAAGATCAGCTACGAGGGCTCGAACGACTTCGAGTCCCAGCTGCCGGTCCGGGTGTCCGGCGGCAACGCCCCGGACTTCGCGGTCATCCCGCAGCCCGGCCTGCTGGCGCAGATGGTGAAGAGCGGGAAGGTGGTGAAGCCGCCCGCGGAGACCGTCACGAACCAGGGCAAGTGGAGCCCGATCTGGAAGACCTACGGTTCGGTCGACGGCAGCTTCTACGCGGCCCCGATGAGCGCCAACATGAAGTCCCTGGTCTGGTACTCGCCGAAGACCTTCAAGGCGGCCGGCTACGAGGTGCCGAAGACCTGGGCCGACCTGATGTCGCTCAGCGACAGGATCGCCAAGGCGGGCGGCTCCAAGCCGTGGTGCGGCGGCATCGCCTCCGGGACGGCCACCGGCTGGCCGGCCACCGACTGGCTGGAGGAGGCGGTGCTGGGCTCGTACGGCGGCGAGGTGTACGACCAGTGGGTCGGCCACCAGGTGAAGTTCTCCGACCAGAAGATCACCGACGCGATGCGGACGGTCGCCGGCTGGATGCAGAACCCGGACTGGGTCAACGCGGGCTTCGGTGACGTGAAGTCGATCGCCACCACCACCTTCCAGGACGCGGGAACGCCGATCCTGAGCGGCAAGTGCCTGATGCTCCAGCAGGCCTCGTTCTACGAGGCGCAGTGGCCCAAGGGCACCAAGGTCGGTCCGGACGGGGACGTCTTCGCCTTCCACCTGCCGGCGGTGAACCCGGCGATCGCCAATCCGGTCGAGGGCGGCGGCGAGTTCCTGGCGGCCTTCTCCGGCCGGCCCGAGGTGCAGGCGGTGCAGAACTACCTGTCCAGCTCGGACTGGGCGAGCAGCCGGGTGAAGACCGCGAGCGGCTGGGTCTCGGCCAACCAGGGCGTGGACAGGAGCCTGTACACCGATCCGATCGACAAGCTGTCGGCCGAGGCGCTGACCGACCCGTCGGCGACCTTCCGCTTCGACGGCTCCGACCTGATGCCGGCCGCGATCGGTGCGGGACAGGAGTGGAAGTCGCTGACCGCCTGGTTCGCCGAGGGGCAGTCGATCCAGAAGACCGCCGCCGACATCGACGCCGCCTGGCCGCAGTAGCCGAGGCGCCGCCCGGTGCCGTCCCGGGGTGTCGGCGTCCGGACCTCGGGCTCCGGGCTCCGGACTCCGGCGCCCGCGTTCCGGACACCGGCTTCCGGCTTCCGGTTTCCGTTCCGGTTCCGGGGCGGGCCGGACGCACACCGAGGACCACCTGTCGAGGGCGGTGCGGGGCCACCCACCCGCACCGCCCGCCCCCTTCCCACCACACCCGAAGGGACGCGCAGCCATGTCCGTACCCGGATTCCCGACACCCGTCGCCGAGGCGGCCACCACGAGACTGGCGGCCGGTGCCTGGAGCGACGCGGCGGTCAAGTTCGGCAACACCGTCGGAGCCGTCGCGGGCTTCCTCGGCATCCTGCTGGTGGTCTTCCTGGTCGCCGGCCGGGCCAGGGGCCGCCTGTCCCGCCCGCTGGCGGTCGGGGTGTTCCTCGGCCCGGCGGTGGTGCTGCTGGCCGTCGGCCTGGTCGTACCGCTGGTCCGCACGGTCTACCTCAGCCTCAGGAACGACGACAGCAGCCGGTTCGTCGGCGGCGAGAACTTCGGCTGGGCCTTCACCTCCGACCCGGTGCGGAAGGTGCTGGTCAACACGCTGCTGTGGCTGGTGGCCGCGCCGCTGGCGGCGACCGGGCTGGGCCTGGTGCTGGCGCTGCTGGTGGACCGGATGCGCGGCCAGGCGGTGTACAAGTCGCTGATCTTCATGCCGATGGCGATCTCGCTGGTCGGCGCGTCGATCATCTTCAAGTTCGTCTACGAGTCGCGCGGGCCGGGGCGGCCGCAGATCGGCCTGCTCAGCCAGCTCGCCGTCGCGGTGGGCTGGGACGACCCCCCGAACTGGCTGCTCTCGCAGCCGCTGAACACCTTCCTGCTGATGGCGGTGATGGTCTGGGTGCAGACCGGTTTCGCGATGGTGGTGCTGTCGGCGGCGATCAAGGCGATCCCGGCGGAGGTGGTGGAGGCGGCCCGGCTGGACGGCGCGAGCGGGGTGCGGCTGTTCTGGTACGTCACCGTGCCGATGATCCGCACCACGGTGATGGTCGTGCTGACCACCGTCATGATCATCACCCTGAAGGCCTTCGACATCGTCCGCACCATGACCGGCGGCAACTTCGGCACCCAGGTGCTGGCCAACGAGATGTACTCGCAGTCCTTCGTCCAGTTCAACGCCGGGCGGGGCAGTGCCCTCGCGGTGCTGCTCTTCCTCGCGGTGCTGCCGCTGGTGGCCTACAACATCGTCCAGCTGCGGAAGGAGCGTGAGGTGCGGTGACCAGGACGGACGGTCGGGAGAAGCCGGTGCGGAGGGCCTTCAGCAGCCCGCTGGCCTCGGTGTTCGTGATCGCGATGACGGTGCTCTGGACGATCCCGACGCTGGGTCTGTTGGTGACCTCGCTGCGGCCCAAGCAGGACGTGACCGACAGCGGCTGGTGGAACGCCTTCCTCCACCCGGACCTCGGCCTCGGCAACTACCACGCGGTGCTGTTCGAGGGCGGTTCCGGTGTCTCCAGCGGCCTGATGCCCTTCCTGGTCAACTCGCTGGCGATCAGTGTCCCGGCGACGGTCTTCCCGCTGGTGCTGGCGGCGATGGCGGCGTACGCGCTGGCCTGGGTGCGGTTCCGGGGGAGCGACGCGGTGTTCTTCACGGTGTTCGCGCTCCAGGTGGTGCCGATCCAGATGGCGCTGATCCCGCTGCTGCGGCTGTTCGCCGGCGGGGCGCACCTGGGCCCGCTGACGCTGATCCCGGCGGTGGACCTGAGGGGCAGCTACGCGCCGGTCTGGCTGGCGCACACCATGTTCGCGCTGCCGCTGGCGGTGTTCCTGCTGCACAACTTCATCGCCCAGCTGCCGCGCGACCTGATGGAGGCCGCGGTGGTGGACGGCGCCTCGCACTTCAAGATCTTCCGTTCGATCGTGCTGCCGCTGTGCACCCCGGCGCTGGCCTCGTTCGCGATCTTCCAGTTCCTGTGGGTCTGGAACGACCTGCTGGTGGCGCTGACCTTCGCGGGCGGCACGCCGGAGGTGGCGCCGATGACGGCACGGCTGGCGCAGCTGTCCGGCTCGCTGGGCGGGCGCTGGGAACTGCTCACGGCCGGGGCGTTCCTGTCCATCATCGTGCCGCTGATCGTCTTCTTCAGCCTCCAGCGCTACTTCGTCCGGGGGCTGCTGGCCGGGTCGGTGAAGGGGTAGCCGGGGAGTTCCTGGTGGCGAGGGCGTTCTGAACACGTTCAGAGTCAACTTTTGAACCTGTTCAGAATGGTCTACAGTCGGCAGCGTCCGAGGCGCCGAGCGCGCCCGCCGGCGGACCACTCGTGGGTGGCCTCCGCATGCCCGCCGACCACTGAGGGGGACTCATGTCAGGTCTGTCCGCGCCTGTCCCGTCCGATGAACCGGGTCCGTCCGGACCGCAGGGCCCGACTGAGGCGCGAGGCCCGGCCGAGGCGCGGGGGCCGGCGGCGCCGCAGGGCCCGACCGCCTCGCAGGGCCCGACCGCCTCGCAGGGCCCGGCGGCGCCGCAGGGCCCGATCGGGGCGCCCGGATCGTATGACCCGCACGATCCGTATCGGCCGTACGACCCGAACCGGCCGTACGGCTCCCATGGCCCGCACAGCCCGTACGGCCCGCACGGCCCCCACCGTGCGCCCGGCCCCGGCCCGCAGGGCGGGTGGGGTCCGGGCCTGAAACCCGGTGCGCCGGAGCCCCAGGCCGGCGCGTGGCTGCGCCGCAGTGACCCGGAGCGTCGGGCGGGGGCCACGCCCCGGGTCGTCCTGGCCGCCCTGCTCACCGGCCTGCTGACGGCCTGGCTGCTCTACGGCGGCCTGGGCGCCAACCTGCTGATCTGCGGCGCCGCCACCGCCGTCGGGGCCGGGTTCGCCGCCCGGGTGGCGGGTCGTCGGATCCGGCCCTGGACGGCTGCCTGGAGCCTGCTGGCCCTCGCCCTGCTCGCCGTCCCGGCCTGGTGGGACGCGGGCTGGCCCGCGGTGCTGGCCGCCGTCGGCGCGCTCGCACTGGCCTCGCTGGCCCTGCACGGCGGCCGCCGCTGGCCCGGTGTCCTGCTCGCCCTGCCGGGGATCCTCTGGCAGTCGGTGCCTGCCGTGGGCTGGGCCTGGACCAGCATGGAGGGGCGCGCGGTGCCGGGCCGCGGCCGGATCGTCCCGGTGCTCAAGGCGCTCGCGGTCGCCGCCGGCCTGCTGACCGTCTTCGGCCTGCTGTTCGCCAGTGCCGACGCCGCCATGGCGGACCTGCTGGGCAACCTCAGCCCGGACCTCGACCTCGACCAGCTCCCGGGGCGCGGCGCGCTGTTCGTGCTCGGGGCGGTGGCCGCGCTGGGCTTCGCCCACATCGCGGCCGGCCCGCGCCGCTGGGACCGTACCGAGATCAGGCCGGGCCGGGAGCGCCGCCGGCTGGAGTGGGCGCTGCCGCTGGTCGCGCTCGACCTGATGTTCGGCGTCTTCGCGGTGGTCCAGGCCGTGGTGGTGCTCGGCGGCGCGGACGCCGTACTGAGCAACACCGGGATGAGCCGCTCCGAGTACGCCCGGCAGGGCTTCTGGCAGCTGAGCGTGATCACCGTGCTGACCCTGGTCGTGGTGACCCTCGCCAAGCGGTGGGCCCCGCGCACCACCCCCACCGACCGGCGGGTGGCGCGGATCCTGCTCGGCCTGCTCTGTGTGCTGGCGCTGGCCGTGGTCGCCTCGGCGCTCGGCCGGATGTGGTTCTACGTGGACGCCTCCGGGCTCACCCGGCTGCGGCTGTGGGTGCTGGTGGTGGAGGTCTGGCTGGGCGCCGTCTTCCTGCTGCTGATCGCCGCAGGGCTGGCCCGCCGCACCGACTGGCTGCCGCGCGTCGTGCTCCTCAGCGGGATGCTCACCCTCGCGGTCTACGGCCTGATGGGCCCGGACGCGATCGTCGCCGAGCAGAACGTCACCCGGTACGAGCAGGCCCTGCGGACCGATCCGCCCGCCGCCGCCATCGACCTGCGCAACGTCCGCTCGCTCTCGGCGGACGCGGTGCCCGCCCTGGACCGGCTCCCCGAACCGCAGCGGAGCTGTGCGCTGCAGCTGATCGCGCAGGACCTGTACGGGGAGCCGAAGCCCTGGTACGCGACCAGTCTCGCGACCGCCCGGGCGCGGGAGGCCCTGGCGGAACGGCCCCTGGAGGGCTCGACCGCGATCGGCCGCACGGCCTGCGACTGGGCTGGGCTGTCGTACGACGCCCGGTAGACCGACCGGGGCGGGTGGCCCGCGGACAACGCCCGGGGCCGGCCGGGAGCGTGTTGCTCCCGGCCGGCCCCGGGCGTTGCGGCGCCGTCGGCGCGTGGCAGCGCGTGTCGGCGGTGTCGCGGATTTGGTGCCTCGCGGCGCCGTCAGTGCATCGCGACGGCCGAGGAGTCGCTCGGCAGGTCGCCGGCCTTGGCCTTGATCACGAAGACCGCGACCACCAGGGCCACCGCCGCGAGGGCGGCGCCCACGATGAAGCCGTGCGAGATTCCCTCGGTGAGCACGGTGTTGGCGGCGTTCGTGCCCTGCGGGAACTCGTGGTGCTGCTGGAAGTAGGCCAGCTGATCCGGCGTCGCGGTCGCCATGAACGCCGGCAGCTGCACGGTGGCCTCGGCCGTGGCGTAGTGCGCGAAGACCGTGGTCAGGATCGACAGGCCGAGCGAACCGCCGATCTGCTGCATCGAGTTGAGTAGGCCGGAGGCTGCGCCGGTCTCCTCGCCCGGGACGCCGGCGACCGAGAGCAGCATCACCGGGACGAAGATCAGGCCCATGCCGAAGCCGAACACCACCGTGGGGCCGAGCACCCCGTCCAGGTAGCCGCTGTCCTTGCCCATCTGGGTCAGCCAGGTGAGGCCGACGGTGACCAGCAGCGCACCGCCCGCCATGAAGGGCTTCGGACCGTACCTGGCCTGGAGGTTGGAGGCGATCTGCGCGGCGACGACGATCGCGACGCTGATCGGGAGGAAGGAGACGCCGGCCTTCAGCGGGCTGTAGCCGAGCGGTCCCTGCACGAACAGCACGACGTAGAAGAAGATGCCGAACATGGCCGCGGCCAGGCAGAGCATCATCACCAGGCCGCCGGTGCGGTTGCGGTCGGCGAACAGGTGCATCGGGGTGATCGGCTGGTCGGTGCGGCTCTCGACCACGAAGAACGCGGCGAGCAGGATCGCGCCGGCCGCGAAGGAACCGAGCGTGATGCCGTCCGACCAGCCGTCCGAGGCGGCTCGGATGAACCCGTAGACCAGGCCGACCAGGCCGAGTGTCGAGGTGAGCGCGCCGGGCAGGTCGAAGCGGCCCGGGTGGCGCTTGGACTCGGCGATGTAGCGCGGCGCGGCGATCGCGATCAGGATCGCGATCGGCACGTTGACGAAGAACACCCAGCGCCAGTTCAGGTACTCGGTGAGCAGGCCGCCGGCCAGCAGGCCGATCGCGGCGCCCGAGCCGGCCACCGCGGAGAACACGCCGAACGCCCGGTTGCGTTCCGGCCCCTCGTCGAAGTTGGTGGCGATCAGGGCGAAGGCCGTCGGGGAGCAGATCGCTCCACCGATGCCCTGGAGCGCGCGGGCGGCCAGCAGCAGGCTGCTGTCCTGGGCGAAACCGCCGAGCAGCGAGGCCAGTCCGAACAGCAGGGTGCCGAAGATGAACACCCGGCGGCGACCGAGGATGTCACCCGCGCGACCGCCGAGCAGCAGCAGGCCGCCGAAGGTCAGCGTGTAGGCGTTGATGACCCAGGACAGGTCGGTGGTCGAGAAGCCCAGGGCGTCCCTGATGTGCGGCAGTGCGATGTTCACGATCGTCGCGTCGAGGACGACCATGAGCTGGGTGGCCGCGATGACGGTCAGGGTGATGCCCTTGCCCCGTCCCTGGCCGGACTGCGGTGGTGAGTTCTTGCTGAGCGTGTCGGAGATAGCCACGAATGTGCCCCCTGCTGGCTATGTGCTCGGTGGTGCGGGTCCGGCGGATGCGCCGGTCCGGGCGCGGCGGTGCGCCCTTGCGCAGGCCTGGAAGGAACGGGATCGTTCACTAATCGGGACGATATCCTGGCCGTGATTGTGAACGCAAGCGTTCCTTAAGGATGGTGGCGATGGAGCGGTTGGTGCGACGCCTGGTGACGGACCGGTCCGGTCGGTCGTCGGGTCGGTCACCGGGGGAGACGGCCCCTCGGCCGGCGGAGGCGGGGGCCGCGGCGGGGTCCGGAGCCGTGGTCGGCACCGGGGCGGTGGCCGCGGGGCCGGGCGTCGAGGAGGGTTCGGGGCCGGGTGTCGCACCCGACTTCTGCCCGGTGCGGGCCGCCCGCCAGGCTCTGGCGAGGCCGGTTCGGCGGCGGGGGAAGGAACTGGAGAACGCGATCTTCGAGGCCGCGCTCGACCAGCTCACCTCCGGCGGATACGCGCGGCTGACCATGGAAGGGGTCGCCAGTGCGGCACGGACCGGGAAGGCCGCGCTCTACCGGCGCTGGGCGTCCAAGGACGAACTCGTCATCGACGCCCTGGACGCCACTCTCCCACGCCCTTACGACACCCCCGACCTGGGGTCCGCGCGGGACGAACTCCACCGGCTCGTCGAGGGGTTCACGGAGGCGATGACCTCCCGGGTGGGCTCCGCGCTCAACGCCCTGATGGGCGAGATCGACCACGAGCGGGCCGAGGTCTTCAAGGGCTTCATCACCGACCGGGTCCTCGAGCCGACCGCGCGGACCATCCTGGAGATCCTGCGCCGTGGTGCCGCGCGCGGCGACGTCAGGCCCGGCGCCGCCACCCCGCTGGTGGCGGACGTCATTCCGGCGGTACTGCTCTACCAGGTCAAGATCCGAGGGCTGGAGACCATGGGGCCGGACTTCGCCGGCCGCCTGGTGGACGAGGTGCTGGAGCCGATGATCCGGGCCTGAGTGGGTCCGGGCCGTCCTCGGCGGGTCGGTGTCGGGCTCGCTGCCGGGCTCGGGGCTTGGGTCGGGGCCGGGGCCGGGCCTCGGGCGGCAGGGAATCCGCGGTCGTGGGGCGGGCTTAGGCTGGAGGCTGCCCCCGCTGAACGGAATACGCCATGCCGATCGTCCCTCCGACGCACTCCGTCGAACGCTCGCTCCGCCGGGCCGGCGCCAAGATCGTCGTCGGTCTCGACGAGGTCGGGCGCGGCGCCTGGGCCGGGCCGGTCACCGTGGGTGCGGCCGTCACCGGCCTGCGCAAGGCGCCGGAGGGACTGACCGACTCGAAGCTGCTCACCGAACTGCGCCGCCGCGCGCTCGCCCCGGTCCTCGCCGACTGGGTCACCGCGTACGCGCTGGGGCAGGCCTCGCCACAGGAGTGCGACGAACTCGGCATGACGGCGGCGCTGCGGCTGGCCGCCGTCCGCGCGCTGGAGGCACTGCCGGTCGAGCCCGACGCGGTCATCCTGGACGGCAAACACGACTACCTCGGCGGCCCCTGGCGGGTGCGCACGGTGATCAAGGGCGACCAGTCCTGCATCTGCGTCTCCGCCGCCTCGGTGCTCGCCAAGGTCCACCGCGACGGCCTGATGGCCGAACTGGGCGAGGGGTGCCCGGAGTACGGCTTCGCCGACAACGCCGGCTACCCGTCCCCGGTGCACCGTGCCGCCCTGGAGGAGCACGGTCCCACCGGGCAGCACCGGCTCTCCTGGGCGTACATGGACGCACTGCCGAGGTGGCGTCACCTCAAGCGCGTCCGGGAGGTCGCGGGTGGCGGTCAGGGGTCCGCCGACGAACAGTTGACGCTCGGTTTCTGATGGTCCGTCTGGAATTGCCCAGGTGAGGGTGGCGGAGCGGCGGCGCCCAATGGGTGGGGTGCCCGTGCGCGTCCGACCGGCATTTGATAGATATCCGGGTATGCCTGCCTTCCCCGAGGAGCCGGAGATTCACGAGAGCATTCCGGGCCCCGGCGTTCCCGTCCCCCGCGAGTCGGACGCACCAGCCCCCGCCACCGCACCCACCACCGTCGCCGCCCCGGCGCCGGTGCCCGGCCCCCGTCCGGAGCCTCCGCGCCCGGCCGCGCCGCGCGCCGCCCGTCCGGGACCGCCGCGACTGATCCCCAAGCCCGGACCGGCGCCGCGCCGTCCGGCCCCCGCCGCGCCGCAGACGGAGATCCGGCGGATCGCCGCCACTCCGGCGCAGGCGGTGGAGCGCGCCGATGACGCGGTCGACCAGCTGCTGGAGTCCGGGCGTGACCCGGGCGCCATCCTGGTGCTGACGGTCGGCGGGGCGCACCCCTGGCAGCAGCACGAGCTCTCCTTCGGTGAGGAGCGCTACTGGGCGCAGCTCGCCGAGGGCGGGGACGTGTTCTACGCGGACGCCGCACTGACCCGTCCGGTCCGCCGCGAGGTGGTCGTCCTGGTGGTCAACGGCGGACCGTCCGCCCGGGCCGCCGAGGCGTACACCAAGGCGCTCGGCCACGCGACCTCGCTGCTGGTGGTCTGCGGCGACGCCGGCCCGACTGCCGCGGGCGCGGCCGGCACCGCGCCGGGCCGCCCGGTCAAGGCCTGACCCCAGTCGTCCACTCCGGGCCCGGTGCCGTCGTACGGTGCCGGGCCCGACGTCCGTCCTGCGGTGCTCGACGGCCGGTGGCCGGTGGCCGGTGATCCGTGCGGCCGAGGCCGCCGCCGGATCAGCGCGTGCCGGTGCGGCGGGTCGGTTCGGTCGCTGCGATCCGCGCCGGGGCCCACGGGGGTTCGGACTGCGGGGCGCGCACCGCGTCCTCGCCGTGCTGGGCCTGCTCGGGCGCCGACTGGCGGGTGAGCTGACCGCGCGGGGCGTCCAGCGCCGAGCGCGGCGGCAGCTCCGTCACGGTGTGCACCGGTCCGTCGGCCCACGAGCCCGCGTGTGGCTTGCGCCCGCCCCGCCCGTCCCCGAGGACCTGCCAGCCCGCCGGGGTGAGTCCGATGTACGCGCCGCAGCGCAGTCCGTGCAGCGCGGACGCGTCCCGCAGCGCCCACATCCAGGCGCCGTCCTGCTCGGTCCAGCCGGGCGCGCCGTCGCGGCAGCGCAGCAGCACGGCGGTCCGGGTCGGCTCCGGCAGCCGCAGGTCGTGCGGGATGATCCGGCGCAGGTGGGTCAGCAGCGCGTTGCGGTGCTTCCAGCCGTCGGTGTCGTGAGGCCAGGGGGTGAACGAGGCCGAGGCGACGAGGTGGTGGAGAACGTCCAGGACGGCGAGCACGACGGTGCCCGGCGGGGGCAGGTGGCGCTGGTGCAGCTCCAGGACGAACTCGCGAGGGTCGCGCAGCAACGGGATCCCCGAGGCGGTCCAGGCCTCCAGGTCCAGCACCCGTCTGGGTTCCGCACTCCCGGAGAAGGGATTCTGACCTCGGTCGATGCCGTTGATCACGATCCTCCTTCCTGGCCCGTGGGCAGTCGGGTGCCTGGGTACGCCGAAGGGCGGATCCAACGGACCGGGTTTCGGGTACCTCCCAATTCTCGGGGCATCGGGGCCGGAGCGGCAACGATGAAATGATGAACGCCATCCGATAGTCCATGGTCTGCCGGATATGTTCCACAGCGGATCCAGCGCCGCGAAGGTGCCGCCAGGCCTTGATCCACAACGCCCGGAGGGCAGGGCGAACCGTCATCGGCACGGTGACCACTCCTTTCCCGGGCCGTTCGACCGGTGTGACCGAAATCGCTTCGCCTGATCCTTTCTGCTAGGCCATTCGAGTGAACGAGGTGGGTTTCGGCGACGGCTTTCCGCCGTTCCGTCACCCCTGCACGGCCAGTACCAGTGGCAGCACCGCGCTCGCCCCCGCCCGGCGCAGCAGTCGGGCGGCCACGGTGACCGTCCACCCGGAGTCGACGAGGTCGTCCACCAGCAGCACCGGCCCGCCCGCGGCCGCCACCGCCTGCTCCACCTCCGGTGGCAGGACCAGCGCGCCGGCCAGCGAGTGCAGCCGCTGGGCGCTGTTGCTGCGGGCGCCGTGCGGAGGCAGCCCGCCGGCGTACTCGATCCGGCCGAGCAGCGGCAGCCGCCCGATCTCGGCGATCCGCGTGCCGAGGCTGCCGACCAGCCGGGGCCTGGCCGAGGAGGCCATGGTCACCACGCCCACGGGCCGCTCCAGCCGGGCGCCCTCCGTCGTCTCCGGCCCGGCCCAGCCGCCCGGACCGCGGGCCCAGTCGGCGAGCACCGCCACCAGCGCGTCCACCGCCTCACCGGGCACCGGGACGTCCGGCGCCTGCTCGGCGAGCAGGGTGCGCAGCCGGTTGCCCCAGCCGATGTCGGACAGCCGGCCGAGCGCCCGGCCGGTCTCCGCCTGCTCGCCCGCCGGGATCCTGCCCTTGAGCGGCACCCCGAGCGCGTCCATCCCGGTCGGCCAGAGCCGGCGCGGCTCGAAGCTCACGCCGGGGCGGCCGAGGGCGGCCCTGGCCGCCGCCAGGATCTCGGCGGAGACGTCAGGGGTGTGCAGCGGCCCGGCGCAGTTGTCGCACCGCCCGCACGGCGCGGCCTGCTCGTCGTCCAGCTGACGGCGCAGGAACTCCATCCGGCAGTCGGTGGCCGAGGCATACTCGCGCATCGCCCGCTGCTCCGCCTCCCGGGAGGCCGCGACCTTGGCGTAGCGGGCGGTGTCGTACTCCCAGCTCTGCCCGGTGGCCGTCCAGCCGCCCTTGACCCGGCGGACGGCGCCGTCCACGTCGAGCACCTTGAGCATGGTCTCCAGCCGGGCCCGGCGCAGGTCCACCCGGGGCTCCAGGGCCGCGGTGGAGAGCGGGCGGCCCGCCTCGGCCAGCGCGTCGATGGTGCGGCGCACCTGCTCCTCCGGCGGGAAGGCCAGCGAGGCGAAGTAGCGCCAGATCGCCTCGTCCTCACGCCCGGGCAGCAGCAGCACCTCGGCCCGGTCCACGCCGCGCCCGGCCCGGCCGACCTGCTGGTAGTAGGCGATCGGCGAGCCGGGCGAGCCGAGGTGCACCACGAAGCCGAGGTCGGGCTTGTCGAAGCCCATGCCGAGCGCGGAGGTGGCGACCAGCGCCTTGACCCGGTTGGCCAGCAGGTCGGCCTCGGCGGTGCGGCGGTCGGCGTCCTCGGTGCGGCCGGAGTAGGAGGCCACCGGGAAGCCGCGCTCGCGCAGGAAGGCCGTCACCTCCTCGGCCGCGGCCACCGTCAGGGTGTAGACGATGCCGGAGCCGGGGAGCCGGTCGAGGTGGTCGGCCAGCCAGGCGAGGCGGTGGGCCGGGTCGGGCAGGGAGAGCACGCCCAGGGTGAGGCTCTCCCGGTCGAGCGGCCCGCGCAGCACCAGGGCGTGCTCGTCGGTGGCGCCGGTGCCGAGCTGCTCGGCGACGTCGGCGGTGACCCGGGCGTTCGCGGTGGCGGTGGTGGCCAGCACCGGGACGCCGGGCGGCAGGTCCGCGAGCATGGTGCGCAGCCGGCGGTAGTCGGGGCGGAAGTCGTGCCCCCAGTCCGAGATGCAGTGGGCCTCGTCGACCACCAGCAGGCCGGTGGAGGCGGCGAGCTCGGGCAGCACCTGGTCGCGGAAGTCCGGGTTGTTCAGCCGCTCGGGGCTGACCAGCAGGATGTCGACCTTCCCGGCGCCGACCTCCTCCTGGATCCCGGCCCACTCGTCGGTGTTGGCCGAGTTGATGGTGCGGGCGTGGATGCCGGCCCGGCCGGCCGACTCGACCTGGTTGCGCATCAGGGCGAGCAGGGGCGAGACGATCACCGTCGGTCCCGAGCCGCGGGCCCGGAGCAGGGCGGTGGCGATGAAGTAGACCGCGGACTTCCCCCAGCCGGTGCGCTGGACGACGAGGGCACGGCGGCGGTCGACCACGAGGGCCTCGATGGCCGTCCACTGGTCCTCGCGCAGGGTGGCTCCGGGGCCGGCGAGCTCGCGCAGGACGGCCTCGGCCCTGGCCCGGACCTCGGCTCGGTCGGCGGTGGCGGTGGTGTGGGTGTCGGGCTGCTGCATGGCGTCCATGTAACCCCGTGCCGCTGACAAGCGACGAATGCCGGGGAGGGGAGACGGGGGAAGGACGGGTGTATTTCATCCGCTGGTCCGTTGAACGGCGGTCAAAATCCACTCGCGGGAGGCAGTTTCGACTACTCCGAATGAGTGAGGGAAAATTCGGGGTCGGAGTTATCCACAGGAAAAAAGAAGTTTTCGGTGGGGTTCGTGGATTGCGTCCACTCTTGCGGCCATGAACGCGATGAACAACGAACACGTCATTCTGTCCCTCGGTCCGGCCTCCGGTCACCGGCAGGTCGTCATGCGCGGTCCGGCCGACATGGCCGAGCTGCTTCCGTACTTCCTGGGCTTCTACCCCGACGACAGCATCGTCGCGGTCGGCCTCCACGGCCCCGGTCTGCATCAGGGCGGGGTGATCCGGGCGGACCTGCCGCGGTCGCCCGCGCAGTGGCCGGCCGCCGCGGAGGAGACGGCCGCGCTGCTGGTCGCCCTCTCCGAGCGGCACGGCGCCCGGCCGCTCCAGGTGCTCCTCTACCTCTGCCAGGATCCCGGCACCGCCCACGCCCCACCGGTGGCGGACGGGCTGCGGCCGCTGGCCGACGCCCTCAGGGCGGCCTTCGGGCGCCGGGGCGTGGCCGTCAAGGAGTCGCTGTGCGTCTCGGACGGCCGCTGGTGGTCCTTCATGTGCCGCGGCGACGGGTGCTGCGATCCGGCGGGCAACCCGGTGCGGCGCAGCCCCGGTCCCGGTCCCGCGGCAGCCGCCGCGACGGTCGCCGGCCTGGTGCCGCGCGGCAGTCGGAAGGCGATCATCGGCGGGCTGGATCCGGTCGGCCCGCCGGAGGAGGCCGCCCAGCGCGAGGCGCTCGCCCGGGCCGAGGCGGTGGACGCCCTCGCCAGGGAGCAGCGCATCGCCCTGCTCGACCAGGCGGTCGCCGAGTTCCGGGCCGGGGCCAGGGAACTCGACGCGGACCGGACGGCGCAGCTGCTGCTCGCCCTGCGGGACCGCCTGGTGCGGGACCGCGGCGTCGAGTACGCCAGGCCCGACGAGCTGGCCCCGGCCGAGCGGCTCTGGCGCTTCCTCGCCCGGCGGGCCGTGCCGCCGTACGGGGGCTGCGCGGTGGCCCCGCTCACCCTGTTGGCCTGGACGTCCTGGGTCGCGGGGGACACGGCGACGGCGCGGGTCGTCCTGGGTCACGTGCTGCGCCTCGCCCCGGGCTACCTGCTGGCCGAGCTGCTCTACGAGTCGCTGAACGACGGCATGACGCCCCAGGGCCTGCTGGCCGCCGTCGAGGCCCAGCGGCGGCGGCGCGAGGAGCCCGCTCCCGGGACGGTCCCCGGCGACGGAGCGGAGCCTCCGGCAGGCGGGGCGCCGAGCGGTGGGGCACCGAGCGGGGAGGCGCCGCCGCCTGCCGGAGGCGTGCCGTCGGGCGCCGCGGCCGGCGGGGCCTCCGGTGAGCGGCCCGGACGGTCGTCCGGCGCGCGGCGGCACCGGCGAGGTGGGCGCCGGAAGGGCTCCTCCACGGCGTCGGCACCGGCTGATCCGGGCGCGGGTGCCCCCGAGGGCCCGGAGCCGGACGCCGGCGCCGCCGGATCGGTCGCCCTGCTGCCGGCGCCCGGGAGGGCTGTGACACCCGGGCACACCCCGGCCGCCGGGGAGCGGATCGCCCGCGGCCTGCGGCTCGGCCGGGCGGCGGCGTGCGCGCCCGCCGCCCACACCGCCGGCGGCCTCCACCGCTGCCGGGGCGTCCGGCGGGCGACCAGAGGAGGCCACCGTGCGCACTGAGCCGCTCCGCGCCGCCGCACCGGCCCCCGGGCCGCTACGCCTCGCCGTGCGCCATCTTGATCAGGCGGTCCAGCACCGTGCCGCCGCCGACCCGGAGGCCGTCGTGCTCCCACTCGTTGGTGACCCAGGCCCGCAGGCCGCGCACCGCGCGGGCGGTCTCCAACGAGTCGGCGGTGTCCACGTACATGTCGTCGTGGTACACCGCCGCCACCACCGGCACGGTGTTGCCGGCCAGCCGCGCCCGGTCGTACAGGTCGGGCCAGTCGGTGCGCGCGGCGAGCAGCTCCGCGGTCTCCTTGAGCGGGCGCAGCGCCGGGTCGGTGTCGAACATCCAGGGGTAGATCATCTCCCCGGTGAACAGCACCGGCGCGCCGGACTCCAGCGCGGCCCGGGCGTCGAACTGCGGGAACTCCTTGCGGACCCGCTCGGCCGCCCAGGCGGTGCCGCCCTGGTCCACCGACCGCTGGCCGTAGATCGACTCGTGCAGCACGGCGTACAGCGGGCCGCCCGCGAAGGAGAGCTGCGCCTGGGCGCCGGCCAGGAAGGTGTCGGAGAGCTCGGGCCCGGCCGCGCCCTCCACCCAGGCCTCCTCCAGCAGGTAGTGCAGGGTGCCGGAGCCGCTGCCGCCGCCGAGCAGCAGGCCCAGCACCTGGAACGCCTCGACGGTGAGCAGTCCGCCGTCCGGCAGGGTCGCGGGGGAGTCCGCGAGGTGGGCGGCGATCCGGCGCACCGCCTCGACGTCCTGCGGGAACCGGGCGTAGTGGTCCTCGTTCTTGCGGACCACCCGCGGGTAGGCGGCGCGGTAGACGTCGTCGGCCGAACTGCCGAGGCCGGCGAGGCCGCCGGTGATGAAGGCCTCGGTCAGGCCTTCGGGCGCGATGGAGAGGTAGGTGAGGGTGCAGAAGCCGCCGAAGCTCTGGCCGAGCAGGCTCCAGCGCCGGTCGGCGCCGAGCAGCCGTTCACGGATCAGCTCGGCGTCCCGGACGATCGAGTCCGCGCGGAAGTGGGCCAGGTAGTCCGCCTGCTCCTGTGGGCCGCCACGCCGGGCGAGGGTCTGCCGGGTCGCGGGAGTGGACCGCCCGGTGCCGCGCTGGTCGAGCAGGAGCACCCGGTAGTCGTCCAGGGCGCGATCCAGCCACGAGTCCCGGCCGAGCGGGCGGGCGGCCTTGCCACCGGGCCCGCCCTGGAGGAAGACCAGCCAGGGCAGGTCGTCCCGCTCGCGGCCTGCGGCCACCACCTCGCGGGCGTACACCTCGATCTGCTCGCCCTGCGGGGCGGCGTAGTCGAGCGGCAGCTGGAAGACGTGGTCGGTCGTGACAATCCCGGGCAGCCGGCTGATGGCGGACATGCAACTCCTCGGTCTCTGCTGGTCACAGCGATGGCGTCGCGGTTCACGGGGTCACCGGGTGCGGGGGCCGCGACCCCCGCACCGTATCCTGGCGGCGGTCGGGCCCCGGTTGGACCGCCCTGTCCGCCCGACGGACGGCCGGCACCGGCAGGCGCCCGGTCCGAGCCGGTCCCGCGGCGGGCGGGAAGACAGGAGTCGGCTCCGGATCGCGACTGATGACGCACCCGCGACAGCCCCGGTGATGTTCCGGCGGAAGCGGCACGACCGCCCGGCGGAGCCGCCGCGACCAGCGGCGCAATGGCGGGGCGTGACCTGGCGGCGGTGCGCGGCGTTGACTCCGGGGGCCTGCGCCCGGTTCGGGCGGGCCGATCGCCGGGCGGTGCGGACCCGGCCGCCCGGGCGCCGGCAGCGGTCGGCGGTCGCGTGCGGCGCCACGACCGGTCGCCGCCGCGGGACCGGGCGGTCCCGCGGGTGCGCGCCGTGGGGGAAGGGCGCCACCGGCAGGCCGGGACGTCGGACCTGACGGCGTGCCGGGCACGGTGACGGCCTCGGAACGAAGGCGCGGAGCGCCGGTACCGGCCCGGTACCGAGCACCGCATGGCACGACCCGCCGCCGGGTACGGCCAGACACGGCACACCGCCGACGGGACAACCCGCCGGCCCGGCACCATCAGCACGCGATCGAGCATGCTCGCGGCCCACCGGCCTGACCGGCCACCGGACCGCCGAGGGGAGGAGAGTCCGGTGACCGCCATGAGGCCACCACAGGCCATGCCGGCCGAGAGCGTGGTCGGCGCACCGCCCAGGCTGGTGGGTCGTCCCGACCAGGTGCCGGCGGCAGGACCGTCGGGCGCACCCGGCGGCCCGGGCCGCCCCGCGGCCCCGCCGCGCCCGCAACCGCCCGCCGTCCACCACGCGGTGATCTGCGTCAACGCCCCGTCGATGGCCGCCTCCGGTCCCGACGGCCAGCTGCGCGGCCACGGCCTGCACGGCTTCTTCCGCAACGGCGTCCGGGTGCTCGCCCGGATGGAGCTGCGGATCGGCGGCATGGAGCCGCTGCCGCTCCAGGGCACCCTGACCAGTACCGCCCAGGCCCGGTTCCTCGGAGCCGTCCGCCTTCCCGGCGACCTCGATCCGGACCCGGCGCTCACCGTGGAGCGGCTGCGCCACGCGGACGGCGTGGAGACCGTGGTCGTGCGCAACACCGGTCCGCGGCCCGCCCGGCTGCCGCTGGAGATAGCCCTCGGCACCGACCTGGGCCCGGTCGCCGAGATCGCCGCCGGGCACCGCCAGCCCGACCTGCCGGGCCAGGTGCAGTCCGCCGGGCTGCGCTGGGCGGGCCAGGTGCACAGTGCCGTGGTCAGCGCCCAGCCCTCCCCGCACGCCGTCCTGGCCGGCGCCGGCGTGCTCCGCTGGGACCTGGAGGTCCAGCCGGGGGCCCGCTGGTCGGTCGAGCTGCGCACCGAGCTGGAGAGCGCCGTCACCGGCCCCCGCCCGCCGGGCGGGCGCGGCACCGGGGTCCCGCTGCCCTGGTCCGAGCCGGAGATCCGCAGCGACGACGCCCGGGCCGCCCCGCTGGTCTCCCGCTCGCTGGACGCGCTCGGCGGGCTGCTGTTCGCCGATCCGGACCGCCCGACCGATCTCTACCCGGCCTCCGGTGCGCCCTGGCGCTTCGGCCTCGCTCCCGCCGACGCGCTCTGGGCCGCCCGGCTGACCCTGCCGCTCGGCACCCGGCTGGCCGCCGGCACCCTTCGCGCGCTGGCCCGCCGGCAGCAGCCCGCCGCCCAGGGCCGTACGGAGGGCCTGCTGCCCGGTGCCCTGCGCCACGGCGGACCGGAACTGCCGCCCACCTGCACCGCCACCGAGGCCACCCTGCTGTTCGTCACCGTGCTGGCCGAGGCCTGGCGCTGGGGCCTGCCCCGGGCGGAGGTCGCCGACTTGCTCCCGGCCGCCGAGCGGGCCCTGGCCGCCCTGCGCGAGGGCCTGGTCGACGGTTTCGTCACCGACCTGAGCCGTCCGGCCGAGGAACGCTCCGCCCACCCGGTGGCCGCCCGCGCCGAGGTCCAGGCGCAGGCCCACCGCGCCGCCCTGCACGGGGCCGAGCTGCTGGAGGCCTTCGGCCGACCGGGCGCCGAGGACTGGCGCGGCTGGGCCACCGCGCTGCGCGGGCGCTTCCGCGAGCGGTTCTGGGTCGACGACCTCTCCGGCGGCCGTCCCGCGGCCGGGCTGGCTCCGGGCGGCCAGCCGCTGCCCGCCGTCGCCTCCTCCCTGGTGCACCTGCTGGACACCGGGCTGGCCGTCGACGGCGGTCGGCACGAGAGCCTGCTGGACCGCGAGCAGACCCGGCTGCTCGCCCAGCGCCTGGTCGCGCCGGAGCTGGACAGCGGCTGGGGCCTACGGACCCTGAGCGCCAAGTCCCCCCGCTTCAACCCGCTGGGCCACCGCGGCGGCGCCGTGCGGGTCCACGAGACGGCGCTCGCGGTCGCCGGGCTGGCCGAGGCCGGTCACGAGAACCAGGCAGGCACCCTGCTGGAGGGCCTGCTCGCCGCGGGCGCCCACTTCGAGGGGCGGCTGCCGGAGATGTACGCGGGGGAGCAGCGGACCCTCGGCTGCCCGCCGGTGCCGCACCCGGCCGCCTGCCGCCCGGCGGCGGTCTCCGCGGCCGGTGCCGTGCACGCGGTGTTCGCCCTCGCCGGGGTCAGACCCGATGTCCCGGGTGGCCGGGTGCTGGTCCGCCCGGCCAGCACCGCACCGCTCGGCGAGCTGGAGCTGACCGGTCTGCGGGTGGCGGGCGAGCCCTTCTCCGTCCGGGTGAGCCGGATCGGCGTCGCGATGGTGGAGGAGGCGTCCGCGGACCTGCAACTCGTCGCCCACTGAGCCTGCCGCCGCGTCCGCGCCCCAGGCGTCGGTGACACCGGGTCACCGACGCCGCGCCCGCCCGGGCGTGGACCGGCGCGAGCCGCACCGGCCGGTAGGAGCGCCTGGCCCTGCGCGGGTCCATGAGCGGGCCTGTGCTTATCGTCAGAGAGACGACTATGATCGTGACCATGTCGCGTTACGATCCGTCGGCCTTTCCCCCGTTCGCTGTCACGGTTGACCTCGTGGTGCTGACGGTGCGCGACCACTCGCTCTGCGCCCTGCTGGTCAGACGTGGTGAGCCGCCGTTCCAGGGCTACTGGGCGCTGCCCGGCGGCTTCGTCCGTCCGGACGAGGGCCTGGCCGAGGCCGCCTCCCGCGAACTGGCCGAGGAGACCGGCCTGCGCGCCCACACCGCTCCCGGCCACGACGCGGTGGGCCTCGGCGCGGCCGGCGCCCACCTGGAGCAGCTCGCCACCTACGGCCACCCGCAGCGCGACCCCCGGATGCGCGTGGTCAGCGTCGCCTACCTGGTGCTCGCCCCCGACCTGCCGACTCCCCGGGCGGGCGGCGACGCCAGCGGCGCCCGCTGGGCCCCGGTCGGCGAACTCCTCGGCGAGAACCCGGCCGACGGCGTCCCGCTCGCCTTCGATCACGGCCTGATCCTCGCCGACGGCGTGGAACGTGCCCGCTCCAAGATCGAGTACTCCTCCCTCGCCACCGCCTTCTGTCCGACCGAATTCACCGTCGGTGAGCTGCGCCGCGTCTACGAGGCGGTCTGGGGCGTGGTGCTGGATCCGCGGAACTTCCACCGCAAGGTCACCGGCACCCCCGGCTTCCTGCTGCCCTCCGGCGGCACGACGACCCGTCAGGGCGGCCGTCCTGCCCAGCTGTTCACCGCCGGTGGCGCGACGGTCCTCAACCCGCCCATGCTCCGCCCGGAGTCCTGAGCCCCGCCCGTCTGTTCCGGGCCCGCGCCAAGCGCCCCGCCCGGCCCACCCCACCGGGGCGCGGCCCCGGGCAGCCGAACGGCCCGGCCCGGCTGCGGGCACGGCGGCAGCGGCGCAGAGTGTCGGTGAACGCCCCGGCCGCAGGGCCGGAGGCCCACCGGACCCAGGGAGCCCCGCGATGGCCCTCAAGGACTGCGCCAACCAGCGATTCCTCATCGAGGGGCTGGCGGCGGACTACCGCAGCCTCGACGCGACCACCACCGGTACGGAGGGCGAGCTGGCCGCGCTACAGGCCGGGCCAGGGGCGCCCGCGGCGATCGCCGCGGTGGAGGAGCGATTGGCCGCCGAGCGCGAGCGACTGGGCGAGATCGCCGTCCAGGGCCAGGCCGCCGTCGACGAGTTCCGGGCGGTCTGCGGAGGCGAGCAGCTCCCGCCGCTGCCCTGGCCCGCTCGGTAGGCCGCCCCCTCCGCCGGCCCGGTGCCCCGCCCGGCCGAAGGCCCGGAACGGGCCGGTCACTCGTGAATCGCAGGATCGGATTGTCCCCTGATCGGGTGAGGTGGGCAGTCGTAGGGCCCGTGCCGTTCCCGTAATGCCCGGAATAGCCGTCGCGGCCCCCTAATGTGCTGGCGCGGAGCCGCGCGGGCGCGTGCCCGCCCGTCAGGGGGCGCTCCGTGTCGAGCAGGTGGGCCGAAGGCATGGGAGCAGCCAGCGATGATCCAGATCACCGGACTGACCAAGGTCTATCGCAAGGGGGCTCCGCCTGCGGTGCTCGACCTGACCTTCGACGCCAGGCCCGGCACGGTGACGGCACTGCTCGGCGCTGAGGGGGCGGGCAAGTCCACCGCGCTGCGGCTGATGCTCGAACTCGAACGCGGCCAGGGTGTCACGCTCTTCGACGGCCGCCCCTACCGCCGGATCCGTCACCCCGAGCGCGAGGTCGGCGTGCTGCTGTCCGGGCCGGGGCAGGGCGCGGCCGCGGTGGCCGGGCACCCGGGCCGCCGGGCGCGCAGCCACCTGCGGATGCTCGCCGCGGTCGCCGGCGTCTCGGCCCGGCGGGCGGACGAACTGCTGGAGCAGACCCGGCTGGCCGCCGTGGCCGGGCAGCGGCTGCGCACCTTCTCGCCGGGCATGCACCGCCGGCTGGGGCTGGCCGCCGCCCTGCTCGGCGACCCGGGCACGCTGCTGCTGGACGGTCCGGCCGAGGGCTTGTCGCCGCGCAACGTCGAGTGGTTCCACTCCTTCCTGCGCTCGTTCGGTGCCGCCGGCGGGACGGTCCTGGTGACCACCCGGACCCCGCAGGAGGCCTCGCAGCTCGCGGACCGGGTGGTCACCCTGGACCGCGGCCGTCTGGTGGCCGACCAGCCGGTCGCGGAGTTCCGGCGGACCAGGCTCAGCCCCGAAGTGGCCGTCCGGGGGCCGCAGATGGCGCGGCTGGCGGACCTGCTGGTCAGCCAGGGCGCCGAGGTCCGCCGAGACGGCAGCGTGGGGCTCGCGGTGGTCGGCATCGACCGCACCGAGATCGGCGAACTCGCCTACCGCCACGGGATCCTGCTGCACGAGCTGGCCGACCGGGTGGTCGAGCAGCCGGCGCCGCGGGTCGTCCTGCCGGCCGGTTCGGGCCGTTCCGGCCACCTCCGCCTCCACCCGACGGCCGAGGCCGGACCGAGTTCCCGGCCGGCCGCGGAGCCGGCTCGGGAACCGGCCGCTGAGCCGAGCCCGCGGCCGACGTCCGAGCGGGTCCCCGAACCGGCCGCCGAACCGCCTGTCGAGCCGGTCACCGAGCCGGCCTCGGCGACCGCTTCGACGCCGGCGGTCGAGCCGGGGACGGCCCCGAGCAAGGCCCCGGGTCCGGCCCCGGGTCCGGCCTCGACAGAACCGGCGGAGGCCGCCACCGCCGGGCAGCGCCGGGCGCCCTGCCGTCCCCGGGAGGACGGTTCGCTGCCCACCCGCGCGCTGCCCGTCGTGGCCGTCGCCGCCGCGCTCCCGGCGGCCGCCCTCCCCGTTCTCGGCTCGTCCGGGCGACGGTCTGACCCCGCCGCCCGCCGACCCGCCCCGGTCGCGCCGACCGCCCCGGTCGCGCCGATCGCTCCGGTGCCGGCCGCGATGGTCACTCCGACCAGGCCCGACACCTCCGAAGCAGCCCCCACGGTGGCCGTCGACCGGCTCTTCCGTGACGACCCCGTCCCGGCCGAGGGCCAGGCCAGGGCGCGGACCCCGCGCCGTCGGGCGAGCGCCGACGACCTGTTCACCGAGGACACCGTCCGCCTGCGCCGCCCGGTCCCGGGCGCGGCCGCGGCCTGCCCCTCCGCGGCCCGGACTCCCGCCCTGCCCGCCGCCCCTGCGGCCCCCGCCACCCCCGACGACCACCGGAGCGAGTGAACCGTGCGTGTCCTGGCCTACGAGCTGCGCCGCCTGCGCGGCCTACGTTCCACCTGGCTGCTGCTCGCCGTCGTGCTGTCCGGCGGCGCCGTCGTGGCCGCCGTCCTGGCGAGCCAGGCCCCGGACGGCCCGCTGGCCGCCCCGGCCGGGGTGCGGCTGCTGACCGCTGCCGTCCCGCTGGCCCCGCTGCCCTTCGCGGCGCTCGGCGCCGGAGTGCTGGGCGCACTCTCGTACGGGCACGAGGTGCGCCACCCCGGACTGCCCGCCTCGCAGGTGTCGTACCCGCGCCGGGTGCGGCTGCTGCTGGCCAAGCTGCTGGTGATCGGCCCGGTGGCGGCGCTGCTGGCACTGGCCACCCTGCTGCTGGACACCGTGGCAGTGCACCTCGCGCTGCCGGACGGCGTGACCGTGGCGGCCTGGGCGGACCCGGCCGCGCTGTCGGACCGGGCCTCCGAGGCGCTCACCGGTGCCGGGCTGTCCGGGCTGTCCGACCTGCCGGACGCCTTCGCCCCGCTGGGGCTGGTGGCCGGCCACGGCGTGCCCGCCGCACTGCTGGCGTTCGTCCTGCTGGCCGTGGTGGCGGGCTGGACCGGGGTGCTGACCGCCTCGCTGACCCGCAGCGCCGCGGCCGGGGTGCTGCTGCTCTGCGCCCTGCCGCCGCTGCTGGAGTCCGGCGTCGCCCTGCTGCTGCGCCACACCGGCAGGCCGTGGCCGACCCGGGCGGCCGAGCTGCTGCCGTTCCAGTCCGGGATCGAGTGGGCCTACGGCTGGGTGTATGGCGGGGCGCAGGAGGCCGTGGCCGGGAGCGCGCCGCTGACCGATTCGACGCTGCTCGCCGCCGTCGCGGCGCCCGCGGCGGTCCTGCTGCTGGCAGCCCTGCTGGTCCAGGCCCGCCGCCGCGCCCTGTAGGGGCTCCCGGCAGAACCGCTCCCGGCCGGTCAGCGTCCCGCGCCGCCGCTCCCCGTACCGCCGGGCCCCGCCGCCGCACCCCGGGAGCGGTCCCGCCAGGGGCGCCAAGATCGACCGACAGTGACCGCGGCGGTGACCACAATGGGCGTTTCTTCCTGATAAGAAGTCAATTATCCAGTCGCGGCCGATCACCCTTTCGTGTGCTTTTCACGAGAATTCTCAAGCCATGCCTGCCGATCGCCGACAAAGGAGAGCGTGAGTACCCTTGCGCACCCCACCATGACCCCCGCCCGTTCCGCCGATGGGCCCATCCACGGCCCCGGCGACCTGGACCGCTACTCGTACGCCGACCGGCCGACCCCGCCGGCGCCCCGCTGGGAGGGCGCCGAGTCCGACATCACCCGGGTCGGTCGCAAGACCACCAGCAGCCGCGGCCGCGGTCTGCACGGCCAGCTGGTCCAGCAGCTCGGCCAGATGATCGTCTCCGGCGACCTCGGTGCGGACCGCCCGCTGGTGCCCGAGGAGATCGGCCAGCGGTTCGAGGTCTCCCGGACCGTCGTCCGCGAGTCGCTGCGCGTGCTGGAGGCCAAGGGCCTGGTCAGCGCCCGGCCGAACGTCGGCACCAGGGTCCGCCCGGTCGGCGACTGGAACCTGCTGGACCCGGACATCATCGAGTGGCGCGCGTTCGGCCCGCAGCGGGACGAGCAGCGCAGGGAGCTGTTCGAGCTCCGCTGGGCGATCGAGCCGCTGGCCGCCCGGCTCGCCGCCGGCCACGGCCGGGAGGACGTCCAGCAGCGCCTGGTCGAGCTGGTCGAGATCATGGGCCACGCCGCCTCCCAGGCCGACCTCGCCACCTACACCCGGGCCGACACCGAGCTGCACGTCCTGATCCTCCAGATGGCCGGCAACCGGATGCTGGAGCACCTGTCCGGGATCGTCGCCTGCGCCTTGCAGGTCTCGGGCGGTCCGGCGATCTCCTGCGAGCGGCCCTCCGAGTCCTCGGTCGGTCTGCACGCCCGGCTGGTGGACGCGCTGGGCGCCGGTGACGGGACCGCGGGCGAGGTCGCGATGCGGGCGCTGCTCACCGTCCACCCCGAGGTCGAACCGTCCGTCCCCGCGCCCCGGGAGCACTGAACGGGCTGTTTCGACGAGTGGAGGCGCCGGACCGCGGCGGCCCGCTCCGCCAGGGCCCTCCGGCCGCACCCTGCGGCGCAGCCGGAGGGCCTCCGCATGCCCCCCGCCGGCCGGGCGCCGGGTCAGGGAAGGCGGACCCGGGAATGGCGGCGGGAAAGCCGGACGCCCGGCAAGGTTTGTCCATGACAAATGATTTGCCCGGGAGTGCGCGATGATGGAAGCGGCCCCGGGTTGCGGACGCCGGATGGTGTGACCCGCGACACGAAGGCCATGCGTAACACTTGACGAGTAGCAGCGATGTGTCCTGAGCGGAAGCAGCTCCGGAATACTCCAACATGTCAGAATGCTGTGTTGGTCCGCGGCGCTGCTGCCGTCCTGCAAACCCAGTCCTCAAGCCCGAGTCGGTCGGAATCGACACCGCGCGCCCGGCGCGCGATCTCCTTCCCCGCCCGCTCGGGCGGCCGGTACGGGTTCGAGTCCACTCATCGTCCGAGAGGTTGTTCGTGTCGGCCAGCACATCCCGTTCGCTTCCCCCCGAGATCGCCGAGTCCGCGGCTCTGCTGGCGCTCATCGAGCGGGGCAAGGCCCAGGGGCAGATCGCCGGTGACGACGTGCGCCAGGCGTTCGAGGCGGACCAGATCCCGGTCACCAAGTGGAAGAACGTCATGCGCAGCCTCAACCAGGTACTGATTGAGGAGGGGGTGGACCTCATGGTCAGCGCGGCCGAACCGGCCGGCGCCAAGCGCAAGAGCGTTGCTGCCAAGAGCCCCACCAAGCGCACCGCCACCAAGGCTGTCACCACCCGGACCCCGGCCGCCCCGTCGGCCCCGACCAAGCCGCCCGTGCGGATCGCCCCCGGCGCCCCCGTCGCGGCCGCCGCCGCTCCGGCCCCCACGGTCTCCGCCGAGATCACCGCAGAGGGGTCGGCCACGGGCATCGCCGAGCTGAAGGCGGCTCCCGCGAAGAAGGCCGCCGCGGCCAAGAAGACCGCGGCCAAGAAGACCGCGGCGCCGGCCAAGAAGACCGCCGCCAAGAAGACCGCCGCCAAGTCCGCCAAGGGCGGCGACGAGGAGCTGCTCGGCGAGGAGGAGAACCTCGAGGACGCCGCGCTGCCCGGTGACAAGACCGAGGCCGAGGGCACCGCCACCGGTCCGGAGGAGGAGTCGGAGGGCTTCGTCCTCTCCGACGACGACGAGGACGACGCGCCGGCCCAGCAGGTCGCCGTCGCCGGTGCCACCGCCGACCCGGTCAAGGACTACCTGAAGCAGATCGGCAAGGTCCCGCTGCTCAACGCCGAGCAGGAGGTCGAGCTCGCCAAGCGCATCGAGGCCGGCCTGTTCGCCGAGGACAAGCTTTCGGCCGCCGACAAGCTCGCCCCGAAGCTCAAGCGCGAGCTGGAGATCATCGCCGAGGACGGCCGCCGGGCCAAGAACCACCTGCTGGAGGCCAACCTCCGCCTGGTGGTCTCGCTGGCCAAGCGCTACACCGGTCGCGGCATGCTCTTCCTGGACCTGATCCAGGAGGGCAACCTCGGTCTGATCCGTGCGGTCGAGAAGTTCGACTACACCAAGGGCTACAAGTTCTCGACCTACGCCACCTGGTGGATCCGCCAGGCGATCACCCGCGCCATGGCCGACCAGGCCCGCACCATCCGCATCCCGGTGCACATGGTCGAGGTCATCAACAAGCTGGCCCGCGTCCAGCGCCAGATGCTCCAGGACCTGGGCCGCGAGCCCACTCCGGAGGAGCTGGCCAAGGAACTCGACATGACCCCCGAGAAGGTCATCGAGGTCCAGAAGTACGGCCGTGAGCCGATCTCGCTGCACACCCCGCTGGGCGAGGACGGCGACAGCGAGTTCGGTGACCTGATCGAGGACTCCGAGGCGGTCGTCCCGGCCGACGCGGTCTCCTTCACCCTGCTCCAGGAGCAGCTGCACTCGGTGCTGGACACCCTGTCCGAGCGTGAGGCGGGCGTGGTCTCGATGCGCTTCGGCCTGACCGACGGCCAGCCGAAGACGCTGGACGAGATCGGCAAGGTGTACGGGGTCACCCGTGAGCGCATCCGCCAGATCGAGTCGAAGACCATGTCGAAGCTGCGCCACCCGTCGCGCTCCCAGGTGCTGCGCGACTACCTGGACTGATCGACGGCAGTCGTTCCACGCGAAGGCCCGGAGCCGCACGGCTCCGGGCCTTCGCGGCTGTCCGGGCCCGTGCGCGTCAGCGTCCGGGTGGTGGTTGTCCCTCGTCCGGGTGGCGGTGCGGCGGGAAGCGGTCGCACCGTGTAGCCGGTCACCTACGCTTTGGCGGTTGCCTGCTTCCGAGCCTCCTGGAGTCACGGTGCCGACCGAGCCGGACCGCACTGACCTGCCGACGCCCACCCCGTTCCCGGCAGACCTCGCCGACCCCGCCGATCCGGCCGCCGCCCGGGTGGGTCGCCGCCGCCGCAGGGCCGTCGTGCTGGCGCTGCTCGCCGCGGTGCCCGTTCCGCTGGTTGCCCTCGGCACCGCGGCACCGGCCGAGGCCCAGCGCCGGGTGGTCGGCGGCACCGGGGTGAGCACCGCGGAGCACCCGTGGATCGTGGCGCTGTCCAGCCGTACGCAGTTCGGCAGCGGCCGTTCCGGCCAGTTCTGCGGGGGCGCGCTGGTCACCCCGACCAAGGTGGTGACGGCCGCGCACTGCTTCTACGACGAGTCCAAGGGCCGGGTGGACCGGCCGGGCCTCAAGGTGATCGTCGGCCGGGACGACATGCGCGGCACGACCGGCCGCGAGGTGGCGGTGCGGTCGGTCTGGGTCCACCCCGGCTACTCCTTCGCCGCCAACATGAACGACGTCGCGGTGCTCACCCTCGCCGAGTCCCAGGGTGCCCGGCCGGTGGTCGAGCTGGTCGGCCAGGGCGAGAGCGCACCGTACGCGGCCGGGACCAGGGCGCAGGTGTACGGCTGGGGCGACACCACCGGCCGCGGTGACTACTCGCCGACGCTGCGCGGGGTGGACGTGCCGATCGTCCCCGACCACGCCTGCGCGCAGGCCTACCCGGGCGGGGAGGACGGCAAGTTCGACGCCCGGGGCATGGTCTGCGCGGGGGAGGAGAGGGGCGGCAAGGACGCCTGCCAGGGCGACAGCGGCGGCCCGATGGTCGTCCAGGGCCGGCTGGTCGGCCTGGTGTCCTGGGGGACGGGCTGTGCCGAGGCGGCCCACCCGGGCGTCTACACCAGGGTGTCCTCGGTGGCGGACGAAGTCCGTTCGGTGCTGTGAGCGTCGCGTCGGGTGAGCGGGCCGTCACCTACTGACACCGGGTTCTGACGCCGTGTCGGGCCGCTACGGCGGGGCCGACGTCCGGCCCCGGCGGGCGCCCCGAGGTACAGCAGAGCCGGGCGACCGGCCCCCGAGGGGGTCAGTCGCCCGGCCCGCCGGTCGCGCGCGGTGCACGACCGGGCACAGCTCGACGCTGGCTGCTGGTTCCGGCGCTCGGGATCAGCGCTCGTCTTCGGCGGCCGTGGCGTTGGTCGTGGTGGTCAGGCGGCCGCTCTCGTCCTGTATCTCCACGGCGATCTTCTTGAGCTCGGGCTCGAACTTCCGGCCGTGGTGGGCGCAGAAGAGCAGCTCTCCGCCGCTGGCGAGTACGACGCGCAGGTAAGCCTGGGCGCCGCAGCGGTCGCAGCGGTCAGCCGCGGTCAGCGGGCTCGCAGGGGTCAGAACAGTAGTCACGTCGCCTCTTCTCTAGCTCGACGAGCTGTCGTACCAGGGTCAACATCCAACCAGGCCGAAAACGTTCCCGCTCGTGGCTTTTCTTCTCTGAGGATTCTGCTGTGTTGATGAGGACGTGCCCCGGGCGTCGGTGGTTCATGCGTGCCGAGTCCCGGGATCCGCCCGTGGCTCGAACGCCCGATCGGGATCGGGTGCGGGGTCCGCGTAGCATAATCCTCTGCCGGGTTGGAGCATAAGCCCCTTCCCGGGCCCCGGTAGCCTGCATAACGGCAGTTCCGGGGCCTGTGCCGGGCCCCACGATCCGCCAGGACCGGTGGTACCGGGAGGAGATGGCGCCCCGGGGCCCGCACCCGGGTGCGGTGCTTGTTCGCGCAGCGCGTACAAGCTGCGCGGGGCCGGCCCGTCGTGCTGTGCACCCGGTGCAGGGGTTCGGGCACGCAGGGCGACGGATGTCGGTGCGGCGTGCTGCACTGGCGTTTGGTACGGATGCGTCCGGATGTGACCGATGAGACAGAACTTCACCGAGGAGAGTGCCGCGTGAGTGCCGAAACGACCGTGCCGTCCGCGCTGCTGGCCGGCGACGACGGTTCCAACTACACCGCGCGGCACCTGCTCGTCCTGGAGGGGCTGGAGGCGGTCCGCAAGCGCCCCGGCATGTACATCGGCTCGACCGACAGCCGCGGTCTGATGCACTGCCTCTGGGAGATCATCGACAACTCCGTCGACGAGGCGCTGGGCGGCTACTGCGACCGCATCGAGGTCCTGCTGCACCCCGACTCCTCGGTCGAGGTCCGCGACAACGGGCGCGGCATCCCGGTCGACGTCGAGCCCAAGACCGGGCTGTCCGGCGTCGAGGTCGTGATGACCAAGCTGCACGCGGGCGGCAAGTTCGGCGGCGGCTCCTACGCGGCCTCCGGCGGTCTGCACGGCGTCGGCGCCTCGGTCGTCAACGCGCTCTCCGCCCGCCTCGACGTCGAGGTCGACCGCGGCGGGCACACCCACGCGATCAGCTTCCGCCGCGGCACCCCCGGCCTCTTCACCGAGACCAGCCCGGACGCGCCCTTCGAGCCGGGCAACGGCCTGACCAGGACCCGCAAGGTGCCGAAGGCCCGCACCGGCACCCGGATCCGCTACTGGGCCGACCGGCAGATCTTCCTCAAGGACGCCAAGCTCTCCCTGGAGACGCTGCACGGCCGCGCCCGGCAGACGGCCTTCCTCGTGCCCGGCCTGACCATCGTGGTGCGTGACGAACGCCTCACCGAGAGCGAGCAGATCGACGAGTCGGTCTTCCGCTACGACGGCGGCATCGCCGAGTTCTGCGAGTTCCTGGCCCCCGACAAGCCGGTCTGCGACGTGCTGCGGCTGCGCGGCGAGGGCACCTTCAAGGAGACCGTTCCGGTCCTGGACGACCTCGGCCACATGACCCCCACCGAGGTCACCCGCCAGCTCGGCGTGGACATCGCGCTGCGCTGGGGCGCCGGCTACGACACCACCCTGCGCTCCTTCGTCAACATCATCGCCACCCCCAAGGGCGGCACCCACATGACCGGCTTCGAGCGCTCGCTGGCCAAGACCGTCAACGAGGCGCTGCGCGCGAGCAAGCTGCTGCGCGTCGCCGAGGACGACATCACCAAGGACGACGCCACCGAGGGCCTCACCGCGGTGGTCACCGTCCGGCTCGCCGAGCCGCAGTTCGAGGGCCAGACCAAGGAGGTGCTCGGCACCTCGGCGGCCAACCGGATCGTCGCCGCCGTCGTCGCCAAGGAGCTCAAGGCCTTCCTCACCTCGGCCAAGAAGGACCAGAAGCTCCAGGCCAGGGCCGTGCTGGACAAGGTCGTCGCGGCCGCCCGCACCCGGGTCGCAGCCCGGCAGCACAAGGAGGCCCAGCGCCGGAAGACCGCGCTGGAGACCAGCTCGCTGCCCGCCAAGCTGGCCGACTGCCGCAGCGACGACGTCGAGCGCAGCGAACTGTTCATCGTCGAGGGGGACTCCGCGCTCGGCACCGCCAAGCTCGCCCGCAACTCCGAGTTCCAGGCGCTGCTGCCGATCCGAGGCAAGATCCTCAACGTGCAGAAGGCCTCGGTGAGCGACATGCTCAAGAACGCCGAGTGCGCCGCGATCATCCAGGTGATAGGGGCCGGCTCCGGCCGCACCTTCGACATCGACCAGGCCCGCTACGGCCGGGTCATCTTCATGGCCGACGCCGACGTCGACGGCTCGCACATCCGCACCCTGCTGCTCACCCTCTTCCACCGCTACATGCGGCCGATGGTCGAGCAGGGCCGGGTCTTCGCCGCGGTGCCGCCGCTGCACCGGATCGAGCTCACCAATCCCAAGCGCGGCCAGGAGAAGTACCACTACACCTACTCGGACGCCGAACTGCGCTCCACGCTCCTGGAGTTCCAGCGCAAGAACCTGCGCTGGAAGGACCCGGTGCAGCGCTACAAGGGCCTGGGCGAGATGGACGCCGACCAGCTGGCCGAGACCACCATGGACCCGCGCCACCGCACCCTGCGCCGGATCAACCTGGGTGACCTGGAGCAGGCCGAGAGGATCTTCGACCTGCTGATGGGCAACGACGTGGCCCCGCGCAAGGAGTTCATCGTGGACTCGGCGGCCACCCTGGACCGCTCCCGCATCGACGCCTGAACCGGCTCGTACCTCCGGGGCGCTGCCGACCGGCCGGGCCCTCCACCCACGGGTGGGGGCCCGGCCGCTGTTCGGGCGGCCGCGGGGAGACGTCCGCCGGGGAGCCGTCCACCGGCGCGTCGTCCTGGTGATGCGCCGTCACCCGGACGTGGTGCTGACGTCTGTGCGGACGCCGGCGCTGTGACAATCTGCCCGCTCGGGGCCGCTCTGTGGGGCCGGGCGCAGGTGGTCGCACGCGCGTCCGACGCGGAATCACCGGGACGCAGCAGTAGTCGGATGAGTGTCCGTCAGATGATCGATCACCTCATCGAGTGAACGTATCTGCGATGGTCAGAGGGGCTGTCCAAGGGCCGCCATCATGGTTCGGGTCAGAACATCCGGCCGTCCAGGAGCAGCAGTGCCACAGCCGCAGACGAGCAGTCCCGGACAGGGACAGCGATTCGACTGGTGGGCCGCTCCGGCCGCCGGTACCCCCGTTGAGCCCGCCGAGCCATCGGCCGCGCACCGCCGAACGGCGGTACCGGCGCAGTCGGGCCACGCCCGTACGGGCCAGTCGGCAGAGGCCGTCGTCGAACCGGTGGCCGTCGGCGCACCGGTCCACGGGACCGCCGTCGAGCCGTTCGCCACCACCCCCACCGACCCGGCGGCCCCGGACGCGGCGGACACGCCACTCGTGCCGCCCGCCGACGAACCGGTCGCCGACAGCACCGAGGTCTACCGCACGGTCCAGGCCAGCGAGACCTTCCGGCAGATCCGCCGCAGCTACCGGACGTTCGTCTTCCCGATCACCGGCGGCTTCCTCGCCTGGTACCTGCTGTACGTCGCGGCCCAGGCCGGCGCCCCGGACCTGATGCGCCGCGCGGTGGCCGGCCCGCTCAACGTGGCCTGGATGCTGGGGCTCTCGCAGTTCGCCTCAACCTTCCTGCTCGCCTGGCTCTACGCCCGCAACGCCCGGACCAAGCGCGACCGCGCCGCCCTGGGCCTGCGCTGGGACACCCAGGACCAGCTGCGATGACGACCCTGACGAGCATTGTGCCGACCGACGCGGCCAAGGCCGCGCTGCGGACCGTGGTGACCACCGCCACCCCGCCGCCCGTCGCCCCCACCGGCGACCACCACTCGCTCGCGATCGCGCTGTTCGCCGTCGTGGTCCTGGTCACCCTGGGGGTCACCCTCTGGGTCGGCCGCCAGGGCAACGCGGCCGAGGACTTCTTCGCCGGCGGGCGCGACTTCACCCCGCTGCAGAACGGCTTCGCGCTGTCCGGGGACTACCTCTCCGCCGCCTCCTTCCTGGGCGTCGCCGGGTTGATCGCGCTGTACGGCTACGACGGCGTCCTCTACAGCATCGGCTTCCTGGTCGCCTGGCTGGTGGTGCTGATGCTGGTCGCCGAACTCGTCCGCAACGCGGGCCGGTACACCCTCGCCGACGTGCTCGCGCTGCGGCTGCGCCGCCGCAAGGTGCGCGCCGCGGCCGGCGGCGCCAGCGTCGTGGTGACCCTGCTCTACCTGGTCGCTCAGATGGTCGGCGCCGGTTCGCTGGTCGCCCTGCTGCTCGGCACCGGCAGCCCGCACGCCCGCACCTGGACCATCATGGCGGTCGGCGCTCTGATGATCGTCTACGTCACCATCGGCGGGATGCGGGCCACCACCTGGATCCAGATCATCAAGGCCTTCCTGCTGACCGGCGGTTCGGTGCTGCTCACCGTGCTGCTGGTGATCCGCTTCCACGGGGACCTCGGCGAGCTGATGCGCCAGGCCGCCGAGCACAGCGGCGCCGGCCACCGCTACCTGGAGCCCGGGCTCAAGTACGGCGGCAGCCTCACCAGCCGGCTGGACTTCGTCAGCCTCGGTCTGGCCCTGGTGCTCGGCACCGCGGGGCTGCCGCACATCCTGTCCCGCTTCTACACCGTGCCCACCGCGCGGGCCGCCCGCCGCTCCACGATGTGGGCGATCGGCCTGGTCGGCAGCTTCTACCTGATGGCCATCGTGCTCGGCCTCGGCGCCACCGCGCTGATCGGCTCGGCCGAGGTGCGGCACGCCAACTCGGCCGGGAACACCGCCGTTCCGCTGCTCGCCCTGGTGCTCGGCGGCGGCAACGGGAGCACCGGCGGGGTGGTGCTGTTCGCGCTGATCTCGGCGATCGCCTTCGCCACCATCCTCGCCGTGGTCGCCGGGCTGACCCTGGCCTCCTCGGCGGCCTTCGCCCACGACATCTGGGCCGGCGCCTGGCGCGCCCGGCCGGGGCGCGAGCAGGAGAAGCGCGGCCGCGGGCGTCGCCGCCGGAACGAGTCCGTCCCCGCGTCGCGGTCGGCGGAGGAGTCGGTGTCCGAGGTCAGCGAGCAGCAGGAGGTGATGGTCGCCCGGATCGCCGCCGCCGGGATCGGTGCGACGGCGATCGTGATCAGCCTCTTCGCCCAGCAGCTGAACGTCGCCTTCCTGGTCGGCCTGGCCTTCGCGGTCGCGGCCTCCTCCAACCTGCCGGTGCTGCTGTACAGCCTGTTCTGGTCGCGGTTCACCGTCCGGGGCGCGGTCTGGGCGGTGTACGGCGGACTGGTTCCGGCGATCGTGCTGGTGTTCTTCTCGCCGGTGGTCTCCGGCTCCTCCGAGGCGCTCTTCCCCGGCCTCGACTTCCACTGGTTCCCGCTGGAGAACCCCGGCATCGTCTCCATCCCGCTCGGTTTCCTGGCGGGCTGGATCGGGACGGTCACCTCGTCGGTGCCGACCGACCCGGACCGGTTCGCCGAGCTGGAGGTGCGAGCACTCACCGGTGCGGGCGCGGCCTGAGCCGTCGCGCCCGGGGAACCCCGGCGGGCCTGGGGCCGCCGGGGTTCCCCCATGTCCGCCCACCGGCCTGGTGGCCCGGTTACGCCCGGGCCGCCAGGCCGTAGCGGTGCTCGGGGCGGCCGGTGTCGCCGTAGCGCAGGGTCAGCCGCAGCCGGCTGTCCCGCTCCAGCTGCTTGAGGTAGCGCTGCGCGGTGGAGCGGCTCAGCCCGGTGGCGTCGGCGACCTCCTGAGCGGACAGCGGCCGTCCGGCCCGGCGCAGCACGCCGAGCACCAGGTCGGTGGTGGGCGCCGAGTGGCCCTTGGGGAGCGTCCCGGCCGGGGCGGCGGCGCTGCGCAGGGTCGCGAACAGCCGGTCCACCTCGTCCTGCCCGGCCTCCCTGGCCGGGGCGGCGAGCGCGTGCCGCAGCTGCGCGTACGCCACCAGCTTCTCCCGCAGTCCGGCGAAGGTGAACGGCTTGACCAGGTACTGGAGCGCGCCGTGCTGCATCGCGGCGTGCACCGTCGAGACGTCCCGGGCGGCCGTCACCATCATCACGTCGCAGGCGACCTGGCGGTCCCGCAGCCGGCGCACCAGGGCCAGACCGGTCTCGTCGGGCAGGTGGTGGTCGAGCAGCAGCAGGTCCACCGGGCGGCGCTCCAGGGCGGCCAGTGCCTCCGCGGCCGAGTGCGCGGTGCCGGTCACCCGGAACCCGGGGACCTTGGCCACGTACGCGGCGTGCACGTCGGCGACCCGGAAGTCGTCGTCCACCACGAGTACGTCGATCATCACGCCTCCACGAGCCGAGTGGTGAGCAGGGCCTCGGGCAGCTCGACGGTGAACCGGGCGCCGCCGAGCGGCCCGGTGTCGAGCACGATCCGGCCGCCGGTCCGCTCGACCAGCCGCCGCACCATCGCCAGCCCCAGCCCGCGCGGACGGTGCGCGGGCGCGTCCTTGCTGGTCCACCCCTCTTCGAAGACCCGCTCGCGCAGGTCCTCCGGCACGCCGGGCCCGCTGTCCGCGACCTGGAGCAGCAGGGTCGGGCCGGCCGCCGCCAGGCTCACCTCGACCCGGCCCCCGCCGCCCGCGGCCAGCGCGTCCACCGCGTTGTCGATCAGGTTGCCGAGCACCGTCACCAGGGCCCTGGCGTCCACCACCGTGTCCGGCAGGTGCGCCGCCGGGGCCAGCGCCAGCCGCACCCCGCGCTCGCCCGCCACCGCGGTCTTGCCCGCCAGCAGGGCGGCGACGTGCGGGTCCTGCACCTGCTCGGCGATCCGCGCGGCGATCACGGCGTGCGAGCCCGACTGTTCCGAGATGAACGCCACCGCCTGCTCGTGGCGGCCCAGCTCCAGCAGGCCCAGCAGGGTGTGCATCCGGTTGGCGTGCTCGTGGTCCTGGGCCCGCAGCGCCTCGGTCAGGCTGCGGGTGGTGTCCAGCTCGCGGACCAGCGACTCCAGCTCGGTGCGGTCGCGCAGGGTCACCACCGCGCCGCCCTCGGGCGTGGCCGTCCGGTTCACCACCAGCACCCGGTCGTCCCGGACGGCCGGCAGGTCGGCGCCGGTGATCCGCCCGGAGAGCACGTCCGCCAGCCGGCCGGGCGGCAGTACCGCGTCGATCGGCCGGCCGGCGCAGTCCTCGGGCAGCCCGAGCAGCCGCAGGGCCTCGTCGTTGGCCAGCCGGATCCGGCCGTGCTCGTCCAGTGCCACCATGCCCTCGCGGATGCCGTGCAGCATCGCCTCCCGTTCGACCAGGAGCGCCGAGATGTCGGCCAGCGCGATGTTGTGGGTGCGGCGCTTGAGGCGGCGGGCCAGCAGGAGGGTGGCGAGCGTCCCCGCGGCCAGACCGGCCCCGGCGCACAGCAGGATGCCGGTGAGCATCTTCAGCAGCCGGCGGCGGATCGAGTCGTCGCTGATGCCGACCGACACCTCGCCGACGATCCGGCCGTCCGCCATCCGCAGCGGCACCTTGCCGCGGGCGGTGCGGCCCAGGGTGCCCTCCTGGATGGCGGTGACGCTGCGACCGCTGAGGGCCGGCTCCGGGTCGGTGCTGACCCGCAGGCCGATCCGGCCCGGGTCGGTGTGCGAGAGCCGGATGCCGTCCAGGTCGGTGACCACCACGAAGGTGGCGCCGGTGGCCAGCCGGATCTGCTCGGCGTTGCGCTGCGCGGCCACCACGTCGCGGCCGGCCGCGGCCCGGGCGATGCTCTCGTCGGCGGCGGTGGCCTGGGCGATCGACAGCGCCCGCTGCATCGCGTCGTGGTCCAGCTCGCTGCTCACCGGGGCGAGGAACAGCCCGGCGGTCACGGTGGTGACGCCGACGGTGACGACGGTCTGGCTCAGCAGCAGCTGGGCGAAGACCCGGCGGGGCCAGTGGGGGAGCTTCAACCGGGCCTCCTCTCGGGGGCTGCGGGGGATCGGGCGCCTTCGGCTGGGGTGGACGGCGGTCGGTGCGCCTTTCGGCGGGGGGAGGTCGGCGGTCGGGGCGCTCTCGGAGGGGGAGACCGGGGCGCCTTCGGTGGGGGTCGGGACACCTTATGTTTCCGGGGTGCTTCTGTCAGCCGCGTCCCCGCAGTTGTAGCGGAAGCAAAACGAGCAGAACACCCCTCTATGCGGAGAAGTCGCACTACGCGAAGAAGGCTCCCGCCGGGGCAGCTCCCGCTCCTACCTTTCCGGGGCAAGCACAGACCCGGGAGGATTGCATGACAGACACCCCGGCGATCGAGCTGACCGGCGCGACGAAACGCTTCCGCACCCCCTCGGGGGCGTTGCACACCGCCGTCCGCGACCTCGATCTGACCGTCGCCCAGGGCGAGTTCGTCGCCGTCGTCGGCCCCACCGGCTGCGGCAAGTCCACCACGCTGACCCTGGTCAGCGGCCTGGAGGAGCCCACCGAGGGCGAGGTCAGGGTGTACGGCGAGCCCGTGAGCGGGATCGACCCCAAGGTGGGGTTCGTCTTCCAGCAGGACGCCGTCTTCCCCTGGCGCACCGTCCTGTCCAACGTGATGGCCGGCCCGCGGTTCCGCGGCGTACCGGCCGCCGAGGCCCGCGACCGGGCCAGGGACTGGCTCGGCCGGGTCGGCCTGGCCGCCTTCGAGGACCGCTACCCGCACCAGCTGTCCGGCGGCATGCGCAAGCGCGTCGCGCTCGCCCAGACCTTCGTCAACGACCCGGCGATCCTGCTGATGGACGAGCCCTTCTCGGCACTGGACGTGCAGACCCGCGCCCTGATGTCGGACCAGCTGCTGGAGCTGTGGGCGGGCACGAGTTCCGCCAGGAACGCGGCCTCGGTCGTCTTCGTCACCCATGACCTGGACGAGGCCATCGCGCTCGCCGACCGGGTCGTGGTGATGACGGCGGGACCGGCCACCGTCAAGGAGGTCTTCACCGTCGACCTGCCGCGCCCGCGCACCGTGGAGGCCGTCCGGCTGGAACCGAGGTTCGTCGAGCTGTACCGCGAGATCTGGGCCTCGCTCGGCGAAGAGGTGCGCATCACTCGGGAGAGAGGAGCGGGTCATGCCGCTTGAGACCGCGTCCGCGTCCGAGTCCGAGTCCCCGTCCGGAGCCGGAGCAGAATCCGGAGCCGGAGCCGGAGCCGGAGCCGCGCCCGGGTCGCCCGTCGCCGGGAAGCCCCAGGCCGTCACCACGAGGACCGAGGCCCGCGAACGGGCCGCCCGCCACCGGAGGCTGGTCGTCTTCGGAGCCCGGGTCGCGGTGCTGCTCGCCTTCCTCGGCCTCTGGGAGGTGTGCGCCCGCACGGACGTCATCGACCCGTTCAACTTCTCCCAGCCGTCGAGGATCTGGGACCAGATCTGGCAGTGGATCACCCACGGCACCGCGCAGGGATCACTCGGCGAGCAGATCGGCTACACCCTCTACGAGGCCCTCACCGGGTGGGTGCTCGGAGTGGTCGGCGGCGTGCTGCTGGGCATCGCGCTCGGCCGGATCCGCTTCCTGGCCGACGTGTTCGGACCGTACATCAAGGTGCTCAACGCCATCCCGAGGATCGTGCTCGCACCGATCTTCCTGATCTGGTTCGGCCTGGGACCGGCGTCCAAGGTCGCCTCCGCCGTGGTGCTGGTGTTCTTCCCGGTGTTCTTCAACGCCTTCCAGGGCGCCCGCGAGGTGGACCGCAACCTCGTCGCCAACGCCCGCATCCTGGGTGCCGACAACCGCAGGGTCACCCTCCAGGTGGTCATCCCCGCCGCCACCACCTGGATCTTCACCAGCCTGCACGTGAGCTTCGGCTTCGCGCTGATCGGCGCCATCGTCGGCGAGTACATCGGCGCCACCAAGGGCCTCGGGCTGCTCGTCGCCGCCGCCCAGGGCACCTTCAACGCGGCCGGGGTGTACGCCGCCATGACCATCCTCGCCGTCGTCGCGCTGCTCACCGAGGGGCTGCTGACCTTCGCCGAGAAGAAGCTGTTCCGCTGGAAGCCCGCCGACGCGGGCGACGGCCGCTGAACTCCCCCTTGCCGTAAGAGCCGTAAGAAGAGAGAGGCCCCCACCCATGCGCAGATCAGTTGCCGCCGCCCTCGCCGCCGTCCTGCTCCTCCCGCTCTCCGCCTGCGCCAACGACGCCGCCACCGCCGGCCACGGCGCGGGCGCCGCCCCCGCCGGGCAGCAGGTCGACGGCCCCAAGGTCAAGATCATGGTCGGCGGCCTGGACAAGGTCATCTACCTGCCGGCGATGCTCACCCAGCGGCTCGGCTTCTTCGCCGAGGCCGGCGTCAACGTCGAGCTGATGACCGAACCGGCCGGCGTCAACGCCACCACCGCGCTGCTCGCCGGGGACGTCCAGGGCGCGGTCGGCTTCTACGACCACACCATCGACCTCCAGGCCAAGGGCAAGAAGGTCGAGTCCGTGGTGCAGTTCGCCCAGGCCCCCGGCGAGGTCGAGGTGGTCTCCACCAAGCAGGCCGACGCCATCAGGTCCGGCGCCGACTTCAAGGGCAAGAAGCTCGGCGTCACCAGCATCGGCTCCTCGACCGACTTCCTCACCAAGTACCTCGCGGTCAAGAACGGCACCGCCGTCAGCGAGTTCAGCCCGATCGCGGTCGGCGCCGGCCAGACCTTCATCGCCGCGCTCCAGCAGGGCAGCATCGACGCCGGGATGACCACGGACCCGACCGTCGCCAACCTCCTGGACAAGGGCCTCGGCAAGGTGCTGTACGACATGCGCACCCCCGAGGGCTCGCGCGAGGCGCTCGGCGGCCTGTACCCGTCGTCCTCGCTGTACATGAACACCGACTGGGTGGAGAAGAACAGGGACACCACCCAGAAGCTCGCCGACGCCTTCGTGAAGACCCTCAGGTGGATGTCCACCCACAGCCCCGAGGAGATCGCCGCGAAGATGCCCGCCGACTACGGGCAGGGCGGCGCCGGGCAGTACGCGGCGGCGATCAGGGCGACACTGCCGATGTTCACGACGGACGGCGTGATGCCGGCCGACGGGCCGAAGACGGTGCTCTCGGTGCTCGCCGCGTTCCACCCGGACGTGAAGGGCAAGGAGGGGTCGATCGACCTGTCGAAGACCTACACCACGGAGTTCGTCGCCAAGGCAGCCGGCTGAGCCCCGGCGGCAGCGGTCCCGCGCTCACCCCCACGGGCGCGGGGCCGTGCCAGGTCCGGGGGCCGTGCCAGGTCCGGGGCCGGTGTTCAGAGCCCCCGGACGGAGAGCGCCTCCATCCGCGACGGTGTCCCCGCCGCCTTGCCGCAGCTCTCCGGACGCGCCGGCTCGCTCACCGTCTCGATCACGTCCACCTCCCAGGACCGGCCGTCCCGGTGCAGCACCCCCACCAGCCAGCGGCCCTCGCCGTCCGGCCGCTGGGCCAGCGTCAGCACGTCCGCCGCGGTCTCGCCGGTGGCCAGCCGCACCGCGTGCTCGGCGGCCTGGCCCGGACGCTCCCAGCCCGAGCAGCCGCGCGACCACTCCGGCACCAGGTGCCCGGCCGCCGTCGCCGCCAGCACCTCCTTGGCGGTCTCCGGCGTCAGCCGCCCGTACGCGTAGCCGTACGGCAGCACCAGCATCGTGGGGGAGAAGCGGTGCCCGCCCAGGTGGGTGACCTCCCACACCTCGCTGTGCCCGGCCGCCGCCAGCTCCGCCGCGAGCGGTCGGCCCAGCAGCGCGCAACAGCGGTCCCGCCGCCCGTTGGTGCACACCAGCGCCACCGGGCCGCCGACGTGCTCGGCCCCGAAGCCGGTGTGGTCGCCGGCGCCCAGCGCCGCGAAGTCCAGCCCCAGCAGCTCCGCGGGATCCGCGACCGCCGCCCGGCGCACCCAGCCGCGGCCCGGCACCGTGTGCGCCACGATCACCTCGTGGCGGGGGGTCGGCAGGCAGTCGGCGTGCCGCCCCGGCCGCCGGATCAGCGCGACCCGCACACCCGTTCCGGCCGAGGCCGTCTCCAGCGCCCGCCCGACCGCCGCGTCCAGGTGGCTCTCACCCAGCGCCTTCGCGCCCCACGGACCGTTCTGCTCGACCAGCAGCCAGGTGCTCGCCACCGCCGCCGTCGCGGCCAGTGGCTCCGAAAGTTCACGCGACACAGTCGCACAGGTGCTCACCCTGGCAAGGCTACCCTCGCCCGATCAGCCGAAAGCGGCCTTCATCCGCTGCGCCATCGCCTCGGCCACCGGCTCCTCCAGCGGTTCGTACAGCGCCTCGGGGACGGTCGGGAGGTCGGCGAACTCCAGGTGGATGCTGCGCACGACGTCCGCGAACAGCTCCGAGTACAGCTCCCAGTCCTCGCGGCACGGGGTGCTCAGCTCCAGCGAGAGCAGCTGGGACTCGTTCGGCAGCGGCAGGTGCACCTGGATCACCGAGGTGGTCAGCACCCCGTCGTGGAGCGGGACCGCCATGCCGTCCAGCGGGGCCGGTCCACCGTCGATCGACGTCGACACGGCGTCGATCACCGCCGCCGCGCGCCCGGCCGGCAGCTCGATCGCCGTCACCTCCGCCTCCGGGCGGGACCGGGCCAGCCGGGTGAGCAGGACGTCCACCGCGCCCGCGTGGTCCGTCCCGGCCAACGGGCACACCGAGGCCACGATCGAGGCCGTGCTCGGGCGGCCGTCCACGTCCACCAGGCACATCCCGGCGTGGATCACCCCGGCCTCGGCCATCGGCGGGATCAGCCCGGCCAGCGCCACCGCCCAGCGCACCCGCGTCTCGTCCGGTTCGGAGGCCAGGACCTCGCAGACCAGCTCCCAGAGCTCCTCGGCCACCTGGTCCTCGGTGCCGAACACCGGGATCTCGTGGAAGGCGGGCGGGACGACGAATCGGATCTGGAGCCGGGCGTCCTCGGCGGGAGCGGGGAGACGGGCTGTCGGGGTGCCGGACATCGGTCCTTCCACGGGGGTCATGAGGGCTTGCGGATCCGGTTGCGGACGTCCAGCCAGGCCGGAGGGACGGGGACCGGGACGCCGTACGTACGGGCCTCGATGAGCAGGTCGAGGTAGGCGTCGGCGTGGTCGCGCAGACCGGAGCGGCGCCAGGTCCGGTGCGCCCTCAGAGCGGGGAGGGCGGCGAGCGCACCGACTGTTGTCAGCCCGATGGCGGCGGATCGGAGCTGCTGGGCGTGCTCGGTGCCGGAGGGATCGTCGAACAGGGAGACGAGGAGCACGGCCGCGATCAGAGCCAAGGCGGAGACCGACCTCCACGCGGCCAGCCACTGGCGGCAGCGCCGGACGGCGGTGAGCAGTCCCCGGACGGTCTGTTCGTTCAGGAAGTCGAGGCCGTGCGGAGCACCGAGTTCACGAGCCCGGCCGGCCAGCGTCGAGTGGCGTGTGAGTGCGGCAGCCGGCAGCACAGGGAACTTCGGGTCGATCGCCGCGCCGGCCGGCCACCAGGACTCGGGCTGCGCGGCGACGGGCGGGGGAGCGGCGTCGAGATGCGCGGCCGGGGCAGCCGGCGGCCGCAGGTGCGGAGCAGCCGCGGTGCCCTCCTCCCAGGAGGCCCGATCGGCATCGGCTCCCCAGTCGACGGGAATCCGAACCGTCAGCCCCGCCCTCCGCGCCTGGTTCAACAGCCCGATGTACGTGGTGAAGTGCACGGAGGCGGTGCTCTTCGCCGAGCCGCGGTCGGCGCCCCGCAACCAGATCGCGATTCCGGCCGGAATTCCCAGGATCGCTGCCGCCCAATTGCCAGTGACCAAGGAGACCACTATCCCGCCGAGGATGAACATGGCCGCTACTTCGCCGTGCCAGTCCAGTCGGTTCCGTAGCCGCATATGCCTGATCACCACATTGCGCGCCACATCGTCGTTCAGCAGGGTGACGCCGTACAGAGTCTCGGCCCGCCGTGCTGCCTCGGCTACTTCGGGCACGGAAGCGAGCTGCCCGCCCGAGATGGGGAGGGTCACATAGAGGTCCTTGACCATGAGTCTCTCCTCTCAGCCCACGGCGCTCAGGAACGGCGTGGGCGACGGGCGGTACGCGGGTTTGGGCGTCGGTCCGGGAGGCGCGATGTGCGGCTCCTCCGCCTCTTCCTTCTCCCGGCCGGCACGGAGACTGCGGGCGAGCCCGACTGTCTTGTTCGTGACCGTGACCAAGGAGGGATTCACTTCGATGCCCGCTTTCGCGAGCCCGGCGACGATGCCGTTGGTCGACATGGGGGTGCGGGTCATCTCGAACAGGGCCGTGCCGGCGGATCGGGTACGTTCGGCGGCACTGGCTCCTTCCCCCAGTTTCACCGACTCCTTGAAGGCACCGGTGTGAGCCTTGATCTTGTTGACGAGGCCGGGAACCTTGGCTGCCTTGACCGAGTTCCCCGCTGTTGCGAAGCCCCTGATGGCACCGACACCGGGAAAGGCTCCGAGCACGTCCATCCCGATCTTCCCCCAGGACACGTCCTTGCCACGGGACTTGGCGATGCTGTGCCCAGCCAGCGCGGCCGCGCTGGTCAGCACGGCCGCAGCACCCAGCAGCGGGCCGATCCCGGGGACTATCAGAGCCGCGATCGCCAGCCCGGCCGAGATCTGGGACAGCGCGTCCGCATGGTCGGCCAGGAAGTCCACCGACTTCTGCCAGGCGTGCTCCACCTTGTCCAGCATCCGCTTGAGGAAGTTCGGGTCCGGCGGGTGGTGCCGTGACGCCTCCTGGATCGCCCGGGCGGCGGCCTCGGCCTTGTTCTTGTGGTCGGCCAGCTGCTTGTGGCCGCTCGCGATCAGCTCGTCGAGCTGGTGCACGAGCTGCTGCTGGGCCTGGAGCTTGGCCTCGAAGTCGGCCTTGGCCTTCGTCTGTGCCGCCGCGTCGGCGGACTGCGCAGAGGCGTCCAGGGCCTTCCCCATGGCGTCGAGTTGGACGTTCGTGTCGCCCACTCGGGAGCGTAGCTCGACGGCCTGGGCCTCCATCGTCCTGCCGGAGGCGAGCAGGCCGGTGAGCTGGGTGTGCCAGGCCTTGAGGGCTCGCGAGCAGGCGGCCATCGATTCGTGGCCCTGGGTGAGGTACTTGGGCAGCTCGCCGAGCTTGCCCGCGAAGTTGCGGGCCGCCTCGCCCTGCCAGGCGCTGCCCTCGGAGCCGAGGTCGGCGAGGGCGTGCCGTAGTTCCTCCAGTTCGCGGGCGACGGCGTCGACGTCCGCGTACATCTTGGCGATGGCCGGAAGGTCCCCCGGGGCCGGGCAGAAGCCGAGGCCCGGCCAGTTCTTGTCACTCATGCTGGAAGTCCAGTCCCCTGCTGGTCGGTTCAGGTCGCGCCGAGGCCCTTGGCGGTGCCCTTCTCGTTCTCCCCGTAGTTGTCGAGCGATGCGTCCAGGCCTTCGCGCAGGCCGTGGGCGAGCTTGGCCATCCGGCCGATGCCGCCGTGCCAGTGGTCCTCGAAGCCCTTGCACGCGGCGTCGAGCCGTTCGGTGCCCAACTGCCTGCCCTTGCCGAGGTTCTCGAGGCTCTTGGCGACCGCCCCCATGCGGTTGCCGCATTCGTCGAGTTGTTTGGACACGGTCTTCATCCGGCTCATGTCGATCTTGAACTCTTCGGCCAATTGCCCGTCCCCCAACGGATGATGACGCGCTGTGGAGCACCTGTTCGACGAACCTAACCCATGGGTGGGCAAAGTTCGCGCCATGGCCGGGAATTGGAGATCACCGTTCCGGATTCCCGGTCGGACGGGCACGAAAAAGCGGAGGGGCACCGGAACCATCCGGTACCCCTCCGCTCGGACGAGCGCCGTTACGCCGGGCCGGCGACCACCGCGATCGGGGTGGTCACCGGGGTGCCGGAGCCGTCGCGGCGCGGGTCGCGCTCGGGCAGGTCGACCGGGGCGCCCTTGGCGGTGGCGGCGCGGGCCGGGGCGGCGCCGGCCCAGGCGAAGGTCAGGGCGTCCTCGCCGCGCAGGAAGCGCTGGCAGCGCACCCCGCCGGTGGCGCGGCCCTTGCGCGGGTACTGCTCGAACGGGGTGACCTTCCAGGACGTCTGCTCGCCGTCGGACAGCGTGTCCGTGGCCGTGGCCACCGAGACCACCACCGCGTCCGCCGCCGGGTCCACCGCCGTGAAAGACAGCACCCGCGCGCCGTCCGACAGCTTGATGCCGGCCATGCCGCCCGCCGGGCGGCCCTGCGGACGCACCTGGCCCGCCGGGTAGCGCAGCAGCTGGGCGTCCGAGGCGATGAAGACCAGGTCCTCCTCGCCGGTGCGCAGTTCGATCGCGCCCACCAGCTCGTCACCCTCCTTGAGGGCGATCACCTCGAACTCGTCCTTGTTCGCCGGCCACTCCGGCACCACCCGCTTCACCACGCCCTGCGCCGTGCCCAGCGCCAGCCCCGGCGAGGACTCGTCCAGCGTGGTCAGCGCCAGCACCCGCTCTCCGGCCTCCAGCCGCAGGAACTCGCCCACCGCGGCCCCGCCCGCCAGCGTCGGCGACGGCGTCGGCGGCAGCGCCGGCAGGTCGATCACCGGCAGCCGCAGCACCCGGCCGACGGACGTCACCACGCCCACGTCAGCCCGCGCCGTCGCGTGCACCGCCGACACGATCACGTCGTGCTTCGCCCGCTTCTCCGACAGCTCGAACGGCTCCCCGTCCGCCGTCCGTGCCAGCAGCCCCGTCGAGGACAGCAGCACCCGGCACGGGTCGTCCGCGACCTCCAGCGGCACCGTCAGCGCCGCCGCGGGCGCCGCCCCCGCCTCCAGCAGCACCGTGCGCCGCTCCGTCCCGAACTGCTTGGACACCGCGGCCAGTTCGGACGAGACCACGCTGCGCAGCTTGGTGTCCGACTCCAGGATCTCGGTCAGGTCCGCGATCTCGGAGTTCAGCTTCTCCTTCTCCTGCTCCAGCTCCACCCGGTCGAAGCGGGTCAGCCGCCGCAGCGGGGTGTCCAGGATGTACGCGGTCTGCGTCTCCGACAGCGAGAAGCGCTCCATCAGGCGCTCCTTCGCCTGCTGCGCGTTGTCACTCGACCGGATGATCGCGATGACCTCGTCGATGTCGAGCAGGGCCACCAGCAGGCCCTCGACCAGGTGCAGCCGCTCCTCCCGCTTGCGGCGGCGGAAGTCGCTGCGCCGGCGCACCACGGTGAAGCGGTGGTCGACGTAGACCTCCAGCAGCTCCTTCAGCCCCAGCGTCAGCGGCTGCCCGTCCACCAGTGCCACGTTGTTGATGCCGAAGGTCTCCTCCATCGGCGTCAGCTTGTACAGCTGCTCCAGCAGCGCCTCCGGCACGAAGCCGTTCTTCACCTCGATGACCAGCCGCAGCCCGTGCTCGCGGTCCGTCAGGTCCTTGACGTCCGCGATGCCCTGGAGCTTCTTCGCGTTGACCAGGTCCTTGATCTTCGCGATGACCTTCTCCGGGCCGACGTTGTACGGCAGCTCGGTGACCACGATGCCCTTGCGGCGGGCCGTCACCGCCTCCACCGTCGTCGTCGCCCGGATCTTGAACGTGCCGCGGCCCGACTCGTACGCGTCCCTGATGCCCGACAGGCCCACGATCCGCCCGCCGGTCGGCAGGTCGGGACCGGGCACGAACCGCATCAGCGTGTCCAGGTCCGCGCTCGGGTGCTTGATCAGGTGCCGGGCAGCCGCCACCACCTCCGACAGGTTGTGCGGCGGCATGTTCGTCGCCATGCCCACCGCGATGCCCGTCGCGCCGTTCACCAGCAGGTTCGGGAACGCGGCCGGCAGCGCCATCGGCTCCTGCTCGCTGCCGTCGTAGTTCGGGCCGAAGTCGACGGTGTCCTCGTGGATCGACTCCACCATCGCCATCGAGGCGGCCGTCAGCCGCGACTCGGTGTAGCGCATCGCGGCCGGCGGGTCGTCGTTGCCCAGCGAACCGAAGTTGCCGTGCCCGTCGATCAGCGGCAGCCGCATCGAGAACGGCTGCGCCATGCGCACGACCGAGTCGTAGATCGACGCGTCGCCGTGCGGGTGCAGCCGGCCCATCACCTCGCCCACCAGGCGGGCGCACTTCACGTGCCCGCGCTCGGGGCGCAGGCCCATCTCGTTGGCCTGGTACAGGATCCGGCGGTGCACCGGCTTCAGGCCGTCCCGCGCGTCGGGCAGCGCACGCGAGTAGATCACCGAGTAGGCGTACTCCAGGAAGGAGCCCTGCATCTCGTCCACGACGTCGACATCGAGGATCCGCTCCTCGAAGTCTCCGGGCGGCGGGGTCTGCGAACTGCGGCGGGCCATCGCGGCGGGGCTCCCTTACGTGTCGCTGGCTGTGTCTCGGTCGGGCGTCGGTCGTCTCGGTGCCGACCTGTCACCGGACCCGTCAACCGGGCGCCGTCGACAGGGCGCGGCGCCCCCATTGTGGACCCTCGCGGTGACAGTCCCGGTCAGCGGCCCTCTTCCGCCCCTGGCGAACGCCCCGGTCCGCGCGGACACGAACACGACTCCCGGACGTTGCACCACAATGGGGGACGCCACACGAACCCCCGACATCGACGACGGGAAGGACCCGAGCGCATGGCCAACCCGGCCCCCGCCTCCAGCCGAGGCATCGCCATCACCGAGCACCGCCTGGCCAACGGCCTGCGTGTCGTCCTCTCCGAGGACCACCTCACCCCGGTCGCCGCCGTCTGCCTCTGGTACGACGTGGGCTCCCGGCACGAGGTCAAGGGCCGCACCGGCCTCGCCCACCTCTTCGAGCACCTGATGTTCCAGGGCTCCGCCAACGTCTCCAACAACGGGCACTTCGAGCTCGTCCAGGGCGCCGGCGGCTCGCTCAACGGCACCACCAGCTTCGAGCGCACCAACTACTTCGAGACCATGCCCGCCCACCAGCTGGAGCTCGCCCTCTGGCTGGAGGCCGACCGGATGGGCTCGCTGCTCGCCGCGCTCGACGAGACGTCCATGGAGAACCAGCGCGACGTCGTCAAGAACGAGCGCCGCCAGCGCTACGACAACGTGCCGTACGGCACCGCCTTCGAGAAGCTCACCGCGCTCTCCTTCCCCGACGGCCACCCGTACCACCACACCCCGATCGGCTCCATGGCCGACCTCGACGCCGCCACGCTGGAGGACGCCCGCGCGTTCTTCCGGACGTACTACGCGCCCAACAACGCCGTCCTCTCCGTGGTCGGCGACATCGACCCCGAGCAGACCGTCGCCTGGGTCGAGAAGTACTTCGGCTCCATCCCCGCGCACGACGGCAAGCAGCCCCCGCGCTCCGGCGAACTCCCCGAGACCATCGGCCGCGAGATCCGCGAGGAGGTCCACGAGGACGTCCCCTCCCGCGCCCTGATGGCCGCCTACCGCCTCCCGCACGACGGCACCCGCGAGGCCGACGCCGCCGACCTCGCCCTCACCATCCTCGGCAGCGGCGAGTCCAGCCGCCTCTACAACCGGCTGGTCCGCCGTGACCGCACCGCCGTCGCCGCCGGCTTCGGCCTGCTGCGCCTGGCCGGCGCCCCCAGCCTCGGCTGGCTCGACGCCAAGACCTCCGGCGACGCCACGCTCGAACAGATCGGCACCGCCGTCGACGAGGAGCTCGCCCGCTTCGCCGCCGAGGGCCCCACGCCCGAGGAACTCGAACGCGCCCAGGCCCAGATCGAGCGCGAGTGGCTCGACCGGCTCACCACCGTCGCCGGCCGCGCCGACGAACTGTGCCGCTACGCCGTCCTGTTCGGCGACCCCAAGCTGCTCAACGACGCCCTCCCCAAGGTCCTCGACGTCACCGCCGAGGAGGTCCAGGCCGTCGCCAAGGCCAGGCTCCACCCCGACAACCGGGCCGTCCTCGTCTACGAGCCGACCGCCGCCGAGACCGACGCCGACGCCGCTTCCGACGCCGCTTCCGAAGAGGAGGGTGCCGCCGTATGAGCACCGACTACGTCCCCGCCATGACCTTCCACCCCCAGCCCCAGCCGGGCACGCCCAGCCCCTGGGACTTCCCCGCCCCCGAGCGGGCCGCCCTCGGCAACGGCATCACCGTCCTGCACTGCCACCGGCCCGGTCAGCAGCTGGTCGCCGTCGAGGTCCTCGTCGACGCCCCGCTCGCCGCCGAGCCCGAGGGCCTCGACGGCATCGCCGGCATCCTCGCCCGCGCCTTCAGCGAGGGCACCGACACCCTCAGCGCCGAGGAGTTCGCCGCCGAGCTGGAGCGCGCCGGCGCCACCCTCGACGCGCACGCCGACCACCCGTGCATCCGGATCTCCCTGGAGGTCCCGGCCTCCCGGCTCCAGCGCGGCCTGTCCCTGCTCGCCGACGCCCTGCGCGCCCCCGCGCTGCCGGAGGCCGAGATCGAGCGACTGGTCGCCAACCGCCTGGACGAGATCGTCCACGAGCAGGCCAACCCCGCCCGGCGCGCGGCCAAGGCTCTGTACGCCGAGCTCTTCGACGCCGCCGACCGGCTCTCCCGGCCCCGCGCCGGCACCGCCGACACCGTCAAGTCGATCGACCGCGCCGCCGTCAAGGCCTTCTACGACGCCCACGTGCGCCCCGGGACCAGCACCGTCGTGGTGGTCGGCGACCTCACCGGCGTCGACCTGCCCGCCCTGCTGGAGAGCACCCTCGGCACCTGGACCGGCACCGCCGCCGAGCCCTCGGTCCACGCCCCGGTCACCGGCGACGACCGCGGCCGGGTCGTCATCGTGGACCGCCCCGGCTCCGTCCAGACCCAGCTGCTCATCGGCCGGATCGGGCCCGACCGCCACGACCCGGTCTGGGCCGCCCAGACCCTCGGCACCTACTGCCTCGGCGGCACCCTCACCTCCCGGCTCGACCGCGTCCTGCGCGAGGAGAAGGGCTACACCTACGGCGTGCGCTCCTTCGCCCAGCCGCTGCGCTCGGCCGCCGACGGCAGCGGACGCTCGCTGCTCGCCATCAGCGGCTCGGTGGACACCGCCTCCACCGCGCCCGCGCTGGCCGACACCTGGACCATCCTGCGCACCCTCGGTACCGAGGGCCTCACCGACGCCGAGCGCGACGAGGCCGTGCAGTTCCTGGTCGGCGTCGCGCCGCTGAAGTACGAGACCGCGGGCTCGGTCGCCGGCACCCTGGCCGACCAGGTCGAGCAGTACCTGCCGGACGACTACCAGGCCGAGGTCTACCGGCGGCTCGCCGAACTGCCCACCGCCGCCGCCACCGAGGCGGTCGTCGCGGCCTTCCCGCCGGACCGCCTGGTCACCGTCCTGGTCGGCGACGCCTCCGTGATCGCCGACGACGTGCGGGCGCTCGGGATCGGCGAGGTCACCGTCGTCGGCTGACGCCCGCCGCAGCCCCGTCCGGCCCGGTGGAGCACCCGCTCCGCCGGGCCGGACGCGTTTTTAAATCCGTTGCGGGCCACGCCCGTTCCGTGGATAGATGTTCCCCGACGCACAGCACGTGCGAACGGCGACGAAGGAAGGGAGGCGGCCACCATGCGGGTCGAGCAAGCGATACGACGACGCTCCCCGAGGCCGTATTCCCCCTGCACCGTCGCCCCGGGCGTCTGAGCCCGCACTCCCGAACTTCCCCGAGCCGCGCCGGGATTCCTCGCGCGGCAGCTTCCTCACGTGAACTTCCCGACCTCTGGAGGTCGTTCGACCATGACGTACACCGAGGTGCCCGGCGTCCGGGTGCCGATCCGGATGTGGACCGACCCGGCCACCGTCGAGGGCCAGGCCATGCAGCAGCTGCGCAACATCAGCTCCCTGCCCTGGCTGCACGGCCTCGCCGTGATGCCCGACGTCCACCTGGGCAAGGGTGCCACCGTCGGCTCCGTCATCGCCATGAAGGGCGCGGTCTGCCCGGCGGCGGTCGGCGTCGACATCGGCTGCGGGATGAGCGCGGTGAAGACCTCGCTCACCGCCGAGGACCTCCCGGACGACCTGTCCCGCCTGCGCCGCAAGATCGAGCAGGCCATCCCGGTCGGCCGCGGCCTGCACAGCGACCCGGTCGACCCGACCAGGCTGTACGGCTTCCGGGCGGCGGGTTGGGATGACTTCTGGCAGCGCTTCGACGGGGTGGCGGAGGCGGTCAAGTGGCGCCGGGAACGGGCGATGCAGCAGATGGCCACGCTCGGCGGAGGAAATCACTTCATAGAACTGTGCGTTGATACGACCAATGTGGTCTGGTTGATGCTGCACTCCGGCTCCCGCAACATCGGCAAGGAGCTGGCGGAGCACCACATGGGCGTCGCCCGCTCGCTGCCGCACAACCAGGGCCTGATCGACCAGGACCTCGCGGTGTTCATCGCCGACACCCCGCAGATGAACGCCTACCGCCAGGACCTGTTCTGGGCGCAGGAGTACGCGAAGCGCAACCGCGCGGTCATGATGGCGCTCTTCCAGGGCGTCGTCCGGCGCGAGTTCGCCAAGTCGAAGGTCGCCTTCGACGAGGTGATCAGCTGCCACCACAACTACGTGGCGGAGGAGGCGTACGACGGCGTCGACGTGCTGGTGACCCGCAAGGGCGCGATCCGGGCCGGCAGCGGCGACCTCGGGATCATCCCCGGCTCGATGGGGACGGGCTCCTACATCGTCCGCGGCCTGGGCAACGCGGCGGCGTTCAACTCCGCCTCGCACGGCGCCGGCCGGAAGATGAGCCGCAACGCCGCGAAGAAGCGCTTCACCACCCAGGACCTGGTCGAGCAGACCAAGGGCGTGGAGTGCCGCAAGGACGGCGGCGTGGTCGACGAGATCCCGGGCGCCTACAAGAACATCGAGAAGGTCATCGAGCAGCAGAAGGACCTCGTCGAGGTGGTCGCGCACCTCAAGCAGGTCGTCTGCGTCAAGGGCTGACGCGGCCGGCCGCGGTCCGGGCCGACCGGAAATGCCGATCGGGGTGCCACCGGAAATCCGGTGGCACCCCGATCGGGTGGCTGCGAGGGCTCAGGCCGCGGCGGGGAGCTCGTCGAGGCCCTCGGAGACGAGCTTGGCGAGGCGGTCGAGCGCGTCGCCGGCGTTCTCGGCGTCGGAGGCGAGGATGACCTCGTCGCCGCCCTGGGCGCCCAGGGCGAGGAGGCCGAGCATGGAGGCGGCGTTGACCGGGTTGCCGCCCGGCTTCGCGATGGTGATCGGCACGCCGGTGGCCGTGACGGCCCGGACGAAGACGGAGGCGGGACGGGCGTGCAGGCCCTCGGCCCAACCGATGGTGACGCGGCGCTCAGCCATGAGACGTGCCTTTCCGGTGAAGCTGGTCACGGCCGCGCTCCGGGAGCGGGGGAAAACGACCGTGTTGTCTAGACCAGTGTTGCACGCAGGTAGCTCCTCGGAGCCGCTGCGTTCAAGACTTGTGATTGTTTCTTTTCGGGGCATAAACCCCGGTCGCCGACCCTGCCCACCCTGCCGCGAGCACGCGCCCGACGCCATTCGGCTCGCCGCCGGATAACCTGACGAATGTGGAAGACCCCGCGGTGGCGAACCTCGATCAGCCCGACTATCCGCAGCACTGGGAAGCGGACATCCTGCTGCGTGACGGCGGCACGGCCCGGATCCGGCCGATCACGCCCGCCGACGCCGGACGGCTCGTCGAGTTCTACGAGCAGGTGTCGGACCAGTCCAAGTACTTCCGGTTCTTCGCCCCCTATCCGCGGCTCTCCGACAAGGACGTCCGCCGCTTCACCCACCACGACTTCGTGAACCGGGTGGGCCTCGCGGTCGTGGTCGGGGACCGCTTCATCGCCACCGTCCGGTACGACCGGATCGACGCCGACGGCCGCCCGTCCGACACCGGCACCGACGCCGAGGTGGCCTTCCTGGTACAGGACGCCCACCAGGGCCGCGGTGTGGCCTCCGCGCTGCTGGAGCACATCGCGGCGGTGGCCCAGGAGCGCGGCATCCGCCGCTTCCAGGCCGAGGTACTGCCGGAGAACCGGAAGATGGTGAAGGTTTTCACCGACGCGGGCTACACCCAGCGCCGCAGCTTCGCCGACGGCGTGGTGCACCTGGACTTCGACCTCGAACAGACCGACCGCTCGCTCGCCGTGATGCGCGCCCGCGAGCACCGCGCCGAGGCGCGCTCGGTGCAGCGGCTGCTCACGCCCCGCTCGGTGGCGGTGATCGGCGTCTCCCGCACCCCGCAGACCGTCGGCCGGGCCATCCTGCGCGACCTGCTGGGGGACGAGGCCCCGGACGACCGCCCGGTGTACGCGGTGAACCGCAACGCCGAACCCGGCACCGAGCTGGACGGCGTCCCGGTCCACCGTTCGGTTCTGGACATTCCGGGACCGGTGGACCTCGCGGTGATCGCCGTCCCCGAGAGCGCCGTCCCGGCCGCCGTCGCCGAGTGCGGCGCCCACGGGGTGCAGGGCCTGGTGGTGGTCACCGCCGGCTACGCGGAGACCGGCCTGGAGGGCCGGGACCGGCAGCGCGCGCTGGTCCGCCAGGCCCGCGCGGCCGGCATGCGGGTGATCGGCCCGAACGCCTTCGGCCTGATCAGCACCGACCCGCAGCGTCCGCTGAACGCCTCGCTCGCCCCGCGCCTGCCCGGCCGCGGCGGCTTCGGCATCTTCTGCCAGTCCGGCGCGATCGGGGTGGCCCTGTTGGAGGCCGCCCACAAGCGCGGCCTCGGCGTCTCCTCCTTCGCCTCGGTCGGCAACCGCGCCGACGTCTCCGGCAACGACTTCCTCCAGTACTGGGCCGAGGACGAGGCCACCCAGGTGGTGCTGCTGTACCTGGAGTCCTTCGGCAACCCCCGCAAGTTCACCCGGATCGCCCGCCGCCTCGCGGCCGTCAAGCCGGTCGTGGTGGTCAAGGGCGCCCGGCACACCGGCAGCCTGCCGCCCGGCCACGCCGTCCCCGCCACCGCCACCGGCCTGCGCGACGCCACGGTGGACGCCCTGTTCGAACAGGCGGGCGTCACCCGGGTCGCGACCATCACCGAGCTGTACGACACCGGCGAACTGCTGGCCCAGCAGCCGCTGCCGACGGGGGACCGGGTCGCGGTGGTCGGCAACTCCGACTCCCTCGGCCTGCTCACCTACGACGCCCTGCTGAGCGCCGGCCTGCGCCCGTGCACCCCCGTCGACCTCACCACCGCCGCGACCGGCGAGAACTTCCGGATCGCCCTGGACGTCGCCCTCGCCGACCCGGCCGTGGACGCGGTGATCGCCGTCGCGATCCCGCCGATCGGCACCTCCGCGCACGCCTTCATGGGCGGCCGGCTGACCGCCGAGGACGACCCCGAGATGGGCTCGGACGACCCGGAGATCGCCGCCGCCCTGCTCGAAGCCGGACAGCGTGCCCGGGAACTGGGCAAGCCGCTGCTGCTCACCCACCTGGCGCTGACCGACCTGCCGGCCCGGCTGCGCCCCGGCGGCATCCCCGCGTACGCGGCGCCCGAGCGGGCCGTGAACGCCCTCACCCACGCCGTGCACTACGCGCAGTGGCGCCGCCGTACGGCCGAGGCCGAGGAGACGGCGCGGGTCCCGGAACTCGACCGGATCGACGAGCCCGGCGCCCGCCGGCTGGTGGAGGAGGCGCTGAGCACCAGGGCAGCGATCGCCCGCCCGTCGCCCACCGCCACCCTTGTCCGAGGCGCTACGCGACGCTCCCTCCTCTGGCGCACCCAGCCCGGCGGCGCCCGGATCACCCTGCCCGAGCCCCAGGCCAGGGAGCTGCTGGCCCGCTACGGGATCGACGTCTCGCCGACGATGCCCGCCCCGGACGAGGAGACCGCGGTGAGGGCCGCCGGGGCACTCGGCTACCCGGTGGCCCTCAAGGCGACCGCCCCGCACCTGCGCCACCGCCCCGACCTGGGCAGCGTCCGGCTGGACCTGACCGACGAGGCGGGCCTGCGCCGCGCCCACCACGAGCTGGACGCGCTGCTCGGCGGCGCCGCGCAGGCCGGGCTGATGGTCCAGCGGATGGCCCCGCGCGGCGTGGACACCGTGATAGCCGCCACGGTCGACCCCGCGGTCGGCGCGATCCTCTCCTTCGGCCTGGCCGGCGCACCGGCCGAACTGCTGGGCGACCTGGCGCACCGGCTGGTTCCGGCCACCGACCAGGACGTCGCCGGGCTGATCAGGGAGGTGCGGGCGGCACCGCTGCTGTTCGGCTGGCGCGGTGCCGAGGCGGTGGACACCGGCGCCCTGGAGGAGTTGCTGCTGCGGGTGTCGCAGCTGGTGGACGACGTGCCGGAGATCGCCTCGGTGGATCTCGAACCGGTGGTCGTGGCCCCGCACGGACTGGCGATCCTGGGGGCGCGGGTGCGGGTCGCACCCCTGCCGGTCCGCAGCGATCTGGGCCCGCGCGCGATGAGCACGCTGTAACCTTCCTTGGTTGCGCCCTGCCCGGGCGCTGTTGTCCGAAGCTCGGCGCCGTGCCGCCCGCTTCGTCGGCGGACCATGCCAGGATGGAGATATGGCGAAGACCGGTACCACCACCACTCAGGACCTGCGCTCGGCGATCGAGCGCAGCGGCTACTACCCGGCCCTGGTGTCCGAGGCGGTCGAGTCCGCGGTGGGCCCGGAGCCGATCAGCTCCTACCTGGTGCACCAGGAGACGACCTTCGACGCCAACGAGGTGCGCCGGCACGTGACGGTGCTGGTGCTCACCCCGACCCGGTTCGTGGTGAGCCACACCGACGAGCAGTCCGGCGCCGAGGGCAGCCCGGCGGTGCCGTTCGCGACGACGTCGACGGAGAGCGTGCGGCTGGACCGGATCGGCTCGGTCGTGGTGAGCCGGATGGTGGCGAACCCGGAGACGTACACCCCCGGCACGCTGCCGCGCGAGGTGGTGCTGACGATCGGCTGGGGCGCGGTGCAGCGCCTGGACCTGGAGCCGGCCGGCTGCTCCGACCCGAACTGCGAGGCGGACCACGGCTACACCGGCTCGGCCACGGCCGACGACCTCTCGCTGCGGGTGAGTGAGGCCGGTGACGGCCCGGAGACGGTGTCCCAGGCGCTGGTGTTCGCCCGGGCCCTGTCCGACGCGACGATCAGCAACGGTCCGCGGGTCTGATCGCCGCCGTTTCCGCCCGCTACGAATCCGGTTCCATGTCCTTCGTTCCTGCCGACGGCTACGACGCCTTCGAGATCCTTGACCCCGCCACGGCCCCCGCGCCCCCGTACGGCAGCGGTTCGCTGTGCGACCTGCTGCCCTCGGTGGCGGCGGGGCTCGGCGTCCCGGGGTTCACCGCGACGCTGCCCGTCGCCCCGGCCGACCGGGTGGTGGTGTTCCTGGTGGACGGCCTGGGCTGGGAGCTGCTGCTGCGCCACCCCGAGTACGCGCCGTTCCTGTCCTCGCTCGCCGGGAGTTCGCTGGGCGGCAGCGGCCGTCCGCTGACCGCGGGCTTCCCGTCCACCACGGCGACCTCGCTGGCCTCGGTCGGCACCGGTACGCCGCCGGGCCTGCACGGCCTGGCCGGGTACACGGTGGCGGTGCCGGGCGCCGGCTACCTGATGAACCAGCTGCGCTGGCAGCCGCCCACCGCGCCGCACGTCTGGCAGCCGTACCCGACGGTCTTCGAGCGCACCCACCAGGCCGGGGTGGCGACGGCGCAGGTCTCGTCCCCGCTGTTCGCCCAGACCCCGCTGACCAAGGTGGCGCTGTCCGGCGGCACCTTCCTCGGCCGCACCACGGGCGAGGAGCGGATGGACCTGGCGGCCTCCTGGCTGGCCGAGCACGACCGGGCGCTGGTGTACACGTACGTCAGCGAGCTGGACGGCGCGGGCCACCGCTTCGGGGTGGACTCGGACGAGTGGCGGATGACGCTGGACGCGGTGGACCGGCTGGCCCGCCGACTGGCCGGGCAGCTGCCGCCGCGCTCGGCGATGTACGTGACGGCCGACCACGGCATGATCGACATCGCCCCGGAGGACCGGATCGACTTCGACGAGGACTGGGAGCTGGGCGCCGGCGTCGCCCTGCTCGGCGGCGAGGGCCGGGCCCGGCACGTGTACGCCGTCCCCGGGGCCGCGGCCGACGTGCACACGGTCTGGAGCGAGGTGCTGGGCGACCGGATGTGGGTGGCGACCCGCGACCAGGCGATCGAGGCGGGCTGGTTCGGCCCGGCCGTGGACGAGCGGGTGTACGCCCGGATCGGCGACGTGGTGGCCGCGGCGCGCGACGACATCGCGATCGTCGCCTCCCGCAACGAGCCCGGCGAGTCCGCGATGATCGGTCTGCACGGTTCGATGACCCCGGTCGAGCAGTTCGTGCCGTTGCTCGAAGTCCGCGGCTGACCGGGCCCCGCAGCGCACCTGACTCCTCTGTGTCCGAACTCCCTTGATGTGAAAGGCCCTTGCTCCACCCATGGCTGAACTGGTGTTCTTCTCGGGCACGATGGACTGCGGAAAGTCGACGCTGGCGCTGCAGATGGACCACAACCACGCGGCGCGCGGCCGGAGGGGCGTGATCCTCACCCGCAACGACCGGGCGGGCGCGGCGACGATCTCCAGCCGGCTGGGCCTGCGCGCCGACGCGGTCGAGGTGACGGACGACTTCGACTTCCACGCGCACGTGGTGCAGCGGCTCTCGGCCGGCGGCCGGGTGGACTACCTGATCTGCGACGAGGCGCAGTTCTTCGCCGCCGAGCAGGTCGACCAGCTGGCCAGGGTGGTGGACGAACTGGACATCGACGTCTACACCTTCGGCATCACCACCGACTTCCGCACCCGGCTGTTCCCCGGCTCGCAGCGGCTGATCGAGCTGGCCGACCGGGTGGAGGTGCTCCAGGTCGAGGCGCTGTGCTGGTGCGGCGCGCGGGCCACCCACAACGCCAGGACGGTCGGCGGGGTGATGGTGGTCGAGGGCGCCCAGGTGGTGGTCGGCGACATCTCGGTGGACCGGGACGAGGTCGGCTACGAGGTGCTGTGCCGCCGTCACCACCGCCGCCGGCTGACCGCGGCGACGGCGCGCGCCTCGGTGCTCTCACCGGACGTGCTGCCCTTCGAGGAGCAGCAGGCCTGAGGGCGGGCGCGCCCCCGGCTTCACGGGTCAGTGCTCCTGGGGAAGCACCTCCAGGACGGAGAAGTGCCCGCCCTGCGGGTCGGCCAGCCGGGCGGCCCGGCCACGGGCGGTGTCGTGCGGTCCGACCAGGATCCGGCCGCCGAGATCGACGGCGTGACGGGCGGTCAGGTCGGCGTCGCCGACCGCGAAGTGGGTGCGCCAGCGAGGCGGGTGGCCGCGCAGCTCGGCGCGGTGCCGGATGCCGGCGACCGGACGCCCGTGCACCAGCAGCGCGGTCTCGTCCGCGGCGGAGCGGACCGGGCGGTCGAGCACGGTGGAGTAGAAGGCGGCGGCGCCCTGTGCGTCGGGGGTGAGGAGTTCGGCCCAGGCCGGTCCGCCGGGTTCACGGCCGGCCTCCCGGCCGAGGTGCTCCTCGCCCTGCCAGAGTCCGAAGACCGCGCCGGAGACGTCGGAGGCGATGGCCATCCGGCCGGCGCGCTCGGCCTGGAGCGGCCCGACGGCGACCGTCCCGCCGCACGCGCGGACCAGCTGGGCGGTGCGGTCGGCGTCGTCCACGGCGAAGTACGTCGTCCACTGCACCGGGAAGCCGGTGGCGGTGGAGACGCCGAGGCCGGCCACCGGTGCCCCGTCCAGCCGGGCCCGGACGTAGTCGCCGATCTGGCCCGGCCCGGGCGCGTACGTCCAGCCGAGCAGGGCGCCGTAGAAGGCGCGGGCGCCGGGCAGGTCGTCGGTCAGCAGGCTGACCCAGCAGGGCGTGCCCTGGGCCAGTCGGAGTTCCACCGCGGGCAATGCGGGCCTCCTCGTGGGTGGTTGGCGCACGGAAACCTCGCGCGCGAGGGTGATGCTTCCACTCTGACGGGCGCCCAACCCTCGGGCCGCGCGGAAAGTCCGGCAAAGAGCGCACAAAGAGCGGCGAGTCGGCCGGGCTGCGCGACAATGGCCGCCATGACCACCACCTACAACGACGGTTCTCCGCTGATCTCCGCGGCCGGACTGCGGGAGGCGCTCGCCTCCGCGCTGCCGCCGGTGCTGTTGGACGTGCGCTACCAGCTGGTCGGTGCCACTCCGGGCGGCCCGACCGCGGCCGAGGAGTACCGGGCCGGGCACCTGCCCGGCGCCCACTTCGTCGAGCTGGACCGGGACCTGGCCGCGCCGCCCGGCGCCCCCGGCCGGGGCGGCCGCCACCCGCTGCCGGACCCGGAGGAGTTCGGCGCGGCGATGCGCGGCTTCGGGGTGAGCACCCGGCGCCCGGTCGTGGTGTACGACGGCGCGGCCTCGATGGCGGCGGCCCGGGCGTGGTGGCTGCTGCGCTGGGCCGGGCACCGGGACGTCCGGGTGCTGGACGGCGGCTTCGCGGCCTGGGAGGCGGCCGGGCTGCCGGTGACGGCCGAGGTGCCGGACCCGGAGGAGGGCGACTTCAAGCCGGTGCCGGGGCAGCTGCCGACGGTGGACGCGGACGGCGCCGCGGCCTGGGCGCGCGGCGACCTGCTGCTGGACGCCCGCTCCGGGGAGCGCTACCGGGGCGAGACCGAGCCGGTCGACCCGCGGGCCGGGCACATCCCGGGCGCGGTCTCGGCGCCGACGGCCGGGAACGTGGGGCCGGACGGCCGGTTCCTGCCGGCGCCCGAACTGGCCGCCCGGTTCAGGGCGCTGGGCGCGGGGGAGCGGGACACCGCGGTGTACTGCGGTTCGGGCGTGACGGCGGCGCACCAGATCCTGGCGCTGGAGGTGGCGGGCCTGCCGGCCACGCTGTACCCGGGCTCGTGGAGCGAGTGGTCGAGCGACGAGGCGCGCCCGGTGGCGGTCACCGGGCAGCCGGGCTGAGCCGGCGGGACACGCCGGAGGGGCGGGAGGCCCGGCCTCCCGCCCCTCCAACGTACCGCTACGGCTACTCCTGCTTCTTGCGCCGGCTGCCGAAGACGATCTCGTCCCAGCTGGGCACGGTGGCCCGGCGGCCGGGCCGGACGCCGTCCGCCTCGGCCTGCCGGTCGGTGGTGCCGACCAGGCGCTCGCGGTGCGGGGCGACGGCGCGCGGCATCAGGATGTCGGCGTAGGCCGAGCCCGCGCCGACCGCGGGTGCGGCGGCGGCGGCCGCCGCGGCCGTCTCCTCGCTCTCCTCGGCGACCTCGGCGGGCACCGGTTCGACCGGGGCCGGGCCACCGACGGCGAGGTCGCCGCGGAAGGCGGGGACCACGTCGAGCAGGCTGGTCAGCGAGTCCCTGGACTCGGCGGTGGCCTCCCGCGACTCGCGGACCTCGCGCGCCGACATGATGCGGTCGGCCGAGGGCCTGTCGATCATCGGGCGGGGCGGCCGGTCCTGGGGGAGCCGGGCGATCCGCGGGATGAACGGGAAGATCGACTCCTCCTCGCGCTCGACGTTCTCGCCGATCAGCGCGCGGGCCTCGTCGTCGTTGGGCTGGACCAGGCGCCGGGGCGGGTCGTACGTCCAGGAGGCGCTGCGGCCCTCGCCGTCGGCCCGGTAGGAGAGGATGACCTCCCAGGTGCCGTCGTCGCGCCGCCAGGAGTCCCAGCGTTCGGTGTCCTTCTCGGCGCCGCGCAGCGCGAGCCGCTCGGCCACGGCCTCGCCGAGCTGCGGGCCGGGGGACTCGCCGTTGCGGCGGATGGCGGTCTTGCGGGCGCGCTCGGCCATGAAGGCGCGCTCGGCGAGCACCGGCCCCTCGAAGCGGCGGACGCGGTCGACGGAGATCCCGGCGGCCTGGGCGACCTCCTCGGCGGAGGCACCGGCTCGTATCCGGGCCTGGATGTCCCGGGGGCGCAGGTGGCTCTCGACCTCGATCTCGATCTGGCCGAGGCGTGGCCGGTCCCCACGGATGGCGGCGCGCAGCCGCTCGTCGATGGGAAGGGTGTACTCCGTGCTGTCGGCAGCCTTGAGCACCAGTCGTGTGCCGTCGTTGCTCACGGCCACAACCCGCAGTTCGGGCACGGTTACCTCCCGGGTTGTGCCTGCCGACGTCACCTGCGTCGCTGCTCCCGTACTGAGTGTGGCCTGCCCGCTCGCGACTGGCCACAACCTTGCTGAGTTCCCCGGCGTGTCGGGCTTACGCCCGCGCACGCCGCTGTGGCACGGTTGCCTTTTTGCCACGCCATCCGTCGACGTCGCGCCTGGGTGTCCCGGCCGTCCTCGCACGCGCAGTGAACGCGACGGTCCGGGACGGGCGTCGCCGTGCGTGCCCGCTCCGTGTCTCCTCGTCAAGCTGCCGGTGTAGGCACAGTCGACAAGTCGACCCAAGGCTCGGGCTTTACGAACAGTACTCCATTCGTGGCATCCGGAGGGGCGGCTCGCCGCTCAAGTCTCCCGCGATTCACGGGAATCTCAAGAGCGCCCACCCCTAATGGCGGACCGCCACCGGATGAACGGTGATCATCTTCACACAATCCGGGCCCGGAGAACCGCATTTTCGTCCCTTGTGTCCTTCTTTGGGCAAGATGGAGTGTCTTGTTCGAAGAACAGCCGTACGGACCGAGGGATGGCGATGCCGGAGCGGAGCCCCGCCGACGAGGGCGGAAAGGCCAAGGAGGAGCGCAGGCGGATCGATCTGAGTGTGGCTCAGGTCGCCGCGAGTGCGCTGGCCACGGTGGTGGGCGCGCTGTTCGCCTCCGAACTGGGGGTGTACGGCACGATCCTGGGCGCCGCCGTGGTGAGCATCGGGGCCACCACCGGCGGCGCGGTGTTCCAGCACATCTTCAAGCGCACCGGTGAGCAGCTGCGCGAGGTGGTGGACCGGGGGCCGAACCAGACCGCCAACACCCTGCGCCAGACGCCCGCCGGGCCCGAGCCGTCGGCGCGGCCGGCGGTGATCAGTTCGGAGTGGAACGAACCGCGGGTCGTCCGGGCGCGTCGGCGGTGGGGCTGGAAGACGTACGCGGCGGTGTCGGGGCTGGTCTTCGTGGTGGCGATGACGCCGATCGTGGCGTTCGAACTGGCCACCGGGCAGCCGGTGTCGGCGACGGTCAAGGGCGAGTCCGGCAACGGCACCTCCTTCGGCGGCTCGGTGGCGCCCAAGTCCTCCCAGCCGCAGGACGCCCCGTCGGACCGGCCCGCCCCGGGCGACCGGAACGGCCGGGAGACCAAGCCGTCCGACGCCACCCCGTCCGGCGGCGCCTCGCCGTCGGCGACCACGCGGCCGGGCCGGGAGCCGAGCGGCACGCCGAGCACCGGCGCGGGAACGGCCTCCCCCTCGGCGGGTGCGGGCGCGACCCCGTCGGCCGGCTCCTCCCCGTCGGCGGGCGGCGGGAAGCCGACCGGCGAGGCGACCCCGCCGCCGTCGGCGCCGGGCAGCAACCCGGCGAACAACCCGGCGAACAACCCGGCGAACAACCCGGCGAACAACCCGGCGAACAACCCGGCGAACGAACCGGCGAAGGTGCCGGTGGCCCCGCCGCCGCCCGTCGACGAGACGTCCCGCACGTCCTAGGCGCCGAGCACCCGGCGCAGGTAGTCGTTGCCGAACACGCGCTGCGGGTCGACCTCGTCCCGCAGCGCGGTGAAGTCGCCGAAGCGTGGGTAGACGCCGGACAGGTACCCGGCGTCGCGGGTGTGCAGCTTGCCCCAGTGCGGCCGGCCCTGATGGGCGGTCATCAGCTGTTCGACACCGGTGAAGTAGCCCCGGTCGGCGGTGCCGCGGTAGAGGTGAACGGCGATGTAGGCGCTGTCCCGGCCGGAGGCGGTGGAGAGCCAGAGGTCGTCGGCGGGGGCGAAGCGCACCTCGACCGGGAAGCTGACCTTCCAGTCGGAGCGTTCGACCAGGGCCTTCAGCTCGCGGAGCACCTCGCCGACGGCCGCCCGCGGCACCGCGTACTCCATCTCCAGGAAGCGGACCTTGCGCGGGCTGGTGAACACCCTGTACGCGGTGTCGGTGAAGCTGCGCTCGGACCAGGCCCGGCTGGCCAGCGCGGCGATCGAGGGGATCGATCCGGGGAAGCGCCGGCCGACCCGGCAGGCACCCTCCCAGACGGTGTTGGAGAGGAAGTCGTCCTCCAGCCACTCCTTGAACCGCGGCAGCGGGGCGGCCGGGCCCTGGCTGCGGTTGTTGCGCTTGGTGGAGCAGCGGTCGGTGTGCGGGAACCAGTAGAACTCGAAGTGCTCGTTGACGGCGGTGAGGTCGTCCAGGCGCTCCAGCACCTCGTCGAAGCCCATCGGCTGCTCGTGGGCGGTGAGCAGGAAGGCCGGCTCGACACCGAAGGTGAGCGCGGTGATCACGCCGAGGGCGCCGAGGCCGAGCCGGGCGCCGTGGAAGAGCCGGGGGTTCTCGGTGGGGGAGCAGTGCCTGACGGTGCCGTCGGCGAGGACGATCTCCAGCGAGTGGATCTGGGCGGCCAGCGAGCCGGAGTCACGGCCGGTGCCGTGGGTGCCGGTGCTGGTGGCGCCGGCCACGGTCTGGACCTCGATGTCGCCCATGTTGGTCAGCGAGAGTCCCTCGGCGGCGAGGACCCGGTTGAGCCGGTGCAGCGGGAGACCGGACTCGACGGTGATGGTGCCGGCCTCGCGGTCGATCCCGCGGACCGCGGTGAGCGCGTGCGGGCGGATCTGGACACCGTCGCCGGCCGAGGCGATCGAGGTGAAGGAGTGTCCTGAGCCGACCGCCTTGACCGTCCGGCCCTGTTCGGCGGCTCGCAGGATCTCCTTGGCCAGTTCCTCCACGGTGCCGGGGGCGGCGGTCCGGGCGGGCCGGGCGCTCTGGTTGCCGGCCCAGTTGGTCCACCGGGTGGGCGTCGCGGTACTGGCCTGGGGCATGTGCGCTGCCTTCTGCTCCGTGGCCGAACGGGTCGGCGCGGTCCGGGGCGGCGCGGCCGCCCTCAGGGCCTGTCTCTTGGATCCTTGCCGGGTCCGCGGCCCTGATCCGACAAAATCCAAAAGACAGGCCCTACCCACAGGTAGGCCCGCGGGTAGGGCGAGAGATTAGTCAGTTCACCGTTCGGCGTCTACGGGTCGTTCGACCCCGTCGGCCGCCGCCGTGTCGGGCGTGCCGGCGGCCAGTCCGGCGCGCAGCCGGCTCAGGCCGGCCAGGGCGGCGACCACCCCGAGCAGGCCGGCCGCCAGCGGGACCCAGTAGCCCGCGGCGGCGCCGGAGGCGTCGATCACCCAGCCGCCGGCCGAGGAGCCGGCCGCGACGCCGAGCGCCAGGCCGGTGGTGGTCCAGGTCATGCCCTCGGTCAGCTGGGCGGCCGGGACGAGCCGTTCGACCAGCGCCATCGCGGTGATCAGGGTGGGGGAGATGGCGATGCCCGCGACCAGCAGCGCGGCGCCGACCACGGCCAGCCCGCCGACGCCGTGCACCGTGTGGGCGACCAGCAGCAGCGGCACCATGCTGACCGCCATGAACAGGACGCCGACGAGGAAGCGCGTCGCCATCGAGCCGGTGAGCTTGAGGGTCCCGAAGACCACCCCGGCCAGGCAGGAGCCGAGCGCCCACAGGGCGAGGATCACGCTGGAGATCGACTTGTGGCCCTGGGCCTCGGCGTAGGCGACGGTGACCACCTCGACCGAGCCGAAGATCGCGCCGGTGGCGACGAAGGTCAGGATCAGCGTCTGGAGGCCGCCGTTGCGGATGACCGAGCCGCCCTGGTGCCGGGCGGCCGGATGGACCGGCGGCTCGGTGGAGCGCTGCCCGGCGAACAGTAGGACGCCGAGGGCGAGGAAGATCCCGGCGAGCAGCACGCCGGCCTCGGGGAAGACGGAGGTGGCCAGGCCGATGGAGAGGATCGGGCCGACGATGAAGCAGACCTCGTCGACCACGGCCTCGAAGGAGTACGCGGTGTGGAGCTTGCCGGTGTCCTCGCGGTAGAGGTGGGCCCAGCGGGCGCGGACCATCGCGCCGGTGCTCGGCATCACACCCATGCCGGCGGCGAAGACGAACAGCGTCCAGTCCGGCGCCTCGAACCGGGCGCAGAGCAGCAGGCCGGTGACGGCGACGACGGTGATCGCCATGGCGGGGACGATGATCCTGCGCTGGCCGTGCCGGTCCACCAGCCTGGAGACCTGCGGGCCGAGGACGGCGGCGGAGATCGCGAGGCAGGCCGAGACCAGGCCGGCCACCCCGTAGGAGCCTCTGAGCTGGGACAGCATGGTCACGATGCCGATCCCGGTCATGGAGATCGGCAGTCGGGAGACGAAGCCGGTGGAGGAGAAGGCCAGAGTGCCGGGGGAGGCGAATATCTGGCGGTAGCTGGACAGCACGGGAGCTCCGGGCGGGGGGAGTAAGGAACAAGGCCGGTAAACACAGCTTACGTACCTTGGCAAACGGTATTTTCCGGGCACCGGCGCGGCCCCGGCGACGGCGTCCGGTCCCTCGATGGCAGGATCGGTGCCATGTCCGACGCGCGCAAACTCTCCCGCTCCGGCGCCGCCCCGTACGACGCCCTGCTGCTGCTCTCCTTCGGCGGGCCCGAGGGCCCCGAGGAGGTCGTCCCGTTCCTGGAGAACGTCACCCGGGGCCGTGGCATCCCCAAGGAGCGGCTGAAGGAGGTGGGCAAGCACTACTTCATGTTCGGCGGGATCAGTCCGATCAACGGACAGAACCGCGAGCTGCTCGCCGCGCTGCGCGAGGACTTCGCCGAGCACGGGCTGGACCTGCCGGTCTACTGGGGCAACCGGAACTGGGCCCCCTACCTGGTCGACACCCTGCGGGAGCTGGCCGCCGACGGCCACCGCCGGATCGCCGTGCTCGCCACCAGCGCCTACGCCGGCTACTCGGGCTGTCGCCAGTACCGGGAGAACCTGGCCGACGCGCTGGCCGCGCTCGCCGAGGAGGGCGTACCGGCCCTGCGGGTCGACAAGCTGCGGCACTTCCACAACCACCCGGGCTTCGTCGAGCCGATGATCGACGCCACCCTGGCCGCCCTGGCGGAGCTGCCCGAGGCCGTCCGCCCCGGCGCCCGGCTGGCGTTCACCACCCACTCCATCCCGGACGGCATGGCCGAGACCTCCGGCGCCCCCGACGACCCGGCCCGCGGCCGGCCCGGCGGCGCGTACGTCGCCCAGCACCTGGACGTGGCCCGGCTGATCACCGCCGCCGTGGCCGAGCGCACCGGCGTGGCCGACCGGCCGTGGGAGCTGGTGTACCAGAGCCGCAGCGGCGCCCCGCACATCCCGTGGCTGGAACCCGACATCTGCGACCACCTGGAGGCCCAGCACGCCGACGGCGCGCCGGCCGTGGTGATGGTCCCGATCGGCTTCGTCTCCGACCACATGGAGGTGAAGTACGACCTCGACACCGAGGCCGTCGCCAAGGCCGCCGAACTCAGCCTGCCGGTGGCGCGTGCGGCCACCGTCGGCGCCGACCCCCGGTTCACCGCCGCGGTGCGCGAACTCGTCCTGGAGCGGGCCGCCACCGAGCGCGGCGAGGATGTCACCCGCTGCGCCCTCGGGGCCCTCGGCCCCGGCCACGACGTGTGCGCGGTGGCCTGCTGCCCCAACCCGCGCGCCCCGCGCCCGGCCGTCGCCGAGCGCTGACCGTCCGCGCCGTCGGCCCGTCCCGCGCTGTCGGCCGGTCCCGCCCGTCTCGTCCGCCCGCCCCGCCCCGCCCGTTCCGTCGCCCCGGAGGAGAACCCCGTGCCCACCCCCGCCCTGCCCGACGACCGGCTCCTCGACGACCTGCTGGAGGTCGCCCTGGACGCGGCCAGGCAGGCCGGCGCCCTGCTGCGCGACGGCCGCCCCGCCGACCTCGGCGTGGCCGGCACCAAGAGCAGCCCGGTCGACGTGGTCACCGAGATGGACCTCGCCTCCGAGAAGCTCGTCCTGGAACTGATCACCGACCGCCGCCCCGAGGACGGCTACCTCGGCGAGGAGGGCGCCGAGCGGCCGGGCACCAGCGGGGTGCGCTGGGTCGTGGACCCGCTCGACGGAACGGTCAACTACCTCTACGGGCTGCCCTCCTGGGCGGTCAGCGTGGCCGCCGAGGTGGACGGCCGGGCGGTCGTCGGCGTGGTGTACGCCCCGGCCCGCGGCGAGCTGTTCCACGCCGTCCTGGGCCGCGGGGCCCGCCTGGACGGCAGCCCGCTCTCGGCCCGCCCGGCCCCGCCCTGGGGGCAGGCGCTGATCGCCACCGGCTTCAACTACGTCCAGCCGGTGCGGGTGCGGCAGGCCGAGGTGCTGCTGGCGCTGATGCCCGAGGTGCGGGACATCCGCCGGGCCGGAGCGGCCGCGGTGGACCTGTGCGACGTCGCCGCGGGGCGGCTGGACGGCTACTACGAGCGCGGCCTCGCCCCCTGGGACCGGGCGGCCGGCTGTCTGATCGCCACCGAGGCCGGCGCCCTGGTCGGCGGCCGCCCCGGGCACGGCCCGGACGGCGAGCTGACCGTGGCCGCCGCCCCCGGGGTCTACGAGCCGCTCCAGGAGCGCCTGGCCGCGCTGCGCGCCTGGGAGGACTGACCGGTTCCGGCCGTCCTGCCCGCCGCCCTGCCCGCCGCCTGGACCGGGGTGGGCGGGGCAGCGGGCGGGGCCGGACATGCGAAGAGCCCTGACATACGGGGGATGCCAGGGCCTGGGTTTCGCACGGCCCCCGCAGGGCCGCTGGTGCCGGAGATCCGGCGACGGGTCGGTGTGCCGGACGGATCAGGCAGCGGTGCGGTGGCGCTCCAGCACCGTGTCCACGCCGTGCTCGGCGGCGAGTCGGCGGAGGTCGTCCAGCTCGGACTGCTCCACCTCGGCGAGGAACTCGTCCCCGGCCTCGATCGCGCGGTGCAGGTCCTGCTCGGCGTTGGCTATGCGCTGCAGGATTCCGGCCTTGAAGGCGTCCATACGGGCCCCCTTACTGTGTCGGACGTGCACGGTCGTGCGCTCTCCGCCCTGAGGAGGTCCAGCCGGTGAAAGCACCCAGGCCGGAAGGTGGTGAATTCCGGACGGGCGCGGAGACGACCTTCGGCCGCTCCCGGTGATGTCCCAGCCCCAGGGCCGGCGCGGATGAACGCACGGCGGGTGGGTGCGATCGGCCGTCAGCCAGATCGCGGGTGTGCAGCTGTCCTCCCCGCACCGGGGACCGGGAAACCTCCCGGCCGAAGAAAGTTGCCCGCGTCACAGTCCAAACGGAGTGGTGCGGACGCGAACGGTCACCGCTGCGGGCTCGGGTCCCCTGCCCGTGGGGCAGCTTATCGCTGCTTTACCGCCGGACCAGGCAGGATGGAGGCACCGTCGGAGCCGTGCGTCCGCTTCCCGGGCCGGCCTGGAGAAGGGACAACGACTGTGCGGGTTCTCGTCGTCGAGGACGAGCAGCTGCTCGCCGAGGCCGTCGCGACCGGCCTGCGCCGCGAGGCGATGGCCGTCGACGTGGTGTACGACGGGGAGGCCGCGCTCCAGCGCATCGCGGTCAACGACTACGACGTCGTCGTCCTGGACCGCGACCTTCCGCTGGTCCACGGGGACGACGTCTGCCGCAAGGTGGTCGAGCAGGGCCTGGCCACCCGGGTGATCATGCTGACCGCCTCCGGCGACATCAGCGACCGGGTCGAGGGCCTGGAGATCGGCGCGGACGACTACCTTCCGAAGCCGTTCGCCTTCAGCGAACTCGTCGCCCGGGTAAGGGCGCTGGGCCGCCGCGCGACCGTCCCGCTGCCTCCGGTGCTGGAGCGGGCCGGCATCTCGCTCGACCCCGGTCGCCGCGAGGTGATCCGCGAGGGGCGCACCGTCCAGCTCGCCCCCAAGGAGTTCGCCGTCCTGGAGGTGCTGATGCGGGCCGGCGGCGCCGTGGTCTCCGCCGAGCAGCTGCTGGAGAAGGCCTGGGACGAGCACACCGACCCGTTCACCAACGTCGTGCGCGTCACCGTGATGACGCTGCGCCGCAAGCTCGGCGACCCGCCGGTGATCATCACCGTGCCGGGCTCCGGCTACCGGATCTGACCGGAAACCACCCCCCGGAAACCACCCCTCCGGAATCCGCTCCGAGGATTTCCCGCCGTATCCAGCGCCCGCCCCGGCGGACGCCCCGAGAGGACCGTCATGACCACCCCGCCGCCCCTGGCCGGCGGGCCCTCCGGCGCGCCCGCCGGCAGCCCGCGTGCCGTACCGCCCAAGCCCGCGCACCCACCGCGTCCGGCCCGGCCGCGCGAGCACGAGACCTACGTCCCCGGTGACGGCCTGCTCGCCTGGCTGCCCTTCCGCCCCACCATCCGCATGCGGCTCACCCTGCTGTACGGCGGGATGTTCCTGATGGCCGGCGTGGTGCTGCTGCTGGTGATGTACTTCTTCGTCCGGCAGTCCCTCCAGGAGGTCGGCCAGCCGCACCTGGTGCTCACCGGGCCCGGCATCTCGGTGCTGACGCCGGACGGCCGGAGCCTCACCAGCCAGGCCGGGCTCGACCAGTGGCTGAACGACAACAGGTCCATCCAGGCCGCCGCGGCGCTCAACACCCTGCTGCGCAAGCTGCTCACCGTCCTGGTCTGCCTCGCCGTGATCGCCTTCGCGGCCGGCTACGCGATGGCCGGCCGGGTGCTGCGCCCGCTCGGCCGGATCACCCGCACCGCGCGTGACGTCGCCTCCTCCGACCTGCACCGACGGATCGAGCTGGACGGCCCGGACGACGAGCTCAAGGAGCTCGCCGACACCTTCGACGACATGCTGGACCGGCTGGACCGCTCCTTCGACTCCCAGCGCCGCTTCGTCGCCAACGCCTCGCACGAGCTGCGCACGCCGCTGGCGATCAACCGCACCCTGCTGGAGGTCCAGCTCTCCGACCCGGGGGTCTCGGCCGACCTCCAGCAGCTGGGCAAGACCCTGCTGGCCACCAACGAGCGCAGCGAGCAGCTGGTCGAGGGCCTGCTGCTGCTCGCCCGCAGCGAGAACGAGCTGACCGACCGGCGCCCGGTGGAGCTGTCCGAGGTGGCCACCAGGGCGCTGGAGCAGACCAGGGTCGAGGCCGACAAGCGCGAGGTCGAGCTGCGCTCGAAGCTCGACCCGGCCATGGTCGCGGGCAACGGCGTGCTGCTGGAGCGGCTCGCGCTCAACCTGCTGCAGAACGCGGTCCGCTACAACACCGCGGGCGGCTGGGTCGAGCTGGCCACCACGGCCGTCCCCGGCGGCGGCGAGCTGGTGGTCTCCAACACGGGACCGGTGGTGCCCGGGTACGAACTGGAGCACATCTTCGAGCCGTTCCGCCGGGTCAAGGGCGCCGACCGCACCCGCAGCGACAAGGGGGTCGGGCTCGGCCTGTCCATCGTCCGCTCGGTGGTGCGCGCCCACGGGGGCACCGTCGAGGCCACGCCGCGCGCCGGTGGCGGCCTCACCATGAGGGTCCGCCTCCCCTCGCCGTAAGGGTCGAACGCCCCTTCCGCAGGCGACCGTTTCCAGCCGTCCCCGCCAGGCCCGTCAAGACGACATAAGGCCTGGCGGGGGCGGCTTGTCTTTTCCGGCCCGAGCAACTTACGGTGTCGTAACCTACGCAACCGTAGGTGAGTCCGCCGGCGGCCCCCGTCGACGGGTTCCTACGACGTGTTCCCGTCCAGCGCGCCCGTCCCAGCGCGTGCCGTCCCCTCAGGAGCAAGACCGTGACCATCGCCCCTGTGCAGAGCAGCTCCTCACTCGTCGCGAGCGGCTGGACCGACGCGCGGCTGATCCTCGCCCTCGAGGAGGTCGTGGAGAAGGAACTCAACCGCCACCTGGAGGTGGCGAAGGAGTGGATGCCCCACGAGTTCGTCCCGTGGAGCCAGGGCCGCGACTTCGACGGCGTGCTGGGCGGCGAAGCCTGGTCGCTGGAGCAGTCCCAGGTGACGGCGCTGGGCCGGGTGTCGCTGGTGGTGAACCTCCTGACCGAGGACAACCTGCCGAGCTACCACCACGAGATCGCGAGCATGTTCGGCCGCGAGGGCGCCTGGGGCACCTGGGTGCACCGCTGGACGGCCGAGGAGGGCCGCCACGGGATAGCCATCCGCGACTACCTGCTCGCCACCCGGGCGGTCGACCCGGTGGAGCTGGAGCGGGCCCGGATGAGCCACATGTCGGAGGGCTTCGAGTCCGACAACGCGCACAGCATGCTCCAGTCGGTCGCCTACGTGGCCTTCCAGGAGCTCGCCACCCGCATCGCGCACCGCAACACCGGCAAGTACGCCGGCGACCCGCTCTGCGAGCAGCTGCTGGCGAAGATCGCCAACGACGAGAACCTGCACATGGTCTTCTACCGGAACCTGCTGAAGGCCGCCCTGGAGATCGCCCCCGACCAGGCCATGCGGGCCATCGCCGACGTGGTCACCGACTTCCGGATGCCCGGCCACGGCATCCCCGGCTTCGAGCGCGCCGCCGCGCAGATCGCCCTCGGCGGGGTGTACAACCTGCGTATCCACCACGACGACGTGCTGCAGCCGGTGCTGCGCCACCTCAAGGTGATGGAGATCGGCGGCCTCGGCCCCGAGGGCCTGCTGGCGCAGAACGAGCTGGGCGTCTTCCTGGACGGGCTGGACGGCCAGGCCCGGAAGTTCGAGGAGCGCCAGGCCGCCCTGGTGGCTCGTCGCGCGGCCCGGAAGAGCGCGGTCTGAGGCTCGGCGCCGTACGGTCGGAGTGGGTGGATTTTCAGCGGTTTGCCCAGGAAGATTCTGAACGTGACCAAGCTCACATCGTGTCGCTCCGCGATTTCGGGCAACCTCGGAGAGTGATCACCTGATCAGGGGTGCCGATCGCGGTCCGTGACCGGATTCCGGACCCGGACCGGACCGCGGGATCGGTCGGCATCCCTGGCCGGCAAGGGATTCGGCGGGTGTTCGCACCCGCGACGCTCACTGTGCGTGTCCGGTTCGCCGGGGCTGAGGAGGGCCGACGATGGCCCAGCGTGAGGCCTTCCACAGCCCCGGGGATCACCCCGATGGAGCCCGGGCTGAGTGTCGATTGAGTAACAGGGCTTGAAGTAAGGCAAAATCTCCGCCTCGGGTCGGGCACAAGACCGGCCCCCCATGCGTTACGTGCGCTGGAGATACCGCACACACCGCACAAACCCGGAGGGGGAGAGCGACAAATGGCAACCGACTACGACACCCCACGCAAGACTGACGACGAGCTCAACGAAGACAGCATCGAGGAGCTCAAGGCTCGGCGGAACGACAAGGGCGGCGGCTCCGTCGACGTCGACGAGTTCGACGCCGCCGAGGGCATGGAGCTCCCGGGCGCCGACCTCTCGAACGAGGAACTCGCCGTCCGAGTGCTGCCCAAGCAGGCGGACGAGTTCACCTGCATGAGCTGCTTCCTGGTGCACCACCGCAGCCAGCTCTACAGCGAGAAGAACGGCAACCCGATCTGCCGGGACTGCGGCGCCTGAGCACCGCGGCGGACAGGGCCCGGTGCCCGCGGCTGCGCCCGCGGGACCGGCACACCGCTCCTTCCGGCCCCGGGCAGCGGGGCCGGACGGCAGGTCCGGGAACCGTCCGGCAGGACGGGCCCGGCAGGACGGAGTCGGCCGGTGAACCGGTCAGGACAAAGTCGTAGGGACGGTCCCGCAGCAGCGGAACCGTCCCTCTCCGTTTGTCCGGCCACTTCCGTCCGGCTCGTCCTCGTCCGCGGTCCGGCCGCCCGGGGCCTCAGGTGCGGGCGCCGCGCCTGGCGTCCTCCAGGGCCTCCGCCAGCTTCATCGGCGAGCGCGTCGACAGGTAGAGGTACGGCGTCGGGTCGGCCGGGTCGGTCACCTCGACCCGAAGTGCCGTCGGGACGTAGCTGCGCAGCAGCATGAAGGCGCGCGGATCGGCCTTGGGCCCGCGCCAGGCCGCGGCCTCGGCCGGGCTCAGCGCCTGCGCGCCGCCGAGCGCGTCGACCGGGATCCGGGCCGGGCCGGCCACCAGTGAGCCCTGGACCACGCGAATGCGGGCCGAGCCGTAGCTGCTGATCGCGACCGCGCCGGCGGCGATGCCGACCACCAGCCCGATCAGCGCGGCAGGACCGCTGACCCGGATCAGGATCAGCGCGAGCGTGAGACCCACCGCGATCGGGAGCAGCCACCAGGAACGCGGCACCGTGAGGCGTTCGTCGTACATGCCTCCATTGTGGGCGCCCTGACGCCCGGCCCGGGACGCCACCCCCACCGGAGGCCGTTCTACCCCTGGGTAGGGTTGGGCTCCGTGACCGGTACGACAGCCCCCACCACCCCCACCGACCGCCCGGCGCCCGCGCTGCCGCCGTCGCCGACCACCCCGCCGCCGGACGCCGTCCTGCCGGAGCGCCACCCCCAGGCGCCCGCCCCCGGCACCCGGCTCGGCTCCCACTACGAGCACTGCTTCGGCTGCGGCCCGCAGCACCCCGGAGGCCTGCGGATCGACGCGGTCGCTGGTGAGGGACTCGACGTCACCGCCGAGTTCGCCATCCGCGACGCCCACCAGGGCGGCCCCGGCCTCGCCCACGGCGGGCTGCTGACCACCGCCATGGACGAGACCCTCGGCACGCTCAACTGGCTGCTGCACGCCCCCGCCGTGACCGGCCGGCTGGAGACCGACTTCCTCAGCCCGGTGCCCGTCGGCTCGGTGCTGCACCTGCGCGCCTGGGTCACCGGCGTGCACGGCCGCAAGATCTACAGCGCCGCCGAGGCGCGGATCGGCGGTCCGGAAGGACCGGTCGCCGTGCGTGCGCAGGCCCTCTTCATCCAGGTGAAGCTGGAACACTTCACCACGCACGGTCGTGCCGAGGACATCGAGAAGGTCCTCGACGACCCTGATCTGATGAAGCGCGCACGAGCCTTTGAGGTGAACCCTTGAGCGACACCCCCCGTCCGCAGCTGGACGTCCTGATCAAGCGCATCGATCCAGAGCTGCCGCTGCCCGCCTACGCGCAGCCCGGGGACGCCGGCGCCGATCTGCGCACCACCGTCGACGCCGAGCTGGCCCCCGGTGAGCGGGCCGTCCTGCCCACCGGCATCGCCGTCGCCCTGCCGGACGGCTACGCGGCCTTCGTCCACCCCCGCTCCGGGCTGGCAGCTCGTTGCGGCGTTGCCCTCGTGAACGCCCCGGGGACGGTCGATGCCGGGTACCGTGGAGAGATCAAGGTGATCGTCGTCAATCTGGACCCGCGCGAGGGGGTCAGCTTCCGCCGAGGGGACCGCATCGCCCAGCTGGTGATCCAGCAGGTCGAGAAGGCCCGCTTCCACGAGGTGGAGGAGCTGCCTGGGTCGGCACGCGCCGAGGGCGGGTTCGGGTCGACCGGCGGCCACGCCGCGGTCTAGCATGCCCGCGGCTTCGCAGGAAGCCGAGCAGGTATTCGCATCGGTCTTGGACCGGGAAGGACAGTGACCGTGTTCCGTCGTCGCCAGAAGAGCGAGGACGCTGTCGAGCAGCTCGCCGACGACGCCATCAGCGCCGACGAGACGGCCGATGACGTCGAAGGTTCCGCCGAGAGCGAGAACGTGACCGAGCTGGACCAGGCCGACAAGGTCGGCCTGCCGCCGGCCCCCCGGCCCGACGGTCCGTGGGACCACTCCGAACTGGAGAACCCCGAGGAGGGGCGAGTCGACCTCGGGGGTCTGCTGGTCCCGGGCGTCGAGGGCATGGAGCTGCGCGTCGAGGTCGCCGGTGACGCGATCGTGGCGGCGACCCTGGTGCTCGGCAACAGCGCCATCCAGCTCCAGGCCTTCGCGGCCCCGAAGTCGGAGGGCATCTGGGGGGAGGTCCGGGAGGAGATCGCCGGCGGCATCACCGGGCAGGGCGGTCTCATCGAGGAGGAGGAGGGCCCGCTCGGCTGGCACCTCCGCGCTCAGGTCCCGGTGCAGCTGCCGGACGGCACCCAGGGCGTGCAGCTGGTGCGGTTCGTCGGCTGCGACGGCCCGCGCTGGTTCCTGCGCGGCGTGATCTCCGGCCAGGCCGCGGTGCAGCCGGAGATGGCCGGAATCCTGGAGCAGGTCTTCCGCCAGACGGTCGTCGTGCGCGGCGAGTCCCCGATGGCTCCCCGCGACCCGATCGTGCTGAAGCTTCCCGAGGACGCCCAGATGGTCGCCGACGGTGGCGGGGCGGCCGCCGGCGCGGGCGAGGGCGACAGCCGCTTCGGTGGCACTGCGCTCGACCCGTTCGCGCGCGGCCCGGAGATCACCGAGGTCCGCTGACCCGGCTGTGAGCCGCCCTGAGCTGCTCTGATCGGCACTGATCGCCCCTGCCCGGGAACCCGGGCAGGGGCGATTTGCATGTGGCGGGCCAGTCACCGTACAGTTCCGGAGTCGCCGCGGGAGACCGGGGCGGCAAAGCGGAAAGCAAATCCGATGAATGAAACTCCGGAAAACGGAGCGGAAAACATCTGATAAGCTGGAAACACGAAAGAACGAAGCCCGGAGGGCCTGCTGGAAGGCAGTCCGAAGGAAGCGTCCGTTCCTTGAGAACTCAACAGCGTGCCAAAAGTCAAC
>NZ_JBVJRP010000019.1:0-170992 GCF_055607525.1 Kitasatospora sp. NPDC036993 | reverse complement strand
GCCAGACGGTCACCCTGAAGTTCGCCGGGACCGAGGACGCCTCGCTCCAGACCAGCTTCGTGATCGACGACACCTCCATCCAGACCGGCTGAGCCGGTGATGCCGCACCAACACCCGTATGTCGTACGGGTGTTGGTGCGGTGCCCGGGGGCCGGTCGTATGCTGGCCGGATGATCAAGCCCCTTGAACTGGTGATATTCGACTGCGACGGCGTCCTGGTGGACAGCGAGGTGATCGCCGTCCGGGTGCTGGTGCGGCTGGGCGAGGAGTACGGCTGGCCGCTGACCGAGGCGGAGGCGGTCGAGCGGTTCGTCGGGCGCTCCGAGGCGGCCTGCCAGGCGCTGGTGGCCGAGCGGCTCGGCGAGGAGACCGCCACGGTGTGGGACCGGCGCTTCCGTGAACTGCACGCCGAGGCCGTGGACGCCGGGCTGACCCCGGTGGACGGCCTGCCCGAGGCGCTGGCCGCGATCACCCTGCCCACCTGCGTGGCCTCCAGCGGCACCCACGAGAAGATGCGCCACACCCTGGGCCGCACCGGCCTCCACGACCGCTTCGCCGGACGGATCTTCAGCGCCACCGAGGTCGGCCGCGGCAAGCCCGCGCCGGACCTCTTCCTGCACGCCGCGCGCTCGATGGGCGTCGACCCGGCCGCCTGCGTGGTGGTCGAGGACAGCCGGCCCGGCGTCGAGGCCGCCCGCGCCGCCGGGATGCGCTCGCTCGGCTACGCGGGCGGGATCACCCCGGCGGAACGGCTGGCCGGGCCGGGCACCGTGGTCTTCGACGACATGCGGGAGCTGCCCGGGCTGATCGCCGCGGGCGCGACCGCCCGGGGGTAGCGGCCCCCGCAATTCGTTTGCCGGGGCCGGTCCGCCGGTGGCAGGGTCGGGCTCCATGGCCTCCTCCCGCAAGCTGCACCCCGACGAGCTGGACATCGACGAGGCGCTGGTGCGCCGGATGGTCGCCGAGCACTTCCCGCAGTGGGCCGGGCTGCCGGTCGCGCCGGTGGAGCCGACCGGGACCAGCAACGCGATGTACCGGCTCGGCACCGAGCTGGTGGTGCGCGTCCCGCGCATCCCGGGGGTGGTCGAGGAGATCGCCAAGGAGGACCGCTGGCTGCGCAGCCTGGCCCCGCGGCTGCCGGTCCCGGTGCCGGTCCCGCTGGCCGTGGGCGGGCCGGTCGACGGCTGCCCCTGGCCGTGGTCGGTGCTGCGCTGGCTGGACGGCACCACCCCGGTCACCGGGCGGATCGCCGAGCCCGGGCTGCTGGCCGGGGACCTGGCGGGCTTCGTGACCGCCCTGCGCGGGATCGACCCGGCCGGCGCCCCCGCCGCCTACCGCAGCGAGTCGCTGGCCGACCGCGACGCCCGGACCAGGAAGGCGATCGCGGCCGTGCCGGACCTGGTCGACGCCCCCGCCGCGACCGCCGCCTGGGAGCACGCCCTGGCCGCCCCCGAGCCCACCGGCCCGCCGGTGTGGCTGCACGGCGACCTCCAGCCGGGCAACCTCCTGGTGTCCCCGGACGGCCGCCTCGGCGCCGTCATCGACTTCGGCTGCTCGGGCCTCGGCGAGCCGGCCGTCGATCTGATCCCCGCCTGGTACGTCCTGCCCGCCGCCGCCCGCGAGGCCTTCAGGGAGGCCGCCGCCCCCGACGCCGCCGCCTGGGACCGCGCCCGCGGCTGGGCCCTGTCCATCGCGCTGCTGGAGGTGGCCTACTACCGGGACAGCGACCCGAGGATGACCGCGATCGCCCGCCAGGTGATCGCCGAGGTCCTGGCCGAGCACGCGTAGCGGGCCGGGCCACTCGATCACGGGCACGCTCCGCCGGCCGGTCAACCGACTACCGGCCCGGCCCGGAGCCGCGAGTGTCGTCGCATGCGAACCGACCGGCTGGTGGCCGTCCTCCTCCTGCTGCAACGGCGCCAGCAGGTCACAGCGGCGGAGGTCGCCCAGGAACTGGAGGTCTCCGAGCGCACCGCCCGCCGCGACCTCGACGCCCTGGCCATGGCCGGGGTGCCCGTGTACTCCGTGCAGGGCCGAGGCGGCGGCTGGCGCCTCGTGGGCGGCGCCCGCACCGACCTGTCCGGGCTGACCGCGAGCGAGGCCCGCGCCCTGTTCCTGGTCGCCGGACCGGCCTCGGCCGCGACGCCGACCGTGAAAGCGGCTCTGCGCAAGCTCGTCCACGCCCTGCCGGAGCCCTTCCGGGTGCAGGCCGAGGCAGCGGCGGGGGCGTTGGTCACGGACCCGCGCCGATGGGGGTCGGACCGGATCGAGCACCGGCCGCCCCGCTTCCTCGACGAACTCCAGGACGCGGTGATCCGCGGCGTCCGGGTGCGGCTCGGCTATGTCGACCGCAACGGCGCCGAAACCGAGAGAACCCACCCGCTGGGCATCGTCGCCAAAGGCCCGTCGTGGTACCTCGTCTCCGGCACCGAGGCCGGTCGGCGGACCTTCCGGATCGACCGCGTGTCGGCCGCCGATCCGACCGGCGATCCCGTGCACCGACCCGAGGACTTCGACCTCGCCGAGAGCTGGCGCGAGATCGCCGACGAGGTCGACCGCAGGCGAACGCCCCTGGAGATCCAGGCGGTGTGCACGCCCCACGGGATAGGCATCCTCCGGATGGCGCTCGGAGCCCGGCTCGACGTGGGAGGTGCCACGACCGACGGCCGCATCGAGGTCGTGATCCGCGGCCACAACGAGTACCTGCTCGCCGGCGAACTCTCCGGGCTGGTCGAATGGCTGGAGGTGACCGGCCCTCCGGGTGTCCGGGACCACCTGGCCTCGATCGGCAACGCGTTCGTCGAACGATACGGCTGACCGCGCACCGGCAGACGCCCGGTCACGACGTCGGCGGGTCCGCCGGCCTGGCTCGCTGCGGGTGGATCGTCTCGTGCCGGACCAGCATCGCCACGCACTCGGCGATCTTCCGGGTGCGCGTCTCGGCCCGCTTGACGGCATTGACCCGGTTGATGAGGGCGAAGCGGTTGGTCCTGGTGAGCACCTCGAACATCGCCTGCGCCGCTGGGTCTGCGGCGATCGCTGCCAGCAGGTCGGCCGGCACCTCCGCTTCCGACGGCGGCGCATAGGCGGCCGTCCACCGCCCGTCGGCCTTCGCGGCGTCCACCGCGGCGCGGCCGGCGGGCAGCATCAGGCCGGCCGCCTCCAACCGGGCCACGTTGGCGACGTTGCGTCGGGACCAGACGCTGCGGGGCCGGCGCGGGGTGAACCGCCTCCAGGAGCTCTCCTCGTCGCGTTTGCGGGCCTGCCCGTCGATCCAGCCGAAGCACAGTCCCTCGTCGACCGCCTGCTGCCAGGTCAGCGTGGTGACGGAGCCGCCCTTCCTGGTCAGGGCGAGCCACACGCCAGGAGAGGCGGTGTGGTTGTCCAGCAGCCACGCGCGCAGTGCCGCGCTGTCAGCCACGATCAACTCATCCAGTTCGGTTCCGGTCACCACCGCAGGCTAGTACCGCAACCGCACTCGCTGGAGCGCCGCCTCCCGGGTACGGGGACGAGCGGCCTCGACCTGCCGCTCGGCGGTCCCGGGCGTGGCTGCCAAGAGCTGTTGCGGTTGCCGTACTGACCAGGACAGTGGTGACAGTGCCGGGCGGGCTCGTGTGCGAGCACGCGAGCCCGCCCCAGGCCAAAGCTCCGGCGGCCTGGGGCACCGGTCACCCCGCCGCCCGCGCAGGAAGTCGGGCCGGCCGACTTCCTGCGCGGAACGGGGGAATCTCCCGGTCCTTCGTGCCGTGCGGGAGCCGGAAACGGGTGAGAACCGGCGGGCCCGCCCACACTCACTGTTTCCGTTGTCCCGTCGCCGCTTCGGCTGGGCCGAAGCGGCGACGGAATTTGCCCGCAGCACCTTTCTGCGTGGGAAGTCGGCCCCATCGACTTCCTGCGCAGACGGTGGACGGGCTGCTGCAAGGCCGCACACGGAACCGACCCTCATCATCGGTGGCGGTCACCGCGGGAACGGCCACCGCTGCCCTCGGGGTGACCTGCGTGGGAAGTCGGCGGGTCCGACTTCTGGCGCTGGGTGGTGGTTTGGGTGCGGCAGTGGGTGAGGGCGTAGGTGATGCGGGGGTCGGGGTTGGGGGTGGTGGCGAGGAGTTCGCCGGCGGTGGTGAGGGTGGTCCAGTACCGGGCGGGGTTGCCGGTGCGGGGGAGGGGGTGGGTGGTGGTGAGGGAGAGGTAGGCGGTGGTGAGGTTGCCGGTGGTGAACCAGCGATTGAGGCCGTGGTGGTGGCCGGGGCGGAGGCTGCCGTGGGCCTCGATGGCGGTGAGGAGGAGTTCGACGATGGCGAGTTCGGTGGGGGTGAGGGACTTGGGGACGTCGAAGACGCCGAGGGCTTCGAGGACTTCGCCGGTGTCGGCTTCGGTGCCGGGGCGGGGGTTGGTGAGGAGGGCGTCGTGGCATTCGGTGAGGCGGCGGGTGGTTTCGGCGAGGGGGATGGTGAGGGCGAGGCAGACCGCGCGGGCGGAGGGCAGCGGCTTGCCGGAGCGCTTGGCGAGGAGGGCGTAGGTGGCGGCGGGGGTGTGGCCGCGGGTGAGGGCGTGGCGGGCGACGGTGGTGAGGTTCATCGGGGGGCTTTCAGGCGGTGGCGGGGGCGATGATGGCCCAGACGAACTTGCCGATGCCGCAGGGGCGGGAGGTGCAGCCCCAGCGCTCGGCGAGTTCGTCGACGAGGCGGAGCCCGCGCCCGTGCTCGTCGTCGGGGGTGGGGGTTCGGAGGGCGGGGAGGGCGGTGTCGGCGTCGTGGACTTCGAGGCGCAGGAGGGAGTCGGCGAGGTCGAAGCGGATCTCGATGCGCCGGTCGTCGGGCGTGTCGGAGTGCTGGACGGCGTTGGCGAAGAGCTCGCTCAGGAGGAGTTCGGCGGTGTCGCGATAGTCCTCCCCGGAGGGCAGGCCGGAGAGGTAGGCCCGGAGCAAGTAGCGGGCGAGGGGCGCGGATTCGGCTCGCGAATCGAGACGCGCGACGAACATGCGGGGGCCGCGGAAAGTGAGCATGGGGGAGCACCTTGAAGGCGAAAGGAGAGGGGGCCGGCCGCACCACTGCTGGTGATCGACCGATGACGAACAGTCAACAGACTTGCCCTGTGGTCGGCTATGGTCGAGGCGAGCCAGGACGTTGAAACCCTTGAAACCCATCCGCAAGGGGGAACTGTCGTGCGAACCGACCGTGCACCGAACCTCAAGCTAGCCTCGCTCATGACCGAAGCCGCCTGGGGGAACGGCGAGTTGGCACGGGCCGTCAACCGGACCGGCACCGAGACCGGGCAGCGGCTCAAGTACGACGCCTCGGCGGTCTCCCACTGGCTCGGCGGCACCTCGCCCTCCACGAGGGCCCTGCCGGTGGTCCTGGAGACGCTGGCGCGGAGGCTCAGGCGGCCGATCAGCGCCTTCGAGGCCGGATTCCGTGAGATGCCTACCGCCGCCGACCAGTCGACGGATACCGTGTCAGGGCTGATCGACCTGGGGAGTCTCGACATGGACCCATCCCGGCGCGGAGTCCTCACGGCAGGCCTGTATTCGGTGGCCCTCACCATTCCGGGCTGGCCCGATCTGATGGGCCGCTTCGAGAGACTGCGAACCGACCCGCATCTGCGGATCGGCATGGCGGAGGTTCAGGCGGTCGCAGCGATGACCGGGCGGATCAGCGAGCTGGACGATCAGTTCGGCGGCCGGATGGCGCGCCCGATGGCTGCCTCGTTCCTGGTCAACACGATCGTCCCGTACCTGCGGGCGGACGCCGGCGAGGAAGTCCACAAGGCGATGCTGTCAGCCGCCGCCGACCACTGCTACCTGACCGGCTACATGGCCGTGGACGAACGCCACGATGCGCTGGCCCAGCGGTACTACCTGAAGGCCCTGGAACTGGCCGGGCACGCGGGTGACCACCTCACGTACTGCACCACCCTGCGCGGCATGAGCGTCCAGGCCATCGACCTCGGCCACGGCAGCACCGCCCTGCGGCTCGCGGACGCAGCCTCGTCCGCCTCCCCGCAGGCAGGCCCCCGCATGAGAGCCTTCCTCGCCGGCCAACAGGCCCATGCCCTCGCCCAGACCGGGGACAAGACCGGAGCCCTCGCCATGCTGCGCGCGACCGAAGTCGCCATGGAGCAGGCCGAGTCCAAGACCAAGGCTCACGGCTCCTACGACCCCGCCACGCTGTCGTACCACATCGCCCAGGTCAACTACGAGTTCGGCGACCGCAATGGTGCGATCCGCGCGCTCCAGCACTCCGCGAAGATCAGACCCGCGGTCTATCGCCGGGCCCGCGTGCGCCACCGCTCGATGCTCGCCGAATGGCAGCTCGAAGCCGGTCGGCTGGAGGAGGCCGTCCAGAACTGGCACCTGGCCCTGGACGACTACCCGGCGATCCAGTCCGGCCGGGCCGACGACCGCTTCCGCTCGATGATCGCCGCGACCCGGCCGCACCGCCGCAACCCCCACGTGCGCGGACTCCTCGAACGCGCCCGCCCCATGGCGGGCGGACGGCGGTTCGCGAGCGCCCCGGGCTCCGCCTCATCCGGGAGGCCGTGACATGACCGGCGATGAACCGGGCGTGCCCGTGCAGCAGGCCGCGCTCGCTCTCCTTGGTGAGGACTGCTCGGGGGTCTGGATCAGCCACTACGAGTTCTTCAGCAGCAGCCGGGAGAACACGTACACCGGACTGCATCACGTCGTGCTGTCCCAGAGCGGGAACCGGATCACCGGCCGGTCCCTCCCCGGCGCGTCGTCCAATCCTGATTCACCGCTGTCGTTCGACCTGACCGTCGACCGGAACGTCGTGACGGGCTCGTGGGTGGAGCAGACCGCGCAGGCCGGCTACTACCAGGGGGCCAGGTACCACGGCGCTCTTCAGCTGCTGGTCGATCCCACCGGGCGCCGCATGACCGGCAAGTGGGTCGGCTTCGGCAAGGAGTTCGAGGTCAACACCGGGCCCTGGGAGCTGCGCCTGTTGGACAGGTCCACGGCTGACGATGTCCTGAGCCGCTACAGTCTGCCGCCGGAGGCGTAGCGCCTCACCACACTCCGCCGTGTACGTCCATTCGATCAAGGCACTCATGCTCACTCGGCGCGGCCTGGCCGACGCGGACCCCCGTACAGCCCGTGCCCTGGCCTTACGAGCCTTAACCCTGCTTGATGGTGACGGTCTTTCACGACAGTCCCGTCGAGAGTTGGAGTTGCGCACTACGGGTCTTCGGGTAGGCGGCTACAGCGACAACCGATCCAGCAGCGAAGGGCAGCCATGACGGACGACAAGCAGGCGAGGGGCACCGCGAGCTACCTGTTCGAAGCGGGCATGCTCAAGCGGGCGAAGCGCCAGGGCTGGTGGATCGCCGGCGTCAAGGATCCCGAGTCGGTCGCGGAGCACTCGTTCCGGACGGGCATCATCGGTGCGGTGCTCGCGATGATGGAGGGTGCCGACCCGGCCAAGGTCGCCCTGCTGTGCCTCTTCCATGACACCCAGGAGACCCGGGTCGGCGACATCCCGCACATCAGCCGGCGCTACCTCACCGCCGCGTCGAACGAGCGGGTGACCGCCGACCAGGTCAGCGCCGCTCACCCGGCCGTCGTTGCCGGACTCCAGGCCCTGGTGGAGGAGTACGAGAACGCCGCGAACTTGGAAGTCACCGTCGCCCACGACGCGGACAAGCTGGAGTGCCTGATCCAGGCCGTGGAGTACCGCGAGCAGGGCTACCAGAACGTCCAGCCGTGGATTGACAGCAGTCTCGGCAGTCTCAAGACCGAGTCGGCCCACGCCCTCGCCGAGGCCGCGCTGACCATGACGTCCCTGGAGTGGCAGAAGGTCTATCTTGCGTGACGCTGCCGACATCCGCTGGTTCCGCTCGTGACCGATGATCAGGCATCGGCCCTGCGTCAGCAGATTTCGGTGCTTGACAGCGCTGCCTGACGAATCGTCAACGCATGTCGTCCGACGGGCGGATCTTCCGCGAAGCGGTGGATCGCCGGTGTGTCGAAGCACTGCCCGGGCGAGCCGAAAGCAGGCTATGTCGCCGACCGGACCGATCTGCCGTCCTGGCAGCAGGAGACCGATGCGGACATCTTCGACGCGATCGAGCGCGCCCGTCCTTGAGTTGAGTAGCGTGCTCCGCTCCGCGCCCCTGCTGGTGGCGGGGGCATGGAACTCGCTCTCCGATCTCGACTTCTGCGGCGAGCAGTCGCCGGACGGGTTGTCGCACGCTGCGTTGTTCACCGGCTCTTGCGGAACGGGCCGGGCTCGTGTGTTCGCACACGAGCCCGGTCGGAACGGGGGTTTCGGCGGCCCCGGCCACTACTGGCCGGGGCCGCCGGGCGCGGTGATGTGCGTGAGAAGTCGGCGGGGCCGACTTTCCATGCAGGGGGTGGGGCGCACTTCATTCGAGGTTCTGGGCTTCACGCTCGAACGGTTCACACTCTTCGTAGTCGATGTGCTACTTTCCGCATCGTCAACAGAACACAGGAGACCCCGGCGGTGCTGGAACACCCCGGGGTCGGGCACCAGGAGTACAGCCTCCAGATGCGGATTCATCGTAGCGCGCAGACGCGCGCGTTCACCGTCCTTCCGAACGGCCTGTTGCAGGACCGTCGGCTCTCCTACACCGCCCGCGGACTGCTCGCCGACCTCCTCTCGCGCCCCGACGGGCGCCGTGAGGACGGGCGGCAGATGGCGGACAGCAGCCCGCAGGGGCGCGGTGCCGTCCGACGGGCACTCAAAGAACTGAAGGACGCCGGGTACTACCGGGTCGACACGGTCCGGATGCCCGACGGGACGCTCCGTTCCGAGGCCCACGTCTTCGACACCCCGCAGCCCAAACCGGCTGTCCACCCCCCGGACTTCGGCGCAGGGGGCACCGGCCGCCCTGTCACCCCTCCCGTAAAGGACCCGGGGAAAGAAACCACCCTCCCGGATGAACAGTGTGAACCGGATGGACCGGATGAACGGGGTGAACCTGATGAACAGACCAGGTCCGCCGTGGCCGTGCTGTTCCGGGTGATCCGGTCCGAACCCCGCCTGCGCCTCGGCGACGCCGAGGCCCGGGCACTGGCACCACTCGTCACCCGCTGGCTGCAACGAGGATGCGGCGAAGCCGAGTTGGCCCACGCCCTGCTCCCCGGACTGCCCCGGCCGATGCACTCCCCCGCCGCGATCCTCCGGGACCGCCTGCAACGCAAACTGCCACCGGAACGGCCGGCCGCGCAGCCCCCACCGGCCCCGTACGCCGAATGCGGCCGCTGCCACGACCCGGTACCCCGCCCCGGCATCTGCCGCGCCTGCGCGGGCCTCGGCACGAGAACCGTCGCCGTCGGCACCGGCGCGACCGCCACCTCCGGCGGCGTCGCCCGGGCCCGCGCGGCCCTGCGCGCACGGCTCGGCCCGCCGGCCGCCGCGACCACATAGTGCCGCGCCGGGCAGCGTCGGCCCTGTGGACGACCACGCGTGGGCGGCTGTCGGTGGCGTGTTTGTTCCGCCGGATGATGTAGCGGCGGATCATGATGCCCTGCTCATTGTGGTCGGCGTGGTCGGCGTGGTCGGTGCCGTCGAGGGCGAAGTAGGCGATCCGCGGTCGGGGTCCTGTGCCGGCCGCCGCGTTCGGCCCGCTGTCGGCCGGGGTGGGGTCGGAGCTCGAGCGGCCCGCAAGGCGGCAGGCGGGTGTTGCGTTGAGGCTGGGCGCCCGACGGGACCTGGGCTGGGTGGCCCGTCCGCTGTCCGCTCCTCAGCCGTTTGGAGCACGTACGAATGTCGATGGATGCTCCGCCTGCGAACATCAGGGATGTTGGCTGCGGAGTGGCCGACAATCCGACCGAAAGAGGTGCGCAATGGCAGACAAGGACACCACCCAGTTCACCGCCGACCGGACGCTGGCGAACATCGATGAACTGGACGCGTCAAAGCTGAATCCAGTGGTGCGACAGGTCCTCGCGGACTTGAAGAACCGGCCCGAACAACTGGCGGCGATCAGTCACATCAAGGTGTCGTTCAGCCTGTCGATGTGACGGACAGTGATGACATCTGTCGACAGCACACGGGGTGAGGAAGTCGTCCCGGGCCCGTCCACCGGCACTACCGAGCCCGGGACGCCTTCCTCGACCTTCATCATCAAGATCGCCGGTGCCTGCAACCTGAACTGCACCTACTGCTATGTCTACAACCTCGGCGACACCACGTACGAGTCGCGCCCGAAGGTGATGAGCAAGGCCGTCGCCGGCGCGGCGCTGGATCGGATCTTCGAGTACGCCCGTAGCAACGATCTGCCCTACGTCGGGCTGGCACTGCACGGGGGCGAGCCGACCCTGGTCGGCAAGCGCTGGATGGCGTGGTTCCTGGACGAGGTGGCCCGCAGGGCGAGCGGCGGCCCGCTGGCGACGCTGTCCGTGCAGACGAACGGCACCGAGCTGGACGGGGGCTGGCTGGACATCTTCGCCGAGCACAAGGTGTCGATCGGGATCAGCATTGACGGGCCCGAGGCCTGGCACGATCAATTTCGAGTGAACCACGCGGGCCGTGGCTCCTACCGGAAGGTGCGCCAGGCCATCGAGCTTCTGGCCGCCGACCCCCGGGGGCTGCCGTGGGGGACGCTGACGGTCGCCAATCCGGACTACCCGGGCACCCGGATCTTCTCCCACCTGGCAGAGCTGGGTGTGCGGAACATGGACTTCCTCTGGCCCGACCATCATCACGACATGAGGCCACCGTGGCCGGCCGGGGCGCTCAGCCGCTACTACATCGAGCTGTTCGACGCCTGGCTCGATGCGATGAACCCGGACATCAAGATCCGCTGGTTCGCCACGGTCATCGAAATGCTGCTCGGGTCCACCCCCCGGATCGACGCCATCGGTCTGCAGTCCATCGCCGAGGTGGTGGTGGAGGCGGACGGCAGTCTGGAGCCCCTCGACGTGCTCCGCGTCTGTAGCAACGGCATGACGCAGATGGGCCTGAACGTCACCCGGAACAGCATCGACGAGTTGCGTTCGACCAGGCTCTTCAGCCAGGGGCTGCGCAGCGCGGAACTCCTGCCGGCGGACTGCCTGGAGTGCCCGGTGCTGAACGTCTGTGGCGGCGGCTACCTGCCGCACCGATGGGGGAACGGGCGTGGATTCCGCAATCCCAGCGTCCACAGCGGGGAGCTGCGGCGCACCATCGAGCACATTCGTGACCGGGTGGCGGCGGAGTTCGCCGCCGCGTCCGCACGCGACTGACCGACGACGGCCCGGCGGGTCGGCGTCGACGTCGCCGACCCGGGTGTCCGGGGCGGGGTGGTCCATCGGGGTGCCTGAGCTTCCCCACCGTTCGCTCCCCGTGCGGGGAGCGAACGGTGCCCGGGGGTGGTTCAGGAGCGCTCCCTGGGCAGCCGGTGCTGCCACTCCCTGGTGAAGACCTCCGACCCCGCCTCCAGCGCCCGCAGTTGGACGACGCTGATGAAGTGCCCGGCGTCGCAGCGCAGTTGGGTGCGGGTCTGGACGGTGACGTCCCAGCCGATGTCCGGGCGCTCCAGCCGGACGGTGTGGTCGGTGCGGGCCTGGGCGCTGAGCGGGGCGCCGCTGAGGACGCGGTAGGCGGTGACGGCGTGCTCGTCGCGGACCAGGCCGTCGGGGTGGGTGCGGGTGCCGTCGGTGGCGGGGGAGAGTTCGGTGCGCCACTCGTGGCGGCCGAGGTCGTGCACGGTGAGGTGCTCGGGCCTGGCGGTGAGCGGCTCGGTGAGGTGGACGGCGAGCGGTTCGGGCAGCGTCGGCGGCTCGAAGGTGACGGGCGGGGAGCCGACGTCGGCGGCGAGGTGGCGCACCGGCAGGCTCAGTGTGGAGCGGGACGGGTCGACCCCGTACCCGGTGTCCTCGGCCGGGGGCCACAGCCACGGCCAGTAGACCGAGGAGAGGGCGAGCCGCAGCCGGTGCCCGGCCGGGACGGTGACCGCGCAGGCGGCGAGTTCGACCTCGGCGTCCGGCCCCTCGGTGACCAGGACGCCCCGGGTGACCAGTTCCGAGGTGCCGTCCGGGCCGACCGCGCACAGCCGCACCGCCACCTGGGCGGACGCCCCGTCCTCGGGGCCGGGCCGCAGCCGCAGCCGTACGCTCGGGACGCCGAGCAGCTCGACCGGTTCGGGCAGCGGCTGGGAGTCGAAACAGACCGAGCGGCCGTCCTCCTCGCGCTGGTCGGGCGGCTGGTCGGCGGGGCGGCCGTGCGGGACGTAGGCGCCGGCGTCGAGACCGGTGTGCTGCGGGGAACGGACCCGGACGTACCGGTCGTCGGAGGCGGTGCCCGCGGTGCGCAGCGGTCCGTCCAGGCCGTAGTGGATCTCGCGGACGTCGGGGGAGGGCCAGGCCTCGTCGCCGGTCCACCGGGTGCTGATCCAGCTGCGCAGGGCGGGCTCCTTGAGGGCGCCGGTGTCGGCGCCGCGCAGCCAGTGGTCCCACCAGCGCAGGGTGTCGGGCAGGGCGGCCTCGGGCAGTCCGTGCGGCCAGGGGCCGATCAGGGCGCGGGCGGTGGGGGACTCGGCGAGCAGTCGCAGCACGAAGGAGCAGGACGGGTCGCCCCAGCCGGCCACCACGAGGGCGGGCACGGACACCGGGACGGTGCTCTCGCCGGCCGCGAGCCAGGCGTCGACGGGCGGGGCGAGTGCCTCCAGCCGGGCCAGCCAGGCGGCCCGCCAGGCGTCGCCGACGTGCCGCGGGTCCGGCGGCAGGGCGGCGTCGGCGACCAGGACGGTGAGCCTGGTGTGCAGGTCGGCGGCGAGCACGGCCCCGCCGAGCCGGTGGCCGCCCTCGGGGCAGGCGGTGACCACGGCGCCGACGGTGGCCGGGGCCCGGGCGGCGACCCGCAGCGCCGTGGTGCCGGCCGGACCGACACCGAGCAGGCCGAGCCGGCCGTTGCTCCAGGGGCGGTGGGCGAGCCAGTCGACCACGGCGGCGCCGTCGGCCAGCTCCTGTTCGCCGCCGGGCTCGCCGGGGGTGCCCTCGGAGTTGCCGTGCCCGCGGGTGTCGACCCGGACGGTGGCGTAGCCGTGGCCCGCGTACCAGGGGTGCCGGCGGGCGTCCTCGGCGGCGGTGCGGTCGGTGAGCCGGCCGCCGGAGTACTCCAGCAGGGTGGGGGCGGGCTCGTCGCCGACCGGGCGCCACAGCCGGGCGGCCAGCAGGGTGCCGTCGGGCAGCGGGATGCGCAGGTCCTCGCGGGTGGTGTGGAAGGCGTAGGACGGCATGGCCGCTCCCATCGGTCCCGGGGCGTCGGTATTCCGACCCTAGGGGAGGGAGCGGCCCTTGGCCTGGTGAGCGGGACCCCGACGAGCGGGACCCCGGCGGGCGGGCCCGGCAGGCGGGGCCCCGGTGAGAGGACCCCGCCGGGCCGGTCAGGCCTTGCTCAGCCAGGCGGTGGCGTTGAGGGCGAGGGCGGCGTCGGTGCCCGCCGGGTCGTCCCAGCCGTTGAACAGGGTGTTGCCGGACTGGCCGGTGCCGTCGTCGATCGGGGAGCTGTCGCCCCAGATCGCGACCCGCCCGGAGCCGAAGGTGCTGGTGACGAAGAACGCGCCGGTGCTGCCGCTGTAGCCGGTCCGGTAGACCAGGCCCTTGACGTTCGGGTTGTCGGCGGGCTTGAGGGTGAAGGTGGTGCCGTTGCGCAGGATGGAGCCGGTGACGGTGCCGAAGGGGCCGTGCAGCACCGGGTCGGCCGGGGCGTCGGCCGCGCGCGGGTTGTCGGTGGTGATGTTGAGCAGGTCGACCGAGAAGCCGAACGGGTCGTTGTTGTTCACCCCGTTGCTGGTCAGCAGGTCGTTGATGATCTTCGGGGAGTCCCAGCCGTCGTTGTTGCGGTCGCTGTTGACGTGGTCGGAGACCAGGAAGAGCCCGCCGCCGTTCTGGACGAACTTCATGATCGCGGTCTTCTCGCCCGCGCTGAACCGGATGTTGGGCTCCGGGATCACGAAGGTGTCGAAGTTGGCGAGGTCGAGCGCGGCGCCGGTGCCGTAGCTGATGGTGGAGCCGGCCGGAAGGGTCTTCAGGCTGTACTGGCCGGTCTTCTGGAGGGCGACGCCCCAGGCGGAGAGGGCGCCCGTCCAGCTCTTCTCGGTGGTGGGACCGGCGTTCTGGGCCAGCGGGTCGGGCTGGCTGGTGCTGATGATCCAGTCGGCGTTGCCCGCGGTCTCGGCCTTGCTGTTGTCGAACAGCACCCGGTGCGGGGTGGCGCCGGCCGCGGCGGCCCTGGTGGCGGGGGCGGTGGCGGCGGGTGCGGCCGTGGCGGCGGGGGTGGTGAGACCGGCCGTGAGCAGCGCCGTACCGGCCAGGGCCGCGGCGGTTCGAATGCGGATCGTCATGTGCCGTTCCTCCGTGGGGAGTTGGGGGGTAGGGCCCGGTTTTCGCGCGTAGAACGGGAGTATCCGCGCGTAGAGCGAACGGTGAAAGTCCTCGGAGGTTACGAAGCCTTGTAAGGGTCGTGACGATCTCCGTGAGCGGGGGGAGTCGAATTCGTAATTGCGCATGACTTGCAACTGCGCGCGTCCAGGCGGAAAGATGGCCCAGCTCCGACCCGCCCGACCGAAAGGACACGACGATGACCGCCCCCCGCTGGCGCGACCGGCTCACCCGTGAGGAGTGGATCCGCCTGGCCGGAATGGGCGGCTTCATTCTCGCTCTGCACGTCATCGGCTGGTTCACGCTGCTCGCCGTGGTCGAGCCCGAGCACTACGACGTCGGCGGCCAGGTGTTCGGCGCGGGCATGGGCCTGACCGCCTACACCCTCGGCATGCGGCACGCCTTCGACGCCGACCACATCGCCGCCATCGACAACACCACCCGCAAGCTGATGGGCCAGGGCAAGCGGCCGCTGTCCGTCGGCTTCTGGTTCTCGCTCGGGCACTCCTCGATCGTCTTCGGCCTCTGCGCGCTGCTGGCCCTGGGCATCCGCTCGCTGGCCGGCCAGGTGGAGTCGGACGACTCGACGCTGCACGAGATGACCGGTCTGATCGGCGTCGCCGTCTCCGGCACCTTCCTGCTGCTGCTCGGCCTGATCAACCTGGGCGCCTTCAACGGCATCCTCAAGGTCTTCCGGCGGATGCGCCAGGGCGACTACGACGAGGCGGAGCTGGAGCGCCAGCTGGAGCGGCGAGGGCTGATGAACCGCGTCCTCGGCCGGGTCACCAGGGCCGTCACCAAGCCCTGGCACATGTACCCGGTGGGCCTGCTGTTCGGCCTCGGCTTCGACACCGCCACCGAGGTGTCCCTGCTGGTCCTGGCGGGCGGCGCGGCGGCCTTCTCGCTGCCCTGGTACGCGCTGCTCACCCTGCCGATCCTGTTCGCGGCCGGGATGAGCCTGCTGGACACCATCGACGGCTCGTTCATGAACTTCGCGTACGAGTGGGCGTTCTCCAAGCCGGTCCGCAAGATCTACTACAACCTGACCGTCACCGGGCTGTCGGTACTGGTCGCGCTGGTGATCGGCTCGATCGAGCTGATCGGGCTGCTCGGCGAGAAACTGGACATCACCAGCGGGCCGGTCGCCTGGATCGGCGAGCTGGACCTCAACTTCGTCGGCTACGCCATCGTCGGGCTGTTCGTGCTCGCCTGGGCCGCGGCGATCGCGTTCTGGAAGCTCGGCAACGTCGAGGAGAAGTGGTCGGCCGGGCTGGCCGCCGGTTCGGCGCACTCGAAGTCCGAGTAGCGCGCGGCGCGTTACCGAGGGGCCGGTGACCGGGTCGCCGGCCCCTCGGCGCTTCCCGGGGCCGGGTGGGCTACTTCAGCGCGGCGAGCACCGCCTGCGCCATCGCCCGCTCGCCGGTCGCGTTCGGGTGGAACGGCACGGCGGGCGAGCCCGGCAGCGCGCCCTCGATCCAGCGGTCGTCCGAGCAGACGTCGTGCCCGAGCGTCGGCGTCGCGGTGTCCACGTACGTCGCCCCGTTCGCGGCCGCGGTGGACTTCAGGGCGGTGTTCAGCCCGTCCAGCACGCCGTGCAGGTACTCGACGTCGCCCGGGGTCACCGGCTGGCGCAGCACGCACCGCGAGCCGTCGGCGGGCAGTACGGACGGGTAGCCGACCAGCAGCACCCTGGCCCCGGGGGCCTTGGCGTGGATGCGCCGGAGGGTGTCGGCGAGCTGCGGGGCGACGGTGGTGCGGATCCGCTCGGCCAGGTCGTCGTTGCCGTACCGCCAGGACATGCTGCTCCAGTCCCAGTAGCCGTGGTGGTAGACGTCCTTGCAGGGTGTGCCGAGCGGGTTGACGACGGCGCCGGCGACGCAGGTGGCGACCAGCTCGCCGAGGCCGAGGTCACTGGCCGCCAGGTCGTTGCCGCCGATCCCGAGGGTGACCAGGTCGGTGTCGGCGGTCACCGCGTCCAGCTGGGGGTCGTTGACCCGGATGAAGGCGTCGTACTGGGGCTGCGTCATCGCCTTGATCTTGGCCGCGGAGCAGGTGACGTCGCGGTACGCGCCGGCCTTGAGGGCGGCGGCGACCAGGTGGCCGTAGTTGCGGTCGGAGCGCAGGCACAGGCCGGCCGACTGGCCGGGCACCCCGGCGCCGGCGGCGTAGGAGTCGCCGAGCGCCACGTAGTGCTCCGGCGCCTGGGCGGCAGCCCGGGCGGCGGTGGAGGTGAGGGCGAGCGCGGCGCCGAGGGCGACCGCGGCGAGCGCGGTGGAATTCCGGAGGTGCCGGGATTTCCGGGCAGGGCGGAGCACGGTTCCTCCTGGGGGAGAGAAACGACGGGTGGGGGTCGTGCCGAGCCGGGCCACAGCTACTCGCAGGTAAGTTACTGCGAGGTTTCCCGGCCGTCCATGGTTCGCGCGGAAATCGCCGATATTCCGTCAGACGGCCGCGACGGCAATTCGCATTCCGCTCCGCCGGGTATCGCACGAGCGCCGGAGACAATTCCGAAACGGCCCGGAGCGGAATTCGCCCCGGCGCTCGTCACCGGGCGGTTGACCGGACGTCACCGCGGGCCGCAGTATCGGGCGCACAGCGACGGCCACGCCCCGGAGCGTGCCGCCACCGCGAGCCGCGACGGAGGACTGCGCATGGCCCTGGACGCCGACGTCATCGTCATCGGAGCGGGCCTCGCGGGCCTCGCCGCCACCGCCGAACTCGCCGACGCGGGACGCCGGGTGATCCTGCTCGACCAGGAGCCGGCGGCCTCCTTCGGCGGCCAGGCGCACTGGTCCTTCGGCGGCCTCTTCCTGGTCGACTCGCCCGAGCAGCGCCGGACGCGCATCCGCGACTCGCACGCCCTCGCCTGGCAGGACTGGCTCGGCACGGCCGGCTTCGACCGCCCCGAGGACGCCTGGCCGCGCCGCTGGGCCGAGGCGTACGTGGAATTCGCGGCGGGGGAGAAGCGCTCCTGGCTGCACGGCATGGGCGTGCGCTTCTTCCCGGTGGTCGGCTGGGCGGAGCGCGGCGGCTTCCTCGCCGACGGGCCCGGCAACTCGGTGCCGCGCTTCCACATCACCTGGGGCACCGGGCCCGGGCTGCTGGCACCCTTCGTGCGGCGGGTCCGCGCCGCCGCCGCGCGCGGGCTGGTGGACCTGCGCTTCCGGCACCGGGTCACCGGGCTGTCCGCCACCGCGGGCGCCGTCGACACCGTCACCGGCGAGGTGCTGGTGCCCAGCCCGGCGGGCCGGGGCGAGGCCAGCTCGCGCGAGCCGGCCGGGAGCTTCGAACTGCGCGCCCAGGCCGTGATCGTGACCTCCGGCGGCATCGGCGGCAACCACGACCTGGTCCGCAAGGCCTGGCCGGCCCGGCTCGGCACGCCGCCCGCCAAGCTGCTCTCCGGGGTGCCCGCGCACGTGGACGGGCTGATGCTGGACGTCGCCGGCCGGGCCGGGGCCAGCCTGGTCAACGGCGACCGGATGTGGCACTACACCGAGGGCATCGAGAACTGGGACCCGATCTGGGCCCGGCACGGCATCCGCATCCTGCCGGGCCCCTCCTCGCTCTGGCTGGACGCGCGCGGCAGTCGGCTGCCCGCCCCGCTGTTCCCCGGCTTCGACACCCTCGGGACGCTCGAACACATCATGTCCACCGGGTACCCGTACACCTGGTTCGTGCTCAACCAGCGCATCATCGAGAAGGAGTTCACCCTCTCCGGCTCCGAGCAGAACCCGGACCTCACCGGGAAGTCGGTGCGCGGCGTGCTCGGCCGCGCGCTGCCCGGCGCCCCCGCACCCGTCCGGGGCCACCTGCGGCACGGGCGGGACTTCGTGGTCGCGGGCAACCTCGCCGACCTCGCCCGGGGCATGAACGCCAGGACCCGCGAGCCGCTGATCGACCCGGACCGGCTGCGCCGCACCGTCGGGGACCGCGACCGGCAGCTGGCCAACCCCTTCGCCAAGGACCTCCAGGTCACCGCGATCCACGGCGCCCGCCGCCACCTCGGCGACCGGCTGGTGCGCACCGCCGCCCCGCACCGCCTGCTCGACCCGGCCGCCGCCCCGCTGATCGCCGTCCGGCTGAACATCCTGACCCGCAAGTCGCTGGGCGGCCTGGAGACGGACCTGTCCTCCCGGGTGCTGCGGCCGGACGGCGAGGTGCTGGCGGGGGTGTACGCGGCCGGTGAGGCGGCCGGCTTCGGCGGCGGGGGCGTGCACGGGTACCGCTCGCTGGAGGGGACGTTCCTGGGCGGCTGCCTGTTCTCGGGGCGTACGGCGGGGCGGGCGGCGGCGCGGGCGGTCGGGTAGCGCCGCGCGGGGGGCGTGCGGGGAAGGGTGCGCGTGGTCCCGCGACCCGGTGCGCCCCCTCCCCCGTGCGGGGCGCACCGGCACGGTCGGAAGCCAGCCTGCCGGGGACGCCCCGGGTGCGGCTATCCACTTCCCGACGGCTTCGCCGCAGCATTCCGGATAGCCCGCGCCCCGGCGCCTGACCAACCCCGGATCGCGCTGGCCCCGGACCGCCCAGGACCGCCCCGGACCGGTCAGGCGCCGCGGCCGAGGGTCTGCGAGGGCGGCTGCCCGTACGCGCGGCGGTAGTCCGCGCTGAACCGGCCGAGGTGGGTGAAGCCCCAGCGGCAGGCGACCTCGGTCACCGTGCCGCGGGCCCGGCCGTCGGCGATGGCGAGCAGGTCGTGGTGGGCGCGGTCGAGCCGGACGCGCCGCAGGTAGGCCAGCGGCGTGGTGTCCAGGTGGCGCCGGAAGCCCTCCCGCAGGGCGCGCAGGCTGACCCGGGCGGCCAGGGCGATGTCGGCGACCGAGAGCGGCTCGCCGGCGTGCTCGGCGCAGTAGTCGGCGGCCCGGCGCAGGGCGCTCGGCAGCAGCGCGGAGCCACGGCCGTCCGCGGGCCGGCCCAGTGAGTGGGGCTGGGCGTCCAGCAGCCCGTCGACCAGCAGCCGCTCGAAGTGCTGGAGGCCGAGGCGGGACCGGCGGCCGAGCGCCGAGACGGTGAACGCGCGGAAGGCGTCGGCCAGTTCGATCCAGGACCGGACGGCGGGATCGGCCGGGTCGAGGACCGGGTCGAAGCGCAGCGGCTCCTGCGGCAGGTCGCCCAGCCGGACGGCGAGCGCCTGTTCAACGGCCTCCCTGGACATCGCCAGCGCCCCGTTCAGGGCCTCGGCGTCCCACTCCATGGTGACCTGGTCGCCCGGCCCGGCCACGGACAGCGCGGACGGCAGCTCGGTGCCGTTGGTGACGACCAGGCCGCCCCCCGAGTACGGCAGGATGACGTTGTAGAAGTCCGGCAGGTCCCCGGTCCGCAGGCGCACCGGCGCCCCGTAGCCGAGGTCGTAGAGGGCCACCGGGCCCTCGTGGAACGAGCGGAACCGTCCCGGGAGCCGCTGCTCGCCCAGCACCGTCAGCCGGTGCGGCGCGAGCCGTCCGCCCACCACGTGGCGGAGCTCCTCGATGCTGTTCCCCTCGTAGATCGAGACCGGTCCGGTCACGGCCCCGCCCGGCGCTGTTTCGGTGACCACGGATTCCCCCCTGTCCGCGAGATCGGCACCTGCTGGACCCGTGCCCCGGCGTCGGCCGCGGCCGGGCCGATGGCCCTGGCTCCTCCGCTCCGGCGTCCGACCGGCCCTCCTCCGGTCGTGCCGCCCCCCGTAGCGCTGCGGAACCGTGCGCATCCTAGGGGAAGGACGGGTTCCTGTTGAGGGCTTCGGCACGTGGGATCCGACCCTCGGCCGGGGCGGCTCAGGGGTGACGGGTACAGTGCGGAGGCCGGTGCGCAGGGTGCCGCCGGCCAGGAGGGGTCAGGAATCCGATGAGCCGCCGAGACCGCGACGGTGTCCGCGAGCGCGCGCGGGGCGCCGGCGCCCCCGTGACCGTGACGGTCTGCCGGGGCTGCTGCTGCGGCACCGAGGCGAAGCACCCCGGGGTGGACCACGCGGGCCAGTACGAGCGGCTGCGGACGGCGGTCGGCCCGGCGGGCCGGGTCCGGGCGGTCAAGTGCCTGGACGTGTGCACCCAGTCCAACGTGGTGGTGGTCGGCCCCTCCGCCGAGGGCCGGGCGGCGGGCGGCCGGCCGGTCTGGCTGGGCTTCGTGCTGATGGACGAGATGATCGACGACATCGCCGCCTGGGTGCGGGCGGGCGGTCCCGGCCTCGCCGATCCGCCGGGGCTGCTCGACCTCCAGCTGATCTCGGTCTCCCGGCGGGTCCGCGAGGGGCTGCCCGAGTGAGCCGGCACTCCCGAGGCTACTGACTGATCGTCAGATCGTATCTACCCGCGCCTGTCCGGCGGGCTTCACCACTACCATGACCGGTGGCGCCGGGCGGTCCCCGGCCGGCGCCGGGATTTCCGCGCGAGGGAGAGAGCCGATGACGACGGTCTGCCGCATCTGCGCGGGCACCGGCCGGACCGCCGGCCTCAGCTGCCGGACCTGCCAGGGCACCGGCACCACCGAGGTGGGCGGCGGGGGCGGCAACTGCTTCCTCTGCGACGGCACCGGGGTGTACGTGCGCTACCGGGTGGACGCGATCGGTGCCAAGCACGCCTACCGGGACGAGATCTGCCGCACCTGCGACGGCACCGGCAACCGGTCCACGGCCCAGTGGGACGAGCCCTCCGGCTGACCCCTCCAGGGCCCGGCGGCTGCCCCTCCCCGGCTCGGCGGCTGCCCCCTCCAGGGCCCGGCGGCGCGGCCGAGGCCCGCTCAGGGCGAGGGGCTCACGGGGGTCATGATGCGGCGTCGAGGCCGTGCGGACACGTCCTTTACCGAACCATGGTCGAACAATTGCGTTCGAATGGGGGGTACGCTGCGACGCGTTCACCCCGCGTCCGTGCGCGATCCACGCGCCGCTGACAGAGTCCCGCGCATGGATATCCCCAACATGGGCGTGCCGGCCAAGCTTGCCGACCGCATGAGCATGGCCGAGCAGCACGAGTACCTGCGGGCCCGTTTCTCCCGCCGCCGGATGCTGCGCGCCGGTGCGGTGACCGTCGGCGCCGTCGCCGTCGGTGGCGCGCTGGGCAACGGGACGGCCTTCGCCGCCCCGGCCGGCCCGCAGCTGCTGACCGGTGGCACGACCAGCGGCATCGACGGTTCGCTGGTGGCGCCGATCGGCCGTCACCTCCAGTTCGGCCCCGAGCCGGACACCCAGTTCCGCGTCTCCTGGCAGGTCCCGGCCCCGGTCAAGAAGCCGTTCCTGCGCTTCGGCACGACGCCGTGGGAGCTGGGCCACAAGGTCCAGGCCGAGGTCCGGGCCCTGCACACCCCGGCGCTGACCCCGAGCAGCCAGCCGGTGGACCAGTACTACCTGCACGTGGCGCTGGAGGACCTGCGCCCCGACACCACCTACTACTACGGTGTCGGCCACGAGGGCTTCGACCCGGCCTCCCAGCAGCAGATCTCCACCCTGCACACCTTCCGCACCGCGCCCTCCCGCGACCACCGCTGGGGCAAGGTGTACGAGCCGTTCACCTTCACCGCCTTCGGCGACCAGGGCGTCAGCGCGCACGCGGCCGGCAACGACAACGTGATCAAGGCCCAGAAGCCTGCCTTCCACCTGCACGCCGGCGACATCTGCTACGCCGACCCGGCCGGTTCCGGCACCGACCCGGACAAGTCCGTCTTCAACGCGAAGACCTGGGACGACTTCCTGGTGCAGACCGAGACGGTCGCCGCCGACATCCCGTGGATGGTCGCGTACGGCAACCACGACATCGAGGCCTGGTACTCGCCGAACGGCTACGGCGGCGAGAACTCCCGCTTCTTCCTGCCGGACAACGGCCCGGACCCGCGCAAGGTCCCCGGCGTCTACACGTTCCGCTACAAGAACGTCGGTGTCATCTCGCTGGACGCCAACGACGTCTCCTACGAGATCCCGGCCAACCTGGGCATCTCGGCGAACAAGCAGACCAAGTGGCTGGAGCGCACCCTCAAGGACCTCCGCAACGACGAGACCGTCGACTTCGTCGTCGTGTTCTTCCACCACTGCGCCTTCTCCACCACCGTCGCGCACGCCTCCGAGGGCGGTGTCCGCGAGGCCTGGGTGCCGCTGTTCGAGAAGTACCGGGTGGACCTGGTCATCAACGGCCACAACCACATCTACGAGCGCACCGACGCGATCCTCGGCAACAAGGTCTCGAAGCAGGTGCCGAGCGGCGCCACCATCGAGCCGGCCAAGGACGGCGTGGTCTACGTCACCGCGGGCGCGGCCGGCCGCAGCCTGTACAAGTTCGACGTGCCGGACACCTACGAGGGGCACGAGAACCACCAGGACGAGGTCAAGACCTACTACTGGAGCAAGGGCCGGGTGAAGACCCCCGAGACCATCCAGTGGTCGCGGGTGCGCTACACCGGCTACTCCTTCATCAAGGTCGACGTCACCCCGAAGCACCTGGGCCAGAAGTCGGTCATGAAGGTCACCGCGCTGGCCGAGGACGGCACGCAGATCGACAACTACACGATCCTGCGCAAGGTCGGCGAGGGCTGGGACTCGGACCGGGACGACGACGGCCAGGGCGGCGGCTGGGGCTGGTAGTCCCCGCTCGTCCCCGCTCGTCCCCGCTCGTCCCCACGGCGCCGGAGCGCGACGGGGGGCGCGCGCCCGTGACGGTGCCCCAGGTGTCCCAGCGCCCCAGGTGCCCCGGCGTCGGACCTCCGACGCCGGGGCACCGGCGCGTTCAGTCCTGCCGGTACGTCGCCAGGAAGCGGCCGATCCGGTTGACGGCCGTCTCCAGGTCGTCGGCGCGGGGCAGCGTGACGAAGCGGAAGTGGTCCGGGCGGGGCCAGTTGAAGCCGGTGCCCTGGACGACGTGGATCTTCTCGCGCAGCAGCAGGTCCAGCACGAACCGCTCGTCGTCGACGATCCGGTGCACCGCCGGGTCCAGCCTGGCGAAGGCGTACAGCGCGCCCTTGGGCTTGACGCAGCTGACGCCGGGGATCTCGTTGAGCGCCTTGACCGCGATGTCGCGCTGCTCGGTGAGCCGGCCGGAGGGCAGCACCAGGTCGGCGATGGACTGGTGGCCGCCGAGCGCCGCCTGCACGGCGTACTGGGCGGGCACGTTGGGGCACAGCCGCATGCCGGAGAGCATGGTCAGGCCCTCCAGGTAGTCGCCGGCGTGCTGGGTGGGGCCGGAGACGACCAGCCAGCCGCTGCGGAAGCCGGCCACCCGGTAGGCCTTGGAGAGGCCGTTGAAGGTGAGGGTGAGCACGTCGTCGGCGAGCGCGGCCAGGCAGTGGTGCTCGGTGCCGTCGTAGAGGATCTTGTCGTAGATCTCGTCGGCCAGCACCATCAGCCGGTGGCGGCGGGCCAGGTCGAGGATGCCCTCCAGCAGTTCCTTCGGGTAGACCGCGCCGGTGGGGTTGTTGGGGTTGATGACGACGATCGCCTTGGTGCGGGCGGTGATCTTGGCGGCGATGTCGTCCAGGTCCGGGTACCAGTCGGCCCCCTCGTCGCACAGGTAGTGCACGGCCTTGCCGCCGGCCAGCCGGACCACGGCCGTCCAGAGCGGGTAGTCGGGCATCGGGACGAGCACCTCGTCGCCGTCGTCCACCAGCGCGGTGACGGCCATCTGGATCAGCTCGGAGACGCCGTTGCCGAGGTAGACGTCGTTGACGGTGACGCCCTGGACCCCGCGCTGCTGGTAGTACTGCACCACCGCGCGGCGGGCCGGCAGGATGCCGCGCGAGTCGCTGTAGCCGTGCGCCTTGGGCAGGTTGCGGATGATGTCCTGGATGATCTCCTCGGGCGCCTCGAAGCCGAACGGGGCCGGGTTGCCGGTGTTCAGCCGCAGCACGCTGTGCCCGGCCTCCTCCAGTGCGTTGGCCTGGTCGACCACCGGGCCCCGGATCTCGTAGCACACGCCATTGAGCTTGCTGGACTGCCGAAACTCCACCTGCGGCCTCCCGACCGTCACCACCGCGCCGTTGGTTCAGCTTTGTTCTACCAAGTGTGTACTTGGAAAGTCCAACCTCTTGGCTATGCTGATCCACATGTCACGCCGAAGCTACGACCAGTACTGCGCCGTCGCCCGCGCCCTGGACGCGGTGGGGGAGCGCTGGAGCCTCCTGATCGTCCGTGAGCTCCTCGGTGGCCCGCGCCGCTACACCGACCTGCACGCCGACCTGCCCGGAGTCTCCACCGACATCCTGGCCGCCCGGCTCAAGCAGCTGGAGGGCGACGGGCTGGCCACCCGCCGACGGCTGGAGCGGCCCGCCAACGCGACGGTCTACGAACTGACCGCGCGCGGCCGTGAACTGCGGCCGGTCATCGAGGCGTTGGGGGAGTGGGGCCTGGCCGCGCTCGGCGAGCAGCGGCCGACCGACGCCGTGCGCGAGCACTGGTTCACGCCGGGGAAGGCGGAGGAGCCGGCGGCCGTGGCCGGCTGACGGCCGCGGGCGTGCCCGGTGGGCGGGGCGGCGGCAAGGCCCCCGTCGCCGACCGCCGCCCCGTGCCCCCAGAGTGGCGCGGACCGATAAACGAACAGTGGACGTGCGATGAGCGCCGGGGTCAGGCGCCGTCCCGCCCGGGCCCGCACGTACGATCGTCGGACCGCAGAGCGGACTCAGTGGACTCAGCGGACTCAGGAGAGCGGAGGCCAGCCCGTGCCCACCACCTACCGCAGCTACGTCGCCGTCGGGGACTCCTTCACCGAAGGCATGTGCGACGACCTGCTGCCCGACGGCCACTACCGGGGCTGGGCGGACCGGGTCGCCGAGGCGCTGGCCGGTGACCGCTCCGACGGGGACTTCCGGTACGCCAACCTCGCCGTCCGTGGCAAGCTCATCGGCCAGATCCACGACGAACAGCTCGCCCCCGCCGCCGCGATGGGCGCCGAGCTGGTCACCCTGGCAGGCGGCCTCAACGACGTGCTGCGCCCCGGCTGCGACATCGAGCGGGTCGAGCGGCTGCTCGGCCGCTGCGCCACCGGACTGCGGGCCGGCGGGGCCACCGTCGTGCTGTTCACCAGCACCGACCCCACCCGCCGCATGGCGGGCGGTGCCCGGCTGCTGCCCGCCATCCTGCGGATGAAGGCCTTCGTCCAGGAGCTGGGCCGGCAGGACGGGTTCGCCGTGGTCGACCTGTTCTCCGCCCCTTGCTTCGACGACCGCCGGCTGTGGGCCGAGGACCGCCTGCACCTCTCGCCCGAGGGGCACCGCCGGGTCGCCGAGGGCGTGCTGGAGGCGCTCGGCCGCCCCGCGGCCTTCGACTGGCGCGCCCCGCTGCCCGCCGCCGCCCCGCCCGGCCGGGCCGAGAAGCTGCGCGAGGACGCCCGCTGGCTGGGCGCCCACGTCGGCCCGTGGGTCGGCCGCCGCCTCACCGGCCGCTCCTCCGGCGACGGCCGCCCGGCGAAGCGGCCGGAGCTGCTGCCCTACGGGTAGCTACGCCCGTCGTGGTTCCGGCGCCAGGACCAGGCTCGCCATCGGCGCGTGGGTGGTCCAGTCCATCGCGTGGTAGAGCGCCTGGCCGTCCGTCGTGCCGACCAGGATGCCGGTACGGGCCCCGGCCTCGTGCCCGGCGGCCAGCAGGGTGCGCATCACCAGCGCGCCCAGGCCGCGGCGGCGGTGCTCGGCGACGGTGCCGATCTGGTCCGGCACGATCACCGGGCCGGTTCCGGGGTCGGTTCCGGCCAGACCGGCCAGACCGGCCTGGCCGCTCGCGGCCAGGTGCCCGGCGTCGCTGCGCACGAGGGTCTTGATCACCCCGCCCCGGCTCCAGGTGGTCACGGTGTACCCGGCGGGCGGCCGGGGCCGTTCGGCGGTGACCGGGCCGGTCATCAGGAAGCCCGGTTCGTCCAGGCGCCACCGCTCGTCCAGCCAGGGCCGCACGGTCGCGTCCTCGGCGAACAGCTTCAGCCAGGTGGTCGGCGCGGTGACGCTCTCGCCGAGCTTGCGGACCTCCGCCTCGGTCGGCTCCGGCAGTACGTGCCGGCCCACCTCGCGGCCCTGCGCGCCGACGTCGATGCTCCAGCCCCAGGGCTGGTCCACCGGCTCGGCGGAGCCGCGCGAGGCCGCCCAGCCCGCGATCCAGCTCCGGACCAGTTCCCTGGTGTCCGGGTCCCGCATGTCGCCCACCCCCGCATGTAATGGTCTCAATGGCCTTTCGTATCTTACCGACATGGAAGGCCGTCTGCCCAGTAGGATTCCCGGGTCCACGGCGCCGCCCGGCGCCCAGCTGCTGGAAGGATCCCGGAACGTGCGCGAGACCGAGTCGCCGCAGGACCCCACGGCGGCCGCGCCGACCGAGCTCCGGGCCGACTGCGGCAGCTGCTTCGGGCTCTGCTGCGTCGCCCTGCCGTTCGCCGCCGGCTCCGACTTCGCCATGAACAAGATGGCCGGCAAGCCCTGCCACAACCTCCAGGCCGACTTCGGCTGCGGCATCCACGCGCAGCTGCGCGACCGCGGCTTCCAGGGCTGCACCGTCTACGACTGCTTCGGCGCCGGCCAGCGGGTCTCCCAGGTGACCTTCGGCGGCCGCAGCTGGCGCGAGGAGCCGGAGAACGCCGGGGCGGTGTTCGACGTCTTCCCGATCGTGCGGCAGCTGCACGAACTGCTCCGGTACCTCACCGAGGCGCTCACCTTCGACCCCGCCCGTCCCGTCCACGACGAGCTGCGGCAGGCGCTGGCGGAGACCGACCGGCTGGCCGGCGGCACGCCCGAGGAGGTCCTCGCCGTCGACGTGCCGGCCCACCGGCAGCGGATCAGCGACCTGCTGCTGCGCGCCTCCGAACTGGTCCGCGCCGCCGCCCCGCGGCGTCGGGAGCACCGCGGCGCCGACCTCTTCGGGGCCCGCCTGCGCGGCGCCGACCTGCACGGGGCCAACCTGCGCGGCGCCCTGCTCGTCGCGGCCGACCTCTCCGGCGCGGACCTGCGCCTCGCCGACCTGGTCGGCGCCGACCTGCGGGACGCCAACCTGGCCGGAGCGGACCTCACCACGGCCCTGTTCCTCACCCAGGCCCAGCTCAACGCGGCCCGCGGCGACGCCACCACCCGCCTCCCGGCCGGCCTCACCCGGCCCGCGCACTGGCCCGAGACCGCCCCGGCGCCGGCCGCCGGGGCCGGGCCCCGCTCCGCCAGGGGCGGCAGCCGCCCGGCCCGGGGCTCCCGCCGGCGTTAGCTCCTGGGCTACTGCCCTACCCGGCCGTCGAGGCACGCGCGCAGCGGGTCGGCGTGGCGGGCGGACTCCTCGATGCGGTGCACCGGCAGCTCCCGGACCGCGATCCGGCCCCTGCCGATCCGCGCGCCCGGGTCCTGGTGGCCGGCCAACAGGGTGTCTCCGCGGCCTGTTCGCGCTCCAGGCCGCGGAACGCGGCGTCCGTGACCGCCCCGGGGCCACCGGGCCTGTCGCGCACCGGAGCGCGTTCGGCTCAGTCGGTCAGCAGGCGGGCGCGCAGGGCGTCGGTCTGCGCGCGGTCGATGCCGAGGGTGCCGGTGAGGTAGGCCTCGACCGAGCCGTGACGTTCGGCGAGGCCGGCGAGGGTGAGCCGGATGACGGCCTCCGGGGCGCGCCCGTAGCCGGGCCAGCGCAGGGTGCGGCCGGGGTGGGCGGCGTGCCAGTCGGCGACGAGGTGCGCGGTGGCGAGTCCGGTGAGGGCGAAGTCGGCGGCGAGGTCGTCCTCACCGACGCCGAGCAGGGTGTGCAGCAGGGCGCCGATCAGCCCGGTGCGGTCCTTGCCGGAGGCGCAGTGGAAGACCACCGGGGCCTCGGCGGCGGTGATCACGTCCAGCACCTGGCGGATCTCCTTCACCCCGTCCTCGGCGACCTCGGCGAAGCGGTCGGCGAGGTAGCGCCAGGGGTCGAGCTCCGGGTCGATCTCGGCCTGGTCGTACGGGCGGTGCTCGATCGAGAGGTTGTGGTACTCCAGGCCCTCGAAGTCGGGCACCCGGCCCTTGGCGGCGATCTCCCAGGGGTAGCGGAGGTCGATCACCGTCCGTATCCCGAGTGCCCGGAGCCGGTCGAGGTCGGCGGGGGAGCCGATCTTGCCGAGCGAGTCGGAGCGGTAGAGCAGCCCCCACCGGACGGACCGTCCGCCGGCGGCCGGATAGCCGCCCAGGTCGCGGAAGTTGTGCAGGGCATCGAAGGAGTGGTGACGCGTCGTCATGCGCGCACTCTAGCCAGCGGAGTCAAGGGCGGGCGCCCCGTAGCCGTGGGCGAGCAGGCCGAAGGCGCGGGTGGCGTCCCCGGCGGCCTCGTCGTACAGGTCGTCTGCGGTGCGGCCGTCCTGGATGCGGCGCCAGTTGTGCAGGGCCAGGACCCGCTGGGTGGCGGTGACCTGGGCGGCGAGCAGCGCCGCGGTGAGGTCCCGCGGCCCGGGGAGGCCGGGGGTCTCGCGCAGTGCCTCGGCCAGTGACCGCTCGGCGCGGGCCACGTACTCGCCGACCCGGGCGGCCAGGCTCGGGGTGCCGTGGACCAGGCCGGTGAAGGCGAGCACCGCGGGGTGGTCGTTGAGGCCGGTGACCGGGTCGCGCCGGCCGAGGCCGTCCAGGAAGTCCCGCAGCAGCGCGTCGAGCACCTGCTCCCCGGGCAGCCGGGTGCGGACGACCCCGGCGGCCTGTTCCTGGTGGTCGGCGAAGCGGTGGACGACCAGGTCCTCCTTGCTGGGGAAGTAGGAGAACAGCGTCGGCTTGGAGACCTCGGCGGCCGCCGCGACGTCCGCCACCGACACCCGGTCGAAGCCGTGCTCCAGGAACAGCGCGATGGCCGCCTCGGAGATGGCCCGCCGGGTCCGCTCCTTCTTGAGCTCACGCAGTCCGGTCATGGCACCCAGGCTAACAGCGGACCTTGACCGGGGCAGGTTTCTGACCGGGTCGGGTGCGCCGGGTGCGTCCTACACGCTGCGGTCGGCCAGGACCTCGCGGACGACGTGACGGGCGTTGGCGGTCAGGGCCTGGTCGGTGTGGCGGTAGTACGGGATCGTCACCAAAGCGAGGGAGAACGCCCAGGCGCGGCCGCGGGCCCAGGTGGCGTCGTCCGCGCGCAGGGCGGCGCGGAAGGCCGGACGGGCGGTGGCGGGCAGCAGGTTCCAGGCGGCGATCAGGTCGGCGGTCGGGTCGCCGACGCCCATCAGGGCGAAGTCGAGGACGGCGGCGAGCCGGCCGGAGCGGGCGAGCAGCAGGTTGCCGGGGGTGAGGTCGCCGTGCATCCAGACCGGCGGGCCGGCGTACCCGGGCAGCCGGAGGGCCTTGTCCCACAGGGCGGTCGCGGCCGCCGTGTTGATCGCGCCGGAGAGCTGGGCGATGGCCGCGCGGGTGGCGCCGTCCCGGGAGGCGAGCGGGATGCCGCGCTGGCCGGCCGGGGCACCGGCCGGGTCGGCGGCGCGCAGGGCGTTGACGAAGCCGGCGAGGTCGCGGGCCAGGCCCTCGGGCGCGGCCAGCGAGCCGGCCACCGGGTTGGCGCCGTCCAGCCAGTGCAGCACCGACCACTCCCACGGGTAGCCGGCGGCGGGCCGGCCGACCGCGAGCGGGGCCGGGACCGGCCGCGGCAGCCCCGGTGCCAGCCGGGGCAGCCACTGCTGCTCCCGCCGCAGGCCTCCGGCGGCCCACTCCACCAGGGGCAGCCGGACGGCGAGTTCGGGTCCGAGCCGGAACATCGCGTTGTCCGTCCCGTCGGCGGAGACCCGGGTGACCGGGAGGCGCTCCCACCGCGGGAACTGGGCGGAGATCAACCGCCGTACGAGGGCCGCGTCGACCACCGGTCCGTCGGGGTGCATCCGGGGGGCAGCGCACATGCCCGGCAGCGTACAGCTCCGGTCGTTCCCGTTCAGCCGGATTCCCGAACCGGTCGGATTCCGAAGGGCGTTGGCGGCGGGCGCGGCACCCGTGCGGACGGTCGGCCGAAGGTGATCCGCACCCCGATGGTGCCGCCCCTGCCGAAGCGCAGCACGTTGGCGGTCACGGTCGACGGCGGTGCGACGGGGCGGTGAGGGCGCGGTGCGGGGGCGGCACGCCACGCCCGGCCGCACCCGGGGCGGCCGGGCGCCGTCCCCGGCACCTGCCAGAATGCAGGGCGTACGGCGAAAGCACTGAAGGAGAAGGTGACCGGCTTCGTGACCACGCCAGTCGAACAGGCGGCCAGGCAGGCCCAGCAGGCGATCGAGCGCAAGATCGCCGAGGAACTGGGCGTCCGCGAGGGGCAGGTGAAGGCTGCCGTCGACCTGCTCGACGGCGGTGCGACCGTCCCCTTCGTGGCCCGCTACCGCAAGGAGGTCACCGGCTCCCTCGACGACACCCAGCTGCGCGGCCTGGAGGAACGGCTGCGCTACCTGCGCGAGCTGGAGGAGCGCAGGGCGGCCGTCCTGGAGTCGATCGACTCCCAGGGCAAGCTGGACGACGCGCTGCGCGCCCGGGTGCTCGCGGCCGACTCCAAGGCCCGCCTGGAGGACATCTACCTCCCGTTCAAGCCGAAGCGGCGCACCAAGGCGCAGATCGCCCGCGAGGCCGGGCTGGAGCCGCTGGCCGACACGCTGCTCGCCGACCCGTCCCAGGACCCGGCCGCGCTGGCCGCGCAGTACCTGAACGAGTCGGTCGCGGACGGTCCCGCCGCCCTGGAGGGCGCCAGGGCGATCCTGGTCGAGCGCTTCGGGGAGGACGCCGACCTGGTCGGCTCGCTGCGCGAGCGGATGTGGACCCGCGGCCGGCTGGTCGCCAGGGTGCGCGACGGCAAGGAGGGCGACGGCGCCAAGTTCGCCGACTACTTCGACTTCGCCGAGCCGTACACCAGGCTCCCCTCGCACCGCATCCTGGCGATGCTGCGCGGCGAGAAGGAGGAGGTGCTCGACCTCGAACTCTCCCCGTACGAGGGCGAGTCCGAGGGCGACCTGCCCGGCGAGAGCGACTACGAGCAGCGGATCGCCGCCCGCTTCGGCATCGCCGACCACGGCCGCCCGGCCGACAAGTGGCTGGGCGACACGGTCCGCTGGGCCTGGCGCACCCGCGTCCTGGTCCGGCTCGGCATCGACCTGCGCTCCCGGCTGCGCGTCGAGGCCGAGGAGGAGGCGGTGCGGGTCTTCGCCGCCAACCTGCGCGACCTGCTGCTGGCCGCCCCGGCCGGCACCCGCGCCACCATGGGCCTGGACCCGGGCTTCCGCACCGGGGTGAAGGTCGCGGTGGTGGACGCCACCGGCAAGGTCGTCGCGTACGACACGATCTACCCGCACCAGCCCGCCAACAAGTGGGACGCGGCGCTGGCCACCCTGGCCGCGCTGGCGAAGAAGCACGACGTCGACCTGGTCGCGATCGGCAACGGCACCGCCTCCAGGGAGACCGACAAGCTCGCCGAGGACCTGATCGCGCGCCACCCCGAGCTGAAGCTCACCAAGGCGATGGTCAGCGAGGCCGGCGCCTCGGTCTACTCGGCCTCCGCGTTCGCCTCGCAGGAACTGCCGGACCTGGACGTCTCGATCCGCGGCGCGGTCTCGATCGCCCGCCGGCTCCAGGACCCGCTGGCCGAGCTGGTCAAGATCGACCCCAAGTCGATCGGCGTCGGCCAGTACCAGCACGACCTGAGCGAGGTGAAGCTCTCCCGCTCGCTGGACGCCGTGGTCGAGGACTGCGTCAACGCCGTCGGCGTGGACGTCAACACCGCCTCGGCGCCGCTGCTCACCCGGGTCTCCGGGGTCACCGGCACGCTGGCCGACAACATCGTGGCGCACCGCGACGCCAACGGCCCGTTCCGCACCCGCAGGCAGCTCAAGGACGTCTCCAGGCTCGGCCCCAAGGCCTTCGAGCAGTGCGCCGGCTTCCTGCGCATCCCCGGCGGCGACGACCCGCTGGACGCCTCCAGCGTGCACCCCGAGGCCTACCCGGTGGTGCGCCGCATCCTCGCCGCGACCGGCGGGGAGCTGCGCGAGCTGATCGGCAACGGCGGGCGGCTGCGCGCGCTGCGCCCGGCGGACTTCGCCGACGACACCTTCGGCGTCCCGACCGTCACCGACATCCTCGGCGAGCTGGACAAGCCGGGCCGCGACCCGCGTCCGGCCTTCCGCACCGCGACCTTCAAGGAGGGCGTCGACAAGATCGGCGACCTGGAGGTCGGCATGGTGCTGGAGGGCGTGGTCACCAACGTCGCCGCCTTCGGCGCGTTCGTGGACGTGGGCGTCCACCAGGACGGGCTGGTGCACGTCTCGGCGCTGTCGAAGAACTTCGTCAAGGACCCGCGCGAGGTGGTCAAGCCCGGCGACATCGTCAAGGTCCGGGTGCTCACGGTGGACGTGCCGCGCAAGCGGATCGGGCTCACCCTGCGGCTGGACGACGAGGTCGGGCGCGAGCGCGGCGGCGACCGCGGGGATCGCGGGGACCGTGGCGACCGGCAGGCCCGCCCGCCGCGCCAGGAGCGGCGCGGCGGTCAGGGCGGTCAGGGCGGTCAGGGCGGCGGCCAGGGCGGCCAGGGCGGCCGCGGCGGGCAGGACCGGCGCGGTGGCGACCGGGGTGGCTCCGGCAGCGGTGTGCCGGCCAACAGCGCCATGGCGGACGCGCTGCGCCGGGCGGGCCTGACCGGTGGCGGCAACGGCGGCTCGGGCGACCGGCGCTCCGGGCGGCGCTGAGCCCGTACGTGACGGCGGCCGGGGCCGGTGGGTGCGTTCCGCGCCCACCGGCCCCGGCCGCGTCGTGCCCCGGTGCCGTCCGTCCCGGCCGGCCCGTCCCGTCCGCCTCCGTCAGGAGCCGTCAGGACAGGAGCTTCTCCTTGGCCCTCAGGTACTCCTCGTCGGAGATGGCGCCCCGCTCCTTCAGGTCCGCCAGTTTCGCCAGGTCGTCGACGTGGCTCCGGCCGGCGCCGCCGGTGCCGGCGACGCCGCCCCCACCGCCGTCCTCGGCCCCGGCGGCGTCCCGGATGTAGGCCTTGAACGCGGCCTCGGAGCGCTGGGCCTGTGCGACGTCCCGTTTGCCCATCGACTGCCCGCGGGCGATCAGGTAGGCGAGGACGCCGATCAGCGGCAGGACGATCACCAGGACCAGCCAGCCGGCCTTGCCCCAGCCGCCGAGGTCGTCGCTGCGGAAGATGTCGGTGATGATCTTGAACAGCAGGAAGAACCAGAGGATCCAGAGGAACAGCTCCAGCATCGTCCAGAAGATGTGGAGCGCCGGGTAGTCCACGGCCAGAAGTTTGGTGTCCATGGCCGAGTCATATCACCGCAAAACAGACACAGCTCGATGCTGTTGGGCTGTTCCAGTGATCTTCCGCCCGGGTGGGAATACCGGCGAAGGAGGGTGGCCTCAGGCCTGCCCGGCCCGCCGGCGCAGCTCCACCGCCAGCGCGACCAGCTCGCCCCACCAGGCCTCGTGCCCGGTCAGCAGCAGCCGCTGGGCCTCGGCGGGCGGCATCGCGCGGACCTCGACGACCTGCTCGCCGTCCGCCGGGTTGGTCGGCGCGGAGTCCAGCGCGACCTCTCCCCAGCCCCACAGCCAGGCCTTCTCCGGGTGCGGCTGCCACGGGCGGTACGGCAGCGGGTCCTCGGTGCGACAGCGGTGCGCGCCCAGCCAGCCCGGCTCGCCGAGCAGCCGGGCGCCTGCCTCCTCCCGCAGCTCGCGGTCCAGGCAGGAGGCGACGCTCTCGTCCCGTTCGCGGGTGCCGCCGGGGAGGAACCAGTGGTCCCGGTCGTCCCGGCAGAGCACCACCTCGCCGTCCGCGAAGCCGACCAGGTGGATGTTGGTGACCAGCGCGTCCGGCGGCAGCTCGGTGGAGAACTGCGCGTCGAACCGTCCCCAGCTCCAGTACTGCGGCGCGTGCAACGACGGGAACAGGGCGGCGAGTTCGACGGATCTGGCAGAGGCGTCGGTGCGGTCCGTGGTGTCGGTCATCAGGTGATCGTAGTGCCGGCCGGGAAACGGCGGGGGGCGGTCGGATGGACGAGGGCGATGTCGTCGGTGGAGATGGCGCGCGGGCGGCGCGGGCGCGCTCCCTCGGCCGGCGTGCCGACCCAACTGCCCAGCGAGATCTCGGCGGTGATGCCTGGTCCGAAGCCCGCGATCAGCCCGGTGGTGCCCTCGGGCACGCCACCGTCGGCGAACAGCCTGGCCAGCGCGTCGAACACCACGGCGCTGGCGATGTTGCCGCGCTCGGTGAGCGTCGCCCGGCTGTAGCGGAAGGTGGCCGGCTCCAGGCGCAGGAAGCGGCACAGGTCGTCCAGGATGCGCGGGCCGCCCGCGTGCACGATGTAGAAGCCGAGCCCGGAGACGTCCCAGCCGTGCTCCCCGGCCAGGCCGCGCAGCGCCGGCGCCAGCATCTCCATCGTGCCGGGCACCCGCTTGTCCAGCTGGAAGTGGAACCCGGTGTCCTTGACCCCGTACGAGATCCAGTCCTCGGTGTGCGGGACGAGGTGCGAGCCGTTGCGCTCGATCTGCACGCCGTGCCCGCCGTGTCCGCGCACCACCACGGCGGCGACCGCGTCCCCGAACAGGCCGTTGGAGAGCAGCGAGCCGACGCCGAGGTCGGCCGGCTGGTAGCAGAGCGAGCAGAACTCGCAGGCGACGATCAGCACGTTGGCGCCGGGGTAGGCGCGGCAGAAGTCGTGCGCGCGGTTGACGGCGGCGCCGCCGGCCGCGCAGCCGAGCTGGGCGATCGGCACCTGGCGGGTGTCCGGGCGAAAGCCCATGGTGTTGATCAGCCAGGCGGTCATCGACGGCATCATGAAGCCGGTGCAGGAGACGTAGACCAGCAGGTCGATGTCCCTGGCCGTCAACTCGCCGTACGCGAGGGCGCGTTCGACGACCTCGGGGACGCGCCGCTTGGCCTCCCGCTCGTACGTCTCGTTGCGGACGGTGAAGCCCGGGTGGGTGAGCGTCCGCTCGATCGGCTGGACCAGGTGCCGGGTGCGCACCCCGGTGTTCTCGATCAGCCGCAGGGCCAGGCCGAGCTGGGGGTGGCCGGCGTGCAGGGTGCGGGCCAGGTCGAGGGTCTCCTCGACGGTGATGACGTGCTCGGGCACGGCGATCGCCGGGCGGCAGAGAGTTGCCATGGGTGGGTCTTCCCTGGGGGCCTGGTGGCAGGCCGGTGGATGCGTGGAACGGTACGGGCGCCGCGCGGCGGCGGGCCGGGGAGCCCGGCGGCAGGGGGCCGGCTACCAGGCCACCGGCAGGGTGCGCGGGAAGCGCCAGATCGAGCCGGACTCCCAGTCGAGTCCGGACGGATCGACGGCGAGCCGCAGGCCGGGGAAGCGGCGCAGCAGGGTGCCGATGGCGACCTGGAGCTCCATCCGTGCCAGGTGCGAGCCGAGGCAGTGGTGCTGGCCGTACCCGAAGGCCATGTGGGTGGGCGCGCCGCGGTCGAGGTCCAGCTCGTCGGGGCGCTCGTAGAAGGCCGGGTCCCGGTTGGCGGTGAGGTAGGAGACGTGCACGGCCTCGCCGGCCCGGATCAGCACCCCGCCCAGTTCGACGTCCTCGGTGGCGACCCGGGCGATGCCGACGCCCTGGCGGAACGGGATGAAGCGCAGCAGCTCCTCCAGCGCCCGGGGCAGCATCCCGGGCCGGGCGCGCAGCTCGGCGAGCTGCTCGGGGTGGGTGAGCAGGGTGTGGGTGATGTTGCCGAGCTGGTAGGTGCTGGTGTCGTGGCCGGTGACCAGCAGGACCATCGCCATCACGGTCAGCTCGCCCGGGTCCAGCAGTTCGTCGCCGTCGCGGGCGGTGGCGAGGGCGCTGATCAGGTCCTCGCCGGGGTGGGCCCGGCGGGCGGCGGTCAGCTCGGCGAAGTAGGCACGCAGCGCCGTCTTGGCGGCCTCCTGGCCGTCCCGGCTGCCGGGGCCCATCCGCATCATCGCCACCGCGTGGCCGCGCAGTTCGGTGCGGTCGGCGGCGGGGATGTCCAGCAGGTCGCAGATGGTGGTGAGCGGGAGGCGGGCGGCCAGGAAGTGCATCAGGTCGGCGGGGGCGCCGTGCTCGGTCATCTCGTCGAAGTAGCCGTCGACGGTCCGCTGGGTGGTCGGGCGCAGCCGCTCGACCTGACGGTTGGTGAAGCCCTGGGCGACCAGCCGGCGGAGCCGGTTGTGGGCGGGCGGGTCCATCAGGTTGATCGCCTCGGCCTGGGCGATCGGGGCGGGCGTCATCCGCGGCAGGTCGCGGCCGATGCCGGCGGCGCGGCTGAACCGGCGGTCGGTGGTGACCACCTTGACGTCCTCGTAGCGGGTGGCCAGCCAGGCCTCGCCCTCGCCGTGCGGCAGCCGGATCCTGGCGACCGGGTCCTCGGTGAGCAGCCGCTTCAGGAGGGGGTCGAACTCCAGGCCTTCGGTGTGGTGGAAGGGGCAGTCCCACACGGGGGCGGTGGTGGTCACGGGCCGGTCCAAGTGTTCTCGTCATGCCGGGTGGTGGCGCCCGAGGTGTCGGTAGCTGTTCGGGCGTGGACATGCAGATAGTGCCCCATGACATAGCAAAAAGGGGAATTTGGTGAAGATTTAACTCCAAGGAGTGAGATTCGGATGATAGTCACGCGAATTGAGGTGACAGGGGCGGATGTTGACGGTCAGCCGCCACCCGGGGCGACCAGCCCGGTCTCGTAGGCGAGCACCACCGCCTGCGCCCGGTCGCGCAGGTGGAGCTTGGCGAAGATCCGGGCCACGTGGGTCTTCACGGTCGACTCGCTGAGCGTCAGTTCGCGCGCCAGCTCGGTGTTGGACAGCCCCCGACCGAGCAGCGCGAGCACCTCCGCCTCGCGCGGGGTGAGCGGCGCGAGGTCACGGTGCAGCGGCGGGCCCTCGCTGCCGGGCGCCGGGCGCGGGGCGCCCGCCGCGAAGCGCTCGACCAGGCGCCGGGTGATCGAGGGGGCGAGCAGCGCGTCCCCGGTGTCCACCAGCCGTACGGCGGCGGCGAGATGGGCCGAGGTGACGTCCTTGAGCAGGAAGCCGCTGGCCCCGGCGGACAGCGCGGCGTAGACGTAGTGGTCCAGGTCGAAGGTGGTCAGCATGATCACCCGGCATCCTGGTACCTGCGCCAGGATGCGCCGGGCGGCCTCCAGGCCGTCCGTGCCGGGCATCCGGATGTCCAGCAGCGCGACGTCCGGGCGGTGCAGCACGGCGGCGGCCACCGCCTCGGCGCCGTCCGCGGCCTCGGCGACCACGTCGATGCCGCGCGCGTTGAGGATCATCCGGAAGCCGGTGCGGACCAGCTCCTGGTCGTCGGCGATCACCACCCGGGGGCGGCGCTCCCGCTGCTGCTCGTGCTCCATGGTTCCCTCCGTCACGGCCGGTCCAGCGGGATGCGGGCGCGGACCCGGAAGCCGCCGCCGAGCCGGCGCCTGGCGTCCAGGTCCCCGCCGTACACCGCGACGCGCTCGCGCAGGCCGATCAGCCCGCGTCCGGCGCCGTCCGGCGGCCTCGCCGCGGGGGCGGCCCCGCCGGAGAGCACGCTCGGACCGCTGTTGAGCACCTCCACCCGCAGGTAGTGGTCCGCATAGCGCACCGTCACCTCCGCCGTCACCCCGTCCCCGTGCTTGAGCGCGTTGGTCAGCGCCTCCTGGACGATCCGGTACGCCGTCACGTCGATGCCGCCGGGCAGCGGCCGCGGCTCGCCGGAGATCCGCACCTCCACCGGCAGCCCGGCGAAGGCGAACCGGTCGATCAGCGGGCTCAGCCGGCCCAGGCTCGGCTGCGGCGCGAAGTCGTCCGCCGGCGCCTCCTCGCTGCCGTCCGCCGCCGGCGCCAGCAGGCCCAGCAGGTGCCGCAGCTCGGTCATGGTGCCCCGCCCGGCCTCCTCGACCGCGGCCATCGCGGCCGCCGCCTCCTCCGGCATGGTGGCCAGCACCTCGCGCGCGGCCCCGGCCTGCACCACCATCAGGCTCACGTTGTGGCTCACGATGTCGTGCAACTCGGCCGCGATCCGGGCCCGTTCGGCGTCCACGGCGGTCCTGGCCGCGCTCTCCCGCTCCCGCTCCAGCAGCCAGCCGCGCTCGCCGACGGCCGTCCGGTGCAGCCGCCGCGCCCTGGCGAGTGCCACGGCCAGCCAGCCGGCCGCCGTGCTCGCCGCAGCGGCCGTCGCGACGGCCGCCCACTCCCACCCCGTTCCCCACACAGCACCATCCTCCCAGGTCACGGCATGATCCACATCATCCGGGGGTGCCGCCCCCGTACATCCCCGGTACTACGGCCGTCCGCGGTTACACCCGGGGTGGGACGTACCGGCCGGGCCCCGCGCCTACGGTCGTCCACCATGAGCAACGACCACGACGGGACCACCCGGCCGGACGACGCGCAGGTCGTCGTCGAGCTGTCCGGGGTCCACAAGGAGTTCGGCGACGCCAAGGCGCTCGACGGCGTCGACCTGCGGATCCGCGCGGGTGAGGCGGTCGCCGTGATGGGCCCCTCGGGCTGCGGCAAGTCCACCCTGCTGAACATGGTGGCCGGGCTGGACCGGCCCACCGCCGGCACCGTCCGGGTGCAGGGCCAGGACCTCGGGCCGCTGAACGAGAACGGGCTGGCCCTGTTCCGCCGCCGCCACATCGGGATGGTCTTCCAGTTCTTCAACCTGATCGACGACCTCCCGGCCCTCGACAACGTCGCCCTGGCCGCCCAGCTGACCGGCACCAGCGCCCGCCAGGCCCGCCGCCGGGCACTGGAGCTGCTGGACGAACTCGGCGTCGCCCACCGCAAGGACGTCTACCCGGCCACCCTCAGCGGCGGCGAGCGCCAGCGGGTCGCGGTGGCCAGGGCCCTGATGAACCGCCCGGCCCTGCTGCTCGCCGACGAGCCCACCGGCGCGCTGGACAGCCGCTCCGGCGAGCAGGTGATGGACCTGCTGATCGACCTCAACCAGATCGGCCAGACCCTGCTGATCGTCACCCACGACCCCGCCCTGGCCACCCGCTGCGCCAGCCGGCTGGTCGAGATGGCGGACGGCCGCGTGGCGAACGAGCGGATGCTGGAGCCGCAGTCATGACCGGAGCCGTGTGGCGGGCCTCGCGGGCGGCGGTGAAGCGCCGCCGGGTGCAGACCGCAGTGATCGGCCTGGTCGTCTTCTGCGCCACCACGACGGTGCTGCTCGCCCTCGCGGTGATCAGCGCCGCCCGGGCCCCCTTCGACGAGGCCTTCGACGGGCAGCACGGCGCGCACGTCGTGGCGTCCTTCGACCCGGCCAGGGCCTCGGCGGAGCAGCTGGCCGCCACCGCCCGCCGGCCCGGCGTCGAGGCGGCCGCCGGGCCGTTCGACCAGGCGACGGTGGAGATCCCCACCGACTGGGTCGGCAGCCCGCCAGGACCGCTGACCCTGGTCGGCCGGGCCGACCGGGCCGGGCCGGTGGACCGGGTCGAGCTGCTGTCCGGCCGCTGGGTCGCCGCACCCGGCGAGGTGGTCCTCAACTCGCTGTTCGGAGGCGCGGCGGAGACGTTCCTGAACTCCCGGATCCCCATCGGCGGCGGCCGCCACCTCACCATCGTCGGCTTCGCCACCAGCATGAGCCAGAGCGCCGGCGGCTGGGTCACCCCCGAGCAGGCCGCCGCCCTGCACCCCACCGGCCGGCAGATGCTCTACCGCTTCACCGACGCCGCGAGCGAGCAGCGGCTCACCTCCGCCATGGACACCGCCACCGAGGGCCTGCCGGAGGAAGCGGTCACCAGCGCCCAGTCGTACCTGGTGCTCAAGGACGCCTTCTCGGCGGGGGCCGACGCCTACCTGCCGCTGATGACGGTCTTCGGCGTGCTCGGCCTGGTCGTCTCGGCGCTGATCGTCGGCAACGTGGTGAGCGGCGCGGTCGTCTCCGGCTACCGGCACATCGGCGTGCTGAAGTCGATCGGCTTCACCCCGCGCCAGGTGGTCACCGTCTACCTGACCATGGTCTCGGTGCCCGCGGTCGCCGGCACCGTCCTCGGTACGGCGGCCGGCTGGGTGGCGTCGTACCCGATCCTCAAGTCGGCGTTCTCCGGCATCGTCACCGGTACCGCCGTGATCGAGCCCGCCGGCTGGCTGCCGCTCGCCACCCTGGCCGGCGTCCCGCTGCTGGTGGTCCTCGCCGCGCTGCTCCCGGCCTCGCGCGCCCACCGGCTCTCCGCCGCCCAGTCCATCTCGGCCGGCAGCGCCCCGCGCAACGGCCGCGGCCTGAGGATTCAGCGTTGGCTGAGCGGCACCCGGCTGCCGCGAGCCGTCAGCCTCGGCCTCGGCCAGCCCTTCGCCCGCCCCGCCCGTACCGCGCTGACCATGGCGGCGATCGTGCTCGGCGTCGTCACCGTGACGATGACGGCAGGCCTGAGCAGCACCCTGACCAGACTGGTGGACCACACCGACGGCCACACCCACGTCAACGTCCAGACCGCCCACTTCTCGGGCGACAGGACCGAGCCCAGGCTCACCCCGGCCCAGACCGAGGCCATGCTGCGCGCCGCCCCCGGGGCCGAGCGGGTCAGCACCCGCGGGCTGGTCCAGGTCGGGCTGGCCGGCCACCCCCAGCCCGCGTTCGCCGACTTCTACGGCGGCGACAGCGTCGGCGCCAAGTGGCTCTCGGTGGTGAACGGCCGCCCGGCCACCGGCCCGAACGAGATCGAGGCAGGCCCGTCCTTCCTCCGGCAGCACGGGCTCAAGCTCGGCGACAAGCTCACCCTGCTCCTGGACGGGCGGCAGCTGGCCGTCACCCTCGTCGGCGAGGAGGCCGAGGGAAACCCCAGGGCGTTCGCCTCCAACGACGCCACCAGGGCCGCGCTCACCGACGACCCGCACGTGGTCGAGTACGACGTGACGCTCGCCAGGGGCGCCGACGCCGAGGCGTACCGCAAGGCGGTCACGGACGCCGACCCGAGCCTCTCGGCCTCGGTCTTCGACCCCGACCTGGGCGGGCCGATCGCCGCGGTCATCGCCTTCACCACGATCTTCACGGTGCTGCTGTCGGTGGTCGCCGCGCTGGGCGTCTTCAACACCCTGCTGCTCACCATCCGCGAACGCCGCCGGGACCTCGGCATGCTGAAGTCGATCGGGATGACGCCCCGGCAGGTGGTGGCGATGACGGTCACCTCGGTGGCCTGGCAGGGCGTGGTCAGCGGGATCATCGGCATCCCGGTCGGGGTGGTGGCCCACCGGCTGATCGTCGAGAACGTCGGGACGATCGTGTTCACGGAGGAGACGATCGACGTCTGGAGCGTCCCGCTGCTGAGCGGCCTCGCCGTGGCCGGCGTCGCGATCGCCGTCCTCGGCGCGCTCGTCCCGGCCCGCTCGGCGGCCCGGCTGCCGATCGCCGAGGTGCTGCACAACGAGTGAGCGGGCGTCGGCGGTCGCGGCCGGCCGGCCGGAGCACCCGGCCGGCCGTCCGCCGCGTCCGGGCCTGTCGCGCCCGGGTCCGCCGCGCCCGTGCACTGTGCTGACGCGTGCTCAGGTCCCGGTGTGAGGGCGCCTATCATCGCGCCATGGCCACCGCTGAGCTGATCCGCATCGTCTCCCGCTCCTCACCCATGGCGCTCGCCCAGGTCGAGCGGGTCCGCACCGAACTCGCCGCCCTGCACCCGGGCCTGCGCACCGAGGTGGTACCGGTCACCACCTCGGGCGACCGCTGGACGGGTGATCTCGCCCTGCTCGGCGGCAAGGGCGCGTTCACCAAGGAAGTCGACGCCGCGCTGCTCGCCGGGGAGGCCGACGTCGCCGTCCACTGCCTCAAGGACGTGCCCGCCGACCGCCCGCTGCCGGCCGGCACCGTGTTCGCCGCCTACCTGCGCCGCGACGACATCCGCGACGCCCTCGTCCACCCCGGCGGCCTGCCGCTCGCCGCCCTCCCGCCCGGCACCCGGATCGGCACCTCATCCGTCCGCAGGGTCGCCCAACTCGCCGCCTCCCACCCGCACCTGGAGTGCGTCCCGATCCGCGGCAACGCCAACAGCCGGCTCGCCAAGCTGGCGGCCGGGGACGCCGACGCGCTGCTGCTCGCCCTCTCCGGCCTGGAACGGATCGGCGAGCAGGCGCGGATCACCGAGGTGCTCGGCATCGAGGCGATGTGCCCGCCGATCGGCGCCGGCATCCTCGTGCTCCAGTGCCGCGAGGGCGACACCGCGACCATCGAGGCGGTCACCGGCCTCGGCCATCACGAGACCTGGCGCGAGGCGGCGGCCGAGCGGATGTTCCTGCACGCGCTCCAGGGGCACTGCAACAGCCCGATCGCCGGCTACGCCAGGGCGGAGCGGGACGGCCGCCTCTCGCTGCGCGGCCGGGTCTTCACCCCGGACGGCAAGCAGGTGCTGGACGCCCACGAGTGGGCGGGCGCGCTCAGCCCGGAGGACCTCGGGACCTCGGTGGCGCTGGCGCTCAAGCGGCAGGGGGCGCAGGAGCTGATCTCCTCGATCCCTCACTGATCCGGCACTGTTGCCGCACTGATCCCGCGTCGGCGGGCCGCACGGCGACCGGGCGGTGACCGTCCGGCGGTTTTCCCCGCCCCGGTGAGAACCGGGCGGGTGTTCGGGGCGTCCGTTTGAGGCGTGATCAGTTCGGTGCTCGGCGGGATGCCGATGTTCTGGCCCGGGCTGCTGCTCTCGCTGGTGCCCGCGGCTCTGTGGAACCGGCCGGTGGGGCGGTTGCTGCGGGCCCACTGGGTGGTGGGCTTCGTGCTGCTGCTCGGGCTCGGCGGGGTGGTCGTGGGGACGCTGCTGCCGGAGGCGTTCCAGCTCTCGGAGGGCGGCGTCCGGCACTGCGCGACGGAGGGCGGCCGGCCGCGGTCACCGTACGAGCTGCTGCACGTCCGGCACATCGGGATCAAGCTGGCGACGTATGCCCCGGTCGGCTTCGCGGCCGCGCTGGCGGGCACCCGGCGGCGGGCCGCGGTGGCGCTGCTGGGCGCGGCGGTGCTGCCGTTCGCGGTGTCGGCGGTGCAGTACGCGGTGCCGGCGATCGGGCGGGCCTGCGACGTGCAGGACGTCTGGGACGGGGTGCAGGGGGTCGCCCTGGGGGCGGTGCTGGGGCTGGGCGCCGGGCCGCTGGTACGGGCGGTGCGGGCGCGTTCGCGCACCGTCTGACCGGCGGCTGTCCGGCTGGCCGGGTTGTCGGTCGGGTTACCGGTCGAGGAGCGGGAAGAGCCGGGCGACGGCGGCGACCGGACGGGCCCCGGCGGGCCGGGCGGCCGGGTCGGTGTCGCGGTCCCGGTAGCGGGCCAGCACCTGCCGGACGGCCGCGCCGACGGCGGTCAGCTCCTCGGGCGTCAGGTAGACGACGGCGCTGAAGGCCTCGTCCTGCTGCCACTCGGCCGGGGCATCGGCCCGCCGGGCGAGCCAGCGCTGGTGGCTCTCGTCCTCCAGACCACGGGCCAGCTCGCCGAACTCGCCTTCCGGCAAGGCCTGTCGGGCCGTCGGCAGCCGCCAGGGCCGGGCCCGCCCGTCGGCGGCCGGGGCCTCCTCGATCAGCCCGTACCGGGCCAGCTGCCGCAGGTGGAACGAGCACAGGCCCGAGCTGTAGCCCAGTCGCGAGGCCGCCTCCGTGGAAGTGAGTGTGCCGCGTTCGGCCAACAGCTCCAGCAGCGCGGTGCGGACGGCGTGCTCGGGGAGCGGGCCGTTGGGCAGGGACCCGGTTCTGACGAGGTCTTCGGTCACTTTGCAAAGTCTGCTACTTTGCAAAGTCGACAGCAAGCCCAGTCCCTCGAAGGAGCGCCCGTGTCCGAGCTGCGCGAACCCCCGACCGTCCTGCGGATCACCGAGGTGGGGGAGGAGATCCTGCGCCGCACCTGCCGGACGGCCACCGAGGAGGACTTCGGCAGCGAGCGCCTGGCGCAGCTCATCGACGACATGTTCGCCACCATGCACGTCGCCGACGGCTGCGGCCTCGCCGCCAACCAGGTGGACGTCGACCTGCGCCTGTTCGTCTACGACTGCCCCGACGACGACGGCGTCCGGCACACCGGGCACATCCTCAACCCGGTGGTCGAGGAGCAGGAGCCGGGCCGCGCCCTGATCGAGGAGACCGAGGGCTGCCTCTCCGTCCCCGGCGCCAACACCCGGCTCGCTCGCCCGGCCCACGCGGTGGTGCGCGGCGTCAACCAGCACGGTGAGGCCATCACGATCGAGGGCGCCGGCTACTTCGCCCGCTGCCTCCAGCACGAGACCGACCACCTCAACGGCGGGCTCTACATCGACCGCCTCTCCGCCCGCGACCGCAAGCGGATGATGAAGCAGACCGCCGACCGGCGGGAGAAGATCTTCGCCGAGCGCGCCGCCAGGGCCGCGAAGGCGGCCGGGTGACCGAGCCCGCCCACCTCGCCGCCGTCCGCGCGTCGTACGACACCGTCGCCGCCGACTACCTGCGCCTCGTCGTCCCGCCGGAGGGCATGGACCCGGCGTCCCGGGCGATGCTCGCCGCCTTCGCGGAGCTGGTGCGGGAGTCCGGCGGCGGCGAGGTCGCGGACCTCGGCTGCGGGCCGGGGCGGGTGACGGCGTACCTGTCCGGCCTGGGGCTGTCGGCCTTCGGGGTCGACGTGTCCGGCGAGATGGTCGCCCTCGCCCGCCGGGCATATCCCCGACTGCGCTACGTACAGGGCTCGATGGCCGCCCTCGGCCTTCCGGACGGCGCGCTCGGCGGAATCCTCGCCTGGTACTCCGTCCACCACACGCCGGCCGGCCAACTGCCGGAACTCTTCGCCGAGTTCCACCGAGTCCTCGCGCCCGGCGGCCACCTGCTGCTCGGCGGGCACGCGGGCGAGGCCCAACTGCTGCGCCCTGCCCGGGCGTACGGCCACCCGGTGTCGTACGCCTCGCACCTGGTCCCGATGGCGCGCCTCGTCGAGCTGCTGGAGGGGGCCGGCTTCACCGTCACGACCCGGCTCGAACAGCCGCACCCGCAGCGAGCCGACCGCTCCTACGTCTGCCTGCTGGCCACGCCTGCCGCCGGCCGCCCCGTCACCGGCTGAGTCACCTCCCGCGGCATTTCGACGTGCTCGGCGCTGCCGCCGAGACCGTTCCGGTCAAGGGCGGCGCCGACAACCTCACCCTCACCGTCACCGGGGACTCCTCCTACCGGCGCCGCTTCGTGGGCCACATCGAGAACGGCGAGGAGAGCGTCAGCGGCCGACGCGCGCCGGCCCCGGACCCGTACCGAGTGGATCTGTAGGGTCAGGCGGCCTCGGTGGTGGCGGCGAAGGTGACGAACGCCTGCCAGGCGGTGGGGGAGAAGGTGAGCTGGGGGCCGGACTTGTCCTTGGAGTCACGCACGTGGACGGTGCCGGGGGTGTCGGCGACCTCGACGCAGGCACCGCCCTCGTTGCCGCTGTAGCTGCTCTTGAACCATGCCAACTCGGCGTTCATCGTTCTCCCAGGATCTTCTCGATCAAGGCCAGGGACTCCTCGGGGCTGTAGGCCTGCGCCCTGAGGATGTTGTAGCGCGCGTTCATGATCTGGACCTCATCCGGATCAGTGATCAGCCTACTGCTCGTCTGCACCTCGATGTAGCCATGCTGAGGCCGCCCTTTGGGGGTGATCAGAATGAACGGCCCACCCATTCCGGCGTGCTCGGTTCTGTCCAGCGGCAGCACCTGGATGACCATTCCACGGGTCCGACCGATCTCCAGGAGGTGGCGGAGCTGTTCCGCATGCACGTCCCAACCGCCGAGCGGTCTGCGCAGCACGCTCTCGTCGATCACCCAGCTGAACATCCCCCGAGGCCAGCGGGTCAGTACCTCCTGGCGTGCCATTCGGGCCGCCACCCTCATCTCGATCACCTCCTCGGACAGGGCCGGTTGCCTCATCGCGTAGACCGCTCGCGCGTGCGCCTCGGTCTGAAGCAGCCCCGGGATATCGAGCGTGGCGAAGTCGTGCGTCTCGATCGACACGTCCTCCAGGCTCACGTAGCCCCGGAACCAGGCCGGGTGTCGCAACCGCGCTTTGGCCCGCGCCTTCATCACGTCATCCGCCGCGATGGCCATCAGGCCGCCGGCGTTGACGGCCCTGTCCACCGCGACCAGGAACTCGGGCTGCGGAGTCGGCAGTCCGCGCTCCACCGCGCTGACCAACTGTTCGCCGTAGCCGATCCGCTCGCCAAGCTGCTTCTGTGTCAGTCCGGCCTGCTCCCGTAGAAGCTTGATCTGCTTCCCGATCGCATGGAAGAAGTCCGAGACTTCCGTCAGATCTTCCGGCAACTCCGTCCGCATCACGTCGCCCGACCCGCTGTTGCGCGCCGCACCCATCGCGACCACCCCGTCTGTGATTGAGCCACGAAACAAAAGGCTGTCCGCACCCGCACAGGCACTCTCCGTGCTTGTCGAGTTCCTGGCCAGCGTACGTCCACGCCGCCACGCCTGATTCCCATGACGACCGAAATCCCCTCGGCAACCCCCAGTCCCACAGCGCCCTCCTCAACGCCACCCCCAAGGGTGCGGCCATCTGCCGACGCCTGGCGAGGCGTCAACTCACCGACTGGGGGCTGGACTCCACCCACACCGAGCACTTCCACTGCGCCCTGCTGGTCATCGCAGAGCTGGCTGCCAACGCGATCACGCACGGACGCGTTTCGGGGCGCGGGTTCGAAATTCACCTCTCCCTCACCATCACCGTGCGCCGGGGCACCACCCTCCGCATCGAGATCAGCGACCCCAGGGGCGACAGACTCCCCGTCCTCCCCCTCGTCCACACCCCCAACGCCCAGACCGGACGCGGCCTCACCCTCGTCGACGCCCTCTGTCACCGCTGGGGCACCATCCCCCGCCAGCCCAACGCCAAGACCGTATGGGCCGAGATCGACCTCCCAGACCCGGCCCCCACCACCGATCCGGCCACCACCCCCGACACCCCCTGAACCCCGCCATACCCCCACGCCCCGATCAGCCGCCAGGAGTGGGAAGCCGGCCCCACCGACTTCCCACTCCTCCTGCCTTGGGCGGTTACTCCCTGAAATCGCCGCCCAGTTGGTCATCGGCACCTTGGTTTCGGAGGCAGTCGAGATGCCGCGCGGATCGTTCGATGTTTGACTTGAAGTGGAACGCGACGACGGTCTGCGTGCCGCAGCGCGAGGGGAATTCGCGAGAGGAGTTCACCGATGGCCCGCTCACTTCGCATCCTTTACCGAGGCCAGCAGGGGACGATCCGAAAGAACTGGAACTGGGACGGTGTGATCGACCTCGACTCCGCGGTGATCGTCACCGCGGCTGAATTCACCCCCCAGTTCGGCGGACTCGGCGGTGGCCCCAAAACCCTCGGGCGTCCGCTGCTCGGTGCCGCGAACGTCTACGTGACGAACATCGGCCCGCACGGGGTGGCGGGAGTGGAGGCCGGTGGCGTGGAGTTCCTGCTCCACGTCGACTGGGATTCGCCGCTCGACGTCGCGGTGACCATCTCCGTCCTGGAGGACATCGAGGTGTTCGAGCAGCCGTAGGACGACGAGCGGGCCCGGAGACCCTCCGGAGCGACCGCGTCACCGTTGTCCCCCACTGGCGGGGCCCGGGAGACCGTCGAACGCGGCCTGCGGGCCGTCCGCGCGGGGGAGCCGGTCCGGCCCTGACACCCACCGGCCGGGGCCGGGGGCATCCCAGATTCGGGGGATGTTTCCTGGTCATCGGGTGCTGCCAGGATCTGGCCCAGGAGTTGACCGTTCCGGCCGGGCTCCTGCGCCCCGCACGTCCTCCGTGCGGGGCCGCGCCGGAGCGCCCGGCCGCCTCGAAGGAGAGATCCCCACCCATGAAGATCCGCCGACTGGCCGCCACTGCGGCCGCCGCGGCCGTGCTGGCCCCCGTGTTCGTCCTCGCCGCCGGCACCCAGGCGAGCGCCCTTCCCGTACCACCGTCGAGGACGGCACAGTGCACCGCGAACTGGGACGTCAACTACGTGGTTGGCGGCCCGGCGTTCGCCCGCACGCAGTGGAAGGCCTGCATGGGCGGCTGACCGCCGCCGCGGCCCCCGGCGCCGACCGGGGGCCGCACACCGGAACGGTTGGCCGCCACTGACGGACCGTCTCCTCCCTTGTGATGAGGGGTGGTTGGCTCGCTCGGGGGAGCCGGTGGGGCCGCTCGGTGGACGCGGGGCGGGAGCGGCACCCGGGACCGTGGACGCATGCTGATGAACATCCCGGTGGGCGACACCGAACGCCCCGTTCCCCGATGGGCCCTGCGCCTCGCCAAGGCCCTCCCGTTCGTCGTGCTGCCGCACTGTCTGTGGCGGCTGCCGTTCGCGTTCGACCTCCGGATGGGAACCGTCGACCCGGACGCCGGGGCGTACGTCTGGTGGGCCACGCCGTACGTGATCGGCCTGAGCGTGCTCACCGAGGCGCTGACGGTCCTGACCCTGGGGCTGGTCAGCGGCTGGGGCGAGGTGTTCCCGCGCTGGGTGCCCGTGCTGGGCGGGCGCCGGGTGCCGCCGCTCGCGGCGGTCGTCCCTGCGGTGCTCGGGGGCCTCGTCCTGGTGGCCCTCTTCGACGGCATGCCCCTCGGCTGGCTGGGCGTGTTCGCGGAAGTCGGCTACAGCAACGGCTGGTGGATGCTGCTGGGGCGGGTCTGCACCGCGACGGCGATGTTCTGGGGTCCGGTCACCATCGCCCTCGCCTGGTCCTACCACCGCCGCCGGCGCCCGGGCGTCGCGTGAGTCCGGAACGCTCAGTGGGTGGCGTAGTACTCGGCGAGGGTGAAGAACGCCTCCTTCGGGTCCCAGGGGAGTCCGGGGTGGGTGCTGCCCAGGCGGTCCTCGTAGGTCTTGACGATGCCGTAGCTCGCGAGGTCGAGGTCGTCGCGGGGGTCGGCGCCGGGGCGGTGGACGTGGTCGTAGAGGGCGAAGGTGAAGACGAACGCGGCGTCGACGCCGCCGGCGTCGAAGGCCTCCAGCAACTCCCTTACGTACCCGGCCTGTCCGGCCTCGTCCCGCTCGTGGACGCCGTCCAGGCGGGCCGGGCGGCCGTCGTGGTACTCGACGATGTCCAGGCCGTGCGCGCCGCGATCCCCGGCGCCGCGGAAGGTGGCGGAGCCGAACTCGGTGACGGCGACCGGCTTGCCCTGGGCCGTCAGGTCGCGGACGCCGTCGGCGAAGCGGTCGGCGGTCGCGGCGGAGCGGTACAGGTCCAGCGAGACCAGGTCGAAGGGCTCCCAGTCCACGCGCTCCAGCGGAACGGCGGCGTACGTGACGCGGCCGCCGAAGCGTGCGCGGACGGTGGCCACCGCCTTGTCGAGGAAGGCGTTGACCAGGCCGCTGACGGCGCCGAGGTGCTCGCGCAGCCGCTCGGGCCGGGTGAGCAGCCCGACGCGTTCGGCCGTGGTGGAGCCGGGCAGGAAGCCCGGGTTCATCAGGCTGAGTTCGGCGCCGGTGACGAACACCACCTCGGCGCCGCGCCGCCGCAGCCGCTCCGCGCGGTCGGCGCAGTCGGCGAAGAGCTCCAGCATCGCGTCGGCGGTGAGCTCCAGCGGGTAGGGCGAGAACCAGACCTCCAGGCCGAGGCCGGCGGCGTGCCCGGCGGCGAGTTCGATCCGCTCCGGGTCGCCGCCCATGATGCGGACCGCGGTGCAGTGCAGGTCGTCCCTGATGATCCGCAGTTCGCGTTCGACGGCTTCCGAGTCGAACCAGGTCCGGGAGTACGCACCGTCCCTGACGAATCCGGTGTCGTAGCTGATTCCCTTGGCACGCATGTTCTTCTGCCTTTCCGGCGAGAGGACATTTACGGTACGGCGAGTACCGTAGTTGCCGACGCTCCGGTCTGGCAAGAAGGATGGGGCGGGTACGGGCGGTATCGGCTGGCGGAGCGGGCGGAGCGAGGGCATGGCCGGGCAGACGCGGCGGCGCGGGGCGGCGCTGGAGGAGGCGATCCTGCGGGCCGCGGTCGAGGAGATCGCCGGGGCCGGGTACGCCGGGCTGACCATGGACAAGGTCGCCGCCCGCGCGGGCACCAACAAGAACGCCATCTACCGCCGCTGGCCCAACCGGCTGGCGCTCGGCATCGCCGCGTACAAGCAGCTGGCGAAGGCCGCCCCGCTCCCGGACACCGGTGAACTGCGCGGCGACGCGCTGGAACTGCTGCGCCAGGCGAACCGGCACTGGAGCTCCCCGCTGGGCGCCGTGCTGCGCGAGCTGCTGGCCGCGGCCGGCGGCGCGACGGAGTTCCTGGCGCAGTTGCAGGACCAGTCCGGCGACGCCGCGGCCGCGCCCTGGCTCACCGTCCTGGGGCGTGCGGTCGCCCGCGGCGAGGTCGCCCCCGAGGCGCTGCACCCCCGGGTGGCGACGGTGGCGGTGGTGCTGCTGCGCAACGAGTTCGTGGTGCGCGGGGTGCCGACCGCGCCGGACGACGTCCTGGTCGAGATCGTGGACGAGGTGTACCTGCCCCTGCTACGCGGCCGGCGGTGAAGCTCCGCATCAGCTCGGCGAGGTGCGGGTCACGGGCGGCCTCGCGGGCGACGGTGCGCAGTGCGGAGGCGGTGGTGTCGCGCTGGGCGGTCTCGAAGGTGGTGCCGACGAAGGCGCGCAGGTCGGCGGCGCGGCCGGCGCCGGCCCGTTCGCCGGGCTCGACCTCGCCGAGCTCGCGACCGGCTTCGACGCCAAGTTCTGGCCGCAGGTGCGCGTGCTCCAGGCGGCGCTGCCGTACCTGCGCGCGGACGGCTCGGTCACACGGCCGCTGAACCGTGCGTTGTCACAGGCCGCCCGTACGGTACGGCCATGGACGTTCCCGATCTGATCCCGGTCTGCCACGAGCCGGGCTACCGCACCGACACCATCGGCCACTGGCAGGGCGGCCAGTTCTTCGCGTCGATCGTCCGCCTCGGCAGCCGCTACCGCGCGATCCTGCACCGCTTCGACGCCGCCGGCCGCCACCTCGACGCGCGGGTGCGCTCCACCGAGGACCTCGCGGAGGCCGAGCGGCTGCTGGCGGAGTGGCTCGACGCGCTGCCCGGTCGGGAGTACGGGAACATCGCGATCGAGCCGTTCTCCGTGCACGTCGACGGTGAGCTGTACGGCCTGGTCCGCGAGGACTACGAGCCGGACGAGGTGGACGAGGAGGACGGCGAGGGGGCGAGCGTCCACTTCGAGCTCTACCCGGACTGCCTGGGCTTCAACGCCCCCTGGGACGGCTGCTACGACACCTGAGCGGTGACGGCGGCCGGGTCATGACGACGGCTGAGCCGCGAGGGCGGCCGGGTCATGACGGCCCGGGCGGGGTCTCACCACTCCGCCACCCGGTAGTCCTTGAGGAACACCCCCGACACCGGATCCCCGGCCTCGCCGCGGACGATCGGGTCGTAGATCCGGGCCGCGCCGTCCACGATGTCCAGCGGGGTGCGGAACCCCTGGGCGGCTATGTGGGCCTTCTTCGGGGCCGGGTTCTCGTCGGTGATCCAGCCGGTGTCGACGGCGCACATGTGCACGCCCTGGCCGGCGAGTTCGGCGGCGCTGGTGCGGGTCAGCATGTTGAGCGCGGCCTTCGCCATGTTGGTGTGCGGGTGCCGGGCGGTCTTGTTGCGGACGGCGAACCGGCCCTCCACCGCCGTGACGTTGACGACGTAGCGGGCGGGCGCGGTGAGGCCAGCAGCAGCGGCAGCAGCCGGTCGCAGAGCAGGGCCGGGGCCAGCGCGTTGACCAGCTGGGTCTCCAGGACCTCCGCCGGGTCGAGCGAACCGAGCTTCGCGGACCAGGAGTTGGCCGGGGCGAGGTCGGGCAGCAGCCCGGCCTCGTCGGTGAGGTTCAGCAATGATCCCGCGCCGGACGGCAGTTGGGTGAGGCCGGTGGCCGGACGGAACCCGGGGGCGTGGCCGATCGCCCGGCGGTCGGCGGCGGGCAGCGCGTCCCGCTCGCCCGCGGCCAGCAGCGCGTACGACTCGGGCGGACGGCGCAGGGTCTGGGCGGCGTTGTTGACCAGGATGTCGAGCGGGCGCCCGTCGGCGCGCAACTGCTCGGTCAGGCCCAGGACCTGGCGCGGGTCGCGGAGGTCGATGCCGACGACGGTGAGCCGCTCCCACCACTGCCCGCTGCCCTCGGCGGCGCGGAAGCGGCGGACGGTGTCCTGCGGGAAGCGGCTGGTGACGGTCAGCTCGGCACCGTCGCGCAGCATCATCAGGGCGAGCTGGAAGCCGATCTTCACCCGCCCGCCGGTGAGCAGCGCCCGGCGCCCGCGCAGGTCGGTGCCGAGGGCGCGGCGGGCGGTGTTGTCGGCCGCGCAGTCGGGGCAGAGCATGTGGTAGAAGCCGTCGACCCGGCGGTAGGCCCGCTTGCAGACGTAGCACCTGCGCGGTGTGAGCAGTTCGCCGACCGGCCCGTCCGCGGCGGCCAGCGGGGTGTCCTCGCGGCGGGTCCGGCCGCCGGTCGCGGTGGCGGCGAGCAGGTCGGCGTCGGCCTGCCGCACGGCCTGCCGGGCCTCCTGGCGGCGCCGCTTGCGGCTCTCCATGACGAAGGAGCTGAGCTGCCGTTCGGCGTGCAGCCGGGTGCGGTCGTGGGAGGGGAGGGCACGCAGCCTGCCGAGGGTGCGGCTGAACGCGGCGAGTTCCTCGGCGGTGACGTCGCCGGCACTCGCGGCGTCGCCCGTCGGACGGATGGTGATCAGCTGGTCGTGGTCGTCCCGGACCGTCATGTCCGCCCCTTCGTGCCGTACAGGTGGGAGGGACTGTAATCGACGGCCCGGGACGATGAGATGCCAATTTCCGCCGGTGGTCGGCGGCGGCTCGTGGGCTCAGCCCGCGTACTGGCCGAGGATCTTCGCGAACTCGTACGGCTGCTGCGGGATGTTGGTGCACTTGGACAGCGAGCCCCCGGTGCAGGCGTTGGCGTCCCGGGTGGCGTCCCAGAAGGAGAGCATCCCGATGTGGTTCTGCCGGGCGAAGGCCACCAGCTGCTGGGCGTCGGCCTGGTTGTAGACCTGGTGGTCGTCGTTCTCGCCGATCATCGGGGTGACGCCGACCATGGCCCACAGCTGGGCGTCGGTCTTCGCCGGGTAGAGCGCCTTGAGCTGGCCGAACAGCGACTGGGCGGCCTGCACGGCGGCGTTGCCGTAGTCGGTTCCGGCCCGGTAGTAGTCCATCGCCATGACGTTGACCAGGTCGACGTTCACCCCGGCGTCCCGGGCGGACTTGACGATGGCGACGCCCTCGGCGGTCAGGCCCTCGGGCAGGACGGGCAGGGTGAAGGAGACCCGCAGGCCGGGGTGGGCCTGCTGGAGCTTGGCGAGCGCGGCGGAGCGCCGGTCGTTGGCGGCGGTGTCGGCGATGGCCGCGCCCTCGATGTCGAAGTCGACGTAGCGCAGGCCGTAGGCCTTCACCACGGCGTCGTACTCGGCGAACAGGGAGTCCACCGTCGTGCAGGCGGCGGCGAGTTCGGTGCCCGCGGCGCCGCCGAAGGAGACCTTGACGTCGCCGCCGGCCGCGCGCAGCGCGTCCACCTGGTCCTTGGCCCAGGCGGTGCGCGGGTCGTAGGCGTTGAACCAGCTGGCCTTGCAGCCGACACCGGTGACGAAGCCCATCGTGTAGCCCCTGAGGCCGCCGGCCCTGGCCAGGTCGGGCATCGACGGGGTGGGCCAGGCGCCCATGTCGATGTACGGGGCCACCGGGAGCGCGACGTTCGGCGCCGGGGTGCCGGTCGGGGTGCCGGTGGGCGTGCCGGTCGGGCTCGGCGGGGTCGGACTCGGCGGCGAGGTGCTCGGGTCGCCGCCGGGGCCGGTCAGGGCGATGTCGTCGGCGAGGTAGCCGCCCTGCCCGTACCAGCCGTGCAGGTAGACGGTGACGCTGGTGGTGGCAGGTCCGGTGGTGAAGCCGGTCGACAGCTGCTGCCAGCCGGGGCCGCCGGCGGTCCAGGTGGCCGGGTCGGTGAGGCCGCTGCCGGTGGCGCCGAGGTAGACGTACCGGCCCTGCACCCAGGCGCTGAGGGTGTACGCGGTGTTGGGCCGGACGCTGACGGTCTGGCCGCACTGCGCGGTGTCGCTCGCGCTCACCGCCCCCTTGAGCGCGTACGTCCCGCTGTGCGCGCCGGAGCCGACCGTGTCGCCGGTGTCGGCGGAGCAGCTCCAGGGGCCGAGCCCGCCGCTCTCCAGACCGCCGTTGGCGAGCAGGTTGCCGTCGGCGGCGCCGGCGTTCCCGGCGAGGACGGCCAGGCCGCCGGCGGCGAGCGCGGTGGCGGCGGCGAGGCTCAGCAGGGTGGTCCGGCGGGCCGGGCGGCGGTGCGTGGGGGCGGGCAGGGGCGCGCTGGGCATGGGGGTGCCTCTCGGGACGTGGTAGCCGCCCGCGCCGCGAGGGGGGACACGGTGCGGGCGGCGGCCTGGGGTGGTCCGGTGCGGGGGAGAGCGCGGTGCTGAGCATCAAACTGGACTAGACCAGCTGTGCACGTCAAGCACTTCCCGGGCCCGGACGCGTCACCGGAGGCAGGTTTTAGGAACGGTTGACCCGTGACCAGAGCGTCGGCCGTCGAGGCGGGCCCTGCCAAGACCGGACCGGCGGCGCCCGGAGGTGCGGGGGGCGGTCGGCGGGCTCTCGTGCGCCGGTTTGACGGGTGATCACCGGTGATGGCCGGGTGAAAGGGCCGGGGCCGAATGCCGTGGGTTGACGCCCGGAGCTTCGGACCCGGTGGTGAAACCGGAAGTGCGCGCCCCGCTCGCGCCCCTGTGGGAGATGGATGACCATATGAACGCCTTGGGTGGCGGCGGGACGGCGGAACGGGCTTGACCTTGAGTGCACTCCAAGGTGAAAGCTGAGGGCGTCGATCACGCACCACCACGCGGAACCACCACGCGGAACCACCACGCGAACCACGATGGGAGCACTCTCATGCGCAACGCCCCGTTCGGCACCGGCGGCCCGGAGCTCGGCGTCATCGGTCTCGGCTGCATGGGCATGACCTGGGCCTACGACCCGCGGCACCGGGACGACGAGAACTCGGTGCGGGTGATCCGGCAGGCGCTGGACCTCGGCGTCGGGCTGATCGACACCGCCGACATGTACGGCCCGTACACCAACGAGGAGGTCGTCGGCGCCGCGCTGGCCGGCCCGTACCGGGAGCGCGCGTTCCTGGCCACCAAGGTGGGCATCGTCCCGGGCGGCGGGGGCGTGCAGGAGCGCGACGGCCGGCCCGAGCACGTGCGCCGCTCGATCGACGAGAGCCTGCGCCGGCTGGGCACCGACCACGTCGACCTCTACCAGCTGCACCGGGTCGACCCCGCGGTCCCGATCGAGGAGACCTGGGGCGCGTTCGCCGAGGTCGTCGCGGCCGGCAAGGCCCGCAGCATCGGGCTCTCCGAGGTGACCGTCGAGGAGATCCGGCGGGCCCAGGCCGTGCACCCGGTGGCCTCGGTGCAGTCCGAGCTGTCGCTGTGGACCAGGGACGCGCTGGACGGGGTGCTGCCGTACACCGAGGAGCAGGGGATCGCCTTCCTGCCGTTCTCGCCGCTCGGCCGGGGCTTCCTGACCGGCAGCATCACGTCCTTCGACGAGCTGCCCGCGGACGACTTCCGGCGCCGGCTGCCGCGCTTCCAGCAGGACGCGCTGAAGGCCAACCTGGAGCTGGTCGGGAGGGTAGGGGCGGTCGCCGAGCGGACCGGCGCCACCCCCGCGCAGGTCGCGCTGGCCTGGGTGCTGGCGCAGGGCCGGTACGTCTTCCCGATCCCGGGCACCAGGACGCCGCGCTACCTGGCGGACAACGTGGGCGCGGCGGGCGTCGAGCTCTCGGCGGCGGACCTGGCCGAGCTGGACGCGCTGCCGGCCGCGACCGGCGGGCGCTACTGACCGGCGCTGCTGACCGGCCGCATGGGTGGCGGGCGGTACCGGCGGGGTCAGCGCTCCATCACCCACACCAGCTGCCGTCCGGTCTCGGCCGGCGCCCGGACGGCGACCTCGGCGACCCGGTCCAGCCGGTAGCCGAGCTTGCGCGGGACGGCGGCGCTGGCGCCGTTCGCCCGGTCGCAGCGGATCTCCACCCGGGTGATCCCGGGCAGTGCCAGCGCGGCCTCGGTGAGCGCCCCGGCCGCGGCGGTGGCGATGCCGCGGCCGACGTGCCCGGCGGCGACCCAGTAGCCGATCTCCAGCGCGCCCGGGCCGATCCGCCCGTGCAGGCCGAAGGCGCCGATCACGTCGTCGGGCTCGGCGTCCAGGCCGGCCAGGTACATGAAGTCGGTGCCGGCCTCCCAGGCGGCGGCGCCGGCCAGGGTCAGCTCGGCGGTCTGCGCCCGGGAGGGGGCCTCGGCCGCCCACTCCATCCAGGGCCGAAGGTGGTCCAGGTTGGCGTGGACGGCCCGGTTCACCGCCGCCGCGTGGGTGCTGCGGCGGCGCCGCAGCCAGAGGCCGCCGGGCAGCCGCAGGCGTTCCGGCGGCCGCCCGGCGGTCACCTCGGCCGTCGGCGGGGAGGGGCCACGGGACCGTGGCTGTGCTCGGTTCATGGCGGCGATTATGTCCTTGGCCGGGACCTGTCACCATCGGATACCCTCCGATGGCGGGCGCGCCCGGCCACGGCCCGGCGCGTCAGAGCCGGACCATCACCTCGTCGAGCTCCTTGCGCCGCAGGTCCGGCACGCGCGCCCCCTCGGCCGGGTAGCCGACCGGGATCACGTACGCCGCGCGCTCCTCCGCCGGGCGGTCGCACACCTCGTTGAGGAACTTCATCGGGCTCGGGGTGTGGGTCAGCGTGGCCAGTCCGGCCTGGTGCAGTGTGGCCAGCAGCAGCCCGACCGCGATCCCCACCGACTCCTTGGTGTAGTAGGGGCGCGGCGAGCCGGGGCCCTTGTGCACCTCGAACACCACGATCACGGCCGGCGCGTCCTCCAGGAACGGTTTGCGCCAGTCGGTGCCGATCGGGGCGAGCGCGGCCAGCCACTCCGCCGAGGCGCGGTGGCGGTAGAACTCGCGCTCCTCGGTCTCGGCCGCCTCGCGCAGCCGCCGCTTGCGCTCCGGGTCGGTGATCACCACGAACCGCCAGGGCTGGACGTGCGCGCCGCTGGGCGCGGTGTTCGCGGTGCGGACCGCCCACTCGACCACTCCCTCCGGGAGCGGGCGGGTGGAGTAGTCGCGGACGGTCCGGCGCTGGGCCATCACGTCGTGGAAGGACCTGCTGCGGGCCTCGGCCTCGTGGGCGGGCACCGTCATGGGGGTGAGCGGGACGGTCGGGTGGGACGTCCCCGCCACGGCGCTGTCTGTGCTGTCAACCATGGCGGACAGCACAGCACATGACGGCTCCTCCGGGAAGAGGTAGAGACCAATCCCGAAGGAGCCGTGACTGACAGGGAGCCGGCGGGGAACCGCGGGGCGCCGCCCTACAGCTCGCGCACCCGCCCGTCCCCGACCTCCAGGCGCCGGTTCACCGCCACCGTGTCCAGCATCCGCCGGTCGTGGGTGACCAGCAGCAGGGTGCCGGTGTACGAGCCGAGCGCGGACTCCAGCTGCTCGATCGCGGGCAGGTCCAGGTGGTTGGTGGGCTCGTCCAGCACCAGCAGGTTGACCCCGCGGGCCTGCAACAGCGCCAGCGCGGCCCGGGTGCGCTCGCCGGGGGAGAGGGTGCCGGCCGGGCGCATGACGTGCACCGCCTTGAGGCCGAACTTGGCCAGCAGGGTGCGCACCTCCTCCGGCGAGAGCTCCGGCACGGCGGCCGCGAAGGCGTCCGACAGCGGCTCCCCGCCGAGGAACAGACCGCGCGCCTGGTCCACCTCGCCGACCACCACGCCGGAGCCCAGCGAGGCGCTGCCGCCGTCGAGTTCGAGCCGGCCGAGCAGGGCGGCCAGCAGCGTGGACTTGCCCGCGCCGTTGGCACCGGTGATGGCGACCCGGTCGGCCCAGTCGATCTGGAGGTCCACCGGGCCGAAGGCGAAGTCGCCGCGCCGCACGCTCGCCCCGCGCAGGGTCGCGACCACCGAGCCGGAGCGCGGCGCGGTGGCGATCTCCATCCGCAGCTCCCACTCCTTGCGCGGCTCCTCGACCACGTCCAGCCGCTCGATCATCCGCTGGGTCTGCCGGGCCTTGGCGGCCTGCTTCTCGGTGGACTCGGCACGCGTCGCGCGCGCGTTCTTGTCGTTGTCGGAGGACTTGCGGCGGGCGTTGCGCACGCCGTTCTCCATCCAGCCGCGCTGCATCCGGGCGCGGGCCTCCAGCCCGGCCTTGGTGTCGGCGTAGTCGTCGTACTCCTCGCGGGCGTGCCGGCGGGCCACCGCCCGCTCCTCCAGGTACGCCTCGTAGCCGCCGCCGTACAGGTTGACCTGCTGCTGGTGCAGGTCCAGCTCCAGCACCTTGGTCACGGTGCGGGCCAGGAACTCGCGGTCGTGGCTGATCAGCACGGTGCCCGTGCGCAGGCCCTTGACGAAGGACTCCAGCCGCTCCAGGCCGTCCAGGTCGAGGTCGTTGGTCGGCTCGTCCAGCAGGAAGACGTCGTAGCGGGAGAGCAGCAGCGAGGCGAGGCCGGCCCGGGCGGCCTGGCCGCCGGACAGCGCGGTCATCGGCAGGTCGAGCGAGACCTTCAGCCCGAGCGAGTCGGCGACCTCCTCGGCGCGCTCCTCCAGGTCGGCGCCGCCGAGGTCCAGCCAGCGCTCCAGGCCGGTGGCGTACGCGTCGTCGGCCCCGGCCCGGCCCTCGACCAGACCCTCGGTGGCCTCGTCCAGGGCGGCCTGCGCGGCCGTCACGCCGGTCCGGCGGGCCAGGAAGTCGCGCACCGACTCGCCCTCGCGGCGCTCCGGCTCCTGCGGCAGGTGGCCGACGTTGGCGCTCGCCGGGCTCAGCCGCAGCGAGCCGCCCTCGGGGGTGTCCAGGCCGGCCAGCAGCCGCAGCAGGGTCGACTTGCCGGCGCCGTTCACACCGACCAGGCCGATCACGTCGCCGGGGGCGACCACCAGATCCAGGCCGGAGAAGAGGGTGCGTTCGCCGTGGCCGGCGCTGAGGTCCTTGACTACGATTGTCGCGCTCATGATGGGTCGATTGTAGGAGGAGCGGGCCGGACGACGGAAAAAGCGGGGGCCGCGGCCGTCGCGGCCGCGGCCCCCGGGATCACCGCTCAGCGGGTCACTTGGCCTTCTTCGAGAAGTACTCGAACATGTGCTGGGCCACGTCCTCCAGGTACGGACCGGCCTCGTAGGTGTTCGCGCCGTTGCCGATGGACGTGTCGCTGACCAGGGCCGGCTTGCCGTCCTTGGTCGCGAACCAGCCGCCGCCGCTGCTGCCGCCGGTCATGTTGCAGCCGATCAGCAGCATCGCCGGGCGGCTCGGGTCGCCGGTCTTCCTGGACGGCTTGCCGCCGTCGCAGTGCTCCAGCTCGACGCCGTCGAAGGGCTTGCCCTCGGGGAAGCCGTAGTTGCTGACCGCACCGACCTGGTCACGCGGGGCGTTGAACCAGAGCGGGACGGAGCCGCCGACGGTCTCCTCCAGCGACTTGCCGCCCGGGCTCGGGTTGGTGACCTTGATGATGCCGAAGTCGTACTGGCTCCACGGGCCGCCCTTCTCCGGGTCGGCCTCGGCGGCCCACTGCGGCGAGACCATGCCGGCGGTGGCGGTCCACTCGCCGTACGGCTCGGCGTCCTCCAGCTTGGCCTGCCGGTTGCCGTTGCTCAGCACGCCGTTGCTGTTGAAGGCCGGGGCGAAGGTGATGTCGGTGTAGTACTTGTTGCCCTTGCCGCCGTGCAGGCAGTGGCTGGCCGTCCACACCAGGTTGCTCTTGCCCGGGTTGGCCGGGTCGGAGACGACGGTGCCGGAGCACACGTAGTCCTCGTTGCCGTCCTTGAAGAAGATCTTGCCGTTGACGTGCGTGTTCTTCGGGAACGGGTGCGCCACGGGCTTGGCCGGGACCATGGCGGGCAGCTGGTCGGGACCGGCCGGCTGGGCGGCGGTGGGCTGCGTGGTGGCCGGGGTGCCGGTCGTCGGCGCGGCGCCGGTGGGCTGGGCGGGCGGCTGGGTCGCGTCCGGCGCGGGCTGCGGCAGCGGCTTCGGCTTGGCCTCCAGCAGCTTCTGGAGCGTCCAGTAGCCCTTGACCGCCGGGGTGATCACGTTCGCCTGGGCCCACTTGTCCCAGTCCTCCAGCTTCCAGGTCTTCAGCTCTTCGAGCGTCGGAAGCTTGATCGGAGCCGCGCCCGGCTTGCCGGAGGCGCTGGCCTCGACGGTGGGAGCCGCGGTGATCGCGGGGTCGGCGTTGTCGGGGCCGCACGCGGTCGCGACCAGCATGGTCAGCGCGGCGACGGAGGCGCCCAGGACGGCACGGCCCGGCCGGGATATCGGTGACATGAGTTCAAATCCCCCTGTTGACTACCGCCATGCGGCCCGTCCCCGGGTGCGGCCCCACTCGGCCGCAGGCATGGCAGGTGAGGAGTCTGCCATGCGGATAAGGAACTCCTTACACCCGGCCCTGACGGGGGCGGGGCCGTCACCGGATCGGCACGGGATCGGCACCCGGCCTCCGTTGCGGGGGTTCCGGGGGCGTCCGTCGCGGCCGGTGTGACTGCCGTGACCGGCTCGACCTGCTCGGCCGGGCGGCCGGGCGGCCGGCAAAACCGCTTGCCCGCGCGGACCGGGGCGCCTAGCGTGGTCCGGGTCATCAGCCAGACAAGGAGAAGGCCGTTGCTCTACTGAGGTCCCGGGACACCGCCCCCGCCGCGCAGGCCCTGCTGCCGTCGCGCGGTGCGCGAGTGTGCGACCTCAGTCACGGCCCGTGGCACTCCTCTGCGTGACGCCACCCCTTCGTTCCCCTCCGGCCGTGCCCGGTTCCGCACCCGCGGTGTCTCCCCGTGTTGCTCATCACCCCTTCGGCAACCACCCCCGGGAGGCCTGTATGGCACAACACCCCACCACCACCGCCGTCCTCTGCACCGAGCTGTCGTTCGAGTGGCCCGACGGCAAGCCCGTCCTGGAGGGCTTCCAGCTCGCCGTCGGCACCGGCCGCACCGGCCTGATCGGGCTCAACGGCGCGGGCAAGTCCACCCTGCTGCGGCTGATCGCCGGCGACCTCACCCCGACCGGCGGCACCGTCCGGGTCGACGGCGAACTCGGCTACCTGCCCCAGGGGCTGACGCTCGACACCACCCTGAGGGTGGACGAGACGCTCGGCATCCGCGCCGCCCGCGAGGCCCTGCACGCCATCGAGTCCGGCGACACGGAGCAGCGCCACTTCGACGCGATCGGCGACGACTGGGACGTCGAGGAGCGCGCCCGCGCCACCCTCGACCGGCTCGGCCTGCACCGCCTCGGCCTCGACCGCACCACCGGCGAACTCTCCGGCGGCGAGGCGGTGTTGCTGCGGCTGGCCGCCCTGCTGATGGCCCGCCCCGACGTGCTGCTGCTGGACGAGCCCACCAACAACCTCGACCGGGCCGCCCGTGAGCGGCTCTACGAGACGGTGGCCGACTGGAAGGGCGTGCTGCTGGTCGTCAGCCACGACCGCGAGCTGCTCCGCCGGGTCGACCGGATCGCCGACCTCAGGGACGGCGAAGTCACCTGGTACAGCGGAAACTTCGACGCGTACGAACGCGCCGTCGCCACCCGGCAGGAGACGGCCGAGCGGCTGCTGCGCAACGCCGAGGCCGACGTCCAGCGCCAGAAGCGGGACCTGGTCGAGGCCCGCACCCGGCTGGAGCGCAGCGCCGTGTACGGCAAGAAGCGCTCGGTCACCCGCAACGACCCGCACATCTTCGCCGGGATGCTCAAACGCAAGGGCCAGGAGACGGCGGGCCGGCTCCAGGGCATGCACACCGAGCGCCTGGAGGAGGCCAAGGCGCGGCTCAGCGTGGCCGAGGAGGCCGTCCGGGACGACGCCGAGATCCGGATCGACCTGCCGCGCACCGCCGTCCCGGCCGGGCGCACCGTGCTCACCCTGGACAAGGTCAGGCTGCCGTACGGCACCATCGCCGACCTCGACCTGCGCGGGCCGGAGCGGATCGCCCTGGTCGGCCGCAACGGCGCCGGCAAGACCACCCTGCTGCGCACCATCGCGGGCGAACTCACCCCGCTGGAAGGAGAGGTCACCACCCCGGTGCCGCTGCGGCACCTCCCGCAGCGGCTCGACCTGCTGGACGACGAGCGCTCGGTCGTGGAGAACGTCAAGCTGTTCGCCCCCGGCGCCGGGGACAACGCGGTCCGCGCCCGGCTCGCCCGCTTCCTGTTCCGCGGCGGCGGGGCCGACCGGCCCGCCGCCACCCTCTCCGGCGGCGAGCGGTTCCGCGCGACGCTGGCCGCCCTGCTGCTGGCCGACCCGCCGCCGCAGCTGCTGCTGCTCGACGAGCCGACCAACAACCTGGACCTCGCCAGTGTCCGCCAGCTCACCCAGGCGCTGGCCGCCTACCGGGGCGCGCTGATCGTGGCCAGCCACGACCTGCCGTTCCTGCGGGGGCTGGGCCTCACCCGGTGGCTGGAGCTGGACGGCGCACTGCGGGCGGTGGATCCGATGTAGTGCCTACCGCTGCCGGTCCTGGTCGCCCTGGGCGTCCTGGCCGGCCTGGTCACCCTGATCGCCTTGGGCGTTCCGGTCTCCCCGGGCGCCCTGGGCGAGCATCCGGCGGGCCGTGCTCAGGGCCGAGTCCCTGAGCGCGGCCAGCTCGTCGGCGGTGAACACGGGGGTGCGGACGTCCGGCGGGATGCCCGGGCCGTCGAAGGTGCTGCCGTCCCTGGTGAGGTACTTCTCGTTCGGCAGGACGGCCAGGAAGTCCGGCGAGAGCGTCTTGATCATGATGTCGGAGAAGACACCCTGGGTGTTCTCGCCGACCCGGAGCACCCGCGGCGAGCGGCCCGTCATGGCCTGGGTGAAGGTCTCCGCCGCGCTGGTGGAGACCGAGGAGGTGAGCACCGCGACCGGCCCGGTGAAGCGCGCGCCCGCCGAGGGCCGGACGGTGATCGGCTGGGGCCGGGTGAACTTCGTCGGGTCGGCGGGGTCGTTGCGCGCCACCTTCCGGTAGGCGACGTACGGGCGGTCGGTGAGCCGGGCGGCGATCTGCAACCCGAGCGCGTCCGAGCCGCCGCCGTTCAGCCGCACGTCGACGACCAGGCCGGTGAGCCGGTCCGGCCCGGTCAGCAGGGCGTCCAGCGCCCGGTCCAGTTCGTCGACCTGGCTCCGGAAGTCGCCGTCGGTGTAGTCGTTGAAGCTGCTCACCCGGAAGTAGCCGACGCCGCCGGGCAGTCGGCCCACGCCGAGCCGGCCGTCGGCGAAGAGCTGCTCGGGGCCGGTGAGCTGGGCGGCCGAGGCCTGCCGGGCCCGCCCGGTCTGCTCCTCGGTGAGCACCGTCGATCCCGGCCGCTGCCCGCTGAAGACCTCCCTGGCATGCCCGTCGACCACCCGGCCCAGCCCGGTGTGCGCGTCGCCGAGCGGGCGGAGCATGTCCGTGAAGACGGCCTGCAACTGGTCGGCGGTCGTCGTCGCCGTGATCGTGCGCCGCTTCTCGTCCCGGACGGCGTGCCAGTCGATGCCCTTGGCGGCGAAGAAGGGGTAGTTCTCCTCGAAGTCCTCCCAGAACCGGTCGAAGACCGCGGGCGGGTCGTTCGGGGCGGGCCCGGCGCACAGCGGCGGCAGGGCGTCCAGGCGGTTGAGCGTCTTGCCGCCGAGCCCGCCCTCCTCGTGTTCCACGGCCCGGTTCCGGCCCTTGGGGGTGAGCGTCAGGCCGAGGTTGCCCACGCTGTACCGGATGGTGCCGTCCGGGCCGGGCGCCCCGGTCCGCGTCCCGGCGATCCACCCCGGTACGCAGCCGTGCGCGGTCACGTCGAAGGTGGTCAGCCGGTCACCGGAGACCGCGATCACCATCCCGTAGCCGTCCGTCCGCCAGAACCCGTCCAGCCGGTTCGCCCGTTCCCCCTGGGCGGCGGCCGCCCCCGGCGCCGCCAGCCCCACCGCCGTCGCGAGCGCCACCGCCGCGGCCGCCGCCCTGCCCATGTTCCTGCGTGTCATCTCCGGCCTCCGCCGAACCCCGGTCTCCCCCGCGGAACCCCTCCGCCACCGCTGCCGTCGACGCTACGGCCGGCCCCGCCGCCCGGGCGTCATCCGCCGAGCCGCACCCGCTTACTCCTCCGGGCGCATCGGAGCCGGGCGGAATGGTCCCCGGCGGTCTGGACAGCGACCGTTTTGACTGCGGGTGGAAATCCGCCGTCTGCGGGCCCAACTGCCTTTGACCCCGTGGTCGTTGCGATCTGCTCCGCGTGGGTCTTTTCCGGACCGGTCCCCCGTCGGGTCAGGCCCGGGTGGCGGTCGTCGGCCGGAGCCTGCCCGCGATGCGTGTCCCGAGCCTGTCCAGCCCGACGACGAGCGCGGCGAGCACCACGAACTCGACGGTCAGCAGGGCGATCTGGCCCCAGACGTAGCCGTAGCCCTCGGTGGTCGGGTCGAAGAAGAAGTAGGGGTAGGGCAGCGGGTAGTCGTCGAACAGCGCGTTGCGGGTGAGCACGATCGCGGCGTAGCCGAGCGGGAAGGCCAGCCAGAGCGGGATGTCCTTCCAGGCCGCGGCGTTGCGCGGCTTGAGCACCAGCCAGTCGGCGATCACCATCACCGGCGTCACGTAGTGCAGGAAGAAGGACGACCAGTGCGCCAGCCTGTCCGGCCCGCTGACCAGCCCGGGCAGTGGGTTGGCGCCGTGTTCGAGCAGGACGTGCGAGACCAGCCCGGTGATCAGGATGTACAGCGTGGCGGCGCCGCGCAGTCGGGGCGCGGGCGCGTCCACGGTGCCGCGCTTGGTCATCCAGTACACCGCGCCGACGAAGTAGCCGAACACGATCACGTTGCTCTGCACGGTGAAGTACACCAGCGGCGCGGTTCCGAGCGTCAGGCCGAGGCCCGCCGAGAGCACGATCCCCATGCGCCACCACAGCGCGGGGCGGGTCCGGACATTCATGCGGCCACCAGTTCTTTCCAGGCGATACGGGAGGTATCGGGCGTCGGGGGAAAGACCGCACTCTACTCGCTGGTTCCGGCCGGACGGGAATCCGTGTTCGACGCCCGGGCCGCGTCCGCCGCCGGACCCGGGTGGGGCGTCAGCCCGGCAGCACGAAGCCCGACTCGTACGCCGCGATGACCGCCTGGGTGCGGTCCCGCGCGCCCAGCTTGGCCAGCACGCTGCCGACGTGGGTCTTCACCGTCTCCTGGCTCACCACCAGTTCCCGGGCGATCTCACCGTTGTTGAGCCCGGTGGCCATCAGCCGCAGCACCTGCCCCTCCCGCTCGGTCAGCCGCCCGATCGGTCCCCGCTCCGCCGGCCCGGCCTCCCGCCGCCGGTCCGCGCCGTGACGCAGCGCCAGTTCGCGGACGGCCGCCGGGAAGAGGAGCGAGTCCCCGCGCGCGACCAGCCGGACCGCCTGCACCATCTCCTCCGCCCGGGCCCGCTTCAGCAGGAACCCGGCGGCGCCCGCGCGCAGCGCGTCGTACACGTGGTCGTCGTGCTCGAAGGTGGTGACCACCAGGACGCGCGGCGGCGGGGTCATCCCGCCGACCAGCTGCTCGGTGGCCCTGATGCCGTCGATGCCGGGCATCCGGACGTCCATCAGCACCACGTCCGGGCGCAGTTCGCGCACCAGCGGGACGACCTCGGCACCGTCGGCGGCCTCGCCGACCACGGTGAGGTCCGGTTCGCTGTCGACCACCACCCGCAGGCCGAGGCGGACCAGCCGCTCGTCGTCCGCGATCACCACCCGGATGCGGTCGGCACCCCGGGCCGCACCGTCGTTCGCGTCCCCGTTCACGTCCTCGTCCATGCCCTCGTCCGCGCGCACGTTCCCGCCCTGGTTCACGTCGTCCCTCCCACCGGCAGCCAGACGGCCAGCCGCCACGTCGTTCCGTCCTCGTCCGGCCCCGCGGTGCTGCCGCCGTGCAGGGCCGCGGCCCGTTCCCCGATCCCGCGCAGCCCGCGCCCGCCGCCGGGCCGGCTCGGACGGGCGGCGCCCAGCGGGTTGGCCAGCTCGATCTCCAGCCGGCCGTCGGCCAGCCCGACCCGCAGTCCGGCCCGGGCGAGCCCGGCGTGCCGCAGCACGTTGGTCAGGCCCTCCTGCACGATCCGGTACGCCTCGCGGGAGACCGGCTCGGGCAGGCCGGCCAGCCCGGGCGCCAGCTCGGCGTCCACCACCACTCCGGCGCGGCCGAGCTGGCGCAGCAGGTCGTCCAGTCCCGCGAGGGTGGGGCCGGCCGGGCCGGCGGCCTCCGGGTCCTCCTCGCGCAGCAGCCCCAGCACGGCGTCCAGTTCGGCGACGGCCGCCCGGGCGGTCTCCTCGATGGCCGCCAGCGCCTCGGCGGCGAAGTCCGGGTTGCTGCGCAGCACCCGGGCGGCGGCCGAGGCCTGGATGCCGACCGCGCTGAGCGCGTGCCCGACCGAGTCGTGCAGCTCGCGGGCCAGCCGGTTGCGCTGGGCGAGCACGGTGGCCCGGCGCTCGGCGGCGGCCACCCGCTCCTCCGGGGTCGGGCCGAGCAGGGCGGGCGCCCAGCGGGCGAGCAGCGCTCCGCAGACCGCGTTGGTGCCGACGATCAGCAGCAGCACCCCGAGGCCGAGGACCGGGCCGAGGGCCGGTACGGAGGGGAGGTGCCGCTCCCACATCCGGACGAACTCCTCGGTCCCCGAGAAACCGAGGACCAGCACCACCGCGAACGGCGTGCCGGCCAGCGTCATCCCGGCGACCACCCCGCCGAACACGACGTGCAGCACGTACCAGAGCGCGGTGCGCCACCGGGCCGCCCAGGAGCGGGCCGGTCCGGTGGCCAGCTCCTCCGGCCGGACCACCGAACACAGCGCCCGTGCCGTCGCGCCCTCCAGCCCCCGCACCACAGGCACCAGCGCGGTGACGGCGGCCATCGGCACCGAGGTGAGCAACGACAGGACGTACAGCAGCAGTTGGCGGGCGGGGGACTGGTCCGGGTTGAGTGCCCCGAACAGCACCACCGACAGCATCCAGTACGGCATCAGCAGCGCGCCGCCCAGCACCAGGTGCACCCAGCGCAGCCGGGCCCGCCGCCCGACCGCCGCCCCCGCGGTGCGCCGCAGGCGGCCGCCCACTCCCGCGGTGCGCCGCCGGCGCCCGTTCACCCCCGTGATCACCCGCGTGACTCTACGGCAGCGGCCGGGCGGAGGCCGCCCGTTCGGTCAGCGCGATCGCTCCGACCGCCAGGACCAGCACCGCCACCACCACCTGGGCGGTCTGCACCAGGGGCGTCAGCCCGGGCACGGCCATCCGCAGCTCGGTCACCCGGGTCGTCGTCGCTCCGAAGGCCACCAACTGCCAGCCGCCCCAGCCGAACAGCGACCCGGCCGCCGTCCAGACCACCAGCAGCGGCACCAGCAGCCGGCGCCCCGGACGGATCCGGAAGACGAGGACCAGCAGCGCCGCCACCGCGGCCACGGCCATCACCGCGGTCACCCCGTTCATCACCGCCACGCCCCGGTTCCGGTCCTCCGCCATGACCTGCGGCAGTCCGGCGGTGCCGCCGAGCGCCCAGTAGGCCCGGCCCGCCGCGACGCCCGCGGCGAGCAGCGCGGCGACGCAGGCGAGGACGCGTTGCACGGTCACGGTGGGGGAGTCGGGCAGGTCGCCGATCCGCTCCCGCAGCAGCCCGGCCCAGCGCCGGCGGGCGTACAGGGCGAAGGCGGTGAGCAGCGCCAGGCCCTGGACGGCGAAGCCGCCGTACACGACGAGGAAGACCCAGCCGCCGAGGCCCTGTTCCTCCGGGTCGGCGGGCTCCGGGCCGAGCACCAGGAGGCTCAGCAGGTACAGCGGCAGCGCGACCAGGATCGTGCCGAGCAGCCCGGTCGCCACCCACATCGGGAACGCCACCAGCCCGGCCGGCGCCCGCCGCCCCCACGGCCGGACGAACGCCAGCGCCAGCGCCACGGCGATCGCGTCCATGCCGAAGGTCAGCAGGTTGAGCAGCCACAGCCGGTCCATCGCGCCGGGATCGTCCACCCCCACCGGGTGTCCGGTCAGCCAGAGCAGCTTCAGCGTCAGGTACGGCACGGTCGCCGCCACCGCCGTCCAGGCCGCCCCGGCCCGCACCACGTTCTCGTTGGTTCTCATGCCCCCACGGTCCCGCGGGGCCCCGCCCCGGGGCCTCCGTCCGGGGCGCGATCCCCCTCCCCCGGGCGGGGGATCTCCGGCTCAGACCGACGCGGTGACCGGAGCCGTCCGGTGGATCACCCGGTCCTCCTCGTCGGTGCGGCCGTCCGGGTCGGCGACCAGCCCGAGCCGCTCGGCGAGCCGGCGCGAGGGCAGGTTGTCGGCCCGGATCAGGGCGATCACCGGGATGCCGGGGAAGCGCGGCAGCGCCTCGGCCATCGACGCCCTGGCCGCCTCCGCCGCGTACCCGAGGCCCCAGGCGGACGGCCGGAAGCGGTAGTAGAGGTTGAACACCCGCTCCCCGTCCAGCGTGTGCAGGTACAGCCCGGCGAACCCGATGACCGTCCCCGGGTCCTCCCTGGTGGCGACGGCGCAGTACCCCACCCCGTCCCGCACCCAGTCGGCGACGAACCCGTCCAGCATCTCCCGGCTCGCCGCCCGGTCCCGGTGCGGTCCGTGGGGGTTGTACCGGTTGGTCTCCGGATCACCGTGGATCGCGAACACCGCCTCCACGTCGCCCTCCTGCGGCCGCGTCAGCACGAGGCGCTCGGAGACGGCGACGGTCGTGCGGGAGGTGTGGTCAGTGGTGGTCATGGCGCGTCCCCGTGTTCCGAGTAATAGGTCTATCGCAAGATAGACTATTACTCGATTGGCCGCCCGCCCATTTCCGCCCGCCCATTTCCGACCGCACCGGGCCCTACAGGATCGGCTCGCAGCCGATCGCCTTGCCGCCGGCGGTGAGGAACTGCTTCCACGTCTCGTCGGTGCCGGGCAGCGGTTCCCGGACGGTGAGGTCGGAGTCCATCCGGAAGTAGGCCGGCCTGCCCTGGCAGGTCGCCACCACTTCCCTCCTCGTGATCGGGACCCCGGCCCAACGCGATCGGCCGAACGCGGGCGAGGCGTCCTTCTCGGGCAGCGGGCCGCGGACCCGGGGCTCGGTCGCGATGGAGAAGGAGATCGCGGTGCTGCCCCGGTCGGTGCTGATCCGGCAGACCCACAACGGGTCGAACGCGGTGTTCACGCTCTCCTTGTAGCTCTTTCCTCCGGCGCCGGCGGACGCGGCGAACCCGGGCAGGCCGCAGACCGAGGCGGGATCCAGGTCGTGCTCCTGCCCGGCCCGCGACAGCTCGTGGGGAGCGGGGAGCGGGGACTTCCCGCACCCCTTGTCCGCGGCGAGGCCGTTCGCCGCCGCCACCGCGAGGCGGGAGAGCTTCCCGGCACCGGGTCCGCCATCGCCCAAGGACGTGACCTCGACCTGCGACCCGCCGCCGCACCCCTCGGGAAGCAGCGCCCATGCCGATGCGTCGCGAGCCGCTCCGCTCGCGCCTCCGTTCGCCGAGGCGGCGAACAGCCGGGCCCCGGAGGAGGTCTGATAGGGGCCGAGGTCCGGGGCCTGGCGGAACGCCACGACGACGTGCCGCTCGTTGCCGAAGATCCCGTGACTCACCGTCGCCGTGCAGTCGGACGTGCCGTCGCCCAACTGCCCGTCACCGGTCATCTTGCCGCTCACCTGGCCGGACCCGAGCGCGTCGTTCAGCGCGTCCGCGCTCACCGTGCCCTCGCACACGCTGTCCGGCCCGAACGCGTTGGTCAGGTTGTGCGCCAGGAACGTCCCCGCCCCGGCCGCGACCGCCGCCACCCCCGCCACGGCGACCGCCGCCCGCACCCGCAGCGGCCAGGTGGTGAACCCCCGCCGGTCGAGCGCCGCGTCGACCCGCCCGGCGAGGCCGCCGACGGCCCCGTCCTCGCCCTCGTTCCCCATCGCCCGCATGCTCCCTCGTCGTGCTGTGCTGTGCCGTGCTGTCGGCCGGACCGGTCAGAGGATCGGCTCGCAGCCGATCGCCTCGCCGCCGGCGGTGAGGAACCGCTCCCAGGTCGTCTTGTCGACGAGGTCTCGGAAACCGTCCGCCTCGAACCGGAACCGGGTGGGCTTCCCCTGGCAGGTCGCCGTCACCTCGTGCTGTCCGACCCACTGGGCCCGGCCGAACGCCGGCTTGGAGTCGAGCGTCCACGGCTGGACGAGACGGGTGTCGGTGCCGATGAGGAAGGTGATCGAGGACCTGAGGTCCGCGTCCGAGTGGATGCTGCAGGCCCACAGCGGATCGGTCGCGGTGGTCACGGTCTCCTGGTAGGCGGGGCCGCCGGGCGTGTCGGGCATCGTCAGCCCCGGCAGGCCGCACACGGCGCCGCGGTTGAGCGGGCGGTCCGTGCCCGCCGGGACCAGCCGGCCCGGCGCGGGGAGCGGCGTGCCGCCGCAACCCTGCTGCGCCGCGACACGGTTGGCCACCGAGGTGGCGAGCCCGGCGAGCTTCGGGGCGTCGGAGGAAGCGGACTTGACCGTGGCCCGTTGGCCCTTGTCGCAGCTCTCCGGGAACAGCGCGAAGGCGTACGACGACTTGTGCACGGCGCCGGCCGCGCCCCCGTTCGCCGCGGCGGTGAACAGCTGGGACTCCGCGTCGACCTTGAACCTGGTGAGGTCCCCGGCCTTGGGGAGTTCGATGACGACGATCCGTTCGTTGCCGAAGATCCCGTTGCTCACCGTCGCCACGCAGGACGCGCCCGGGGTGTCCAGCTTCCCGTCGCCGTACGTCTTCGCGCTGACCCTGCCCCACCCGAGCGCGTCGTTCAGCGCGTCCGCGCTCACCGCGCCCTCGCACACGCTGTCCGGTCCGAAGGTGTTGGTCAGGTTGACCGTCAGCAGCAGCGAGCCGCCGACCGCCGTGGCCAGCACTGCCGCCAGGATTCCGGCCCGCGGGCGACGCCGTCGGGAGCGCGGCTCGCCGAGGTCGCCGGACTCCTTGTCGTGGTCGGTCTTCTCTGTCTTCACGGCGCTCACGCCTTGCCGTAGGCGCTGTGGTAAGCGGTGTCGATTCCGGTGTTGTAGAAGGATTCCACGCCCTGCATCAGGTGGTGCGGAATGCTGCCGGTGTCGTCGGCGCTCTGGCCGCCGGCACCGTACTGGTTCGCCTTCTCCGCGATCATCGCGTCCAGCTGGTGCCGTCCCGCCGAGTACCGGGAACTCACATCGGTGGCCGTGCTCGTGTCGATCTCCGCCTTGGCCTGGTTCGCGTACGAGGCGGTCCCGACGTCGACGAGGCGCTGTGCGATGTCACCCAGCGGCACCACGTTCGAGATGCCTGGCAGGACGAGCTGCGGGATCGCGTTCGCGGGCGTGCCGAGGTAGTGGTAGTTCATCCTCTGCTGCCAGTCGATGTCGGCCTTCTTCTCGTCCGCGTGGTCGACGGTCGCCTTGGCGAACGCCGCGTCGAGACCTCCGAGGGCCTTCGCGGACTCCTGGGTGAAAGCGGAGAGCTTGTGGTCCGGGCGCCCCGTCTTGTCGGGCTGGAAGGAGTCGGCCCCGAATTCGTCGAGGCGGCGGGCGATCTCCCGGGACTCGGCCTGGTGGATGATCTGGAAGTTCTCCGGGTCCTCCAGGGTGCCGCGGACCACGCGCAGCAGTTGTTCCGGCTTGGCGGTCAGCCCGTTCGGCTGGGACGGGTTCTGCAGATCCTTGCTGAGGACCTCGTGCATGTCGGGGGCGTAGCCGGCGAGCATCTCGGCGACCGGCCTGCGGAGGACCGTGGTGACCGACGCGTCCTTCGGGTCGTTCCCGCCGAGGGCCTTGAGCGTCTCGTCCATGATCCGTGCGCTGGCCCTGTCGTGCAGGGCGGGATTCTGGGGCGCGTTCGGGTCGGGCATGGTCGCCGCGGCCTGCAGCATCTCGCCGAACATCCCGTGGGAGGTCCTGCGCAGGACCTCGGCGGGGAGCCTGTTCTCCGCGTCCTCGTCGAGCCAGACGCGGTCCTTGAGCAGGTACGTCAGGTTCTTGTTGCGGCTCGGGTCGAGGAACTCCTGGGACGTCGCCGGGTCGTCCTTCATCAGCTTCACCAGCGGGGTCAGCGGGTCGCCCTCGGGGACCTTGAAGGAGTAGTCCGGGCCCCACAGCTCCTCGCCCTTGGTCTTGCTGTTCCGCTCGTAGTCGACCAGGTCGTTGCTCACCTTGAGCAGGAACGGCTTGTCGTACGTGCCGCCCGCGCCCATCAGCGAGGTCAGCGCCGGGTAGTTGTCGTTCCACCCGGCCGCCGAGCCGCCGGGGCGGCGGGCGGCCGCGAGCAGGCCGTCCTGCCACTCCTTGCCCATCCCGCCGTCGCGGGTGGCGGTGGCCAGGGCGACGGACAGGTTCTTGTAGACGTCCTGGTAGCCCGCGGCGTTGTGGTTGCCGCGGGCCAGGCCGTCGTAGACCTTGCTGTACTCCAGCAGGGCCTCGGGGCCGGTCTTGCCGCCGGCGTTGAGGCCGTTGAGCAGCGTGGTGGAGAAGTCCTTGTTCTCCGCGTTGGCGGCCATCAGGGCCTGCAACTGCTTGAGCTGGTCGTCGGAGAGGCTGCCGGCCTTGGACATCAGGTCGGTGGCCCGCTTGGCGTCCGCGACCGGACCGGCGCCGCCCGGGGCGGGGTTGAAGGCGGTGGTGCTGGTGCCGATGTCGGCCTGGAGATCGACGGTGGCCCGCTGGTCGGCGGCGGTGGCCTTGGCGACGGCCTTGCCGAGCCGGTCCGACAGCGCCTGGGCGTTGGCCCGGATCGTGCGCTCGGCCTCGGGGTCGTTCCGCGACTCCTTCGGCACGGTCCAGTTGACCGCACCGTCCGCGGTGACGCTCAGGCTGCTGTCGCCCTGGGCGTCGTGGAGCGCCGCGTCGAGGTCGCGCCGGGCGGCGGCGAAGTCCTCGGCGGCGGTCTTCATGATCGCGGCGAGCGCGGTGGCGACGGCCGAGGCCTGCTTGAAGTCGCTGTCGACGCCCTGCAGGGTCCTGGTCGCCTCGTCGGCGGCCGCGCCCTTCCAGCCGGCCCGCTGCGCGGTGCTGGTGAGGTCCTTGGCGACCCGGCCGTCCAGGGAGGTGAGGGCCTTGGCGACGCCGGACCACGCCTCGGCGGCGTCGTTGACCGCGGCGAAGTCGGCCTCGTGCAGTTCCTTGAAGGACACCATCTGTCTGTTCCCCTCCCTGCTACTGGCCCGCGCGGAGGTCGGCGGCGGTTCTGGTCTCGTTGGCGCTGTAGGACTGCTGGGTCCTGTCGAGGTTTCCGGCGGTGGTGCCGAGCTTGTCGTGCAGCGTCTTGCACTGCTGCATCCACCGCTCGGTGCTGCTGGTGAGGGCGCCGCCGAAGGAGAAGCCGCGGATCTTGGTCGACGCGGTGGTCGCGTACTCGGTGAGGCTGTGCGCGCCGGGGCCGGCCTTGCCGTTGGCGTTGTCCAGGTCGGTGGCGATCTGCCGGGCCATCCCGGCCGAGGCGTTGAGCTCGTGCGGGGTGTCCAGCCGGGTGGTGCCCAGGACGGGGCCGGGTCCGGGAGCCGGGGACGGGGTCGGAGCCGGGTTGGCGTACGGCGACTTCGCGGCAGACGTGGACGTCGCGCTCGGCGTCGGGCCCGGGGCCGGTGCGACCGGTCCCGTGGTGAAGTACGGGCTGACCATCTGTGTGCGATTCCTCCCCATGTCACCGAGCGTTGTTCCTCCGCCGCGGTATGACGACCGTACAGGTGTGGTCCGTCAGTGCACTCACCCACCCTCCGTCGCGTCCGGAGGGCGGGCGGCGGCGCGGTTCACCACGGGTCGGCCGAGGGGGAATTGGCGACTCGGCGCGGGCCCGGAGGTCTTGTTACCGGCGGGTCGCTTGCCTATCATCCCGAGTGTGACAGCTTTACTGTCAAACCCGTCGGAAGGGTTCAGCAGCCAGTGGGTGACGTGAGCGGTGCGCCGGAGGCCAAGGGGCCGCTGGCGGGTGTGCGGGTGGTGGAGCTCGCCGGGATCGGCCCCGGGCCGTTCGCGGCGATGCTGCTGGGGGACCTCGGGGCGGACGTCGTGCGGGTGGACCGGCCGGAGCCCTCGCCGCTCGGGACGGACCCGGCGTACGACCTCAGCAACCGCAACAAGCGCTCGGTGCTGATCGACCTGAAGTCCCCGGAGGGCCCCGAGCGGGTGCTGGACCTGGTCCAGCGGGCGGACCTGCTGATCGAGGGCTACCGGCCTGGCGTCGCGGAGCGGCTCGGGGTCGGGCCGGAGGCGTGTCTGGCGCGCAACCCGGCGCTGGTGTACGGGCGGATGACCGGCTGGGGGCAGCACGGCCCCCGGGCGGCGACCGCCGGGCACGACCTCGGGTACGCGGCGGTGGCCGGGGTGCTGGGGATGGTGGCCGCGCCGGGAGGTGCCGAGGAGGCGCCCGGCATCCCGGCCAACCTGCTCGGCGACTACGCGGGCGGCTCGCTCTACCTGGTCGTCGGCCTGCTCGCCGGGCTGCACCACGCCCGCGCCACCGGCACCGGCCAGGTGGTCGACGCCGCGATCGTGGACGGCGCCGCGCACCTCGGCAGCATGCTGTGGGGCCTGCTCGCGGCCGGCCACTGGCAGGACCGCAGGGGCGTCAACCTGCTGGACGGCGGCGCACCGTTCTACGCCGTCTACCGGGCGGCCGACGGCGGGCACCTGGCCGTCGGCGCGCTGGAGCCGCGCTTCTACGCGGAGTTCGCCCGGCTGCTGGAGCTCGGCCCGGACGCGCCCGGCCAGTACGACCTCGCCCGCCGGCCCGAACTGCGCGCCCTGATCGCCGCCCGCTTCGCCACCAGGACCAGGTCCGAGTGGGAGGCCGTCTTCGCCGGCTCCGACGCCTGCGTGGAACCGGTCCTGACGATGCGTCAGGCAGCCGCCGACGGGCACCTGTCGGCGCGCGGGACGTACGTCGAGGCGGACGGCGTCACCCAGCCGGCCCCCGCCCCGCGCTTCTCCGCCACCCCGGGCGCCCTGCGCCGCCCGCCGGCCCGGCCGGGCGCGGACACCGCCGAGGTGGCCGCCGACTGGGGCGTCCCCTCTCTCAACCCCGCGGCAGAGCAAGGAGAATAGCGTTGCAGCGCGAGATCTTCACCGAGCAGCACGACGACTTCCGGGGCACCGTGCGGGCCTTCCTCGCCAAGGAGGTACTGCCGCACTACGACCGCTGGGAGAAAGCCGGCATCGTCGACCGCTCCGCCTGGCTCGCGGCCGGCCGGCAGGGCCTGCTCGGCACCGCCGTCCCCGAGGAGTACGGCGGTGGCGGCACCCCGGACTTCCGCTACGCCGCCGTGCTGGCCGAGGAGTTCGCCCGGGCCGGTGCCTCCGGCCTGGCGATCGGCCTGCACAACGACATCATCGGCCCGTACCTCACCTCGCTCGCCACCGAGGAGCAGAAGCGCCGCTGGCTGCCCGGCTTCTGCTCGGGCGAGCTGATCACCGCGATCGCGATGACCGAGCCGGGCACCGGATCCGACCTCCAGGGCATCCGCACCCAGGCCGTCGACCGGGGCGACCACTTCCTGCTCAACGGCGCCAAGACCTTCATCTCCAACGGCATCCTCGCCGACCTGGTGCTCGTGGTCGCCCGCACCACCCCGGAGGGCGGCGCGCACGGGCTCAGCCTGCTGGCCGTCGAGCGCGGCACGCCCGGCTTCGAGCGGGGCCGCAACCTCGACAAGATCGGCCAGAAGGCCCAGGACACCGCCGAGCTGTTCTTCGAGGACGTCCGGGTGCCGAAGGAGAACCTGGTCGGCGAACTGCACGGCGGCTTCGTCCACCTGATGCAGAACCTCGCCCAGGAACGGCTCACCATCGCCGCGTCGGCGATCGCCGGCGCCGAGTACCTGGTCGAGATCACCACCGACTACGTCAAGCAGCGCGAGGCGTTCGGCCGGCCGCTCGCCAAACTCCAGCACGTCCGCTTCGAGATCGCCGAACTGGCCACCGAGTGCGCCGTCACCCGGGCCTTCGTGGACCGCTGCATCACCGAGCACAACCGCTACGCGCTCACCCCGGCGGACGCCTCGATGGCCAAGTGGTGGGCCACCGAGCTGCAGAAGCGCACCGCCGACCGGTGCCTCCAACTGCACGGCGGGTACGGGTACATGAGTGAGTTCCCGGTCGCCAGGGCGTTCACCGACGGCCGCATCCAGACCATCTACGGCGGCACCACCGAGATCATGAAGGAGATCGTCGGCCGCTCCATCCTCGGCTGAGCGGTTCCCGACGACCCCTCGCGACCCCCCGCAAGCCTCCTGCTCCGCAGGCCCCCCGCCACTCAAGCCCTCTGCCCCGAATACCCGCTGCCCCGAAAACCCGCTGAAAGGCGTTCCACCGTGACCACCGAAGCGTACGTCTACGACGCGATCCGCACCCCGCGCGGCCGGGGCAAGGCCTCCGGCTCGCTGCACGGCACCAAGCCGATCGACCTGGTCGTCGGACTGATCCGCGAACTGCGCGACCGCCACCCCGAGCTGGACCCGGCCGCGATCGACGACATCGTGCTCGGCGTGGTCAGCCCGGTCGGCGACCAGGGCTCCGACATCGCCCGGATCGCCGCCATCGCGGCCGGCCTGCCCGACACCGTCGCCGGCGTGCAGGAGAACCGCTTCTGCGCCTCCGGTCTGGAAGCCGTCAACCTGGCCGCCGCCAAGGTCCGTTCCGGCTGGGAGGACCTCGTCCTGGCCGGCGGCGTGGAGTCGATGTCCCGGGTGAAGATGGCCTCGGACGGCGGCGCCTGGTTCGCCGACCCGATGACCGCGTACGAGACCGACTTCGCCCCGCAGGGCATCGGCGCCGACCTCATCGCCACCATCGAGGGCTTCTCCCGCACCGACGTGGACGCCTTCGCCGCGGAGTCCCAGGCCCGCGCCGCCAAGGCCCAGGCGGACGGCCTGTTCGACCGCTCGGTCGTCCCGGTGCGCGACCGCAACGGCCTGATCGTGCTGGAGCGCGACGAGTTCATCCGCCCCGGCACCACCGTCGAGACCCTGGCCGGCCTCAAGCCCTCCTTCGCCGCCATCGGCGAGGCCGGCGGCTTCGACGCCGTCGCCCTCCAGAAGTACCACTGGGTCGAGGCCATCGACCACGTCCACCACGCGGGCAACTCCTCCGGCATCGTGGACGGCGCCGCGCTGGTGGCCATCGGCAACCGCGAGGTCGGCGAGCGGTACGGGCTGCGCCCGCGCGCCCGGATCGTCTCCGCCGCCGTCTCCGGCTCCGAGCCGACCATCATGCTCACCGGCCCCGCCCCGGCCACCCACAAGGCGCTCGCCAAGGCCGGGCTCACCGCCGCCGACATCGACCTGGTCGAGACCAACGAGGCCTTCGCCGCGGTCGCGCTCCGCTTCATCCGCGAACTCGGCTTCCGCCACGACCAGGTGAACGTCAACGGCGGCGCGATCGCGCTCGGCCACCCGCTCGGCGCCACCGGCGCGATGCTGCTCGGCACCGTGATCGACGAACTGGAGCGGCGCGACCTGCGCTACGGCCTGGTCACCCTCTGCGTGGGCGGCGGCATGGGCATCGCCACCGTCGTCGAGCGCATCTGACGTCCCTCCCCGCAGATCTGGAGAACCCCATGAGCGACACCACCACCATCCGCTGGGAGCAGGACCAGGACGGCGTGGTCACCCTCGTCCTCGACGACCCCACCCAGTCCGTCAACACCATGAACGAGGCCTTCACCGCCGACTTCGAGGCCGTCGTCGAGCGGCTGGCGAACCTCGGGGACGCGCTGCGCGGCGTGGTGGTCACCTCCGGCAAGAAGACCTTCTTCGCCGGCGGAGACCTCCGGATCCTCTCCGCCGCCCGGCCCGAGGACGCCGGCACCGTCTTCGAGAAGTCGCTGCGGATCAAGCGCGCGCTGCGCACCCTGGAGACCCTCGGCAAGCCGGTCGTCGCCGCCCTCAACGGCAGCGCGCTCGGCGGCGGCCTGGAGATCGCCCTCGCCTGTCACCACCGGATCGCGCTCGACACCCCCGCCGGCCGGTTCGGCCTGCCCGAAGTCACCCTCGGCCTGCTGCCCGGTGGCGGCGGAGTGGTCCGTACGGTACGGCTGTTCGGCATCACCGACGCCCTGCTGAAGTTCCTGCTCCAGGGGCGCCAGTACCGCCCGGCGCAGGCGCTGGAGCACGGGCTGGTGCACGAACTGGCCGACACCCCCGAGGAGCTGACCGCCCGGGCACGCGCCTGGATCGAGGCCAACCCGGCCGCCGTCCAGCCCTGGGACGTCAAGGGGTACAAGATCCCCGGCGGCACCCCGGCCACCCCGGCCTTCGCGGCGAACCTGCCCGCCTTCCCGGCCAACCTGCGCAAGCAGCTCAACGGCGCGCCCTACCCGGCCCCGCGCAACATCCTGGCCGCCGCCGTGGAGAGCGCCCAGGTGGACGTCGACACCGCGATGACCGTCGAGGCCCGCTACTTCACCGAGCTGGCCTGCGGGCAGACCAGCAAGAACATGATCCAGGCACTGTTCTTCGACATGCAGGCGGTCAACTCCGGTGCCGGGCGCCCGAAGGACGTCGAGAAGCGGCTGGTCCGCAAGGTCGCGGTGCTCGGCGCCGGGATGATGGGCGCGGGCATCGCCTACACCTGCGCCAAGGCCGGCATCGAGGTCGTGCTCAAGGACGTGAGCGCCGAGGCCGCCGAGCGCGGAAAGGCCTACTCCGCGGGGCTGCTGGACAAGGCCGTCGCGCGCGGGCGCTCCACCGTGGCGAAGCGCGACGAACTGCTGGCCCGGATCACCCCCACCGCCGAGGTCGCCGACCTGGCCGGCTGCGACGCGGTGATCGAGGCGGTCTTCGAGAACACCGAGCTCAAGCACAAGGTGTTCCAGGAGATCGAGGACGTGGTCGGCCCCGACGCGCTGCTCTGCTCCAACACCTCCACCCTGCCGATCGGGCTGCTCGCCGAAGGCGTCCGGCGCCAGGACGACTTCATCGGGCTGCACTTCTTCTCGCCGGTCGACAAGATGCGGCTGGTGGAGATCATCCGCGGTCCGCGGACCGGTGCCGGGGCCCTGGCCCGCGCCTTCGACCTGGTCCGGCAGATCGACAGGACGCCGATCGTGGTCAACGACTCGCGCGGCTTCTTCACCTCGCGGGTGATCGGCCAGTTCCTCAACGAGGGCGTCGCCATGGTCGGCGAGGGCATCCACCCGGCCAGCGTCGAGCAGGCCGCCGCCCAGGCCGGCTACCCCGCCAAGGTGCTCTCCCTGATGGACGAGCTCACCCTCACCCTGCCGCGCAAGATCCGCGACGAGTACCGGCGCTCGGTGGAGGCCGTCGGCGGCACCTGGACGCCCCACCCGGCGGACGCGGTGGTCGACCGGATGGTCGACGAGTTCGGCCGCCCGGGACGCAGCGGCGGCGCCGGTTTCTACGAGTACGGCGAGGACGGCGCGCGCGGGCGGCTCTGGCCGGGGCTGCTGGAGCACTTCTCCGGGGCTCCTGCCGACGGCTGCGGCGAGGTCCCCTTCGAGGACCTCAAGGAGCGGATGCTGTTCAGCGAGGCACTGGACTCGGTGCGCTGCCTGGAGGAGGGCGTGCTGACCTCGGTCGCCGACGCCAACGTGGGCTCGATCCTCGGCATCGGCTTCCCGGCCTGGACGGGCGGCGTGTTCCAGTACATCAACGGGTACGAGGGCGGCCCGGCCGGCTTCGTGGCCCGCGCCCGCGAACTCGCCGCCGCGTACGGCGAGCGGTTCGCGCCGCCGGCGCTGCTGGAGCGGGTGGCGGCCGAGGGGCGGACGTTCACGGACCGACCTGCGGCCTGACCCGCGGACTGACCCGCGGCCTGTCCGCGGACTACGCGGACCGGGGTGGGGCCGTGCGCCGTACGGCCCCACCCTCCTCGCCGTCCTGTCCCGGGTCCTCGGCGGGTTCCTCCCGGAGTTCCTCGCCCAGTTCCTCCCGGAGCGAGCGCTGGAAGGCCGTGACCAGCGCCTGGGCCACCATCGGCTGGATGTGGTCCGTCAGCGCCCGCATCCGGGTCAGCTCCTCCGGCGTGGGCTCGCTCTCCCGGTACGGCTTCCACACGGTCTCGCGGAACAGCCGCTGCAACTCCCGTGCCGTCGCCCGGCTGTGCTCCAGCACCACCGCCCGGGCGGCCAGCAGCGTCCCCAGCGGAATCGGCACGTCCAGGATCCGTACGCCCAGCGGCAGCAGGCCGGGATCCACCCGGAACACCTCAGGGTCCGCCGTCCGCTCCACCGCCCCCATCGCGACGAGCCGCTCGACCTGCTCCTCCGTCAGCCCCCGCCCGGCCCGCCGCTCCACCTGGGCCCTGGTGGCGTCCTCGGGGGTCTCCGGCGTCCAGGACGCCACCAACGCGCGGTGGATCGCCAGGTCCAGCGGCGTGCTGTCCTCCGGCAGCCGCGCCAGGTAGCGCTCGATCGCGGCCAGGGTCAGCCCCTGCCGCTGCAACTCCTCGATCAGCCCCAGCCGGTCCAGGTGCGCCTCGCCGTACAGCCCCACCCGCCGCGGCCCCAGCTCCGGCGGCGGCAGCAGCCCCTTCGTCCCGTAGAACCGCACCGTCCGCACCGTCACCCCGGCCCGCGCCGCCAACTCGTCCACCGTCAGCCGCATCCCGCCCCCCGCCCCGCCGTGCTCCCCCATCTGCAGCCTCCCGCGCACTGGCACACTCCTGCTGTGACAGCAGCAGTGTGACAGCGCGGCGCGACCCCGGTCCACGGGGAGGGGCAGCCCGGCGCCGTGCACCGGCTACCGCGGATACCGCCGCTACCGCATACCGCCGTTACCGCAGTTACTGCGCGGGGCAGATCCGGTTGGTGGACTCGGTGAGCTGCCAGTGCTCCCGCTTCACGACGACCGTGTGCCGGTCGGTGGAGTCCCAGAGTCTGATCCAGTCGCCCGACGCGGGGAAGGCGACGAACGGGTGCGCGACCTCGACGGCCGTCCCCTGGAACGGCAGAGCGGGGGAATCGGCCGGACGGAGACAGACCCGGCGCGGTGCGAGACCGAAGTACGGAGTCGGTTGCCGGCCGGCGGTCACTTCGGTCTCGGCCGTGACGGCCGCGCGGGTGGCCGGATTCAGAACCTGGCCCCAGAGCAGACCGATGGTGAACACCAGGGCCATGGACAACAGGGACACGCCGACCGAGAGCCCGGCCGTGGTCCGGAACGCGTGGAAGTGCCGCGCGTACCCCAGGAGGCCCAGGACGACGACGGGGCCCGCGGCGACGACGAGAGCCTTCGTCATGGCGATGAACTGCCAGCTCCCGGCGATGAAGACCTCTTCCCGGCTGAAGCCGAAATGGTCGAGGTAGTAGGTGTACAGCGAGATCCCGGGGACCGGCAGGACGGAGAGTGCCAGCGGGATCAGTGCCGGGAGGAGCCAGACGGCCGTCACCTTCCACGACAGGTTGCGGAACAGCAGACGGAGCCCGTTGCAGGTGAGGTAGGCGGCGAACATCGCCCAGGAGAGCGCGAGGCCGTTCGGTGTTCGCCACTCCATCAGCAATCCGAGGAGGGTGAGCCCGAAGCCGAGGAGCCAGCCGCAGGCCGCGCGCGTCAGGAGGCTCCGACGAGAGGGCGGGGCTTCGTCGCGGGCGGTCAGGAGGAGAGCCGGCGTACCCAGGAGGAGCGGGAGCAGGAATGCGACCGCCGCTGTGGTCAGTGGATGCAGCCGGGCCGAACCGAGGGACACCGAGAGGAGCAGCAGCACCACGGAGGCGTGGATGACCAGGGGGAAGGCGATCCGCTCGGGTACCAGGTGCTGCCGGGGGTGAGGATGGTTCGGCTCATCGAACCGGCGCGCCACCTGGGTTCAGGGGGCGCGCCGGTCGTGTTTCTCGCTCGGATGCGATGGGTGGGATGGATGCGGGGGGCAGGTAGGTGCCGCTCGGATCAGGCGAGGGCGGCGTGATGGCGGCGGGTGACCTCGGGGTGGGCCCTGGTGTAGCCCTTCCACTCGTTGAGGCCGAAATCGGCGAAGAGCGGGTTGTCCGGGTCCTCGGTGGCGCCGGGGGCGTGATGGGCGAGCGGGAAGTCCAGCGGCTCGATGTGGGCGTCGAGGCGGGGGTTGTAGAAGAACGGCACGGAGAAGCGCTCGCGGGCGCCGGGCGGGCTGACCACGCGGTGGCTGGTGGCCTTGAGGTAACCGTCCGTGGCCACTTCCAGCAGTTCGCCGAGGTTGACGACGAAGGCGCCGTCGAGCGGCGGGACGTCCAGGAAGGTGCCGTCCGCGCGTTCGACCTGGAGGCCGCCGACGGTGTCCTGGAGCAGCAGGGTGATGAAGCCGTAGTCCTTGTGGGCGCCGACGCCCTGTCCGGCGCCGTCCGGGGCGCTGCCCGGGTAGCGGACCAGCTTGAGGCGCAGGTGGGGGTGGCCCGCGAAGGCGTCGTCGTAGAAGTCGGGGCGGGCGCCGATCGCGATGAGGAGTTCGTGCAGCAGACGGCGGGCGACCAGGCCGAGGTGGTCGATCCAGCCGAGCGCGGCGGTGCGCAGCTCGGGGAGTGCCTCGGGCCACTGGTTGGGCCCCTCCAGCCACCAGTACGGGGGCTCGCCGCTGCCGGGGACGTGCGGGGGCAGCTCGGCGCCGATGTCCAGCTGGTCGCGCCAGTCCTGGCTGCCGCCGGTGCGCTCGTCCCCGGTACGGGTGTAGCCCCGGAAGTGGGGGGAGTTGAGGTTGCTCACGGCGAGCCGGTCGGCCTCGGGGAGGGCGAAGAAGGCACGGGTGGTCCGGGCGAGCGCGGCCGTCTCCTGCGGGGTGACGCCGTGGCCGACGAGCTGGAAGAAGCCGACGCCGGTGGCTGCGGCGCGGAGCTCGTCGTGCAGGCGGCGGCGGTCGTCCTGGCCGCCGTCGGCGAGCGAGAGGTCGATCACCGGGAGGGCGTCCGCCGGGGTGGAGCCGGTACCGGTTTCGGATATGGGCGTGGACTGCTGCGTCATGTGTGACATCCGCTGGGTCTCGTCCCGGCTGGGCCCGGTGGTCGACCGGGGAGGGACGGGGCAGCCGCCTGGTGCGGCGGGTGCTCCGGGAGCCGGGAGGTGGTGGCGGCCGGGCAGGGGCCGCCGCTGAGGGTGGGTGGCGCGAGGTTCAGCCGGAGCGTCGACAGGACATGGTCGTCACGCGGAGCAGGTCCACGTGGCGGCGGCGAACAAGGATGAGCACTCCACCAGCCTAATTGACCCGTTCCGCGGTGGGCGAGCCCCGTGCAGCGGAAGGCCACTCGCTATTTGTCGGTGATCCACCGGTTTGTGGGGCAATGGTGTGGGTGTGGGTGTGGGTGCGGGGTCCGGGCGCTGGTGGCTCCCCCCCCGAGGTGTGGACCCGCTCAGGGGTTGTTGAGGTAGGCCAGGACGGCCAGGACGCGGCGGTTGTCGTCGTCGGAGGGCTGGAGGTCGAGCCGGACGAAGATCGACGCGGTGTGCTTGGCGACGGCCCGCTCGGTGATCACCAGCTGCTGGGCGATCGCCGCGTTGGACCGGCCCTCCGCCATCAGCCCCAGCACCTGGCGCTCGCGCGGGGAGAGGGTGGAGACCGGGCCGGCCGAGGAGTTGTGGGTGAGCAGCCGGGTGATCACCTCAGGATCCATGGCGGTGCCGCCCTGGGCGACCCGCCGTACGGCGTCGATGAACTGGGTGCCGTCCATCACCCGGTCCTTGAGTAGGTAGCCGATTCCGCCGGTGCCGCTGCCGGCCAGCAGTTCGCGGGCGTACAGCTGCTCCACGAACTGCGACAGCACCAGGACAGGCAGGCCCGGGTGGGCCTGACGGGCCGCCAGCGCGGCCCGCAGGCCCTCGTCGGTGAAGCCCGGGGGCAGCCGGACGTCGACCACGGCGATGTCGGGCCGGTCTGCGGCCACCGCGGCGAGCAGCTGCTCGCCGTCCTCCACCGCCGCGGTGACCTCCATGCCGTTGGCCTCCAACAGCCTGGTCAGGCCGTCCCGGAGGAGGAAGAGGTCTTCGGCGATGACAACGCGCACGGGATCTCCAGGTTCACGATGGTCGGCCCGCCGGACGGACTGCTGATCGCGAGCACCCCGTCGAAGGCGGCCAGTCGGCGTTCGGTTCCGCTGAGGCCGGTTCCCCGGGACGGGGCGGCGCCTCCGCGCCCGTCGTCGGTGACCGATATCCGCAGCAGCCCGTCACTGTGCCCTATCTCGATCCACACGTGCGAGGCACCGGCGTGCTTCACCACGTTGGCCAGCAGCTCCGACACCGCGAAGTAGGCGGCCGACTCCACCGGGGCGGGCGCCCGCCCCGGCAGGGCACCGCTGAAGCTGACCGGCAGCGGAAAGTCCAGCGCCGTCGCCTGCACCGCGTCGGCCAGGCCGCGGTCGGCGAGCACCGGGGGGTGGATGCCGCGGACCAGGTCCCGCAGCTCGCCGAGCGCCTTCACCGAGGACAGCCGGGCCTCGGCCAGCAGCGGCCCGAGGGCGTCCGGGTCCTCCTTCAGCTGTTCGGCCACGGTCAGCAGCATGCCCAGTGCGACCAGCCGGGCCTGCGCCCCGTCGTGCAGGTCCCGTTCGATCCGGCGCAGCTCGGCCGCCCCGGCGTCGATGGTGTCCGCCCTGGTCCGCGAGAGGTGGCTGACCCGGCGGGCGAGTTCGGTCTGCCGGGAGGGCCCGAGCAGGGCCCGGGCGGCCTTCTCGTGGATCCGCAGGACCGGCGGGGCGGCCCACAGAGCGGCCGCCGGAGCGACGCTCAGGCCCATCCCGTAGACGACGCCCAGTGCGAAGAACCGTCCGTCCCGGCCGAAGATCTCGAAGACGACCGGGCTCAGCAGGACGACCGCGGCGGTGAGCAGCACGGCGGCACCGGTGAGCAGCGTCCAGGCGAAGTCCCGCCAGGTCGCGGGGTCGGCGAGCCAGCCGCCGGCCCGCAGTCGCTGCCAGGGCCCGGCTCCGGGCTGACGGCGGTACGGCACCGGGATCGGCTGCCCGCTCCACTTCCCGACGATCCGCCTGCCCTCCGTCGCGCTCCAGCGGGCGCCGAACAGCCCGAGTATCAGGAGCGAGGGCGCCAGCCAGAGCGAGACGGACCGGCCGCCGGGCGCCGCACCGCCGTAGAGCTGCGTCGCCAGCAGCGCCACCGTGCCCGGGGTGAACAGCGCGGCGCCGAGCGCCCGGCCGCCGCCCCCGGTGGCCCAGCAGAGCGCCCAGAGCGCGACCGGCGCCATCGGCACCGCCAGGATCAGCGGCCCGCCCGGGTGGAAGAACGGCCGGGGCTCGTCCGGGCCGAACAGCGCGGTGGCCAGCAGGACCGGCCCGGCCAGCAGCGCGAGGAGGCCCGTCACGGCCAGCGTCACCGCGTACCAGGCACGCACCCCGTCCACGCAGGCCCGGCCGAACCGCAGGGCCATTCCGTTCAGCACTCCCACGTTCACGACGCTCCCCCTTCCCTTCCACGGCCCCCGTCCGGAGGCCTCGAACCGCGGCGCCGAGGCCCTGCCGAGGCCCCGGTTCCGGTCTTTCGATGGGTCAGTCTGCCTCGCCGGGACGCCCGGCGCTCTAGGCCTGAACACCCAGTTCGGGGTGTATCTGGATACACCCCACAGAGGCCGTCCAGACGGCTGTCGACACCCCGCCGCCGATTCGTAGCGTGATGTCCCGTCAGCCGGCCCGGGGCTTCCCGGCGCCGGACCCCGAACCGTGGAGGGCCTGTGAACGCGCCGATCATCCGGATCCGCGGCGTCAGCAAGACGTACGACCGGTCCGATGCCGCCCGCCCCGCCCTGGCCGGGCTCGACCTGGAGGTCGGGGCCGGCGAGGCGCTCGCCGTGCTCGGCCGCTCGGGCAGCGGCAAGTCCACCCTGCTGAACCTGATCGCCGGGCTCGACCGCCCGAGTGCGGGCGAGGTGGAGGTGGACGGCGTGCCCGTCCACCGGCTCGGCGAGGCCGGGCTGGCCGAGTACCGGCGGAGGCGGATCGGCATGGTGTTCCAGTTCTTCAACCTGCTGGAGGACCTGAACGTGGCGGACAACGTGATGCTCCCGGCCCAGCTGGCCGGGATGCGGCGGGAGCAGGCCCGCGCCCGGGCGGAGGAGCTGCTGGAGCGGCTGGGGGTGGCCGGGCACGCCAGGGCGTTCCCCGGCCGGCTCTCCGGCGGCGAGCGCCAACGGGTCGCGGTGGCACGGGCGTTGATGAACCGTCCGCCGCTGCTGCTGGCCGACGAGCCCACCGGGGCGCTGGACACCGCCTCGGCCGCCGACGTCCGCGACCTGCTGCGCGGGCTCAACGCGGAGGGCCAGACGATCCTGCTGGTCACCCATGACACCGCGCTCGCCGAGGCCTGCGCGGACCGGACGATCGAACTGCTCGACGGCCGGCTGGTCCGGGACACGGCGGCCGTGCCGGCGGCGGGCGGTGGCCGATGAGCGCGCTCGGCAGGGTGGTGCGCGCCGGGGTCGGCCGCAGGCGGGTGCAGACCGTGGTCATGGTGCTCACCACGATGATGTCCGTGACGGCGTGCATCCTCGCGCTCGGGTTGCTGGTCGCCGCCCGGGGCCCGTACCGGCACTCCTTCGCCGACCAGCACGGCGCCCACCTCAACGTGCTGTACGACCGGACCAGGGCGAGCCCGGAGCAGCTCGCCGCGACGGCCCACGCGCCCGGTGTGGCGGCCTCGGCCGGTCCCTATCAGGCGGTCACCGTCCGGCCGCGCTCCGGCCCCGGCAACGAGATCCCGCCGGCCGGCAGCCCGCTGCCGCCGATGACGCTGGTCGGCCGCGCCGCGAGCGGCCCGCTGGACGACCTGCGGATCACCGACGGGCGCTGGATCGCGGGCCCCGGCGAGGTGGTGTTCCTGGACGGGCACTCCCCGCTGGCGGTCGGCGAGAGCATGGAGTTCCCGGAGCTGCCCGGGCGGCCGACGCTCAGGGTCGTCGGCTTGGCGGCCTCGGTCTCCTGGAGCGCGGCCGGCTGGGTCGCCCCCGAACAGGTGGCCGGGCTGACGGCGCCCGGCACGACGCCCGCCGCCCAGTACCTCTACCGCTTCGCCCGCGCCGGCAGCGACGCCGAGGTGGAGGCCGGCCGTGCCGCGCTGGCCGCCGCGGTTCCGGCCGGGGCACTCGCCGAGGCCACCTCCTACCGGCCCGTCCAGGAGGAGGCGAACCGGACGGCCGCCACCTTCGTCCCGTTCGTCACGGCCTTCGGGCTGCTCGGTCTGGCCATGTCGGTGCTGATCATCGGTGTGGTGGTGAGCGGCGCGGTCAGCGCCGCCACCCGGCGGATCGGCATCCTCAAGTCCCTGGGCTTCACCCCGGCCCAGGTGGCGCGCGCCTACGTCGGCCAGGCGCTGATCCCCGCCGGGGTGGGCACGGCGCTCGGGGTGTTCCTCGGCAACCTGCTGTCCGTGCCGGTCCTGGGGCTGGCTCGCAAGGCCCTGCGCGGCGGGCTGCTCGGCATCCCGGTCTGGGTGGACCTCGTGGTCGCGGTGGTGGCGCTGGGAGCGGTGACGGGCACCGCGCTGGTACCCGCGCTGCGGGCCGGACGGCTGCGGACGGTGGAGGCAATCGCGGTCGGCCGCTCGGCCCCGGGGGCCAAGCGGGCGGCCGCCGGCCCGGGCACGGGGGTAGGGACGGGGGTGGGCCCGTTGAACCGGGCGCGGGAGCTGTTCGGCCGGCTGCCGGTGCCGCGGGCGTTCAGCCTCGGCCTGGCCTCCCCGCTCAACCGGCCCGGCCGCTCGGCGACCACCGCCGCCGCCGTGGTGCTCGGCACGGTCGGGGCTACCCTCTGCGTGGGCCTGACGCTCTCGCTGGGTTCGCTCCAGGAGGGCCTGACGGCCGACCGCGCGGGCAAGGTGCTGGTCCAGGTCCCGATCGAGGGCGCCGCGAAACCCGTCGACCACGTGGACGAGGCGGCCGTGGGCAAGGCCATCGACTCCCGTCCCGGCACCCGGGCCTGGTACAGCAGCGTCCCCACCCCGGTCGCCCTGGCCGGGAACACCGGGCGCTCGGAGGTGGTCGCACTGAGTGGCGACGCTTCGTGGAGCGGCTTCCAACTGGTCTCCGGCCGCTGGTTCCACGGCCCCGGCGAGGTGGTGGTGGCCGCCGCCTACCTACGGGCCAACCAGGCGAAGGTCGGTGACACCGTCACCCTCACCGACCACGGCCGCAGCACCCCGGCGAAGATCACCGGAGAGGTCCTGACCACCAATGACCTGGTGTTCACGGACCGGGCCACGCTGGCGCCGCTCGGCGGCACGATCCAGGCCGAGGCGCTCTCCTTCCACATCGACCTCACGCCGGGCACCGACACGAAGGCCTACACCGACGGGCTGGACCAGGCCGTGCAGCCGTTGGGCCTCGGCGCCGAGCCCGGCGGGGAGCACATCAACATCGTGGTCCTGGCGATGAACACCCTGGCGGGCACGCTCACCCTGCTGCTCTCCGTGGTGGCGGGGCTCGGCGTGCTCAACACCGTCCTGCTGGACACCCGGGAGCGAGTGCACGACGTCGGAGTGCTCAAGGCGCTCGGGATGTCGCCCCGGCAGACCGTCGGCATGGTGCTCACCTCGGTCTGCGGCAGCGGACTGGTGGCCGGGCTGATCGGGGTCCCGATCGGCGTCCTGGTGCACCACCAGGTGATGCCCGCGATGGCCCGGGCCGCCGGGCTCGGGGTGCCGGACACCGACCTCACCGTGTTCACCCCGTCGGTGGCGGGGCCGCTGATACTCGGCGGCCTGGTGCTGGCCCTGTTGGGCGCCGCCCTCCCGGCCATCTGGGCCGCCCGCACCCGGACGGTCACGGCGCTGCGCACGGAGTGACGGCGAGGGAGGGGCAGGAGGAGCGGTGGTCGCTCCCCGGCCCGGCCTGGGAGCCCCCGTGGCGCTCCCAGGCCAAGGGCCAGAGTCAGGACCGGGCAGGCCGGGCAGGCCAGACCCAGCAGGGAAGGCAGGGCAAGAGCGGACCAGGCCGGTCAAGCTCAGCCCACTCCGGTCAGGGCCGGCCCGGCTCAGGACAGCCGCGCCGCCGCGTACGCCTCCATGGCGGCACGCTGGTACCCGGCCAGGCCTGGGGCGATGGCCTCGTACGCGGCGCTCCACTGCTCGTTCTCGGTGCAGGAACGGGCGATCGCCAGGTACTCCTCGGTCGGGACCGACCGGATGGTGCCGAGCAGCCGGTACTCCGCGTCGATCACGTCCTGCACGGGCTCGGCGTCGGCCGGGTGGCCGGCCGCCATCAGCTCCGCCAGGCGGATCATGCGGGTGGTCCGCTCGCGCTGTCCGGCCTCGATCTCGGCCGGGGTCAGCGCGGCGGTCGCGCGCCGGGCCGCTTCGGCGTGCTCGGGGAAGTCACGCAGGCTCGCGTCGACGTCGTCGGGCTGGATGCCCTCGAACAGGTTCTCGGGGCGGTTGATGGTCATGGGCGTGCCGTCCTTCCGGGAGCGTTCCAGGTCAGCGATCGTGCGGGAAACGGTGCCGGCGAGGGCGTCGAGCCGGTCGCGCTCGGCGACCAGCCGCCGACGGTGGTCCCGCAGGGCCTCCAGCTCGTCCACCTGGTCGCCCAGGATCCGGGCGATCTCGGTCAGCCCCACGCCCAGCGCCCGCAGTACGAGGATCTGTTGCAGTTGGAGCAACTGCCGCTCCTCGTAGTAGCGGTGGCCGTTGGAGCCGATCCAGGCCGGGGGCAGCAGCCCGATCTCGTCGTAGTGCCGCAGGGTCCTGGCGGTCACCCTGGACATCCGGGCCACCTCGGCGATGGGCCAGGCCATGGCCACCTCCCTCATCTCCACGTCCCCACGTCCCCACGTCCCCACGTCCCCACGTTCGCGTGGACCGGGGCCGGTTCTCCGGCCCTGGTCACTGGTCACGACGGTAGAAGCTGCCGCTGCGGCAGCTTCAAGCCCGAAGTCCCGGCTTCCCCGTCACCCTCGCCGCCTGTCCTGCCGACCGAGCCTCTGCTGGTCACACCCCGGCCGACTGCGTCCCTGCCGACTACGCCTCGTCGAACCAGTCCAGCGACTGCCCGTGCGGCCCGGTGAAGGCCACCGGCCGCTCGTCCAGGGCGAGCACGAACAGCCCGGGGCCGGACGGGGCCGGGCGGGGGAGGCGCCGGGCGACGGCCGGCAGTACGGAGACCGCCTCGTTGGAGATCCAGTGCCCGGGCAGTCGGCGCACGGTCGCCGCGAACTCCTCCCGTTCCTCCGGCGGCAGGTACGCGAGCACCGCACTGTGGAACACCACCGGTGTCGCCCCCGCCGGGGCCTGTGCCACCAACTCCCGGACGGTCGCGTTGAGATCGCCGCGCACCAGCAGCGGCGGTTCGGCCCGGGCGACCCGCACGGCGCCGCGCAGCCGCTCCAGCCGATGGGTCTGCTCCGGCCAGACCAACGACTCCAGCCAGCGCATGTCCTCCTCGGCCCGCACGTCCAGCGGATCGAGGTCGATGCCGGCCCGCCACACCACCTCGGGCAGCCACTCCCGCAGGGAGCCGGGGAATCCTGGAGAGTCGGGCCGGCCGGGGAACGGAACCGGCCCGCTCACCGCGCAGTCCAGCGTCACCAGGCTCACCACGGCGCCGAACTCGGCGACCGGAGCGCCGGCCTCGCGCTCACGCCCGCCCTCCTCCCGGGCCGGGAACCGGTACCGGTACCGATACCGGTCCGGGTACAGACAGAGTCCCGCCGAGGCGCCCACCTCGATCAGCGCGAGCGGCTGCGGCAGTGCCGCCAGCAGCGGCAGCAGGGTGGCACAGCGGCCCGCCTCGTTGGTCTGCGTCCGTCGCTCCAGCATGGTCGCCGACACTCCGGCCCATTGCTCCGTCGTCCAGTCACGGAAGGCCGGCCAGCCCTCCGTCACCGGCCCGCCCAGGTGCCGGACGGCAGCGAACAGCAGGTTCGGCTGCCGCTTCACAGCCGGAAGGCCGTCCAGCAGCGCGCCCAACTGCCCGTCCTCGGCGACGCGTTCGGCCAGTTCCTGGTAGATCGGTGAGTTGCCGTGCGCCTCCCGCTCCGCGAACGCCCGGTAGAGCTCCCCCGTGTCGCTGTGCATCCCCCGCGTGTCCCTTCGGCGCCCTGTCGAGTGATCGAATCGCCACAGCCTATGTGCGCTGTGTCCGCTGTGGGCGCTGTGCGCCGGGCCGGGGGAGGCCGCGGCGGCTCAGCCGAGCAGGCCGCCCATGTGCCCGTCCTCGGCGAGCAGCCGCCAGGAGCAGTCGGGCGAGGCGAACGCCTCCGGGTCGACGCCCTCGACCAGCCGGTCCACCACCGCGCTCAGCAGCGACTGCGGGTCGAACACCGCCCAGGTGTCCCGGGCCCGGCCGCGGTCCCAGCGCTCCCACTCGGCGCGCAGCCGCTCGTACGTCCAGAGGGCGTAGAGCAGCGCGGACAGGTCGCGGTTCAGGTAGGCCTCGGGCTGGCCGTCGTCGTACCAGTCCGGCAGCTCCAGCCGGCCGGTGGCGCCGTCCAGGGCGATCGTCAGATCGGTCGGCCAGTCCCCGAGGGCGAGGAAGTCCCGCTGGTACGGGCGCTCCTCCTCGCCGTCGAAGTACTCCGGGTACGCCTCGCCCATGGTGACCAGCGGCTCCTCGCACACCCCGAACATCGCCCCGCCCAGCGGCAGGCCGACCTCGGTCAGCAGCCGCCGGGTCGGCCCGTGCACCAGGGCGGCGGGCAGCGCCTCGGACCGGAAGCGGTGCACCCGGCCCGGACCGCCGTCCTGGTCCGTCAGCGCCGCGAGCTCCGCCACCAGCTCCGGGGCGATCTCGTACGCGGGCCCGCCGGGCCCGCCCGGCAGCGCACCCCAGCCCAGCGCCCGCACCAGCAGCGCGGTGCCCCAGTGCGGGGGCGGCGCGGAGTCGTCGCCGAACAGCCCGGGGTCGATCTCCCGCATCCGCTGCCCGGCCTCCGCCAGCACCCCGGCCATCACGGCCGGACCGCGCAGCCCGTCCAGCGCCTCCGGCCGCCGGGCCGCCTCGGCCACCGCGTCCACCTCGCGCACCAGGCCGGCCAGCGCGGTCAGACCGGAGGCCAGCAGGTCACGCCGCGGACCGCCGTTGTCCAGGAAGACCTCGCCGGTCACCCCGTCCAGCAGCACCAGGTCGTCGCTGGCCGCGAACGGTGTGCAGTACTCCGTCTCCCCGAGGACGAACAGCCGCTCCGGATCCGCGGGGAACGCCGTCAGCTCCCCGTTCCCGAGCGCCCCGAAGTCGAGGAACGCCCCGGACGCGGGCAGCCCCTCCCGCACCAGGAACTCCCGACTCCCCGCGTGCACCACCCCGTCCGGCAGCTCCGCCACCCGCTCACACCCCACGTGCCCCGCCCTTTCCCCGCTCGTCCCCGTGACCCACAGACCCTAGCGGCCCGCCCCGACAGCACCGGGGCACGGCCCCGCGGGCGGCGGCCGGTCGGGCAAGGGAGCGCATGGTGCGGCAGCGGGCACGACGGGGACCCGGCATCGCCGCCCCGGCGCGGGAACCCGGCGCCACCGGGCACGGCGCCGGCCGGCCGCAGGGCTCACGGGAACGGGACCTCGTCGACGTTCCAGCGCTCGGGCAGGTCCACGTCGCAGAAGACGCAGACGTAGTGCTCCTCGCGGACGAGGTTGCACCGGGCGCACCGCGGGGGCAGCGGCGGAAGACCACCGGGTGCGTGAAGGCGCCGGGGTGCGGCAGCCCGGTGAGGGTGAGGGCGGCGGCGACGGCGGGCCAGGAGGCGCTGTCGGGGCAGTAGCCGGTGGAGTGGTTGCTGATCGTCCCGACCTCCCACCCGTGCCGCGCCCGCCGGAAGCCGCTGGGCACCTCCGCCGCAACACCCTGCCCGGCCGGCCGTGCCCGCCTGGACGCCGCCGTCTCGACGGCCGGCCCGCTCGGGCCGAAGTCCCGCAACACGTCGCGGACATCCTGCGGCGCGCCCTCCGAACCTGCGGCCTCCGAACTCGCGCCCTCCGAACCCGCGTCCTCGCGGCAGGCGGCGCCGCACTGTGGGCAGGAGCGCTCGGCGTCCCACCCCGACTCCCGTCCGCGCGCCAGGAACTGTCCGACGCTCCGGACGGCGGTGCCCCCGCAATCCGGGCACGGAACGGCCGCCCCCGCACCCTGCTCGTCACCCGCCATATCCACCACATCCACAACATCCATCACATCCGTCATTTCCGTGCCAGGCGGCCTACGGGCCCCCCGACCCCGCCGCCGGGCCCGTAGGGTGCGGGGATGAAGCGCTACCTGCTGACCGGCACCCCGGGGGCCGGGAAGACGGCGATCCTGCGGTGGCTGGAGTGCGAGGGCTTCCCGGTGGTCGAGGAGGCCGCCACGGACGTGATCGCCCTGCGGCAGGCCCAGGGTGAGCCGGAGCCGTGGGCGGACCCGTCGTTCGTGGACGCGGTGGTCGCCCTGCAGCGGCTCCGGCAGGAGGGGGCCGCGGGCCCGCCGGGGGAGGTGCGGTTCTTCGACCGTTCGCCGGTGTGCACGTACGCCCTGGCGGTGTACCTCGGCCATCCGGTGAGCCAGGCCCTCGCCCGGGAGCTCGACCGCATCCGGGCGGAAGGGGTCTACGAGCACCGGGTGTTCTTCGTGGAGAGCCCGGGCTTCGTCACCCCGACCGAGGCGCGGCGCATCTCGTACGAGGAGTCGCTGCGGTTCGAACGGATCCACCGGGAGGCCTACGCCCGGTTCGGGTACGAGTGCCTCCCGATCGCTCCCGGGCCCCTCGCCGACCGGGCGGCGGCCGTCGTACGGCACGTCGGCGGGCCCACCCGGCGCGGGCGGGGCGGAGGCTGACGCAGCGGGTTCCCCGCCTCAGCCGAGCCCGCCGGCCTTCCTGGCCGCCTGCTCGACGCGGTCGTGGTGGGCCCGCCACCAGCGCGCGTCGCCCTCCGCGGTGTTGACGCCGTCGGGGCGCTGCCCGATGGCGCCGTCCACGAGTTCGCGGACCAGGTCGGCGTGGCCGACGTGGCGGTGGCTCTCGGCGATCATGTGGACGAGGACCCGGTGCAGGGTCTGCTCGGGGCGGTCGCCGAACGGCAGCCGGCCGGTGGCGTCCAGCGGCAGGGCCTCGATGGTGGCGTCCGAGTGCGCCCAGACCCGCCGGTAGCGTCCGGTGATCTCCTCGGTGCTCTCGTCGGCCCGCGCCCACAGGTCGGCGTTCGGCTCGGTGCCGCCGGTGAACCACAGCGGGGCCGGCTCGGGGAAGGGGCGCCCGAAGGTGTCGCCGAAGTACATCGCCTCGGCGCCGGTGAGGTGCTTGACCAGGCCCAGCAGGTTGGTCCCGGTGGGGGTGAGCGGGCGGCGCAGGTCGTACTCGGAGAGGCCGTCGAGCTTCCAGAGCAGTGCGTCGCGGGCGTCCTGGAGGTAGATCCGGAGGTCGGTCCTGTCATCCGTCACAGTCATGGGACCAGTCTGTGGAGCGCCGTCGTCCTGTCCAGCGATTTCCGGTCCTGGCCGTCCGTCAGTACCCGTGCCATGATCGGGACCGTCGGCCGGGAACGAACCTCCGCGGGGGAGCAGGCGTGAGCGGTACCGAATGGACCTGGGACGAGACGCTGTTCGCCGGGACGGCCGCCCACTACACGCGCGGCAGGGTCCCGTACGCCCCCGGACTGGCGGAGGCGCTGGCCGGGGCGCTGGGGCTGGACGGCCGGGGGCGGCTGCTCGACGTGGGGTGCGGGCCGGGGACGCTGGCGCTGGAGCTGGCGCACCTGTTCGCCGAGGTCGTCGGGGTGGACCCGGACGCCGGGATGATCGCCGAGGCGCGGCGGGCGGGCGCGGCGGAGCCGGTGGTCACCTGGGTGCGGGCCCGGGCCGAGGAACTGCCGCCGGACCTCGGCACGTTCACGCTGGCGACCTTCGGCCAGTCCTTCCACTGGATGGACCGCGACCTGGTGGCGGCGACCGTACGGGGCGTGCTGCGCCCCGGCGGCGCGCTGGCGCACATCTCGGACCTGAAGGGCGAGTCGCGCCCCACCGAGGGGCTGCCGCACCCGCCGGTGCCGTACGCCGGGATCGGCGAGCTGGTCCGGCACTACCTCGGGCCGGTCCGCCGCGCGGGGCGAGGGCTGCTGCCGCACGGCACACCGGGTGACGAGGCCGCCGTCCTCGCCCGGGCGGGCTTCGCCGGCCCGCAGCGGATCGTCGTCCCGGGCGGGCGGCCGCTGGTACGCACGGCCGACGACGCGGTCGCGGGCGTCTTCTCGCTCTCCTCCTCGGCCCCGCACCTCTTCGCCGAGCGCCGTCCTGCCTTCGAGGCGGACCTCCGCGGCCTCCTCGCCCGGACCTCGCCCTCGGGTCTCTTCTCGGAGCGGCAGCCGAGCAGCGAGGTGTTCATCTGGCGCACCGCGCAGGAGCGTTGACGGGCCGGAGAAGGCCGGGGAAGGCCGGGGAAGGCCGGGGAAGGCCGGCGGGCCGAACAGGGCAGGGGGAAATGGGAGGAGGGGAGACGGTCAGCGGACGACGTCGAAGACCTGCTTCTGGAGGCCGTTCCCGTACACCTCGTGCTCGACCAGCCTCAGCTTCTGGGTGTCCTTGTCCGTCGTGCTGAACAGGCGCTTGCCGGCGCCGAGCAGCAGCGGGAAGACGAGCAGGTGGTAGCGGTCGATCAGGCCGGCGTCCGAGAGGGCGTGGTTCAGGGTGGCGCTGCCGTGCACGATGATCGGGCCGCCCTCGGTCTCCTTCAGCGCGGCGACCTCGTCGAGCGAGCGCAGGATGGTGGTCTCGCCCCAGTACCCGACCAGGTCGTCCTCGGCGAGCGTGGTGGAGACGACGTACTTCGGCAGCGTCCGGTAGTGGGCGAACTCCGGCATGTCCGGCCACACCGGGCTGAACGCCTGGTAGCTGACCCGGCCGAGCAGCATCGCGGTGGACTCCTCCTGTTCCCGCCCCTTGATCTCGAACGCCTCGGGGAGGAACTCGATGTCCTTGAAGGTCCAGCCGGAGTTGCGGTAGCCGGGCTCGCCGCCGGGGCCCTCGACGACGCCGTCGAGGGAGACGAAGGCGGTGCTGATCAGGGTGCGCATGGGTGGTTCCTCGGTTCTCGTGCGGGTCTGGTCTGTCGGGTCTGGGTGTGTCGGGCCGGGGGTCTGTCGGGTCTGGGTCATGTCGGGTCCGAAGGGATCTGCCCGGCCTGCCGGACGGGGAGGGTCCGGCAGGCCGGGCAGCTCAGGCGAGGGCCCCGGCCAGCCACCGCTGCCAGGCGGCCTCGGCCCCGTCCGGAGCCCGGCCGAAGAGGTGGTGGAACATCAGCACCAGGCCGGAGCCGTGGTGGAAGGTGTAGAGCCCGTCGGCGGTGCGGACCCCGAAGCGCTCGTCGTCCGCCCACACCACCTCGCCGTCCAGCGGCGGCAGGCCCGACGGTCCGCCGTGGACCCGCGCGCTCACGGCGACCGGGAGCGGCAGCGCCAGGGCGCGGGCGAGGGCGGCCCGGACCTCGGGCCCCGGCCGGCCGGCCGACGGCGCGGCGGCGAAGACGGGGACGGCGGTGCGTCCGGGGAAGTGGGTGAGGTACTCGCGGAGCGTGTGGAGGTGGAAGGGCCAGCCGCGGCGCAGCGCGTCGTACTCGTCCTGCCAGTCGTCGCCGAGCAGGCCGCTGTGGACGACCCGGAGCACGGCGGCGGCGCCGTCCCGGCCCTCGATCAGGTACTCGAAGGCCATGAACCGGCCGTCCTCGCCGGTGGCCGTACGGGTGGCCAGGCGCTTCCCGGGCTCATAGGCGGTGACGACCGCCTCCTCGCGGTGACCCCCGGTCTCCATGGCGGCGGTGCCGCCCTCGCGCGGGTCCAGCTCGTTGCGGCCCATGAACCAGGAGTCGATCCCCGGACCGGTGGCGATCGCCTCCCAGACCTGTTCCGGGCTCGCCGGCAGGGAGGTCTTCAGCTCGATCTCGAACGGGTGGGTCATCGCGGGTTCTCCCGGTTCGGTGCGGTGCCGGTCTCCTCCGCCGCCGGGCCGGCAGGGTCGGTGAGGCCGGTGGGCCCCGTCCCAACCCCCGCGCCGGACTGCGCGCCGGGCGGGGCGGCGGGGATCTGGTGGAGCCCCACGACCACCCGGTGGCTGCGGCCCCCGGGGGCGGACTCGTCGTGGTAGCGGCTGACGAGGGTGGCCACGGACTGTGCCAGCTCCTCGGCGAAGGCGGCCCGGTCGGCGGCGGAGGCGAACCGCACCTGCGCGTCGATGCCGAAGGTGGCGACCCGCTGCCGGGCCCGGGAGGCCCCGGTCAGCAGGGTCCCGACCTCCTGCACCAGCCGGGAGCCGAGTGCCAGCAGCCAGCGGGCGGAGAGCTGGTCGGGGGAGCGGGCCGGGTCCGGGCTCACGGCGGCGAGGGCGCTGGGGGAGATCACGTACGAGGCCGCGGTGGCGCGGTACACCCGTTCGGTGACGTTGCCCTTGCGGCGCTCCTCGGCGAGTTCGACGAGGCCGTGCCGCTCCAGCTCCTTCAGGTGGTAGTTGACCTTCTGCCGGGGCAGCTCCAGCCGGGCGGCCAGCATGGCGGCCGAGCCGGGCTCGGTCAGGGCGGCGAGGAGGCGTGACCGCATCGGGTCCAGCGAAGCCTCGGCCGCGGCGGGTTCTTCGATCACGGCGACTTCCAGCACCGTTCCAGCATCCAGCCGACAAAAAAACTTGTCAAGGAAAAAATACTTGTCGGGAGCCTGAGGGTGAGAGTGCCGCCCGGCGGTCCACGCTCTCAGGAGGCGGCCCCGCGAGATGGTCCGCATCCATCCGATCGTCCAGCACGTCGGGCAGCCGCGCAGGGCGAGCAGCCCCACCGGCAGGAGGACGAGGCCCATGCGGGCCGCCCACGGAAGGCCACCTACGGAAGGCCACCTACGGAAGGCCGTCCACGGAAAGCCGCCCGCGGCGAACGAACGCCCCGTCACACCCGCCGGGCCCGCGGGCGGCGCGGTTCCACGAGAGCGGCCGGGTGCACGGCGCCGGTGCCGAAGCGCAGGCCGGCCCGGTCGATGACCGGCTCCAGCGTGCGGGCGTTCTCGATGAGCCGGTCGAAGGTCAGCTGCTCGGCCCCGCGGGCCGCCGCGGCCAGTTCGCCGACCCGCACCGTCACCGCCCGCACGCGTGCCCGTTGCAGTGCGAGTGCGGAGAGCAGCTCGTACAGCCCCCGTTGCAGGGCCGGGGTGTGGGCGGTCGGCTCGCCGAGGGTGCGTGAGCGGGTGCTGGTGGACCGGTCGGCGTAGGTGACCTGTAGTTCGACGCCGCGGGCGATCTGCCCGGCCGTCCGCAGCCGGGTTCCGAGGTCGGTGGCGGCGGACAGCAGGGCGCGCCGGAGCTCGGCCGGGTCGAGGACGTCGCGGTCGAAGCGGCGTGTGCTGGTGATGCCGGCGGGCGGTCCTGCCGGTGCGACGGTGCGCCGGTCGGTGCCGTGGGCGCGCTCGTGCAGGAGGCGCCCGGTGGAGGCGCCGACGACGCGCTGCACGGTGGCCAGGGGAAGGTCGGCGAGGCCGCCGACCGTCTCGATCCCGTACCGGGCCAGCTGGCGTTCCAGGGCGGGGCCGACACCGGGCAGGGCGCGCAGCGGGCGGCCGCGCAGGAACCGCTCCGACTCGGCCCGGTCGGCGGGCAGGACGTGGACGGTGCCGGGCGTGGCGGCGTCGGCGGCCAGGGTGGCGAGCATGCGGTTGGGCCCGATTCCGCCCGTGCTGGCCAGTCCGTAGCGGGCGGCGAGCCGGGTTTGCAGCCGGTCCGCGAGCTGTTCCGGTGCCAGCCCGAAGTAGCGTGTGGCGCCGGCCAGGTCCAGGAGCGCGCTGTCCGGGGGGAGTGCCTGGACGACGGGGGTGGTGTCGCCGAGCACCGTGAACAGTTCGCGGTAGGTATCGAAGCCGGCACGGTGGACGCGCAGGTGAAGAATCGTTCCCGCGCTGGTGTCGGTGGGAGTCAGCGGGTGCGTGGCCATCCGGCGGGTGGTCAGCGGGTGCGTGGTCATCCGGCGCTCCCCTGGCTGGCGTGCCACAGCCGGCCCGCGCCACGGCCGGGCCTCGGCCGGCCCCTCTCCACACCGTCCGCACCATCCGGGCCGTCCGCACCATCCGGGCCGGAGTGTGGTGCGGGATCGGTGGCGAGCAGGGCCCGGACGGCGGCGGTGCCACCGTCCTGGTGGGCGTCGGCGACCTCCTCCAGGTTCCAGGCGTGGCTGCCGATCACGGTGACGGACCTGCCACGGCGTGAGACGGTGCCGCGCGCGAGCAGCAGGAAGTGGTGGAAGAGCGGATAGGCGGCCTGCTCGTGGGTGTCGTCGAAGTAGGTCAGGTCGACCTGGCCGCCCTTGCCGCCGTCGTCCAGCGACACGAAGACGGTGCGGCGCCCGGAGCGCATCGGCGGGGTCTGGATGGCGACCTTCGCGCCGGCCACCAGTACGGTCGCGCCGGCCGGCTGCTCCCGCAGCAGATGGGAGGGGGTGACGCCGAGTTCGTCCAGCAGCGGGTGGAGCGGTTCCATGAGGTGCCGGGAGGCGTCCAGGCCGATCACCTCCAGTTCGGCCTCCAGTTCCTGGCCGGGCGTCATCGGCGGCAGTCCGCTCGTTCCCGCGGGCGGGGCGACGGGCGGGGCGAGGGTGAGCTGGCCCGGGCCGACGGCGGAGCGGTGGTGCCGGTGGAGTTCGTCGATCTGCAGGAGCAGGTCGCGGCGTCCGCTCCCGGGGGCGAGGGTGGCGAACGCGCCGATCCGGGCCAGCCGGTCGGCGACCGGCTGGCCGGGCCGGGCGCGGGCCCAGAAGTCGGCGAGGTCGTGGAAGGGCTGGCCCTCCTGGATGCGGGCGGCCTGGTCGGCGGTGATGCCGCGGACGTCGGCCAGCGAGACGCGCAGGCCGAGGCGGCCGTCCGCGAGCTGCTCGGTCCGGTAGCCGGTGGCCGAGTGCTGGACGTCCAGCGGCAGGATCGCCACGCCGCGCCGGCGGGCGTCGGCCAGCACGAGGCGCTTGGGGTACATGCCGGGGTCGTGTTCGAGCAGCCCGGCGTAGAACGGCGCCGGGTGGTGCGCCTTCAACCAGGCGCTCTGCAGGGTCGGCAGGGCGAACGCGGTCGCGTGGGCGCGGGCGAAGCCGTAGGCGCCCATGTTCTCCAGCATCCGCCACACCTGGTCGACCACCGCCGGCCGGTATCCGGCTTCGGCGGCGCGTTGCCGGTACCAGCGCTCCAGCTTCGACAGCCGCTCGGGCTTCGCCAGGGCGCGCCGGGCTTCCTCGCCCATCGCCAGGTCGGTGCGGGTCATGGTGGCGAACAGGCCGGCCACCTGCTCGTTGTAGATGACCACGCCGTAGGTGGAGCGCAGCCACGGCTCCAGGTCGGGGTGGGGGTAGCTGACGGGCTTCCTGCCGTGCCGGCCGAGGAGGAAGGGCCGGATCATGTCGGCCTGTACCGGGCCCGGCCGGAACAGCGAGATCTCCGCGACCAGGTCGGCGAAGGTCTCCGGCTGGAGGCGGCCCAACAGGTCCTTCTGGCCGGGGGATTCGAGCTGGAACACGCCCAGCGACTCGCCCTCGCGCAGCAGCTCGTAGGCGGCCGGGTCGTCGAGGGGCACCTGGGCGGGGTCGTCCAGGTCGATCCGCTCGCCGGTGGTCCGTTCGATCTCGCGGATCGCGTACGCCATGGACGACTGCATGCGCACGCCCAGCACGTCGAGCTTCAGGAGGCCGAGACCGTCGCCTTCGACGTCCTCCTTGTCGAACACCGTGGCGGGAAAGCCCTCGCCGGCGGTCGGCACGACGGGGGTGCGCCGCAGCAGGGTGGCGTCGGAGAGGATGACGCCGCACGGGTGCATGGCCGTGCCGCGGGGCAGTGCGTCGAGGCCTTCGACCAGGTCCCACAGCCTGTCGTACCGGCCCGCCACGGCGGCGACCTGCCGCAGCTCCGGCAGTTCCCGCAGCGCGGTGCGGGCCGAGCGGGCGGTGATGTGCGGGAACGCCTTGGCGAGCCGGCCGACCTCGTCCGGGGGCAGGCCGAGGGCCAGGCCGGCGTCGCGGATCGCCCACCGCACCCGGTAGGTCTCCGGCATCGACAGGGTGCACACCCGCTCGGTGCCGAACCGGTCCATGATCCGGCGGTAGACCTCCAGGCGGCGGGCGGACTCCACGTCGATGTCGATGTCCGGCAGGGAGCGGCGGCGCAGGTTGACGAACCGTTCCATCAGCAGCTCGTGGTCGAGCGGGTTGGCGAAGGAGACGCCGAGCAGGTGCACCACCAGGGAGCCCGCGCCGGAGCCGCGCGCCTGTACCCGGATGCCCATCTCCCGGACGTCGTCGACGATCCGCGCGACGGTGAGCGCGTACGAGGGCCAGCCGAGCGTGTTGAGCACCTGGAGTTCGGCCTCCAGGCGGGCCCGCATGGTGGGGGAGCGGTCGTATCCGTGGCGGACCATCGCCGCCTCGCACCGCTCGCGCAGCACCTGGGCGGACCGGCCGGGGGCGACGCCGATGACGTGCTCCTCGGGGAAGTGCACCCGGCCGATCCCGAGATCGGCGTACGGGTCGAGGCGGCACTCGGAGGCGGTGCGGGCGGTCGCGGCCAGCAGGTGCGCCGCCCCACCCCGCTCCTGCCCGGCCGCGCGGACGACCTCCTCGGCGAGGCCGGCCATCCCGGCGGCGTCCTTCAGGGACCGCTCCCCGTTGCAGACCCGGCCGGGTCGGATCGGGGTGAGCAGCCGGGCCGAATCCAGGACGTCGGCGATCGGAGCCCGGTCGCCGGTCGCGTAGCGCACGGCGTTGGTGAGGACCGCCGGCAGGTCCAGCTCGGCGGCGAGGCCCACGGTGCGGGCGGCCAGCCGCAGCGAGCCCGGGCCGGTGCCGGTGCGGCGGTGGTGCACGGCCTCCAGCCGCAGGTACGGCCCGAAGACGTCACGCCACGGTGCCAGCAGTTCGGTCGCCAGGTCCGTGCGGCCGTCGGCCAGCGCCCGCACCGGCTCGGACGCCGGACCGAGGAGTACGGTCAGGCCTTCTCTGTGCCGCCGGATCGCGCTCCAGGGCACGATCGGCTGCCCGCCGCCGGCCTGTTCCCTGGCGGCCCAGCCGGCGGTGACCAGCGCGCACAGGTTCGCCCAGCCCTGCCCGTCACGGGCCAGCAGCGTGACCCGGGGCGCCGAGTCGGCGACGAACGCCCCGCCCCGTGCGGGCGTGCGGCCTTTCGACGGCGCCGGCCGAGCGGACTGGAGGAGCGGGACGGCGAGGTCCGCCCCGAACAGCGGCCGGACCCCGGCCCCGGCGCAGGCCCGGGCGAACCGCACCGCCCCGGCCACCGTGTCCCGGTCGGTCAGTGCCAGCTCCCGCAGGCCCAGCTCCACCGCCCGTTCGACCAGCCGGCCCGGCAGTGAGGCGCCGTAGCGCACCGAGTACCCGGAGGCGACGTGCAGATGCGCGAACATCCGACATCACCTCCGGTTCCCTGCGCTCGGCCCCCTTCGTCGACACCCGGCTCCCCTTCCGATTTCTCCAGCGTAGACCGTATTCGATCGTTTGTTCGACAAGCTCGTCAAGCCGTTACCCCGGGTGGGCCGACCGTGCCGTACGGTGACGGGGCCTTGCGCCGGGCACCAGGACGGGCCGGCGCGTCGTGCCGCGGGCGGGGTGGCGGCGAGGAGGGAGCGTGCCGGCTACCGGTCCCCGCCGGCGAGCGCGGCCGCCAGGACGGGCCCGATCCGGGCCAGCGCCGCGGGGCGCATCATCCGCAGATGCGTGGTGGCGATCGCGTGGGTCGTGATGCGGCCGCCGATGTGCGGGCGCCACTCCTCGGCCAGTGCGTTCGGTCCGGCCGTGCACAGCAGCAGGTCGCCGCCGAACCGGCCGGGGGTGAAGCGCTCGCGCAGCCGGCCGGTGTGCCCGAGGGTGGCGGTGATCCGGGTGATCGTCTCCTCCGGCAGGCTGGCATCGCCGATCTCCTCCGCGAGTGCCTCCTCGCGCGTGGTGCCGGCCGGGTCCTCCGCCTGCGCGCCGTCGGTCTCCGCGGCCACCGGCGCCACGTCCAGAACGGCCAGCAGCGCCACCTCCTGTCCCTCCCGTTCGAGCCGGACCGCGATCTCGTGGGCGACCAGCCCGCCGAACGACCAGCCGAGCAACCGGTACGGTCCGCTCGGCTGCACCGTGCGGATGCGGCGCAGGTAGTCCGCCGCCAACTGCTCGACGGTCTGCGGCATGGCGCAGTCGCCGCTCAGGCTCGGTGCCTGAAGCCCGTACAGCGGCGTCTCCGGATCGAGGTGGTGCAGCAGGCCGGCGTAGGACCAGCTCATCCCGCTGGACGGATGGACGCAGAACAGCGGTGGCCGGCTGCCGTGCCCCCGCAGTTCGAGCAGGACGTCCCGGGCCCCGCCCTCGGTGCTGTGACCCGCGATCAGCCGCGCGAGCGCGGCCGGTGTCGGTGCCTCGAACAGGGCGCTGACTCCCAGCTCCACCCCCAGCGCGGTCCGCACCCGGTTCACCAGACCCGTCGCCACCAGCGAGTGCCCGCCGAGGTCGAAGAACCCGTCGTCCGGGCCGACTTCGTCGATGCCGAGCACGTCGGCGAACACCGTGCACAGCACCGCCTCCACCGGCGAGCGAGGACGGCCGGCCGACACGTCGAACACCGGCGCGGGAAGCGCCCGCCGGTCGACCTTGCCGGTGGGCGACGACGGGAACTCCGCGGAGACCATGACCACCGCCGGCACCATGTGGGCGGGGAGCTGCTGGGAGGCGAACTCCCTTGCGGCCGCGCCCAACCGCGACGGGTCCACCGGACCGGCGGGCCTGCCCGGCGTGACGTGCCCGACCAGGCACCGCTCGCCCCGGCCGTCGGTGCCGGCGACGACCACCGCGTCCGCCACGCCGGGGCACCGGGCCAGCACCGACTCGACCTCGCCCAGCTCGATCCGGAACCCCCGGATCTTCACCTGGTCGTCCATCCGCCCCGAGTACTCCAGCCCCCAGCGCCCCCAGCGCACGAGGTCGCCGGTCCGGTACAGGCGCTCGCCGGCACCGCCGAACGGATCCGGCACGAACCGGTCGGCCGTCAGCCCTCCGCGGCCCCAGTAGCCCCATCCCACGCCCGTGCCGCCCACGTACAACTCGCCCACCACACCGGGCGGTACCAGGTTCAGCCCGTCGTCCAGGACGTAGCAGCGAACGCCGGGGAGCGGCCGGCCGACCAGACCGGTCACGGCCGTCCGGTCGTGGCCGAGGGCGGCGTGGGTGACGTGCACGGTGGTCTCGGTGATGCCGTACATGTTCACCAGCTCGGGTTTGCCCGGACTGTGCCGCCCGTACCACTCCTCCAGTCTCGCCAGGTCGAGCGCCTCGCCGCCGAAGACCAGGTAGCGCAGGGCCAGCCGGCCCGAGGTGGCCGGGTCCTCGGCATCGGCCCGCGCCAGCTCGTAGAACGCCGACGGGGTCTGGTTGAGGACGGTGACCCGCTGGTCGGCGAGCAGCCGCAGGAAGTCCGGCGCGGACCGGGCGGTGTCGACCGGGACCACCACCAGCGTGCCACCGTGGAGGAGCGCGCCCCACAGCTCCCAGACCGAGAAGTCGAACGCGTAGGAGTGGAACAGCGTCCAGACGTCCTCGGGCCCGAAGTCGAACAGGTCGCGGGCGGCGGCGAACAGCGCCATCACGCCGGCGTGCGGGACGACGACGCCCTTCGGCCGTCCCGTCGACCCGGAGGTGTAGATCATGTAGGCGGCGTCGCCGGGATCCCGCACGACCGGCGGAGCGCCGTCGGGGGCCTGCGCCAGCCGGGCCGCCACGGCCGGATCGTCCAGCAGGAGCACGGGGCCGTCCCCGGGCCGCGGCACCCCGGACGTGCCGACGACCACGACCGGGCCCGCGTCCCGCACCGTCCACGCGACGCGTTCCCCGGGATAGCCCGGATCCAGCGGCAGGTAGGCGGCGCCGGTCTTCAGCACGGCGAGCAGCGCCACCGGCAGGTCCTGGGACCTCGGCAGGCACACCCCGACGAACGCGCCGGGGCGGGCACCGGCCCCTGCCAGCAGGCGGGCCAGCCGGTTCGCCCGGCTGTCGAGCTCCCGGTAGGACAGCGACAGTTCACCGCACACCACCGCGACGGCGTCCGGTCGTCGGCGCGCCTGCTCCTCGAACAGGTCGATCAGGTTCGCGGTCACCATCGAAGACCTTCCCTTTCCCTCGGCGCCGGATCGGAAGAAGCACTGAGCCGGACCCAGGTGGCCTCCGCCCGGCCGAACTCGGTGCCGTCCGGACCGAACAGCGCGCTGGCCACCCGCGCGGTCCGTCCGACGGTCGCGAGGCGCCGGGCCACGACGACCGCGGGCTCGCCGGGCGGAGGGACCGCGTGGACGCGCGCGGACATCCTGCCGAGCACGTAGGGAGAGCCGCTCTGGTCGAGGGTCCAGCCGCCGGGGCAGTCCAGCACGGCCCACACGGTGTCCGGGTCCCGGTCACCGGGGGTCCAGGTGCACGCGACGACATCCGGCAGGCCGTCCACACCCCCCGGGGTCAGACGCAACGCGGCCGGGTCGGTCCTGGCGGTTCCACACACCACGCACTCCGGGAACGGGTGCGCCGCCGCACCCGCGAAGGACCCGCCCGCCCGGTCCGCGGCGGTGGCGGTGACGAACGGCGCCACCGCCGGCCGGTCGTGCGCCGCGGCGGACACCGTCGCGACGAGCTCGTCCCCGTGCCAGACCAGCGCCCGCCCGCGGTGCGGGCGGACGGCCAGCTCGGTGTCGAGCGGCGGGGCCGCGTGCAACTGGACCACCGCGGCCGTCCCGACCACGCCGGCCGCGGTCCTGGCGAACATCCCGCACGCGTATCCGCCGTTCGCGCTGCCGGGTGGGCCGTTGTGGGTCCGGGGGATCCGGCAGGTCCGCACCTCAGTCATCCGAGGCCATTCCGTCGGCGAACTGCGCCAGCAGCGCGTCCGGGGCGTCCAGGAACGTGTGGTGCACGCCCGGCAGCACCACCCGGTGGACCTTCTCGGAGTACTGGTCCCACCCGCCCATGCGCTCGGGGGCGACCTCGTGGTCGGCCGACCAGCCGATCGTGGTGATCGCGGTGTCCAGCAGCACCGGCCCGGCCGGCCGGTAGGCCCTGTTGGCCTCGACGTCCGCCCGCAGCACCTCGGTGACGAGATCCAGGACGGAGTCGTCGAGCTCGCTGTCGCTCAGCGCGACCAGTTCCGCGCGGAGCTGCTCGTCGGTCATCGTCAGGTAGCTGCCGTAGGGGCCCTCGTGGGGCGCGACCTGGGAGGAGCAGAACAACCGCCGTGGCATCGGCAGCCCCTCGCGGTGCAGCACGACGGCGACCTGGAACGCGATCAGCGCGGAACTACAGTGCCCGAACAGCCCGAAGGGGCGGTCCATGGCGGGCAGCAGCGCCTCGACCAGGTCCTCCGCGAGCTGTTCGTAGGTCCCGAAGTGCGGTTCGCGCAGCCGGTTCTCCCGGCCGGGCAGCTGCACCGGGCAGAGGCCGGTACCGCCCGCGGCGTCCGGCCACCGGCCGAACATGGAGGCGCCCGCGCCCGAGTAGGGCAGGCAGAAGATCCGCGACGGGGTCTCCCCCGGCGGCCGGGGCAGCCACCTGCGCAGGGGAACAGCCGGTCCGTTCGTCATGGCCGTACTCCTCGTGCCGTCACCGGCAGGCTGGTGTATCCCGCGATGAAGTTCGACCGCAGCCGCACGGGTTCGCCGACGACCTCGATGCCGGTGAAGCCGGTCAGCAGCTCGTGGAACAGGACCCGCAGCGCGACCCGGGCGACGGTGTGCCCGACGCAGTAGTGCGGGCCGACGCCGAAGGCGATGTGCTTGTTGGGACGCCTGCGGACGTCGAACGTGTCGGGCCGCGCGAACACCGCCTCGTCGCGGTTGGCCGAGCCCAGCCAGGCGACGACCGCGTCGCCCGCGTGGACCGTGACGTCACGGATCCGCACGTCCCGCCTGGCGTAGCGCATGAAGTGCTGCGCGGGAGAGGACCAGCGCAACGCCTCCTCCACCCCGCTGACCAGCAGGTCCGGGTGCGCCGCCCAGTCGGCCAGCGCGTCGGTTCCGGCGAGTTCGAGCAGGGCGGCGCTCGGCGGCTGGGCGGTGGTCACGTTGGCACCGAGCAGCAGGCTGTAGCAGTTGGACACGATCTCGCTCGGCGCGAGCCCCTCCCCGTCGACGCGCATGCCCAGCATCACGCCGATCAGGTCGTCGCCGGGGGCGGCGGCGTGCCGCTCCGCGACCACGTCCTGGAAGTAGGCGAACAGCTCACGGTGCGCTCTGACGAGCGTCCTCTCCGGGCCGCCCGGGCCGGCGAAGACCGGGTCGTCCGGCGCGATGGACGCGCCCGTCAGCCTGGTCAGATCGGGCCAGTCCGACCGGGGGAGCCGCATCCACGAGCCGATGACCGCCATCGGCACGGCCGCCATCGCCGCGGCGAAGTCGAACACGCCGCCGTCCTTCATGGGGGCGAGCAACTCCCGGACCAGGGACCGGATGCGCGGCAGGTCGCGCTCCACCTCCCGGACCGACAGGGCGCGTTGCAACGGTTCCCGCATCCTCGCGTGCCGGGGCGGGTCGGTGACCGCCATCTGCCGGCCGCCGGCCGGGTCGCCCTTGCCGAGGAGGGTGAGCAGCGATCCCTGTTCGGAGGTGAACGTGCCGTGGTCGCGCAGCACGTGCTGCACGTCGTCGTACCGGGTCACGGACCAGAACCCGCCGTCGCCGACCGGATGCCAGCTGACCGGCGCCTCCCGTCGCAGGGTGCGCCAGACGGCGTGCACGTCCGTGGTGGCGAACGTCCCCGGCTCGAACAGGTCGACCGCCGGGGCGGCGTGCATCGGGCACCGGCCCGGCTCCACGGCGAGGGTCATCGCTGCGCCCCGCTCCGGATGGCGGTCTCCAGCTCCTCGCCGAGTTCGCGAAGGGTCGGCTGCAGGTAGAGGACGCGGGCCGGGAACGCGACACCGAACTCCGCCCGCACCGAGCCGAGCAGGTCCGAGGCGTTCAGCGAATGGCCGCCGAGGTCGAAGAAGTCGTCGTCGGCGCCGATCGGCTCCACGCCGAGCACGCGTGTCCACAGTTCGGCCAGGCGGTGCTCCACGTCGGTCCTCGGCGCGACGAACTCGTTCGGCACGTTGCGCGCCGTCAGGTCCGCCTCGGGCAGCGCGCCGCGGTCGATCTTCCCGTTGCCGGTCAGGGGCAGGGTTTCCCGCACCAGGACGGTCCACGGGACCATCGGCGCGGGCAGGACCGCGCGCAGCTGTTCGCGCAGCCGCTCGCCCCAGTGCGGCGCCGGATCGTCCTCCGGCACGACGTGGGCCACCAGCCGTTTCGTCCCGTCGGCGGCGGTCCGTACGACGACGGCGGTCCGGCTGACCCCAGGCAGGCGGTGCAGCGCGGCCTCGACCGCACCCGGCTCGACCCGGTGACCGAGGATCTTGACCTGGTCGTCGACCCGGCCGACGAACTCGCAGGCGCCGTCGGGCCGCAGCCGGACGAGGTCGCCGGTGCGGTACATCCTCGCCCCCGGCTCGGGCGCGAACGGGTCGGGGACGAACCGGTCGGCCGTGGCGCCCGGCCGGCCGAGGTAGCCGAGGGCGAGCCCGGCTCCCGACGCGTACAGCTCACCGCAGGCGCCCGCCTCGACCGGCCGCAGACCGGCGTCCAGCACCGCGATCCGGGTGCCGTTGACGGGTGTTCCGATCGGAACCGTGTCGAGGCCGTCCCCGGCGCCGGCGTCGGTCGTCCAGGTCGTGGTGAAGGTCGTGTTCTCGGTCGGACCGTACCCGTTGGTGAACGTGATGCCCGGATGCGCGGCGAGCAGACGCGCGACCGGACCGGGCTGGATCACGTCGCCGCCCGCGACGAGGTGACGCACGCCGGCGAACGCGCCGATGTCGTGCGCGGCCACCTCGTGGAACAGGCCGGCGGTCAGCCACAGCACCGTCACACCGTGCCCGCGCAGGGTCCGCGCCACCACGTCCGGGGTCATCCGGCCGGCCGGCGCCACCACGAGGTGGCAGCCGTGGGTCAGCGGTGCCCAGATCTCGAAGGTGGCGGCGTCGAACGCCAGGGGAGCCGCCTGGAGGAACACGTCGTCCCGGCGGACGGTCATCCAGTTCATGTCCGTGACCAGCCGGAGGACCGCGCGGTGCGGGACCATCACGCCCTTCGGCTGCCCGGTCGAGCCGGACGTGTAGCCGACGTAGGCGAGGTCGTCGGCGGTGGTGCTCGCCGGAGCGCCGGAGGACGGGCCCGCGGCCGACGGCGAGAGCGTGGTGAACCGGCCGGGAACGCACTCCCGCAGCCGGTCGTCGGCCACCACGACCTCCACGCCGGCGTTCGCCAGCAGGTCGCTCCGCCGCTGTGGCGGGTCGTCGGGGTCGATCCCGACGTAGGCGGCGCCGGCCCGCAGGATCGCCAGCAGCGCCGGGACCAGCTCGGTGGAGCGCCTCATCAGGACACCGACGACGTCGCCCCGCCGGACGCCGGCCGCGGTCAGCGCGTCGGACAGCCGGTCCGCCCGGCGGACGAGCTGGTCGTAGGTCAGGGTCTCGCCGTCGAACGTGACCGCGGGGGCCGAGGGATTCCGCACGGCCTGCCGGAGGACGCTTTCGTACAGCATTCTACTTTCCGTCCATTCGCCGGCGGACACTCAGCGGCCTCATGTCGGTCCACACGAGGTCGATGTGGTCCAGGCACTCCTGCCGGGGCCCGCGGAACCCCTCGACGGCCCACCCCGCCGGAACTTCGCGGCCGGCCAGGAGAATCGAGTACTGTTCCTCGCCGTTGAGCACGACGACGTAGTCGACGTCGTCGTCGATGTCCACCATGACCGACCTCCGCATTTCTTCGACAAGCGATGTGAACTGTTGTGGGACACCGTCCGATCGCACGTTTCCCTGCGATCGGACATCTCTATGTCCGCCCGACGCGAGTCGTCGTCACCACCACGACCGCGACCAGCGGTGCCAGTGCCGCCAGGAGCAGACCCGCCCCGGCGCCGAACCGCGTCACGAGCCAGCCGGCCGCCGGGCTGGCGAGCGCTATGCCCACGTAGCCGATGGCGGAGAAGTATCCGAACGCCTCCGCCAGCCGCGCCGGCGGAGCCTGTTCGGGGACCAGCAGGATGACCGCGCTGTCGCCCGGCGCGAAGGCCACTCCGGCGACCAGGAAACAGGCGACGGCGAGCCACAGCCAGGGTGCCGCGGCGGCGCCCGCCAGGACGGCGCCGTACACGGCGATCAGTGCGCACGCCACCGTGCGGGTCCGCGCCTTCCGCAACGGGTTCGTCGACGGCAACGCGGCGTAGACCGAACCACTGACCGCACTCGTGGCGAAGAGGCCGGCGAGCACCAGGCCGCCGTTCGTCGCGGCCGAGCCGTGGCTGGTCATCAGGGCCGGCAGCGACACGTCGAGCGCGCCGAGGTTGATCCCGATCCCCGCGTTGAGCACGAGCGGCGCCCACAGCGAAGCGAGCAACGCGCGCACCGAGGAGCGCTGTTGCGCCGGGCTGCCCGGTTCCCTCCTCGGCAGCGTCCAGCTGAGCAGGGCGCCCGCGGCCGTCACGGCGGCCACGACGCCGATGCAGGCCTGCGGTCCGACCGCGGCGGCGACCACGGCCGCCAGCGCCGGACCACCGATCCAGGCCACCTGCACCGCGACCGCGTCGACCGCGTACGCCCGGGAGAGCTGCGCGGAGGGGAGGAAGTGGGGCAGGACCGACCGGTAGGCCCCGCCCACCCCGGCGCCGGCGGACGCGGCCAGCACGACGAACACCAGCAGCAGCCACAGGGGAGCCCCCGCGGCCGCCGCGACCGACGTGGCGACGAGCCCGGCGGTCGCGGCGAGCAGCGACCACCCGAGGGCGCGGGGCAGCAGGGCCCGGTCCATCTGCCGGCCGCGCCACGGGGCGCACAGCGCGTAGGTCATCGCGCTCGCGCCGCTGAGCAGTCCACTGCCCACGAAGGACCCGGTCATCTCGTGCGCGGTGAGCACCAGCGCGACCGGAAGCGCGGTCTGCGGCAGTCTGGCCAGGGATGCCGCGGCCAGCCACCGCAACCAGATCGGATTGTGCCGCAGCGGCTTGGCCGGCGCGTTCACCGGTGGGCTGGCGGTGTCCTGCACGTGCTGTCTCCTCATCTCAGATGGGCATCGCGCCGCTGAGCAGCGCTTCGCGCTCGCTGGGCAGCAGCACGTCGGCGGTGTCGAGCCGGGCCGCCGGATCGGCCACCGCGGCACGCATCACCTGGACCAGCCGCTGGGTGAGTGCCACGACGGTCTCCTGGTCGAAGACGTCGTCGGCGAACTCGACCAGGCCGGCCATGCCTTCGGGGCTGCCGTCGGCGCCGCGCCGCTCGGTGAACGAGAACGACAGGTCGAACTTGGCCGTCTGTACGTCGATCTGACGCCTGGTCACCGCAACGCCGGGCAGGTCGAGCGCGGCCTCGCCAGCGCTCTGCAACGTGAGCGTCACCTGGAAGAGCGGGTTGTAGCTCAACGAGCGCGTCGGCTTGAGCGCCTCGACCAGCCGCTCGAACGGCACGTCCTGGTTGGCGTACGCGGCCAGGTTGGTCTCGCGCACCCGTGCCAGCAGGTCGCCGAACGTCGGGTTGCCACCGGTGTCGGTGCGCAGGACCAGGGTGTTGACGAAGAAGCCCACCAGGTCGTCGAGCGCGTCGTCGTTGCGGCCGGCGATCGGCGCACCGATCGGGATGTCGGTACCCGCGCCGATCCGGGTGAGCAGACCGGCCAGCGCCGTCTGCAGCGCCATGAACAGGCTGGCGCGTCCGGTGCCGGCGAACCGCGCGAGGCCGGCGTGCAGATCGGCGTCCAGCTCGAAGTGCACGGTCCCGCCGCGGTGGCCGCGCACGGCCGGGCGAGGCCGGTCCAGCGGCAGCTCCAGCGGCTCGGGCAGGCCGGCCAGCTGCCCGGTCCAGTACTCCACCTCGCTCGTGGCGGCCCCGCCGTCGGCGCCGAGGACCTCCCGCTGCCACAGCGCGTAGTCCGCGTACTGGACCGGCAGCGGCGTCCACCGCGGTGCGCTGCCCGCGCGCCGGGCCGCGTACGCGGTGGACAGGTCCCGCAGCAGCGGCCGCATCGACCAGTGGTCGGTGGCGATGTGGTGCAGGCAGATCAGCAGCACGTGCCGGCTGGGGCCGAGCCGGAAGAGCACCGCCCGCAGCGGCGGCGTGCCCGCGAGGTCGAACCGGCGGTCCACTTCGGACGTCATCGCGTCGGCGATCCCGGACTCCGAGGAGTCCACGGTGGTCAGCACCGGGCTCCCGGGGTCGAGGACGTGCTGCCACGGCTCGTCGCCGGACACCGGGAACGCGGTCCGCAGGCTTTCGTGCCTGGTCATCACGTCACCGATGGCCGCTCGCAGCGCGGTCGCGTCCAGCTCGCCGGTCAGCGAGAAGGCCGAGGGGAGGTGATAGGCGGAACCGTGCCCGGCCGACGTCTCCAGCTGCTCGACGAACCACAGCCGGCGCTGCGCGAAGGACAGCGGCACGCGCTCCGGGCGGCGCATGACCCTGGCGGGCGGCCTGTTCGGCGCCAGCTCGTCGATGGCGTTGGCGATGCCCGCGACGGTCTGCCGTTCGAAGATCACCCGCACCGGCAGGGCCACGCCCAGCACCGAACGCACCCGGCTCGCCAGCTTGGCGATCTGCAACGAGTGCCCGCCGAGCTGGAAGAAGTCGTCGTCGACCCCGACCTCGGCGATCTTCAGCACGTCGGCGACCAGCCGGCACAGCAGTTCCTCCTGCGGGGTGCGCGGGGCACGGCCGCCGGCCGTCCACTGCGGTGCCGGCAGTGCCGCCGCGTCCACCTTGCCGTTGGCGTTCACCGGCATCCGGTCCAGCACGACGAACGACGCCGGTACCATGAACGCGGGAAGGGCATCGGAGAGGTAGCGCCGCAACCGCGCCGGTACGAGCCGGGTGCCGTCCACCCCCACCGCGTACGCCACCAGCCGGACGTCCCCCGGCACCGGCTCGACGGCGGTCACGACCGCCTGCGCCACGTCGGGGTGTTCGAGCAGGGTCGCCTCGACCTCTCCCGGTTCGACCCGGTAGCCCCGGATCTTGACCTGGTGGTCGGCCCGGCCGGCGAAGACCAGGGTGCCGTCGCCGGTCCACCGGGCCAGGTCGCCCGTGCGGTACATCCGCGCACCGGTGCCCGCGAACGGATCGGGCAGGAACCGCTCCGCGGTGAGTCCTGGCCTGGCCAGGTAGCCGCGGGCGACGCCGTCACCGGCGACGAAGATCTCGCCGACCACTCCCGGCGGGACCGGTCGCGACTCCCCGTCCAGCAGGTAGACCCGCTGGTTCCACACCGGACGGCCGATCGGAACGGCCGTGGACCGTCCCTCGGCGGCCTCCCGGCCGGGCTGGGCGAGCATGCTCACGGCGTGCGTCTCGGTCGGACCGTAGTAGTTGAGCAGCCTGCGCTCCACGGGACCGCCCAGCAGCGTCCGCATGTCCTCGCTCAGCATCAGGGCCGATCCCGCCTGCGCGACGTCGGTGAGCGCGGGCAGGTCGAGGCCCTCGGCGACGGCGGCCGAGCAGATGCTGTCGATCATCAGGTTCGGCGCGATGACCATGGTCACCCGGTGCCGGTCCAGCCAGTGCACCAGCCGTACCGGATCGGTGCGCACGTCGGGTTCGGGAATCGCGACCGTGCCGCCGCTGATCAGGGCGGGCAGGGTCTCCTCCAGGGACACGTCGAACCCCACGCTCGCCAGGTGCGCGATGACGCCGTCGGCGCTCCCCGTGGCGCGGTCCGCCTGCCAGCACAGCATGTTGAGCAGACCGGCGGCGGGCATGACCACGCCCTTGGGCCGGCCGGTCGAGCCGGAGGTGTAGATCAGGTAGGCCGCGGCGGCGGGGTCGGAGGGGGGACGTTCGTCCCCGGTGAGCGCCGTCGCCGGGTGCCGCTCGATCCGCGCCGTGTCGTCGGGGGAGTCGACGACCAGGGCACCGGGCACCCGGTGGGCGTGCTCGCGGTGGGTCACCACGACCACCGGCGCGGCGTCCCCGACCATGAAACCGAGCCGCTCGTCGGGGTAGTCCGGATCCACCGGCAGGTAGACCGCCCCGGCCTTGACCGTGGCCAGCAGCGCGACCAGGAGGTCCACGGACCGGTCCAGCAGCACCGCGACGACGCGCTCCCGGCCGGCGCCCCGGCTGATCAGCTCCCTGGCCAGCCGGTTCGCCCTGGCGTGGAGCTCCGCGTACGTGACGCTCGCGGTGTCCGTGACGACGGCGACGGCCGACGGTGTCCGTGCGGCCTGGTCGTCGAGCAGGGTCACCAGGTCGGCGGCCGGAAGGGACCGGGCGGAGTCGTTCCACTCCGTCAGCACCCGGTGCCGGCCGGCCGCGGACAGCAGTTCGCCCCGCGAGACCGGCCGGTCCGGATCGGAGACGGCCTGCGCCAGCACCAGGCGGAAGTGCTCGGCCACGGCCTCGACGGTGCCCCGGTCGTACAGGTCGGCGGAGTACTCGACCACTCCGTCGATCCCGCACGGCGTGCCGTCGGCGGATCGCCGTTCCTCGACCGAGAAGAACAGTTCGAACCGGGACACCCCGATGTCGACGGGGTCGAACCGGGAGACGACGCCGGGCGCGTCGAGCGCGGGATCGACGTGCGTCTGCACCGCGAGCATCACCTGGAAGAGCGGGTTCAGGCCGAGCGAACGAACCGGGTTGAGCGCCTCGACCACGTGCTCGAACGGCACGTCCTGCGCGTCGAACGCGGCGAGATCGGTCGCCCGGACGCGCTCGACCAACTCACGGAAGGTCGGCTCGCCTGAGGTGTCGGTACGCAGCACCAGCGTGTTGACGAAGAATCCGACGAGGTCGTCGAGCGCCGCGTCCGTACGCCCGGCCGCGGGTGCGCCGATCGGCAGGTCGGTGCCCGCGCCGAGCCTGGTCAGCAGGGCGCCGAGGCCCGCGTGCAGGAGCATGAACAGCGTCGCCTGGTGCTCCCGGCCGAGATCGGTGAGCCGCCGGTGCAGGTCCGCGTCGAGACGGAAGGGCACGCGTCCGCCGCGGTAGCCGGCGGCGGCGGTGCGGGGGCGGTCGGCGGGCAGGGCGATCTGCGCGGGCAGGTCCTCGAGCGCCGTCAGCCAGTAGCCCAGCTGCCTGGCGAGCATCCCGTCGGTGTCGTCCTCGGCGAGTTCCCGCTGCCACTGGGCGTAGTCGGTGTACCGCACGGGCAGGTCCGGCCACGTCGGAGCCGCACCGGCCAGCCGGGCGCGGTAGGCGGCGGACAGGTCGTGCCGCAACGGCTCGAACGACCAGCCGTCGACCGCGATGTGGTGGAACGAGAGCAGGAGGACGTGCTCCCGCGGGCCGAGGACGAACAGGCACGCCCGCAGCGGCGCGTCGACGGTCAGGTCGAAGCCCTCGGCCGCGCGCCGCCGGACCGCCTCCGGCGCCTCGCCGGGCTCGACGTGGACCACCGGAAGGACGGTGGCCAGGCCGGGAACCTCCAGGACCTCCTGCCTCGGCGTGCCCGACTCGGCCGGGAAGACCGTCCGGAGGACTTCCTGCCGGGAGATCACGTCGCGCACCGCGTGGCGGAGGGCGTCGCGGTCCAGCTCGCCCGACAGCCACATCGCCACCGGGATGTTGTAGCCGGCCCCGCCACCGTCGACCTGGTTGAGGAACCAGAGCCGTTGCTGGGCGTACGACAGGGGGACCTGCGCGGGCCGTTGCCTCGGCTCGACGGGCGGACGTGTCGTCCGGTACGAGTCGAGCCTGCCCGTCAGACCGATCGGGGTCGGCGAGGCGAAGAAATCCCGCGCGGTGACGTCGACCCCGAAGGCGGCACGCAACCGGCCGAGAAGGCGGGAGGCCAGCAGCGACTGACCGCCCAGTTCGAAGAAGTCGTCGTCCGGAGCCACCGCGGGGAGGCCGAGGAGATCGGCGAACATCGACCGGACGAGATCGGTTCTCGGGTCCATTCCCGATCGCTCCCTCGTGGAGTCGTGATACACGGACATTGACGCCCCCTTGTGCGGTGCAACACGGTGCCGGCCGAATCCGGCGGCTGTTCATGCTTCTGACCGGTCGGACATTTCCTGGAAAGAGTCCGGTCGGGCCGGTCGGATCCCGGTCACTCGGAATGGAACGAGAAAGGCAGGAATTCGAGGCTGTTGGTGACGTAGGACGGTTTGCGCCGCGGCTCACCGACCAGCTCGATCCTCGCCACGCCGCGCATCGTCTCCTCCAGGAAGACCCCGGTCATCAGCCTGGCCAGCGGTGCGCCGATGCAGAAGTGGCGACCGCCGCCGAAGCTCACGTGCGGGTTGGGGTTCCTGTCCAGCCGGAGCTCCGTCGGCCGGTCGAACACGGTCTCGTCCCGGTTGAGCGACGACAGCCACACGCTCACCGCCTGACCGGCCCTGATCTCGACGTCGCCGAGGGGCGTGTCGACCACGGCGGTGCGCATGAGGTGGTTCACCGGCGTGGTCCAGCGCACGAGTTCGTTGATGGCCGACCGGAGCGGGACCGCCCCGGAGCGCAGCGCGGCCAGCTGCGCCGGGTTGTCGAGCAGGGCGAGCAGACCGCCGGACAGCACCTGGCGCGTCGTCTCCCCGGCCGCCACAGCCAGGTTGTCGCAGGTCAGGATGATCTCGTCGTCGGTGATGTCCAGCCCGTCCGCCTGGGCGAGGACGAACGCCGACACCACGTCGTTCGTCGGCCGGGCCCTGCGCTCCTCGATCAACTCGGCGTAGTAGGCGAGCACTTCGAGGTGCGCCTGGTGCGAGACCATCCCGTCCAGGTCCGCGATGTTGTCCACGGCCGCTTCGGTGAAGCCGGCGACCCGCTCCACGTCCTCGCCCTCGACACCGAGCAGGCCGGCGATGACCTGCAACGGGTACCGCGCCGCGACGTCGTTGACGAAGTCGTGGGGGCCGGCATCGACGACACCGCGCAGCAGGGACCGCGACACCTCCGTCGCCCTGGCCCGGAATCCGGCGGCCGCCTTGGGCGTGAAGAGCGCGGCGGCGGCCTTCCGGAGCACGTCGTGCCGGGGCGGGTCGGACAGCGTCATCATCACCCCCGCACCTGGGTACGGGTCGGAGAGGTTGGGCCGCAGGAACGTTCCCCCGGCCGAGCTGAACCGCTTCCAGTCGCTCAGGACGGCAAGGCCTTCGTCATAGGTCGTGACCGCCCAGAACGGCTCGTGATCCGGTTCGTCGTGCCAGGAGACCGGGCGTTCCCTGCGCAGTCGCGTCCAGACGGCATGCGGATCGCCGTGGGAATAGAGATGGGGATCGGTCAACCCGGTGATGGCGGGCGAGGCCACGTGTCAGCTCCTTCGCGTGGTGGGTGCCGGTCGCAGGGCGGTACGAACCGCGTCGGCGATGACGGAATCCACGGCGGTCACTTCGCTAGGACCGGACGGAAGGCGCGATCATCCCGGTCTCGACGGCCAGCCGGTCGAAGAACGCGGTCCAGTGACGCCACATCTCCTCGGCGGAGTCGAGGACCGCCTGCTCCTGCTCCGGGGTGAGTCCCGAGAACAGGGCGTTGGTCGCCTGGTCGACGTGGTCGGGCTCCTGGGTGACGTGGATGTCGACCCACGCGTTGCGCTCCGTGCCGGACTCCCGGGTGACCGCCTCGCCGATCGCCGAGACCATCAGCAGGTCCGTGACCTCGGTGGCGAAGATGCCGCCGAGCGCGGAGCACCGGTCCGCCGAGCACTTCTCGTACCAGGCCAGCAGCGCGGCGGTCTCCGCGAACGGCGCGGAACCGGTCACCGTCCCGTGGTCGTAGCCCGCCTTCTCCATGCTGTCGGCGTAGATCACCTCGTGGGCGGCCCTGGCCGACCGGGCACCGGCCTCCTGCGAGAGGATCCGGGTGATCGCGCTCTTGGACTCGATGTCGGGCAGGACCGAGATGCAGCGCGCGAGGAAGGTCGGGAAGTAGTGCAGCGGGTGCCACCACTGGCCGAGGAAGGTCTCCACGTGCTCGTGCGAAAGGTCGCGGCTGTGCACCTGCCTGAAGAACTCGTGGTCGACGAAGGCGCGGTGCGCCTCGCTTCCGACGAGTCGGTCGGATATCGATCCAGCGATTTCGACGGTCATGGTATTCGTCTCCTTTTCGAGGCCGGCCCGCACCGTCCGGGATTCCCGATAAAGGTGCGGGACCGGGCGGCTCGCCCACGGCGAGTTCCCCCGCACCGGGGACCAGTATTGGCGCGGTGGTCGAACGGAGACAGAAACTTCAGGCTTATCCGGTGTAGTCACCACGACTACCCGCGGCGGAAATCGGGATTCGGGCCCGGCCGGTATCCGCGGTGACGCCGGGTGCCCGCACGGGAGCACCCGGTACTCGAATGTGAGTACCGGGTGCCGGGGGCGTCGAACTTCTGTGGAAACGGCGAATTCCGGTGCGGTCCGCCGCCTCTCCCGAAGGGCGGTGCGGGCCGGCCGGGGTCAGAAGGCCGGCTGGTCGTCCAGGTCGAAGATCCGCAGGTCGGTGTGGCGGACGGTGTACCAGACGTCCTGGCTGCCCCCGTCGCCCCAGAACTCGGTCAGCGCCGTGCCCCGGGCCTGCGGCCGGACTACGCCCCGGGCCGCCGCCCCTTGCCCGGCGCCCCGGCGAAGGCCTGGGCGATCGGGAGCCAGGCGGTGGCGACCGGCCCGGTGGCGGTGAGGGCGAGGTCGTCCCGGTGGCGGCGCTGGGTCACCAGCAGGCAGAAGTCCAGGGCCGGGCCGGTCACCACGTCCTCGGCCCCGGCCGGGCCGATGGACCAGGACCCGCCGTCGGGCGCGGTCAGTTCGAGCCGGACCGGGCGTCCGGGCGCGGGCAGCCCGTGCAGGCCGAAGGCGAAGCCGAGGGTGCGCAGCCCCAGGCGGGCGATGTGCCGCAGCCGGTCGCCGGGCTCGCGGGTGACGCCGAGCGCGTCCGCGACGTCCTGGCCGTGTGCCCAGGTCTCCATCAGCCGGGCGGTCACCATCGAGGCGGGCTTCATCGGCGGGCCGAACCAGGGCAGCCGGGCGTCGGCCGGGGCGGCGGAGAGCGCCGTCAGCACCGCCTCCCGCCCGGCCCGCCAGCGGGTGAGCAGGGCCGTGGGCCCGGTGGCCGCGCCCTCGCGGGCGCCCTCCTCGACCGGGTCGGCGCCGGCCGACAGCAGCTCGGTGAAGTGCCCGCCGAGCGAGGCGGCGAAGCCCTCGGGGTCGCGCGCGGCCAGGGCCGTCCAGTCGTCGGTCCAGGCCAGGTGGGCGATCTGGTGCGCCACCGTCCAGCCCTCGGCGGGCGTCGAGCGGGCCCAATCCCCGGCCGGCAGGCCGGTGACCAGGTCGTCCAGCACCGTGCTCTCGGCCCGCAGGTCCGCCAGCAGCCCGCTCAGGACGTCACCCGGGGCCTTCGGATCGGTCATCGGCTTCCCCTCGGTCGTCGGCTGCCCTCCCGCGCCGGGGTTCCCGTCCGGACGGGGCAGTTGCTACCCGTCGGTAGTGTATCGCCGCACCCTACGCCCGGCGCGTCACCGGCGTCCGCCACTCCACGAAACACGCATGTCAGGACTCTCGCCACCGGCCCCGCCGCGTGTGACAATGCCGCGATGACCAGGGCTGCGGACCCCCACCTTGCGCACCCCGTCGACGACGCTGCGCAACCCGACGACCCCGAACTCGCCGTGCGCGCCGCCGAGCTGGTGCGGGACGCCGTGCTCGGCGACCTCGCCCGCCGGGTGGTGTCCGAGTGCGGCGCCGACGTCGGCCTGGTCGGGGTGCCCGAGCCGCTGCCGGGGAGCCGCCCGGGCAGCGAGGGCATGGTGCTGCGGCACTGGGCCGGCACCAGGGCCGACCTGCTGCACGACGTGCCCGTCCCGGCCGGGCTCGGCCTCGGCGGCCGGGCACTCGCCGAACGCGCGCCCACCTGGGTGCCCGACTACCGTGCGGCGACCACCATTTCGCACCACTACGACGCGGCTGTGGCCGCCGAGGACCTGTACGCGATGCTCACCGTCCCGCTGATCGACGGCGGCACCGTGCACGGAGTGGTGTACGCCTCGCTGCGCGCCGTCGTCCCGTTCGGGGACGTGCGGATATCCGCGGTCGGTACGCTGACGAGGGCGGCGGCCAGGGCGCTCGCCGGAGCCGCCGCCTGGAGCCGGGACCGGCCCGGGAAGGCCGCCCCCGTACCGCCGTTGACGCCGCGCGAGCACGAGGTGCTGCGCTGGGCGGCGACCGGCAGGACCAACCCCGAGATCGCCGCCCGGCTGGGCCTGACCTGCAACACGGTGACGGGCTACCTCAAGTCCGCGATGCACAAGCTCGGCGTCCGCAACCGGACCGAACTCGCCCTCGCGGCCAAGGAGTCGGGACTGCTCAGTTGACCTGGCGGTCCCGCCCGGCCCAGTACGGCTCGCGCAGCCGGAACTTCTGGAGCTTCCCGGTGGCGGTGCGCGGCAGGGCGTCCCGGAACTCCACCGTGGTGGGCGACTTGTAGCCGGCCAGCCGCTGCTTGCAGTGCGCGATCAACTCGGCCTCGGTGACCGCCTCGTGGCCCTCCCTGAGTACCACCAGGGCCTTCACCGTCTCGCCCCACTTCTCGTGCGGCACCCCGATCACCGCCGTCTCGGCGACCGCCGGGTGGTCGTACAGGCAGTCCTCCACCTCGATCGAGGAGACGTTCTCCCCGCCGCTGATGATGACGTCCTTCTTGCGGTCGGAGATGGTCAGCTGGCCGTCCGTGAGGGTGCCGCCGTCGCCGGTGTGGAACCAGCCGTCCCGCAGCGCCTCGGCCGAGGCCCCAGGCTGCTGCCAGTAGCCGTCCAGCACGGTGTTGGAGCGCACCAGCACCTCGCCGGACGGGTCGATCCGCAGCCGGGTGCCGAGCGCCGGGGCGCCGGCCCGCACCAGCTTCTCGGCCCGTTCGGCGGCGGGCAGCACGTCCCACTCGGCCCGCGAGCGGTTGACCGTGACCACGGGGGAGGTCTCGGTCAGGCCGTAGAGCTGCATGAACTCCCAGCCCAGCTGCTCCTCGACCTGCTGGATCACCGAGGTCGGCGGCGGGGCGCCGGCCACGATCATCCGGACCCGGTCCCGGCCCGGCACCGGGCCGTCCCAGTCGGCGGCCGCGTCCAGCACCATCTGGACCACGGCGGGCGCGCCGGACAGGAAGGTCACCCCGTGCCGCTCGACCCGGCGCAGGATCTCCGCGCCGTCCACCTTGCGCAGCACGATGTGCCGGGCGCCGAGGCCGGTGAGCGCGAACGGCATGCCCCAGCCGTTGGCGTGGAACATCGGCAGGGTGTGCAGGTAGACGTCCCGGTCGCTCGCGCCGTAGTGCAGGGCCATCAGCGTCGCGTTCAGCCAGGCGTTGCGGTGGGTGAGCTGAACGCCCTTGGGGCGGGCGGTGGTTCCGCTGGTGTAGTTGACGGTGGCGGTGTCGTTCTCGTCGACCGCGTACCGCCGCGGGGTGCCGTCGAAGTCGTACAGCACGGCGTCGCTGTCCGCGCCGAGCACGAACCTGTGCTCGGCCACCACGCCGTTCAGGGCGTCGGCGACCTCGGGGTCGACCAGCAGGACGGAGGCCCCGCTCTGCTCGACGATGTACGACACCTCCTCGGCCCTCAGCCGGAAGTTCACCGGCACCAGCACCCGGCCGTACCCGCTCACCCCGAAGAAGGAGGTCAGCAGCCGGGCCGAGTTGTGCGAGACGACCGCGACCCGCTCGCCGGGCCCGACGCCCAGCCGGTCCAGCCCGGCGGCCTGGGCCCGGGCCAGTTCGGCGACCCGGCGGTAGCTCAGTTCGCCCCAGGATTCGGCCGGCTGCACCGGCTCGTCGACGATGCCGACCCGGTCGCCGTAGACCAGCTCGGCCCGGTCGAGGAAGTCCATCACGGAGAGTGGAATCTGCATGGGGCCCACTGTCCTCTCCGGTCCTGCCCCTGCACACCCCCGATCGGGGGTGTCACCCGTCCGTGCCCAGCCCGTCCGTGCCCGCCCCGTCCGCGCGTCCGACGTCCGCGCGTCCGACGTCCGCGCGTCCGACGTCCGCGTGCCCGGCGTCCGCGCTCGCCCCGGCCGCCGCCAGCGCCGCCACCAGCCGGTCCCTGGCCTCGTTCTGGGCGGCGATCCGGCGCTCCAGCACCGCCAGCCGCCGCCGGGCGATCCCCAGCACCCGCTCCGACGGCCGGCCCGCCAGCACGTCCCCGTCCAGGCAGCCGAGCAGCGGCTCGATGTCCTCCAGGGTGAGCCCGGCGGCCACCAGCGCGCGGATGTTGCGCACCCGGACGACCGCCGGCTCGCCGTACTCGCGGTAGCCGTTCGGCGCGCGCCCGGAGTCGATCAGCCCGGCCTGCTCGTAGTGCCGCAGGGCCCGCGCGGTACTGCCCGTCCGGGCCGCCAGCTCACCGATCCGCACCGCCACCCGTCCCTCCCGGTCAGCCCACCAGCGCGCCGCCGTCGACCGGGAACACTACGCCGGTCACGAACGAGGCCTGCGGCGAGGCGAGTCGGGTGATCGCCCAGGCCACCTCCGCCGGGCGGCCGATCCGGCCCAGCGGGGTGTGCTCGATCTGCCACTTCCGGATCGCCGCCCGCTGCTCGGGGCCGTACCCGGAGTGGTCGCCGATCGGGGTGTCGATCGCTCCCGGTGCCACCGCCACCACCCGGATCCCGCGCGGCGCCAGCTCCACCGCCCAGCCGCGGGTGACGGTCTCCAGCGCCGCCTTGCTCGCCGCGTACACCGAGTTGCCCGGCCAGCCGCGCTGCCCGACGGCGGTGCTGACGTTGACCACCACGCCCCGGCTCTCGCCCAGCGCGGGCAGCGCGGCCTGGCCGAGCAGCACCGGGGCGACCAGGTTGGTGGCCAGCAGCGTCTCGACACCCGCCCGGTCGAAGTCGCCGAGCCGCTGCCGGTTCTGCACGATCCCGGCGTTGTTGACCAGTACGTCCAGCCGCCCGAACCGCTCCAGCGCCGCCCGGACGATCTCCTCCGGCGCACCGGGTCCGGTCACGTCCGCGGCCAGCGGCTCGATCAGCGCCGGGTACGCCGCCGCCGTCCCGGCCAGCGGCTCGGGCCGCCGCCCCACCGCCAGCACCCGTGCCCCCTCGGCCGCGAAGGCCCGCGCCGTCTCCCGCCCGATCCCCGTTCCGGCCCCGGTGACCACCACGACCCGGTTCCGCGTCCCGCTCTCGTCGCTCATGCGCCCACTCTCCGACCCTGCCGCCAGCGGCAGGGTCAAGCGGGCGCGGGCGGGCGGGGCCCGTGGCCCCGGCGACCGGGCCGACCGGCTGTCAGTAGGGTCGCACCGCACGGTGACCACCCAGGGGGGAACACACCCATGAACGACCGACAGCCCGACAGCACCGAATCGGGAGGGCCGCGCGTGACCGCCGCGCCCCTGTCGGCCGACGGCCTGCTGCTGCGCCCCTTCGAGGACGCCGACGCGCCCGCCCTGATCGAGGCCTACCGGGACGAGACCCTGCGCCGCTTCACCCGCACCCCGGTGGACGACGCCGGGCAGGCGGCGTACTGGCTGAGCCTCCAGTACGACGGCTGGGCGGCCGGCACCCGGTACGCCTTCGCCGTCCTGGACGCCGGCGAACTGGTCGGCAACGTCGTGCTGAAGCGCGGCACCCCGGGCGGGGAGAGGGCGGAGGTGGGGTACTGGACGGCGGGCCCGGCCCGCGGCCGGGGCGTGGCCCCGCGCGCGGTGGAGGCCCTCACCGCCTGGGCCTTCGCCACCTTCGCCGAAGGCGGCCTGCGCCGGATCGACCTGCTGCACGAGGGTGACAACCACGCCTCCTGCCGGGTCGCGGAGAAGAGCGGCTTCGCGTTGGAGGAGATCGTCCCGGCCTTCCCGCCGTACCCGCTGGACGGCCACCGGCACTCCAGAAAATGGCTGGACGGAGGCGAACGACGCGCTTCACAGTAGGCGCATGGCTTCCCTGGTACGACACGTGACGATCGACTGCGCGGACCCGCACACCCTGGCCACCTTCTGGGCCGGGGCGCTGGAGGGCACCGTGGGCGAGGACGACAACCCCGGTGACGACGAGGCGCTGGTGGAATCCGCCGGCGCCTCGCTGCTGTTCATCCGGGTCCCCGAGGGCAAGTCGGCGAAGAACCGGGTGCACCTCGACCTCCAGCCGCAGGACCGCGGCCGGGACGAGGAGGTCAGCCGCGTGGTCGCCCTGGGCGCCACCGTCCTGGCGGACCGCCGCACCCCGGACGGCAAGGGCTGGGTCACCCTGGCGGACCCCGAGGGGAACGAGTTCTGCATCGAGCGCAGCCAGGCCGAGCGCACCGCGACCGGGAACGCCTGAGCGACAGGCCGGGCGGGCGGCCGGGCAGGGCACGCCGCGGCCGGGCCCCGGGCTCAGCCCAGCTGGACCGAGCGCTTGGCCAGGCCCATCCAGAACCCGTCGATGACGCTGCGCTGGCTGTCCAGGTCGGCCTCGCCGGCACCGAGGGTGACGAACAGCGGGGCGAAGTGCTCGGTGCGCGGGTGGGCCAGGCGTCCGGCCGGGGCCTTGTGCTCGAAGTCGAGCAGTGCGTCCAGGTCGTGGGCCTCCAGGGCGCGTCGGCCCCAGTCGTCGAACTCGGCCATCACCGAGGTGATCCGGCCGTCGTTGCTGAGCGCCCGCAGGTTGTGGGTGAAGAAGCCGCTGCCGACGATCAGCACGCCCTCGTCGCGCAGCGGGGCGAGCTTGCGGCCGATCTCCATCAGCCGCCGCGGGTCGAGGGTGGGCAGCGAGATCTGGAGCACCGGGACGTCGGCGTCCGGGTACATCTCCACCAGCGGGACGTACGCGCCGTGGTCGAGGCCGCGGTCGGGGATGTCCTGGACGGGCGTGCCGGGGGCGCGCAGCAGCTTGCGCACGCGCTCGGCGAGTTCCGGCGCGCCGGGGGCGGCGTACCGGACCCCGTAGTAGTGCTCGGGGAAGCCCCAGAAGTCGTACACCAGTGGGAGGGTGGTGACGGCGCCGAGGGCGAGCGGGGCCTCCTCCCAGTGGGCGGAGACCATCAGGACGGCCTTGGGCCGGGGCAGGTCGGCGGACCAGGCGGCCAGCTCGCCCGGCCAGATCGGGTCGTCGGCCAGCGGCGGAGCGCCGTGCGACAGGTACAGGGCGGGCATGCGCTCAGGGGCCGCGGTGCTCATGGCGTCCTCCTCGGGACCGGGTCGGGTGGTCGTTCACCAGAAGGGAGATAGTTCAAATTTGAACGTCTCCACTGCTACTGAAGGTACACCTTTGTTCGAATTTGAACAACAGGAGTAGGATTCACCCCATGTCCTCACTGAACGAACCCCGCTGGCTGGACCCGGACGAGGCGGCCGCCTGGCGGGGCTTCGTCACGGCGAGCAACCTGCTGAACCGGCGGCTGGAACGCCAGCTCAAGGAGGACTCGGGCCTCTCCCATCAGCAGTACGAGATCCTGGTGCACCTGTCCGCCGCCCCCGGCGACTCGCTGCGGATGACCGAACTCGCCGACAAGCTGGTCACCTCCAAGAGCGGCCTGACCTACCAGGTCACCCAGCTGGAGCGGACGGGCCTGGTCGCCCGCCGCTCCTGTCCCAGTGATGTGCGCGGCGTCATCGCCGAACTCACCGACCAGGGACGGGAGATGCTGCGCCTGGCCGCGCCCGGGCACGTCGCCCTGGTGCGCGAGCTGCTGATCGACGTGCTCAGTCGCGAGCAGCTCGCGATGCTCGCCGAGGGCCTCGGCGCGGTCAGCGCCCGGCTCCGGCTGGACGACGCCTAGGACGCGCCCCGACCCTCGCCGAGCGCCGCCGCCCGCTCCAGCAGCAGCTCCCGCTCCCGCTCGTTGCGGGTCATCCCCGCCGCCCGCTCGAACTCCGCCCTGGCCTCCGCCGCCCGCCCCAGCCGGGCCAGCAGCAGCTCCCGCTCCCGCTCGTTGCGGGTCATCCCCGCCGCCCGCTCGAACTCCGCCCTGGCCTCCGTCGCCCGCCCCAGCCGGGCCAGCAGATCGCCCCGCACGCTCGGCAGCAGGTGGTAGCCGCGCAGCGCCGGCTCCGCGGCCAGCTCGTCCACCAGCTCCAGCGCGGCGGCCGGGCCCCGGGCCATCGAGACGGCCACCGCCCGGTTCAGCGCCACCACCGGGGACGGCGACAGCGCGAGCAGCCGCTCGTACAGTGCGGCGATCGTCGCCCAGTCGGTGTCCTGGTAGCGCCGCGCCTTGGCGTGGCAGGCGGCGATCGCGGCCTGCACCGAGTACGGCCCGGTGCCGGCCCGTCGCAGGGCGTCGAAGCCGCGCCGGATCAGCAGCCCGTCCCAGCGGGCCCGGTTCTGCTCGGCCAGCAGCACCGGCCGCCCGTCGGGCCCGGTCCTGGCGGCCGTGCGCGAGGCCTGGAACTCCAGCAGCGCGGCCAGCCCGTGCGCCTCCGGTTCGGCCGGCACCAGCGCGGCCAGCACCCGGGCCAGCCGCAGCGCGTCCTCGCACAGCTGGGGGCGGAGCAGGTCGTCCCCGGCGGTCGCCGAGTACCCCTCGTTGAAGATCAGGTAGATGACCTCCAGCACCGAGGACAGCCGCTGCGCCCGGTCCTCCCCGGACGGCACCTCGAACGGCACCCCGGCCTTCGCCAGCGCCCGCTTCGCCCGGACGATCCGCTGCGCCACCGTCGGCTCCGGCACCAGGAAGGCGCGGGCGATCTCCGGGGTGGTCAGCCCGCCGAGCAGCCGGAGGGTGAGCGCGATCCGCGCCTCCGCCGACAGCACCGGGTGGCAGGCGGTGAAGATCAGCCGCAGCAGGTCGTCGTCGATGCCGTCCGGTTCGGCCGGTTCCGGCGCGGGGGCGTCCTCCAGCGACCGCCCCACCTCGGCGAGCTTGCGGGCGTAGACCTCCCGGCGGCGGACCAGGTCGATCGCCCGGTGCCTGGCGGTGGCCGTCAGCCAGGCGCCCGGACTGTCCGGGACGCCCTCCCGCGGCCACCGCTCCAGCGCGGCCACCAGCGCGTCCTGCGCCAGCTCCTCGGCGATGCCGACGTCCCGGACGATCCGGGCGACCCCGGCGATGATCCGCGCGGACTCGATCCGGAACACCGTCTCGACGGCCGCCGCCGCGGTCCCGTGGGTACCAGCCCTCTCCGTCACGGCCACCCATCAGAGCAGCCGGCGCGGCGGGAGGCAAACACTGCCACGGCTGTTACTTCGGCGGCTCCGGCGTCTCCTCGATCTGCCGGACCTCGGCCTCGACCGGCCAGTGCACGGGGTGGGCCCGGAGGAAGCGCCGGGTCCACTCCAGGGCCTCGGCGTGGTCCTTGCACTGGAGGATGGCGTAGCCGCCGACGACCTCCTTGGTCTCGGTGAACGGCCCGTCGGTGTAGCCGATCTTCCCGTCGGCCCAGGTCAGCCGGGTGCCCTGGGAGGTCGGGGTCAGGCCGGCGGTCTCCAGCATCACCCCGGCCTTGGTGATCTCCTCGAACAGGGCCCCCATCCGCTGCTCGAACCCCGGGTCGGGCTCCCACCCGTCGCGGGACTGCTCGTCGATGCGGATCAGCGTCATGAAGCGCGGCACGGTGACTCCTCGGTCGTGCGGGCGGGGCCTCTCCCCGCCTCTCACCCCTGCGTCGAACGGGCCGGCGCCGGATCGACACCCGGCGCGAAGATTTCTTCCGCCGATTCCCCGCGCGGGTTCCCCGCTCCGTCATTAGCCAGCAGATGCGAGCCGGAATTCACCCGATCCATCGCATCTGCGAATGCGAGCCCGGCGGCTCGGGTACTCCTCCTCCCGGGCCACGACGGCGTGGCCCGGGAGGAGGGAGCACCCATGACCCCGGCCGGACCCACCGTCCGACTCCACGGCCACCTCGACCGCCCCGCCCGGCTGACGGTGGCGGAGCTGCGCGGCCTCCCCGCGCACCGCGTCGAGGTCAGCTTCGACTGCCGGACCGCCGGCGAGCAGCGCCACGGCTACGAGGGCCCGGCACTGCTGGACGTGCTGCGCACGGCCGGGCCCCGGATCGACTTCTCGGGACGCAAGCAGCGGCTGCGCTTCCTGCTCTCGGTGGCCGGCGCCGACGGCCACCGGGCGGTGGTCTCCTGGGCCGAGATCGACCCGGACTTCGGCGGCCAGGAGATCCTGCTGGCCACCAGCATGGACGGTGCCCCGCTGGACGCCGCCGGACCGCAGCTCGTCGTCCCCGACGACCACTGCGGCGCCCGCTACGTCAGCGCCGTCACCGACGTCTGGCTCGGCCCGCTCGGCGACCCGGCGCACCCCACCCGCTGACCGCCGTCCGGCCCGCCGGGGCCCGGCCGGGCCGCCCGGTCCGGCCGCCCTTCCGGGGGCCGGTCGGGCCGTCCCGTCCCACGGTCCCGTCCGGCCGCGGGGACAGCCTGCGGCCACGGCCCCGAGCCGCACCCCGGAAGGGCCGGACGGCGGTCCGAAAACACTCGCCCGAGCCGGGTTTCCGTGCCAACATGCCCCATATGGGGACGATTCTGCACGGCACCTTGGTCACGCTCCGCCCGGCCACCGGCGAGGACATCCCGGCGCTGGCGGCCATCCGCGGCACGCCCGAGGTGTTCGCCCGCTGGCGGGGCGGTGACGACCTGGCCGGCGAGGTCGCCAGCGACCTGGAGTCGCCCGGTACCGAGACCTTCGCGATCGACGTCGGCGGCGAGGTGGTCGGTGCCATCCAGTGGTACGCCAACAACGACGACGAGTACCGGCACGCCGGGATGGACCTCTACCTCGACCCGACGGTGCACGGCCTGGGCCTGGGCACCGACGCGGTGCGCACGATGGCCAGGCACCTGGTGCACGACCACCACTACCACCGGCTGGTGATCGACCCGGCCGCGGACAACCTCGCCGCGATCCACTGCTACACCAAGGTCGGCTTCCGCACCGTCGGCACCATGCGCCAGTACGAGCGGGGCTCGGACGGCACCTGGCACGACAACCTGCTGATGGACCTGCTCGCGGACGAACTGCTCGACGGCTGAGGGGCCGCGGCGTCCCCGGTGTCCTCGACGGCCCGGCGGCCCGGCGTCAGTCCCGCGCCGCGGCCGGCGGGCAGCCGCAGGAGCGCCGGACCACCAGCTGGGCCGGGAAGGTCCTGGCGCCCCGCTCGCGGCGCTCCCGCCCGCCGAGGACGAGATCCAGCGCGGCGCGGGCCATCTCGTCCTGCGCGGTGGTGACGGTGGTCAGCGCGGGCCCGGCGATCACCGCCTCGGCGATGTCGTCGAAGCCGGCCACCGCGAGGTCCTCGGGCACCCTGATGCCGAGGTCGTCGGCGGCCCGCAGCAGGCCGATCGCCTGGTCGTCCGTCGTGCAGAACACGGCGGACGGCCGGTCGGGCCCGGCCAGCAGCGCGAGCGCCTCGCCGTGCGCCCTGACCCGGTCGAACGGCGCCGGAACGAGCCGTCCCTCGGTGGGCAGCCCGGCCTCCTCCAGCGCGGCGACCCAGCCGGCCGTCCGCCCGGTGACCGGGTCGTGCGGGCTGAGCGCCCGGGTGCCGCCGAAGCAGTGCACCTCGGCGTGCCCGTGTCCGAGCAGGTGGCGGACCACCTCGCGGGCCCCGCCCTCGTCGTCGGCGACCACGGCGACGCCGTCCGGGCTCTCGGCCCGGTGGTGCAGCAGTACCACCGGGGTGCCGTCGGCCGCGTCGAAGCCGGTCAGCCCGGGGGTGGCCGGGTCCTGGGTGACCAGGATCAGGCCGTCCACCTGCATCCCGAGGAAGGCGCGGATGTAGTGCGCCTCGCGTTCGTCGGCGTAGTCGGAGTTGCCGATCAGCAGCAGCCGGCCGTGCTCGGCGGCGGCCTGTTCGACGGCGTGGGCGAGCCCGGCGAAGAACGGCTGGCGGGCGTCCGGCACGACCATGCCGAGCAGGTTGGTCCGCCGCCTGGCCATCGCCTGGGCGACCCGGTTCGGCCGGTAGCCCAGCTCCTCGACCGCCGCGAGCACCCGCGCCCGGGTCGCCGCCGCCACCGGCCGCGGCCCGTCGTTGATCACATAACTCACGACCGCCGTGGACGTCCCCGCCACCCGCGCCACATCGTCCCGTGTCACCCTCGCCATGAGCGTTGAGCCTACACAGCCCCTCCGACCAGCCGGTTTGCCGAGCCCGTGGCGGCCCCGACCGGTGCTCTGCGGTGGCCGGCGGCCCCGGAGCGCCCGGAGCCTGGTGGTGCTCAACCCCCTTCCGGCGCCCGCCGCCTGGCCGTACCTGCCGGCCTCGGTCGCGGTCCAGACGGCGTCCACGGTGCTGCTGCTGCGGGCCTACCAGCTGGGGGACTTCGGGCAGATGTACCCGATCGCCCGGGGCAGCGCACCGCTGCTGGTCGCACTGATATCGGCGGTGCTGCTCGGCCGGCACCCGGGCGCGGGCGAGGTGCTGGGCGTCCTGGTGATCTCCTGCGGCCTGATCGGCCTCGCCTTCGCCCGGGGGATACCCGGCCGGGCGCAGCTGCCCGCCCTCGGGGCCGCGGTCGGCACGGGCGTGATGATCGCGGTGTACACGGTGCTGGACGGCAGCGGCGTGCGGGAGTCCGGGACGGTCGGCGGCTACGTGGCCTGGCTGTTCCTGCTCCAGGGGCCGGTGCTGGTGCTGCTCGTCCGGGTCCGGCGGGGGCCGGGGCTGCTCGCCGGGGCGGGCCGGGCGGTGCCGCTGGGGATCGTCGGCGGGGTGCTCTCGCTGACGGCGTACGGGCTGGTGGTGTGGGCGCAGGCCAGGGGTGACCTGGCGACCATCGCGGCGCTGCGCGAGACCGGCATCGTGATCGCCGCGCTGATCGCCGCCGTGGTGTTCCGCGAGCGCCTCGGCCGGCTGCGGCTGACGGCCGCGCTCACCGTGCTGGGCGGGATCGCCGTGCTGGAACTCGCCCGGCCCTGAGACCGGGGCCGGGCGGTGCCAAACGGTGCCAAACGGTGCCGACCGGCGGGGCCTCAGGCGGCGTCGGGCACGACCACCGTCAGCGAGGTGTCCTGGAGCACGAAGCCCAGCGCCTCGTAGACCCGGCGGGCCGGATTGCCCTCGGACACCACCAGGGTCACGTCGGCGAGTCCGCGCGCGGCGGCGTCCCCGATCGCCCGGCGCAGCAGGTCGGCGCCGAGGCCGCGGTAGCCCCGCTCCGGGTGGCGGTAGACGTCGCCGACCCAGGGACGGCCGTCGCGGTCGGTGAGGACCAGCCCGGCGACCACGCGGTCCTCCGCGTCCACCGCGAGCAGGCTGGACGGCAGCACCGGGCCGATGACCTTGCCTTCGAGCAGCGGGACGAGGCGTTCGGCCATCACCTGCGCGTCCTCGCCGGGGTAGTGGTCGACGTGGCCGACAGGGAACGCGGCCCGCCAGGCCTCGTAGATCTCCTCGGGCGCGCGGTCGCAGGGCACCGCCCGCAGGCCCTCGCGCAGCGGCGTCCCCGCCCAGTCGGCGGGCGGGGGATCGGCGCGCAGGTCGCGGCGGAAGGTGTGGGCGTGCCGCAGCACCCGCGCGCCCTGCGCCACGAGTTCCTGCCCGAGCCCGGGCGGTCCTGAGACCACCCAGCCGGGCAGCTCGGCCCGGACGAACCCGGCGGCGTCCACCGACTCGTCCAGCACTTCCAGCAGGTCGGCCCAGGGCCGTCCGTCCCGCTCGTCCAGCAGGTAGCGCAGCACCGGCTCGCCGTCCGTACCGCGCCTGACCACCCGGTCCTCGGTCATGGCCCACCCCACAATCTCGCTGTCGTTCGTCGGCGGCCCATGGTCACCGAGGCCCCGCCCCGGGGCAACCGGTTTTCCGGGTTCCGGGGTGACGGGCGACGAGCGAGCGGCGGCGGGAGGCTCAGGCCACCACCGCGGCCCGGACGCAGAGCACGTCCGGCAAGTGGGAGAGCAGCAGCGACCAGCTCTCGCCCTCGTCCCTGCTGCCGTACACGTCACCGGTCCGGTTGCCGAAGTAGATCCCGGCCGGGTCGGCGTCGTCGGTGCGCAGGGCGTCGCGCAGCACGATCCCGTAGTGGTCCTCGCCGGGCAGGCCCTCGGCGAGCTGCTGCCAGCTGGTGCCGCCGTCGTTGGTGCGGAACACCCGGCAGCGGCGGCCGGGCGGGATGCGGTCGTCCGCGCCGCCGAGCGGGAAGAGGTAGGCGGTGTCGGCCCGGCGCGGGTGGGCGGCCACCGCGAAGCCGAACTCGGCGGGCAGTCCGTCCACGATCGAGCGCCAGCTGCCGCCCCAGTCGTCGCTGCGGTAGACGCCGCCGTGGTTCTGGAGGTAGAGCCGGTCCGGGTGGACCGGGTCCGGGGCGATCTTGTGCACGCACTGGCCGAACTCGGGGTACTGGCCCTCCTCCGGGAAGAACTCGGCGCGCAGACCGGTGTTGGAGGGCTGCCAGCTGTCGCCGCCGTCCTTGCTGCGGTAGACGCCACCGCTGGAGACGGCGACCAGCAGCCGCTGCGGGTCGCGCGGGTCGGTCAGGATCGTGTGCAGGCCCTGGCCGCCGTAGCCGGCGCCCCAGTGCGGCCGCTGGGGGTGGTTCCAGAGTGACTCGACCAGGTCGAAGCTCTCGCCGCCGTCGGTGGAGCGGAACAGCGCGGCGGGCTCGGTGCCCGCGTAGACGACGCCCGGTGCCTCCGCTCCGGCGGGTTGGAGCTGCCAGACCCTGGTGAGCGAGGTGCCGGTGGGCTCGGGGAAGCGGATGGCCGGCCGCACGGGCTCGGACCAGCTGGCACCGAGGTCGTCGGAGCGCCAGACCGAGGGCCCCCAGTGGCTGCTGTCGGCCCCGGCCAGCAGTCTGGTCCGCCCGTCGCGGCGGTCGATGGAGACGGAGTAGATCGCGTTCATCGGGAAGTGCGGCCCGCTGAACTCCCATGTCAGCCGGTCGCGGCTGCGGCCGAGAAAGAGGCCCTTCTCGGTTCCGACGGCCAACAGCACCTCGGTCATGCCACACCACCTGGTCACGAGCAAGCACGGCCCCCCGGGACGGTCCCCGACTGCCAGTGTCCCGCCGCCCAACGATGGTCACATCTCGCCGCGCCGGTCACCCGGGAGGCGGACGGGGGCGCGGTGGCCCTGGGAGCAGTGGGAGCCGCGGTGGCGCTGGGGGCCGTCGGCCCGGACCCACTACCCCCGGCAGTCCTCCAGCAGCCGCAGCCAGACCTCGCTGATCGTCGGGTACGCGGGCACCGCGTGCCAGAGCCGGTCGATCGGCACCTCACCGACCACCGCGACGGTCGCCGAGTGCAGCAGTTCGGCGACCCCGGGGCCGACCAGGCAGGCGCCGACGATCACCTCCCGGTCCAGGTCGAAGACCACCCTGGCCCGGCCGCGGTAGTCGTCGCCGTACAGCGAGGCCCCGGCGACCGAGCCGATCTCGTGGTCGACGGTCTTCACCCGCAGCCCGGCCGCCTCGGCGGCGGCCGAGGTCAGGCCGACGGCGGCGACCTCCGGCTGGGTGAAGACCACCTGGGGCGCGCCCGCGAGGTCTGCGGACGCGGCGTGCGCGCCGTAGCGCGAGGTGTCCAGCGGGCGCCCCTCGGCACGGGCGGCGATCGCCGCGCCGGTGATCCTGGCCTGGTACTTGCCCTGGTGGGTGAGCAGCGCCCGGCGGTTGACGTCGCCGACGGCGTAGAGCCACGCGCCGTCCACCCCGAGCACCGTGCAGCTGTCGTCCGCCTTCAGCCAGTCGCCCGGCTTCAGGCCGACCTGCTCCAGCCCGACGTCGGCGGTGCGCGGGGCCCGGCCGGTCGCGTACAGCACCTCGTCGACGGTCAGTGTCCCGCCACCGCCCCGCCCGTCCCGGGCGGCGAGGGTGAGGGTGACGGGCCCGGAGCCGTCCGCCCGCTCCAGTGCGGTGACCTCGGTACCGAAGCGGACGTCCACCCCGGCGGCCCGCAGGCCGTCCGCGACCAGCTCACCCGCGAACGGCTCCATCCGCGGCAGCAGTCCGTCGCCGCGCACCAGCAGCACCACCTCGGAGCCGAGCGCCCGCCAGGCGGCGGCCATCTCCACCCCGACCACCCCGCCGCCGACCACCGCCAGCCGCCCGGGGACGGTCTGCGAGCCGGTAGCCTCCCGGTTGGTCCACGGGTGGGCCTCGGCGAGCCCCGGCACGTGCGCGGGCAGCACCGGGCGGCTGCCGGTGCACACCGCGACGGCGTGCCGGGCGGTCAGCAGCCGCTCGCTGCCGTCCTCGGCCTCCACCGTCACCGTCCGCACCCCGGCCAGCCGGCCGTGGCCGCGGACCAGCTCGATCCCGGTGTCCCGCAGCCACCGCACCTGACCGTCGTCCTGCCAGTTCGAGGCGAAGGAGTCCCGCCGGGCCAGCACCGCGGCCGGGTCCAGCCGCCGGTCGCCGACCGCCTCCCTGGAGCCGGCCACCGCGCGGGCGTCGGCCAGCGCGGCCACCGGGCGCAGCAGCGCCTTGCTGGGCATGCAGGCCCAGTACGAGCACTCGCCGCCGACCAGCTCGGCCTCCACGATCACGGTGCGCAGCCCGGCGGCGACCGTCCGGTCGGCCACGTTCTCGCCGGTCGGGCCGGCTCCCAGAACGATGACGTCGTACTCCTCGGCGGTGCTGGTCATGCCCGGTCCTCCGTCGTCTCGGTGGCCACCCCGGCCGGTGTGGCGGGGGTGGCGGGCGTGCGCCCGCGGGTGTCGGGCAGCCGCGCGCGCCGGTTCCCGTGCGGGGCGCCGGTCGGGGTGACCCTCCGGGGGAGCGGGCCGCGGCCGCCGTCGGTTCCGTACCCGAGCCTGGCCCGGACCGCCTCCGACGGCCACTTCGCGCGGTCGTCGCGCGCCGGTGGGGCCGTCCCGGTGCGTCCGCCGGGCAGGGCGCGCGCCGGGGCGGCCGGCCCGGGGTCGCCGGCCGGCTCGAACTCCGGTCCGGCGACGGGCGGTTCGGTGCGGACCGGCTGCCCGCTCATGGCTGCTCGCACACGCTGCTCGCTCTCCGCTCGGGTACGCCGTGGGCCCCATCCTGCCGGTCCGGGCACGGCTGCGCGACGGACGGACACGCCACGGGCGCTGCCGGGCACACCGAAGGGCGCGGACGGGACAAGGCCGGGGCTCACGGACGGACGGCCCACGGACGGTCGGCCCACGGACGGTCGGCCTGTCGACGGACGGCCCGCGAACGGTCGGGGCTCAGAGCGCGGCGAGCTCCGTCAGCACCGCCGCCGTGTCCGCCGGGCGGGAGAACATCGGCCAGTGCCCGGTGGGCAGTTCGCGCAGCTCCCAGTTCGGCCCGGACATCCCGGCGAAGTACGGGTGCCCGGAGGCGATCAGCTCGCGCACCTGGGAGAGCGGGAAGGAACAGGAGACCAGCGCCTGCGGCAGCGCGGCCCCGGCGCCGGTCAGCCGCAGCCGGTCCCGGAACGCCCCGGCCGGGTGCGGGGTGGCCCGGGAGCGGACGCGTGCCAGGGTGGCCTCGTCCAGCCCCGCCACGCTCGCGCCGTGCTCGGCCAGGTACTCCCAGGGCGGCATCGGGAGACGGCCGTCGATCACCGAGGCCTCGGCCGTGCTCCGGTAGTCGGGCTGCCAGAGGTCCTGGACCGCGGAGCCGTCGATCAGCGGGCCGCTGTCCAGGTAGACCACCCGGCGGATCCGCTCCGGCATCCGGTCCGCGAGCCCGCCCACGGGGGCGCAGGCGCCGCTGTGCCCGACCACGACGGCGTCCGACAGGTCCTCCCTGACCAGCAGGCCGGCGAGGTCGGCGATGTGCTCCTCCAGCCCGAACTCGCCTGCCTCGCCCGATCGTTCGGCCATCCCGGGCAGGCTGACCGGGTACACCCGGTGCCCGGCCGCGCGCAGCGGCGCGGCCACCTCGTCCCAGGCCCAGGCGCCGAGCCAGAAACCGGGAACCAGTACGAACGTGCTCATGGCGGATCACTCCTTCGTCGGTGGGGATCGTCCGGAGAGGCCACGACGGGCCCGCGGGAGGGCTCTGCCGCGGTGGGGGCCTTCTCCACCACCGACTCTAGAATCGGATCCGGACAGAAGTCGCCCGGATTTCCGCCGCCTCGCCGCAAGGTGTCCGGAACGGGTGACGGAGACGACGCGGAGGCGACTCGGCAGCGGAAGGAGCACACGGTGGAGCACCCGGTCAGCCGCGTCCTCGCCCTGCTGGAACTGCTCCAGGACCGCCCCGGCCTGACCGGCGCCGAACTGGCCGCCCGGCTGGACGTGGACGAGCGCACCGTCCGTCGCTACGTGGCCCGGCTGGCCGACCTCGGCATCCCCGTCCAGGCCGACCGCGGCCGCTACGGCGGCTACCGCCTGCGGCCCGGCTACCGGCTGCCGCCGCTGATGCTCACCCCGGACGAGGCCGCCTCCGTCGTGCTCGGCCTGCTGGCCGGCCGCAGCTCCGGCCTGTCGGTGGGGGAGGGGGCCACCGAGACCGCCCTCGGCAAGATCCAGCGGGTGCTGCCACCGCCGCTGCGCGAACGGGTCGCCGCGGTCGAACAGACCCTCGGCCTCACCGCCACCCCCGCCACCGGCCCCGGCCCGGCCGCCTCCGCGCTGTTCACCCTGGCCGAGGCTGCCCGCCGGCGGCGCCGGGTGCGGCTCGGCTACCGGGACCGCGAGGACCGGCCCAGCGAGCGCGAGTTCGATCCGTACGGGCTGGTCTTCCACTCCGGGCGCTGGTACACCACCGGGCTCGACCACCGCAGCGGCGAGCCGCGGACCTTCCGGCTGGACCGGATCACCCGGGTCGAGCAGGGCGAGACGGGCTTCGAGCCGCCCGAGGACTTCGACCCGGTCCAGCGGGTGGTGGAGTCACTGGCCGGTGCGCCCTGGCGGCACCGGGTGGAGGTGGAGCTGGCGACCACCCTCGCCGAGGCCCGCCGCCGGCTGCCGCCGGCCGCCGGCACCCTCACCGAACTCGCCGGGGACCGGGTGCTGCTGCGGGCCCGGGCGCAGAACCTGGACGGTGTCGCGGTACTGCTGGCCGGCCTGGGGTGGCCGTTCACCGTCCGGGAGCCCGCCGCGCTGCGCGTCGAGGTGCGGGCGCTCGCGGCCCGGCTCGCCGCCTGGGGCGCCGAGCCGGGGTGACCGCCCCGGGCGGACGCCGGGGCCGGGTACGGCGAAGGGCCGGGGAGGCGGCGCGCGCTCCCCGGCCCTCGGACGTCCGGACCGGGATCAGGCCTGGCCGCCGGCCGCCTGCTCCTCGGCGACCTTGCGCTTCACCTCGGCCATGTCCAGACCGCGGGCCTGGCCGATCAGGTCCTCGAACACCGTCTCGGGCAGCGCTCCGGGCTGCGAGAAGACGAGCACGCCCTCGCGGATGATCGCCAGCGTCGGGATCGACTGGATCCCGAACGCGGAGGCCAGCTCCTGCTGCGCCTCGGTGTCGACCTTGGCGAAGACCAGGTCCGGGTGGCGCTCGGCCGCCTTCTCGTACACCGGGGCGAACTGGCGGCACGGCCCGCACCACCCGGCCCAGAAGTCGATGAGGACGAAGTCCTTGCCCTCCGGGCCAGGGACGATGTCGTCGAAGTTCTCCTTGGTCAGCTCGACCGTGCTGCTCATCTCGCGGTTCCTTCCCTTCCGGAGGTGGCGGTTCATGCCATGTGCCCGCCACAACGGTCCTGGTCGACGGCGTATTCCGGAGGCTTCGGGGCCCCGGGGTTGAGCAGTCGGCGGCCGGTGCCCGTACAGGAGGGTGTCCGGTCCGTCCCGACCCTTCCCCGTGGGAGGCACCCCATGCGCAGCACACCCCGCACCCGCAGGACCGTGGCGCTGACCGCCTCCGGCATCGCCGCCGCGGCCCTGATCGCCGGCTGCGGCTCGTCCGGCGGCGGCTCGTCGCACACGGCGAGCCCGAGCACCCCGGCGAGCGTCACCATGCAGACCGCCCACGACCCCACGCTGGGCACCATCGTCACCGACAGCGCCGGATTCACGCTCTACCGCTTCGACCAGGACCGCAACAGCCCGCCGGAGTCCTCCTGCAACGGCAGCTGCGCCGTCGTCTGGCCGCCCGAGCACGCCGACGGCAACGTCGCGGTGAAGGGCATCGACAGCAAGCTGGTCGGCACCGTCACCCGCGCCGACGGCACCAAGCAGGTCACCCTGAACGGCTGGCCGGCCTACCGCTACGCGCCGGACGCCAAGCCCGGCGACACCAAGGGCCAGGGCGTCGGGGGCACCTGGTTCGCGCTGACCCCGAGCGGCGGCAAGGCGGGTGCCACGGGCGGCGGAACCCCGGGCCCCGCGAACCCCAGCCCGATGCCCGGTACCCCGATGCCCAGCACCCCGGGCTACTGAGTACGCCCTGGTGACCGGTGCCCGCCGCCCTCGCCCAGGAGGTCCGGGTGCGCAACGATGAAGTGGTGACCGAGGAGCACCCCGGCGGCCGCTCCGGCGCCCGCGGTCCTGGGGCGCCGGACGAGGACCTGATGCGCGCCCTGTACCGGGAGCACGCCGGTCCGCTGTTCGGGTTCGTGCTCCACCTGGTCGCGGGCGACCGGCAGCGGGCCGAGGACGTCGTGCAGGAGACGCTGGTCCGCGCCTGGCGCAACATCCACCGGCTCGACCCGTCGGCCGGCTCGCTGCGGCCCTGGCTGGTCACGGTCGCGCGGCGGATCGTGATCGACGGCCACCGCAGCGCGCTGGCCCGGCCGCGCGAGGTGGACGCCTCGGTGCTGGAGCAGCTGCCCGCCGAGGACGCGATCGACCGGGCGCTGCGGATGATGACCGTCGCGGACGCGCTCGGCGACCTCTCGCCCGCGCACCGGGAGGTCATCGTCGAGACCTACCTCAAGGGCCGCACGGCCAACGAGGCGGCCGCCGAACTCGGCATCCCGGCCGGCACCGTGCGCTCGCGGGTGTTCTACGCGCTGCGCTCGCTCAGGCTCGCGCTGGAGGAACGGGGAGTGACATCGTGACCAGGCACCCCGACCCTGACCCTGACCCCGGCCCCGACCCCCGCCCCGACCCGGGCCGGGTGACCGGGGGCCCGCCGGGCGACGCCTCCGGCGGCCCGGAGCACGTCGACGCCGGCGCGTACGTCCTCGGTCTGCTGGAGCCCGCCGAGCGCGCCGCCTTCGAGCGGCACCTCGCCGGCTGTCCGCAGTGCGTCCGGCAGGTGGCCGAACTCGGCTCGGTGGAGCCACTGTTGGGTGAGTACGCGGCCTCCGCGCGGGCGGCCGGGGCGGACCCGGCCGCCCCCGCCCCGCAGCCGGGCCCGGAGCTGCTGGACCGGCTGGTCGCCCAGGTCGGTGCCACCCGGCGCCGGGGCCGGGTGCGGCGGCTGGTACTGGCCCTGGCCGCCACCGTGATGGTGGCGGCCGGCCCCGCCGTCACCGCCGCGGTGATCACCGCCGACCAGGGCCCCGCCGTGGTCGCGGCGGCCGAGCAGTTCAGCGCCACCGACCCTGGCACCGGCGCGCACGCCACCGTCGGCGTCGACGGCACCACCCTGGGCAGCCGGGTCAGCCTGCAACTCTCCGGTGTCCAAGGCCCGTTGAGCTGCGCGCTGGTCGCCGTCTCGCGCACCGGCGAGCAGCAGACGGTGACCAGCTGGTCCGTCCCCGCGGTCGGCTACGCGGGCGGCGACGGCACGGTGCGGACCACCGGCGGCGCGGCGTTCCAGCCCGGGGACATCGACCACTTCGAGGTCCGGGTCCAGAACGGCGGCGCGCTGCTGGTCGCGGTCCCGGCGCACCGGTCCTGACCGTACTGGCCCTGACCGCACCGGCGTTGACCGTATGAGCCCTGACCGCGCCGGCCCTGACCGTACGGGCCCGGCTCAGTACGGCCCGTGCGCGACGTGGTAGGCGGCCAGCCGCTCGACCCGGGCCGTGCCCCGGACGCCGGGCCAGTGCGGGTCCGGCTCGCCGGTGCCGCTCATGTGCTCCCGCCGCCAGGTCCGGCTCCAGCCGACCCGCAGGTCCGGTTCGAAGCCGTGCCACCGTCCGCAGGGGCAGGGCGTCAGCACCTGAGCGCAGGAACGGCACAGCTCGGCCAGGCCGTGGCCGGTCGGCACCGGCACCGGCGGGCCCTCCTCGCCGCAGGCCGGGCAGCCGGGCAGCTCGGCGCCGTCCAGCAGCGCGTTCTGCCGCCGGACGTAGTCGGGCAGGCTCAACTTCGGGTGCAGGAACGGGTCGTGGCGCCAGGTCGCGTGCGGAGACTCCCAGCGGGGCCGGTCCCACCACGCCGTCTCCGACGGCTTCCGCCGCCCGGCCCGCTTCTCGGCCCGCCGCCGGGCCGCGTACTCCTCGGCCCGGGCCCGCCACAGCTCCCGCGCCTCGTGCAGCTCCTCCACCGCGCGGAGCAGCGAGTCCGGGTCCGTCTCCAGGTGCCGGGGCATCCGGGCGCTGACGGTGAGGTGGTGGTACGTCGACCGCAGCCCGTACGGGGCGAAGCGGGTCAGGCAGGTGCGCAGCGCGCTGTGCCGCCGGTGCAGCGGGAGCGAGGTGTCGTGCACCCGGGCCCGGTGGGTGGGGAATCCGGTCATGCAGGGGGCTCCAGGTCCAGTGCCCGGGCGAGGGCCGCGGTGACGGCGGCGGCGTGCCCGGGGAGCTGGCGCTCGGCCCAACTCGCCGCCAGCGCGAGGAAGTCGCGCAGGTCCTGCTCGGCCCCGGCGAGCAGGCGGCGCAGTTCGTCCACCGGAAGTTCGATCACCGTGCCGTCGCGATGCCCGCCGTCCTCGTCGTCCTCGCCGTTCCCGGCGTCCTGGGTCAGCCGGACGACCCGGCCGACGCACTCGGCCCGGGCGTCGGGGTCGTGGCCGAACCAGGCGGTGCCGGAGCCGTCCGTGACGTTCAGCCACCCGCGCCACTCCTCCAGGCCGTTGCAGCAGCCCGGTTCGAAGACGGCGCCGGTGGCGGAGTCGGTCACCACCAGGCCGCCGGGGGCGTACGGAAGCGGATCGGTGAGCAGCCCGTGCAGGAAGGAGCCATGCGGGTCCGCCGGCCGGGGGCCGCGCTCCTCGGCCTCCGCCGACCCGGGCTCGACGTCGTTGTGCCCGGCCAGCCGCCAGAGCGCCGTGCCCACCTCGGCCGGCGTCAGCCGCCCGTTCAGGGTGAGGTGCCCGTACGGCTCGTGATCGCCCGTCGGCCAGAGCGTGAAGCCGTCGGGGGCGAAGATCTCCAGGACCGGTCGCATCGACATCATCCGCCGATGATCCCGGACGCGCCTCCGTCCCGACCAGCGGTTTTACTCCGCCCTGCCGCGATCCCGGCCAGTACGCGCCCACAGCGCCGGGCGAAGGCGCGCTGGGCGAGCGGGAACAGCGGACCGGCCGGCCGGGCGTACCAGGCGACCGGCCGGCTGAAGGCGGTGACCGAGAACCGGACCGCGCCGTCCGGGTCCAGCTCGACCAGGAAGGTCTCCTCACCACGGGCCAGGTGCCCGGATCGGGTCCCGTAGGTGAAGCCGTACCGGTCCGGGCCCTCGACCGTGGCCAGCACCCGGTTGGGTGCGCCGGCCCGCAGCGGGCCGAGGCCGATGGCGCAGTGCACGGCGACGCCCGGGGCGGCCCGGCCGGCCGACGCGTCGATCCGTACGCCCGCGAGCCGGTGCATCCGCCAGTCGAGCAGGGCGGCGCCGGCGGCCTCCAGCGCGGGGCGGCCGTGGCCGATGAGCGCGCTGTGCCGCAGGTGGTCGTAGCCCGCGGGCAGCTCGCCGGTGCGGCTGGCGCCCTGCTCGGGGTAGCTGTAGTCGTTCATCGCGCGGCCTCCGTGGCCTCGGTCGGGGTCGTGGTGCCCGGCTGGGCGGCGGCGAGCCGGCGCCAGGCGAGCAGGGCGCAGAGCGCGAAGCCGAGCGCGTTGCCGACGCCGTGGGTGGCGGCCATCCAGGTCAGGGTGGGGTGGGGGAGTCCGGCGGCCCGGCCGAGGGCCCACCACAGGGCGAGCAGCATGGTGAGCGCGAGGACGGCCGAGGAGACGGCGAGCAGCCGGGCGGTGACCGGATCGCCGGTGCCGGGACCGCTGCCGCGGGGGCGCAGCTCGCGCCAGGTGACCAGGCCGACCAGCCACATCCCGGTGGTGAGTACGGCGGCTCCGGCGAACTGCCACCAGTTGCCGAGGAAGTACCCGGCCAGCACCAGCAGGGTGCCCGCGGGGACGCTGAGCGCTGCGCAGCGGGCCGCGCCGGAGCCGGGACGGGCGGCGCGGCAGACCAGTCCGGCGACCAGGGCCGCGGTGAACCCGGCGTAGTGGAAGTGCGGGACGGTGAGCGCCAGGATGTGCGGCTCGAAGCCGAACAGCGGGTAGCCGGAGCGCTCGGCGACCAGGGCGACCCCGGCCACCGAGGGCGCGGCGAGCGCGGTGAGCACCGCGACCTCGGCGGGCGCGAGCGAACGGGTGTGGGCCAGCCGCAGCGGCGCGTGCAGGGCGATGGCCAGGGTGCCGAGCGCGTAGAGCAGGGCGCATCCGGCGGCCGGGCCGCCACGGGGCAGCCAGAGCGAGAGCGCGCCGGGTACGGCGGCGAGCGGCCAGAGCCGGCGGACCCGGGCGAGTCCGGGCTCGCCGACCAGGGCGAGGCCGAGCGGGACGACGGCGCCCATGCCGAGCAGGATCAGCAGGTCGACCAGTTCCGTGGTGCCCTTCCCCATTGTGGACACACTCCCTTGAACGCGTTCAAATAGCTTGCGCCACCGACTCTACGCGGCCTGGCTGAACGTGTTCAACTCGACCCGGGGATCGCCCCCGCCCCGTCCGGCCTGGTGTTCACGGTGGGTGCGGCGCACTCTGGAGGAGTAACCGATGGAGGTGATCCGCCATGCAGACTCTGGTCGGTTGGCACATCGAGATGGAGTTCCGCGAAGAGGGAGCGCGGACCAGCGCCGCCGCGCTGGTGAGACTCGGCGACGGGACGGAACTGCGCGCCCACGGCTACAGCAGCCGTCACCCCTCCGACCCGGAACAGCTGAGGGTCGGCGAGGAGATCGCGGGCGCCCGTGCGCTCAACGAGCTCGCCTCGCAGCTGCTCACCAAGGCCCACGGCGAGATCCAGGACGTCAGCCCGGTCCCGACCCACCCGCTGTCGTGACCTTCCGAGCGGGCGGAACGGCCCTGGATCCGGGTCTCGGACACGACGGCCGGAAGAGCCGGGTGCCGGAAACGCCGGGCGCCGGGTGCCGGGGCCGCCCTTCCCGGGGCCCGGCACCCGGCGAGGGTCGCCGATCCGTCAGTTGACGCAGTAGCCGGCCGGCGGCTGCCAGTCGGGACCGACCAGCCGCTGCTCCAGTTCGTTCGGCGTGATGCGGATCCCGACCGTTCCCGCCAGTCCCAGTCGGTACCGGCTGCGGGCCAGCGCGATCAGCGCCGTCAGGCCGTACTTGTTGATCAGCGACGTGCGGTAGCGCGCGGTGTCGTCGGCGTCGCAGAGCCGGGCCCGGGCCGGCACCCGGCGGCCGGTGGGGCGCCCGTGGGCGTCGCAGGGGCCGATCAGTACCCGGGGGTGGCGGCGGATCCGGTCGGCCGCTCCGGAGTGGGCCGGGGTCCAGACCCCGAGGGCCGTGCCGTCCGGTACGACCCAGAGCTGCGAGTCCATCCGACTGCCGTCCTCGCCGAAGGTGGTGAGCAGGAGGTACCTGCTGTCGGCGAGCCGGTCGGTTGGGTGGTGCACCTGTCCTCCCTGTGGCATCGGGGGATGCGGGTCAGCGCCGGTGGTCCCCGGTGTTCTCGCCGAACTCCTCGGCGGTGGGCTTGGGGATCCGGCCGCCCTCGCCGTGGAAGCCACGGGAGAGCCGGGTGCGGGTGCGGGTGAGCACGTCCGTCGGGCGGGCGACTCCATTCTCGTCCACCGGGGCCGCCGCTTCGAGGGGGCGGGGCTGTTCGTGCGCCGTGAGCCGGTGCGGTTCCCGCGGCGAGAGCCGGGGACGACGAAGAAGCCGGCCCGGGCGGCGTACGTGATGGCGTTGAGCGACAGGTGCAGGTGGGTGGCGATCAGGTCGTTGCCGCCGGCCGCGAGCGCCACCAGGTACACGCTGATCCAGGCGGCGCCGAGTGCGGTGCGGACGGGCGCGTTGCGCGGCCGGTCGAGCAGGTGGGGAAACGGCGAGCGGCCCGCCCGGCGTCGTGGAAGACACCGGACGGGCCGCGTACGCACCCGAGCAACCCCTGGAGGGGCGTGTCAGTGCACCAGCACCGGCACCTCGTTCTCCTTCGCCGCGCCCGTGGCTGAGCCCGAACCGGCGTCCGGCCGGCCGGCGTTGATGAAGGTGAAGGCGACCGCGGCGGCCGCCACCAGGATCCCGAAGGACACCCAGATCGCGGTCGAGAAGCCGTGCACCATGCTCTGGAACTGGAGCGCCTTCGCGGCCTCCGGCGAGGCGGCCGCCGCCGCGGTGGCGTGCGAGGCCAGCCAGGTGGTGGTCGCGCTGGCCGCGATGGTGTTCAGCAGCGCGGTGCCGATGGCGCCGCCGACCTGCTGCGAGGTGTTGACCATGGCCGAGGCCACGCCCGCGTCGCGCGGCTGGACGCCGTGCGTGGCCAGGCTCATGGCCGGCATGAACGCGGTGCCCATGCCGAGGCCCATCAGGACCAGACCGGGCAGGATCAGCGCCGGGTAGGAGGTGTCCAGGCCGATGTGGGTCAGCAGGAACATGCCGACCGAGGCGACCAGGAAGCCGGGCGCCATCAGGTACCGGGCCGGGACCCGGGTCATCAGCCGGGCGCCGATCTGGGTCGAGCCGGTGATCATGCCCGCCACCATCGGCAGGAAGGCCACACCGGTCAGCACCGGGCTGTAGCCGAGCACGATCTGGAGGTAGTAGGTCAGAAAGAGGAACAGACCGAACATGCCGATCACGGCCATGCCCAGCGACAGGTACACCCCGCCGCGGTTGCGGTCGAGCACCACGCGCAGCGGCAGCAGCGGGGCCTTGACCCTGCGCTCCACCAGCACGAAGGCGGTCAGCAGCACGGCGGCCGCGACGAACAGCCCGATGGTGGTGCCGGACGACCAGCCGTCGGACTCGGCGCGGGTGAAGGCGTAGACCAGCGAGACCAGGCCGGTGGTCACCAGCAGCACGCCGGGGACGTCCAGCTTGTTGCGGTTGCGGCCCTCGGAGGGCTCGCGGATCACCAGCACGGCGCCCGCGGCGGCCACGATGGCGAACGGGATGTTGACGAAGAAGGTCCAGCGCCAGTTCATGTACTCGGTGAGCAGGCCGCCGAGGATCAGACCGATGGCGCCGCCGCCACCGGCGATCGCACCGTAGATGCCGAAGGCCTTGGCGCGCTCCTTGGCCTCGGTGAACATCACCGCGAGCAGCGACAGCGCGGCCGGCGCCAGCAGCGCGCCGAACACGCCCTGGAGCGCGCGGGCGCCGAGCAGCATCGCGGTGTTGGCCGCGGCGCCACCGAGCGCGGAGGCGAGGGCGAAGCCGGTCAGGCCGACGATGAAGGTCCGCTTGCGGCCCCAGAGGTCGGCGATCCGGCCGCCGAACAGCAGCAGTCCGCCGAAGGCCAGCGCGTAGGCGGTGATCACCCACTGGCGGTTGCCGTCGGTGATGCCCAGGTCCTGCTGCGCGGAGGGCAGGGCGATGTTCACGATGGTCGCGTCGAGGACGACCATCAGCTGGGCGAGGCCGATGAATATCAGCGCCTTCCAGCGCCGGGGATCGGGCAGCGTCGCCGGTCGGGCGTCGGTTTGAGGCATGGGGTTACTCACTTCACGGTGCGTGTGGTGTGCGTGAACGGTCGACTGCCGTACGGGAACGGCAGGTTGCCGTACGGAAGGTGTGTCGGGAGAGTGGGCCGGGGCGCGGCGGGGCGCCACCGGACGGTCGGTGCTGGTGGTCGGGGTCAGTTCTCGGTCTGGAAGTCCTCGAAGGTCGCGGCCCGGCCGGGCAGGACCGAAGGCGCCGGCGCGCGCAGACCGTCCAGGAAGATCTGCAGGTGCCGGTGGACGAAGTCGTCGAGCAGCCGGCAGGAGGTGTTCGGCAGCGGACGGGTCAGCTGGCTCGTCGCGATGAACAGGTCACCGTGGTCGACGTCCGCCCGCAGCTCGCCCGCGACCTTGGCGCGCTCCATCAGCCCGCCCACGGCGGTCTGCAAGCGCGTCCTGATCTCGGCCAACTCCGGGTCGAACGGGTCGACATGGCTGCTGAACAAGGTGCAGAGGCCGCCGACCTTCTCCTCGACGGACGCGTGCGCGAACCGCTGGAGGGCGTCGAACGGGCCGGCTCCGTCAGGAGCCTCCGCCTCCACCGTCGCCGTCTCGGCGAGGGTCAGGATGCGGTTCTTCACGAGCACCGCCACCTCGTGGATCAGCGCCACCCGGTCCGGGAAGTTCCGGTACAGCGTGGCATTGCCGACCCCCGCCCGCTTCGCGATCTCGTCCAGCGGCGCGTCCGCGCCGTGCTCGACGAACACGTCCCGGGCCGCCAGCACGATCCGCTCCCGGTTCCGGCTCGCATCGGCACGCAACTTCGGCGTACGCGCGCTCTCCGTGGGGTGGACCGACTCGGCGGCGGCGGTGGTCACGACGACTGCTCCTCATCAGGATACCGGGGAAATTCTCCCCGCTTCTTCCAACGTACTCGGAAACGGGGAATCCGTCCCCGGAATTTCCCGGACGAGTGTGACCTGAGTCACATCAACTCCGCTTCGGCTGTCTCGGCTATCGTCGAAGTCGGACGACCCGTGACCACTCGCCGGGGGATCTCGTTGATCCGGAGGGTGTCCAGGCGAAGGAGGAAAGCCCGTGACCGCGATCTCCGAACGCCCGCAGATGCTGCCCGAGCAGTTCGAGGAGTTCGCCCGTCACTTGGGTCGAACCGTCGAAGGCATCCGGCTGGAGTTCATCAACGGGAAGTTGGGGATCAAGCCCGTGCCAGACGGCGACCACGGCCGCATCGTCCAGTGGCTCCTACGGATCTGCATCCAGTCTCGGCCGGAGCTCTATCTGCACGATCAAGGCCTGAGGCTTGCGGGCTATCGAGACGGGCGCGCCCGCCCGGACGGCACGCTCGCAGACGCCGACGCATTCGTCGGGTACGGGGACTGGGCGCCGACCGGCGACGTCCTGATGGTCGCGGAGGTCACCTCCTACGACTCCGACACGGATCGTCGTGACCGCGTCGAGAAGCCCCGCGCCTACGCCGAGGCCGGCATCCCCGTCTACCTCCTGATCGACCGGGACTCCGCCGAGGTCGTCGTCCACAGCGAGCCCGACGGCATCCGCTACGAGACCGTCCAGACCCTTCCCTTCGGCAAGACCGTCCGGTTGCCGGAGCCCGTCGGCATCTCCCTGGACACCGAGCCCCTCAAGAACTGGGTGCGCTGATCCCGGGCATGGCTTCCCCGGCGCGGCGCGGGTGGCGGCCTAGGCTGTGGGCGTCCCCAGGGCGGCCGGTGGGCCGTGGGAGTCGGGAGGGGCCCGGCGGCCGGGTGGGCGAGGAGGTTCGCGATGGGCAGCGGTGAGACGACCGCCACGGTGCGCTGTGTGGCTGCCGTGCCGTGCTGGGTGAGCCTGATGGCCGGGGACCTGGAGGCCGCCACGGGCTTCTACGGGCCGCTGCTCGGCTGGGAGTTCGAGCCGGGGCCGGACCGCTTCGGGCCGTACGCGCACGCGGTGACCGGCGGAGAGGCGGTGGCCGGGCTGGGCGTCGCCGGCTTCGGGGCGGTCCCGCTCGCCTGGACCAGCTACTTCGGGACGGAGAGCGCCGACGCCGCCGCCGACGCGGTGCGCGAACGCGGCGCGACCCTGGCCGTCGGCCCGCTGGCCTTCGACGCCGGCCGGGTGGCCTTCGCGGCGGACCCGGCGGGCGCGGTCTTCGGCATCTGGGAGGGCCCGCCGGGCCGGGCCAGGAAGCTGGACCTGCCCGGGGCGCCGGTCTGGATCGAGCTGCGCACCCCGGACCCGTTCGCGGCGGCGCTGTTCTACGGCGAGGTGTTCCGCTGGGACGGCCGCGACCCGGAGCGTTTCGAGGTCCGCTGGGAGCACGACCGGGTCGTGCTGCGCGCCGAGGGGCACAGCGTCGCGGCGCTGGCCAAGGAGCAGACGGGCGGCCCGGCGGGGACGCCGCCGCACTGGGAGGTCTCCTTCGCCGTGCCGGACGCCGACCGGGCGCTGGCCCGGGCCGTGGAGCTGGGCGGCAGGGCGATCGGGCCGGCCTTCGACTCCCCGTACGGGCGGGTGGCCCGGCTGCGGGATCGTGAGGGCGCCCGGTTCGCGGTGATCAGCCCGAAGGACTGACCGGCCCGCCACCGTCCGGCTTCGTCACCTCACCGGCCTCGTCGCCTCACCGGTCCGCCACTGTCCGGCTGCCTCAGCCGACCGGCCCGTCACCGTCCGGTGCCTCCAGCGCGGCCCGTTCGGCCCGCAGCCGGTCGCCCAGCGCGGCGCGGGCGGCCGCGGGCAGGGCCTTGCGGGCAGCCGGGAAGAGTTGCTCCTCCTCGCCGAGCAGGTGCCGTCGCAGGGTGTCGGCGAGGCCGCGCAGCAGGGTGCCGAAGGCCGGGTCGGCCGGCCCGAGCCCCTGGAGGTCGGCGAGGTACTGCCCGATCGCCAGGTGGTCGTGGATGCTGCGGAACACCAGCGCCCCGCCGTCGGGCACGTCGTGCTGGACCACGGGGAAGAGGTGCTCCTCCTCGGCGGCGCAGTGGGTGAACAGCAGGTCGGTCAGCCGGGCGACCAGCTCGGCGCGCCCGGGGTCGTCGGCCGGTGCGGCCTCGATCAGGTCGAGCAGCTCGGTGGCCGCCCGGTGGTCGGCGGTGAACTCGCCCAGGATGTCCGGCCTGCGGCTCATGGTCCGCCCGCCTCTCGCACGGAATACTGCCCCCGCTGCTTCCAGTATCCGGCGCCGGGCCGCTCACCCGGAGGCACCCCCGGTCACCCTCCGTCCCGCCGCCCGGTGAGGGCGAGCAGCCGGGTCTGCGGTCCGGCGTCCCCCGGCACCGGCAGCGGCGGGTCGAAGAGCCCGCTGCCGGACAGGTCCCCGTATCCGGTGAACCGGCCGAGCGCGAACTCGACGAGTCCGTCCGGGAGCCGGGTGTGCCGGCCGATGCCCTCGGCGAGGTCCCAGGAGTGGATCACCAGGTCGGTGGTGAGCTGGTCCAGGTAGTACCGGCCGGAGGCGTCCCCGTAGGAGAGGTGGACGGTCAGCTCGGTGGCGCCCGGGACGGCCCACGCCTCCCTGGCCGCTTCGGCGGCGTCCGTCCAGGCACCGAGGGGGTCGTCGCCGAGCACGTCCCCGTCGTAGCGTCCGCCGACCTCGCCGATGGTGGCGCCCATCAGCAGGTCGGGCACCCAGAGCTGCTCGCCGGTGAGGTGGTTGACCAGGTCGCGGACGGACCAGTCGCTGCACGGGGTGGGGGAGTCCCACTGCCCTGGGGTGACCAGTCGGACGCGCTCGCCGAAGGCGGCCAGCGCCTCGGGGTACGGGGTGCCGGTCCCTGCCGCCTGCCGGTGGTGCCTGTGCTGAGCCATGCCTCCACCCTCCCCGGCCCCGGGTGGGCCCGCGAGTCGCCGACGAACCGTCAGTTGTTCAAATTCGAACTTCGAGGTACGGTCGATGGAGCGGCGGTTCAAATTTGAACAATGGCGCGGGGTGACGACCCCGGCCCGCCGCCTCACCACAACTCCCTGACCGCGTCCGGCCGCCCGGACGACGACCGAACCCCGATCGATGGAGACGCGCATGCCGAGCAGCAGCCCGAGCACGACCGCCGCCACCACCACCGTCAGCCCGGCCCTGGGCACCTCCGGGTCCGCGACGACCTCCCCGCACGCCTACGACGCCGGACTCCTGCTCCTGCGCCTGGTCCTCGGCCTGACCATGGCCGCGCACGGCAGCCAGAAGCTGTTCGGCTGGTTCGGGGGCGGCGGGATCGACGGCACCGGTCAGTTCTTCACCATGAGCGGCTACCCGGCCGGTGACGCCATGGCCGTGGTGGCCGGCCTCACCGAAACACTGGGCGGACTCGCCCTCGCCGTCGGCCTGTTGACCCCGCTGGCGGCCGCCGCGATCGTCGGCACGATGGTCAACGCGATAGCCGTCACCTGGGGCGGCGGCTTCTTCGCCCCGAAGGGCAGCGAGTACGAGCTGCTGCTGACCGCCGGCGCCGCCTCGCTCGCCCTGACCGGCCCCGGCCGTTACGCCGTGGACCGCTTCCTGCCGGTGCTGCGGGCGCACCGCCTGGCGTACGGCGCGGCCGCGGTCGCGGTCGGCCTGGTGACGGCGGGCGTGATCCTGCTGCTCCGCAAGTAGCCGCTTCGCGGGCGTGAAGGGCACGGTGACGACTCGTCGCCGCGCCCTTCACGTCATTTCTGTTGGGTGGACCTCGGGTAAAGACCTTCACAATGTTGTGTGATGTGTGCAATGGTACATGTCACATCCCCACCGCATCCACGAAGGGACCCGCCCCACGCGGTCCCTTCGCGGACGGTCCTCGCTCCCCCGTAGGCCGCGCCCCAAATCGCGGCCGATGACGGCCCGGAGGCCCCCACGTGAATGGCCAACGCCTGCTGCGAATCCCGCAGTTGGCACGACTGTCGACGCTCGCCCTGTCCGTCGTCCTGGCGGGAGGCATGTTCGCCCCGCTCAGCCAGGCCGCCCATGCCGCCCCCGCCGCCGGCGGGACCACGCCCGGCGGCGCGCCCGTCAGCACGGCGCCCGCCTACCTGGCGCCGCCGCCCGCGATCGGCGAGAACCCCGCCCATGCCGCCCCGGCGCAGCCGGGCGGCCGCACGCGCCTCAGCCCGGAGGACCTGGCGCCCCGGTCTTCGGCGACCCTGCCCGCCGACCCGCCGACGGCCGGACAGCCGCAGGCCAAGGCCTTCGGTCCGGACGCGGCGGCCGAGAAGCCCTGCAACACGGGTGACTTCACCAGCCGTACGGGCGCCGCCCTGGTCGAGCAGATCAAGTCCGTCGACCTCGGCTGCGTCAACCGGCTGTTCAAGATCGGCCGCGGCGACGCCGCCAACGCGTTCCGCGAGTCGCAGATGATCACCGTGGCGAACGCGGTGCGCGACGCGGCGAACGGCTATCAGGGCGACAACAGCGCGTCGATCGCGCAGCTGATGCTGTACCTCCAGGCCGGCTACTTCGTGCAGTTCTACAACCCCGACGTGGTGGACGCCTACAGCGGCAACCTGAAGGCCGCCTCCCGCTCCGCGCTGGACGCGTTCTTCGCCAACCCCCGCTCGCGGGACGTCTCGGCGGGCAACGCGAGCCCGCTGGTCGGCGCGACCACGCTGATCGACAGCATCAAGGACAGCGCCCGTTATCTGCCGGTCGCCAAGCGCGTGCTGGCCGACTACGACAGCACCACCTGGAACCCGACCGGCATGGTGAACGCGCTGACCCCGGCGCTCACCGTGCTGTACGCCGGCCACTGGCAGGCCGACTTCGTCTCCAAGGTCAAGGCCGACCCGACCGTGCTGGACACCCTGTTCACCTTCATCTCCCGCAACCAGGGCCTGCACGGCGGCACCTACGGGAAGACGGTGTACGAGGCGACCAACGAGCTGACCCGCTTCATGCAGTACCCGGAGCTGTTGCCGAAGCTGCGCCCCCTGGCGCGGACGCTGGCCCAGCAGTCCTCCCCGAGCGGTCCCACGATGTACCAGCGCGGCTCGGTGACGCTCGCGGTGGGCTGGTGGGACGAGGGCAACTGTTCGTACTACGGCACCTGTGACGACCCGGCGAAGTTCAAGGCCGCCAACCTGACGGTGAAGCACACCTGTAGCCCGAGCATCAAGATCCTCGCCCAGTCGCTGGACGCCGCCCAGCTGGCCACCGCCTGCGCCAGCCTGAACGGCCAGGACGCGTACTTCCACCGGGTGGCCAAGGACAGCGGTCCGGTCAAGGACGACAACAACAGCACGATCGAGGTCGTGAACTTCCACTCCTCGCTCGACTACCAGGTGCTCGCCGCGATCATCTACGACATCAACACCAACAACGGCGGCATGTACCTGGAGGGCGAGCCGGCGACGGCCGGCAACCAGCCGCGCTTCCTCTGCTACGAGGCCGAGTGGGCCCGCCCGTCCTTCGAGATCTGGAACCTCAACCACGAGTACACCCACTACCTCGACGGCCGGTTCAACGTGTACGGCGACTACGACGCCGGCCAGGTCCAGCCGATCGACTGGTGGGTGGAGGGCTTCGCCGAGTTCGTCTCCTACTCGTACCGCGGGGTCGTCGACGACCGCGCCATCGCGGTGGCTTCCCAGCGCACCTACAAGCTGAGCGAGCTCTTCGACACCGTCTACGCGAAGAGCAGCCAGGAACGGGTATACCAGTGGGGCTACCTGGCGGTGCGCTACATGCTGGAGCAGCACCGCTCCGACGTGGACGCGGTCCTCGCCAAGTACCGCGCGGGTGACTGGAACGGCGCCCGCGCCATCCTGAAGAACACCATCGGCACCCGCTACGACGCCGGCTTCGACAGCTGGCTGACCAAGTGCGCCGCCGGGGCCTGCGCCACCGAGACGCCGGGCCAGCCGCAGCTGCCGGAGTGCGCGGGCGGTGACATCCGCAAGCTGGACGCCAACTGCGTGCGCGGCAACCTCGCCGCCACCACCGGCAACTACGCCCACTTCTACATCCTGGTGCCCCAGGGCACCAAGCAGATCAAGGTCACCAGCAAGGGCGGCACCGGCAACGGCGACCTCTACTACAACCCGGGCAGCTGGGCGTACACCAACTCCTACGCCACCCGCTCGGCCGGCCCGGACAACTCCGAGACGCTGACCGTCGACAACCCGCCGGCGGGCTACGTCTTCTTCAGCCTCCACGCCAAGGACGGCTTCAGCGGGGTGAGCGTCACGAGCGAATTCTGAGCCGACCCCGGCAGACCTGACAGGTGACCGCCCCGGGCGGAGCGCTACGGCGCCCCGCCCGGGGCGGGTCAGTTGACGGATTGTCATCACGGGTTCCGACCGAGTTCCCCGCAAACCGCGCACATCGCCCCGGGTTCCCAAGGCCATGTGAGATGTGCCATGGTACATGTCACATCCCCCACCGTGTCCGACGGAGCCGCCCCCACGCGGTCCCGTCACCAACGGTCCTCGACACCCTCAGTCGACCGCGCCCCGAGCCGCGGTCGACGACGACGGCCCGGAGGCCCCCACGTGAGTCCTTCCCGTCCGCTGCGACTCCCGCAGCCGGCACGACTGTTGACGCTGGTGCTGTCCCTGTTCCTGGCGGTCGGCCTGTTCGCCCCCCAGTCGCAGGCCGCCCCCGCCACCCCCGCCCCCGGAGGTGCCCCCACCCCCATTCCCGCCGGACCGGCCCCGCAGCCGGCCATCGGCGCCACCGAACGAGCCGACGGCGGGCAGCAGTTGGCCTCGGTCGACCAGCGCGCCCCGCTCCCCGTCGACACCCGGCCGGCCGAGGCCAGGCCGACCGCCAAGGCCCTCAGCCTCGGCGCGGCGGCCGAAAAGCCCTGCACCATCAGCGACTTCTCCGGCCGGACCGGCGGTGACCTGGTCCAGCACATCAAGGACGCCGACCTCCAGTGCATCAACAGCCTGTTCCAGCTCACCGGCGGCGACGCGCGCGGCGCGTTCCGCGAGGAGCAGATGAGCACGGTGGCCTACGCGCTGCGCGACGCGGCGGCCAACTACCCCGGTGACAACTCCACTTCGGTCGAGCAGCTGGTGCTCTACCTGCGCGCCGGCTACTTCGCGCAGTGGTACCACAAGGAGGACGTCGGCGAGTACGGCGCCAACCTCAAGACCGCGATCCAGTCCGGGCTGGACGCCTTCTTCAACAGCGCGCACTCGCGCGACGTCGCCTCGGGCAACGGGCCCATCCTGGGCGAGGCCATCACGCTGATCGACAGCGCGCAGGAGAACGTCCGCTACCTGCCGGTGGTCAAGCGGATGCTGGGCGACTACAAGGCCGACACCTGGAACCCGGCCGGCATGGCCTGGGCGGTCAACCCGGTGTTCACCGTGCTGTTCCGCGGCCACCAGGTGCCCGGCTTCGACGCGGCCGTCGAGGCCGACCCGAGCGTGCTGGACTCGCTGTCCGACTTCGCGACCCGCAACAACGCCCTGCTCGGCGACACCTACGGCGTGCTGGTCTACAACGCCACCAAGGAGCTGACCCGCTTCCTGAAGGACACGGCCCTCCAGGCCAAGGTCCGTCCGCTGGCCAAGGCGCTGGTCGAGAAGGCCGAGCCGAAGGGCCGCACCGTCTACCAGTGGGCCGCGGTCGCCGAGGCCGTCGACTACTACGACGTCGGCAACTGCTCGTACTACGGCACCTGCAACAAGTCCGACCAGCTCAAGGCCGGCGTGCTGCCCGTGAAGCACACCTGTAGCCCGAGCATCACGATCCTCGCCCAGTCGCTGGACGCCGCCCAGCTGGAGACCGCCTGCACCAGTCTGAACGGCCAGGACGCGTACTTCCACTCGGTGGCCAAGGACAGCGGCCCGGTCAAGGACGACCGGAACAACACGATCGAGGTCGTGACCTTCCACTCCTCGCTCGACTACCAGGTGCTGGCCGCCGCGATCTACGGCATCGACACCAACAACGGCGGCATGTACCTGGAGGGCGAGCCGGCGACGGCCGGCAACCAGCCGCGCTTCCTCTGCTACGAGGCCGAGTGGGCCCGCCCGTCCTTCGAGATCTGGAACCTCAACCACGAGTACACCCACTACCTCGACGGCCGGTTCGACATGTACGGCAACTTCGAGGCCGGCATGAAGACCCCGACCATCTGGTGGGTCGAGGGCTTCGCCGAGTACGTCTCCTGGTCGTACCGCAAGGTGAACAACGACGCCGCCATCGCGACGGCCGGCCGCCACACCTACAAGCTGAGCGACCTGTTCGACACCGCCTACGGCGACCAGGACCGGGTCTACCGCTGGGGCTACCTGGCCGTCCGCTACATGCTGGAGCAGCACCGCTCCGACGTCGACGCGGTCCTCGCCAAGTACCGGGCCGGTGACTGGGACGGTGCCCGCGCCATCCTGAAGACCACCATCGGCACCCGCTACGACGCCGACTTCGACAGCTGGCTGACCAAGTGCGCGAGCGGTGGCTGCGCCACCGACGGCGGCACCCCCACCACGCCGGGCCAGCCGCTGCCGGAGTGCACCGACGCCGACACCCGCCTGCTGGGTGCCAACTGCGCGCGCAGCAACGTCGCGGCCACCACGGGCAACTACGCGCACTTCGCCCTGCTGGTGCCGGCCGGCACCAAGCAGGTGAAGGTCACCACCAGTGGCGGCACCGGCAACGGCGACCTCTACTACAACCCGGCCGGGTGGGCGTACACCGACGCGAACACCGCGCACTCGACCAATCCGGACAACTCCGAGACGCTGACCGTCACGGACCCGCCGGCCGGCGGCTACGTCTTCTTCAGCGTCTACGCCAAGGACGGCTTCAGCGGGGTGAGCGTCACGAGCGAAATCTGAGCCGAGAACGGCGAACGGACAGGTGACCGCCCCGGGCGGAGCGCTACGGCGCCCCGCCCGGGGCGGGTCCGTGCGGTCAGGGGTCCGTGCGGTCAGGGGTCCGTTTCGGTAGGGGCCCGTGTCGCCAGGGGTCCGTGCCGCCGGGAGCGACTACCCGCCGACCCGGACCAGCGCCAGGGTGATGTTGTCCGGCCCGCCGGCCTCGATCGCCGCCTTCCACAGCTCGAAGGCGGCCTTGCCGTCCGAGCGGTCCGCCTCCCCGGACGACCGCTCCAGCAGCCCGGCCAGCTCCTCCTCGGGCACCGGGTCGGTCAGGCCGTCGCTGCACACCAGGTAGCGGTCCCCGGCGGCCAGCGGCGCGGCCCGGACGTGCGGTTCGACGAAGGTGAGCCCGAGCGAGCCGCCCAGCGTCTGGGTGACCACCGAGGTGGTGCGCCGTCCGGGCGGCAGCGGCGGGCTGTCGTCCACGCTCACCCGGCTCAGCCCGTCCCCGGTGATCCGGTAGACCCGGCTGTCGCCGACGTTGAAGGCCAGGGCCCGTTCGGGCAGCAGCACCAGCCCGGCCACGGTGGTGCCCATCGCGGCGAGCTCCGGCTCCTCGGCGGCGGCCGCGTAGACGGCCCGGTTGCAGGCCTGGAGCTCCTCGCGGACGGCCTCCTCGCCGGAACGGCCGGTGGGAATAACGGCCCGCACCCGGGTGCTAGTGTGGTTGAAAGTTGGACTACCTGGGATGTGGTGAGCAGCATGCAGTTCGGAATCTTCTCCGTCGGCGACGTGACGACCGACCCCACCACCGGCCGCACCCCGAGCGAGCACGAGCGGATCAAGGCGATGGTGGCCATCGCCCGCAAGGCCGAGGAGGTCGGCCTGGACGTCTTCGCGACCGGCGAGCACCACAACCCGCCGTTCGTCCCGTCCTCGCCGACGACCATGCTCGGCTACATCGCCGCGCAGACCGACCGCATCATCCTCTCCACCTCGACCACGCTGATCACCACCAACGACCCGGTGAAGATCGCCGAGGACTTCGCGATGCTCCAGCACCTGGCCGAGGGCAGGGTGGACGTCATGATGGGCCGCGGCAACACCGGCCCGGTCTACCCGTGGTTCGGCAAGGACATCCGCCAGGGCATCCCGCTCGCGATCGAGAACTACGCGCTGCTGCACCAGCTGTGGCGCGAGGAGGTCGTGGACTGGCAGGGCCGCTTCCGCACCCCGCTCCAGGGCTTCACCGCCACTCCGCGCCCGCTGGACGACGTCCCGCCGTTCGTCTGGCACGGCTCGATCCGCAGCCCCGAGATCGCCGAACAGGCCGCCTACTACGGTGACGGCTTCTTCGCGAACAACATCTTCTGGCCCAAGGAGCACTTCCAGAAGCTGATCGACCTCTACCGCGAGCGCTACGCCCACTACGGTCACGGCACGCCCGAGCAGGCGGTCGTCGGCCTCGGCGGGCAGGTGTTCATGCGGAGGAACTCCCAGGACGCGGTGCGCGAGTTCCGCCCGTACTTCGACAACGCGCCGGTGTACGGCCACGGGCCCTCGCTGGAGGAGTTCACCGAGCAGACCCCGCTGACCGTCGGCAGCCCGCAGGAGGTCGTCGAGAAGACCCTGACCTTCCGCGAGACCTTCGGCGACTACCAGCGCCAGCTGTTCCTGATGGACCACGCCGGCCTGCCGCTGAAGACGGTGCTGGAGCAGCTGGACCTGCTCGGCGAGGAGGTCGTTCCGGTGCTGCGCCGGGAGTTCGCCAAGGGCCGCCCGGCCGGCGTGCCGGAGGGGCCGACCCACGCCGCGCTGGTCGCGGCCAGGGACGCACGGGAGAACGAGACGACGGAGGTGGCCAGGTGACCGCGTTCAAGCTGGTGGTGGTGAGTGCCGGACTGGGCAAGCCGTCCTCGACGCGGCTGCTGGCGGACCGGCTCACCGACTCCACCGTGCGCCGGCTCGCCGCGGAGGGGCGCGAGGCGGACGTCACCGTGGTCGAACTGCGCGACCTGGCGGTGGAGATCGCCAACAACCTCGTCACCGGATTCCCCGGTGCCGGGCTGCGCGCGGCGATCGGGGCGGTGACGGAGGCGGACGCCCTGATCGCGGTGACACCGATCTTCACGGCCTCGTACAGCGGCCTGTTCAAGTCTTTCTTCGACGTGATCGACAACGACGCGCTCACCGGCAAGCCGGTGCTGATCGCCGCCACCGGCGGCACGCCCAGGCACTCGCTGGCCCTGGAGCACGCCGTCCGCCCGCTGTTCAGCTACCTGCGCGCGGTGGTGCTGCCGACCGCCGTCTACGCGGCCACCGACGACTGGGGCACGGCGGGGGACGGGCTCACCGACGGGTTGCCGCGCCGGATCGACCGGGCGGCCGGCGAGCTGGCGGCGCTGCCGGCCGGGCGGGCCCCGGCGGCGGCCCTGCCCGAGCAGGTGGTGCCGTTCGCCGAGCAGCTGGCGGCGTTGCGGGTCTGAGCCGGGCCTGAGGGCGGCGGCGCGCCTGACGCTCACTCGGAAGGCCTGGTCGGATCACCCGGGCGGCCCCGTCGGAGCGACCTCCGGCGGGGCCGCCCGGCTGCGCGTCCCCCGCGCCGGATTGTCCGCTTTGCGATGTAATCGTTCCCATGATCGGATCAGTGCTGGTCCTTCCTCCCTCCGGCACCCCCTCGCCGCGGTGGGGGCGGCTGCCGTGAGCCTGCTGCGGGAGAATCCCGTCCTCGCGCTGTTCGTCTGCCTGGCGCTCGGCTACCTGCTCGGCAAGCTGCACGTCGGACCGATCCAACTCGGCGGCATCTGCGGCACGTTGATCGTCGCCATGCTGATCGGAAGCCGGCACGTCAGCGTCGACGCCGACGTCAAGAACGTCGCCTTCGCCCTGTTCATCTTCTCGCTCGGCTACATCGCCGGCCCCCAGTTCTTCGCCAACCTCAACGCCAAGGGCCTGCGCTTCGCCGTGCTCTGCGTCATGGAGGCGGTACTGGTCGTCGCGATGGCCTACGGCATCGGCAAGGCCTTCGACCTGGACGTCGGCACCGCGGCCGGCATCCTGGCCGGCGCGGCCACCGAGTCCGCCGTGGTCGGCACCGCCCAGGAGGCGATCTCCAACCTCTCCGGCGTCAGCGCCGACGAGTCCGCCCAGCTGCAGAACCACGTGGCCGCCGCCTACTCGGTCTGCTACCTCTTCGGCCTGGTCTCCATCGTCCTGCTGACCAGCCAGGTGTTCCCGCTGATGATGCGGATCAAGCTGCCCGACGCCTCCCGCGAACTGTGGCAGAAGCTGCGCGGCGGCAAGGGCGCGCCGGACGGCGACGAGCAGCCCGCGCTGCCGCCGCTGGTCGGCCGCAGCTACCTGGTCTCCCAGGGCGAGGGCTCGACCGTCGCCGGGGTCGAGGAGGTCCAGCCGGGCCTGGTCACCGTCGAGGGCGTCCGGCGGGACGGCCGCACGCTCCACCCCGAGCCGGACTTCCGGCTGCGCCGCGGCGACCTGGTGCTGCTGGTCGGCCGCCGCGAGGCGGTCATCGACACCGGCCACGAGCTGGGCCCGGAGACCTCCGGCGTGCCCGGCCTGGACAGCCCGCTGGTGGTCCGCGACATCGTCCTCACCAACAAGGACTTCGTCGGCCGGACGGCGGGGGAGCTGGCCGCCGAGCAGCCGGCCACGACCTCGGGGATCTACCTGACCGACGTCCGGCGGGTCGACCAGCACCTGCCCGCCGTCCCCGACACCGAACTGCACCGCGGCGACACCGTGACCGTCACCGGCGCCCGCTCGGCCGTCGAGCGGTTCGCCGCCAAGGCCGGTGTCGGCATCCGCAAGGACGCCATCGACTACATCTACATCAGCCTCGGCATCTGCGTCGGCGTGCTGATCGGCCTGATCACCGTGCACGCCGGGGACGCCGCGCTCTCGCTCGGCACCGGCGGCGGCTGCCTGGTCTCCGGACTGGTCTTCGGCTGGGTCCGGGCCCAGCGGCCCACCTTCGGGGCCTACCCGCCGGTCGCCGCGCAGACCGCCAAGGACCTCGGCCTCTCGGTCTTCATCGCGGTCACCGGCCTGGCCGCCGGCCCGGACGCGGCCACGCTGCTCAGGGACCACCCGGTGCTGCTGCCGCTCTCCGGCATCCTCATGGTCAGCGTCCCGGCGCTGCTCTCGCTGTTCGTCGGCCGCAGACTGCTGAAGATCGAGCCGCCGATCCTGGTCGGCGCCATCGCCGGCCAGCAGTGCAGCACCCCGGCGATCACCACCATCACCAACGTCGCGCAGAGCAGCATCCCGATGCTCGGCTACACGATCACCTACACCATCTCCAACTTCCTGCTCCCGCTCACCGGTCCGATCCTGGTCGGCATGCTGGGCGCCTGAACCGACCGTCCGTCAGCACGCGCAGCGAATGGCCCCCCCTTCCCGAGGAGCGTCGAGAACGCATGACGAAGCCCACCATCGGCCGCGAGGAGATCCGCCGGCTGGCCAGGCTCAGCCCCTTCGAGCTGAAGGCCGAGTTCGTCCGGCTCGCCGAGGCCTGCCAGAGCGACGAGCCCGGGCAGAAGGAGAAGTCCACCGCCCACATGCTCAACGCCGGCCGCGGCAACCCGAACTGGGTCTGCACCGGTCCCCGGGAGGCCTGCCTGGCGCTCGGCCACTTCGCGCTGGCCGAGAGCCGCCGGGTCTGGACCGCCGACGACCTCGGCGGCATGCCCGAGCGGTCCGGCATCGCGGGCCGCTTCGACGCCTTCGTCCGCAGCCACCCCGAGCTGCCCGGCATCGAGCTGCTCCGGCGCAGCGTCGAACTCGCCGTGGACCGCTTCGGGTTCGAGCGCGGGGCCTTCGTCCACGAGCTCGCCGACGCGAGCATCGGCGACAACTACCCCGTCCCCGACCGGATGCTGGTGCACGCCGAGCAGATCGTCCGGGGCTACCTGCACGAGGAGCTGATGGACCGCCGGCCGCCGTCGCCGCAGCAGCCCGAGCTGTTCGCCACCGAGGGCGGCACCGCCGCGATGTGCTACGTCTTCGACTCGCTGATGAAGAACGGCCTGCTGCGCAAGGGCGACCGGATCGCCCTGATGGTGCCGGTGTTCACCCCGTACATCGAGATCCCCGCACTGGACGACTACGACTTCGAGGTGGTCGAGATCCAGGCCGACAAGCTGGTCGAGACCGGGGTGCGCGAGTGGCGCTACCCGGCCGAGGAGGTCGCCAAGCTGGCCGACCCGGAGATCAGGCTGGTCTGCCTGGTCAACCCGAGCAACCCGCCCTCGCTCGCGCTGTCCAGGCAGGTCACCGACCAGATCAAGGAGATCGTGGCCACCGCCAACCCCGATCTGCTGATCGTCACCGACGACGTCTACGGCACCTTCGTGGACGGCTTCCGCACCCTGGCCGCCGAACTGCCCCGCAACACCCTGCTCGTCTACTCGTACTCCAAGCACTACGGCGCCACCGGCCACCGGCTGGGCGTGATCGGCCTGGACCGGGACAACGTGATCGACGAGCTGATCGCCGCCCTCCCGGAGGAGCAGAAGGAACGCCTCGCCAAGCGGTACGGGACGCTCAGCCTGGAGCCCGGGAAGATCCGCTTCATCGACCGGCTGGTCGCCGACTCCCGGCAGGTCGCGCTCAACCACACGGCCGGGCTCAGCCTGCCGCAGCAGGTCCAGATGGTGCTCTTCTCGCTGTTCGCGCTGCTGCCCGAGGGCAAGGCCTACAAGGCGCGGGTGCAGGGCATCGTCCGGCAGCGGCTCGACCTGCTGATGGAGGGCTCCGGGATGAAGATCGCGGACGACCCCGGGCGGGCCGGCTACTACGTCGAACTCGACCTGCTGGCCGAGGCCGAGCGGGTCGCGGGCAGGGACTTCGCGGCCTTCCTGGAGAAGAACTACGAGCCCACCGAACCGCTGTTCCGGCTCGCCGAGCAAACCGGCGTGGTGCTGCTCAACGGGGGTGGCTTCGACGGGCCCGAGTGGTCGGTCCGGGTCTCGCTCGCGAACCTCGACGACCTCGACTACCTGAAGATCGGACACCACCTGAAGCAGGTCTTCGCCGACTACCGCGCCGAGTGGGACGCCTCCCGGGCGTCCTGAGGAAGGCCGTGACCATGCAGGCCGAACCGCAAGCCGTGCTCTCCCCGCTGACCGACGCGGCGATCTTCCTGGTCCTCACCGTCGAACCCGGCGGCGAGGCCGCCGTCCGCGACCTGCTGCCCGACCTCGCCGGACTGCGCCGCGCGGTCGGCTTCCGGATCCCCGACGGCGGTCTCACCTGCGTCACCGGGGTCGGCTCCGAGCTGTGGGACCGCCTCTTCGACGGCCCCCGCCCGGCCTCGCTGCACCCCTTCCAGGAGGTGACCGGCACCCGCCACCGGGCCCCGGCCACCCCCGGCGACCTGCTGCTGCACCTGCGGGCCGCCCGGATGGACCTCTGCTTCGAGCTGGCCGGCCGGCTCGTCGACCGGCTCGCCGGGGCGGCCACCGTGGTCGACGCCGTCCAGGGCTTCCGCTACTTCGACGACCGCGACCTGCTCGGATTCGTCGACGGCACCGAGAACCCCGAGGGCAGGGCCGCGGTGAGCGCCGCCCTGGTCGGGGCGGAGGACCCGGGGTTCGCCGGGGGCAGCTACGTCATCGTCCAGAAGTACCTGCACGACCTGGACGCGTGGAACGCGCTGGACGTCGAGGAGCAGGAGGGGGCGGTGGGCCGCACCAAGCTCACCGACATCGAACTGGCCGACGAGGTCAAGCCCGCCGACTCGCACGTGGCGCTCACCGTGATCACCGGGCCGGACGGCGCGGAACGGAAGATCCTCCGCTTCAACATGGCGTTCGGGTCCTTCGACCGCGGCGGCGAGTTCGGCACCTACTTCATCGGCTACGCGGCCGACCCGGGGGTGACCGAGGAGATGCTGCGCAACATGTTCGTCGGCAATCCGCCGGGTACCACCGACCGGCTGCTCGACTTCTCCACCGCCGTCACCGGCGGGCTGTTCTTCGTCCCGACCGCCGACTTCCTCGACTCCCCGCCGTCGGCGTCCGGCTCCGGCTCGGACGCTGCCCCTGCCCCCGCCGCTGCCCTCGCTCCGGGCTCCGTCCCGGCCGCCTCCTCCGGAGACGGCTCGCTCGGCATCGGCAGCCTCAAGCGGACCCCGTGACAGCGCCTGACAGCCCTTGACAGCCCGTTGCCGTCCCTGGCAGCCCCCCGAACAGGACCCCGCACATGAACAACCTCCACCGGGACCTCGCCCCGATCTCCGCCGCCGCATGGGAGGAGATCGAGGAGGAAGCCCGTCAGACCTTCAGGCTCCACATCGCCGGCCGCCGGGTGGTCGACCTCGACGGCCCCGAGGGCGCCACCCTCTCCGCCGTCGGCACCGGCCACCTGACCGGGATCGAGCCCCCGACGGACGGGGTCCGGGCCCGCGCCCGCGCCGCCCAGCCGGTGGTCGAGCTGCGCGTCCCCTTCACCGTCCGCCGGGACGCCGTGGACGACGTCGAACGTGGCTCCAGGGACTCCGACTGGCAGCCGGTCAAGGACGCCGCCCGCACCCTCGCCCTCGCCGAGGACCGCGCCGTCTTCGAGGGCTACCGCGCCGGCGGCATCGACGGCATCCGCGCGGCCTCCACCAACCCCCCGGTCCAACTCCCCGACGACGTCCGCGAATACCCGGAGGCGGTCAGCCACGCCCTCACGGCCCTCCGCCTCGCCGGCGTCGGCGGCCCCTACTCACTCCTGCTCGGCGCCGCCGCCTTCACCGCAGTCAACGAGACCAGCGACCACGGCTACCCCGTCCACAACCACCTCGCCCGCCTCCTCGACGGCGAGATCATCTGGGCCCCGGCCATCGAGGGCGCCTTCCTGCTCTCCACCCGCGGCGGCGACTTCGAGCTCTTCCTCGGCCAGGACGCCTCGGTGGGCTACCTCTCCCACGATGCAGAAACGATTCAGCTCTACCTTCAGGAGTCGCTGACCTTCCGGGCGTACACGGGAGAGGCGGCCGTCGTGCTACGGGGTTAGCACCAGAGCGCGATCGATTCGAGGATCTGGTGGGCTATGTACACAGACATGCTCATGGCGCTCGTACTTTCTGGGCTCAATTGGTCGTCAAGGTCCCCGAGGTGGAGGAATTCAATCAGATGCGAGGCCCGTCGACCAAATCGATGCCCGAGAGTCGAACTTCATTTCGATAAATGATGATCGTGTGAAAATTTCGACCGAAGTTCGGCGAGCGCGGAGCGAACTCGTGCGGCCTCGTCCGCGATGTCGACCTGCTCGGCCAAAGTCATGGCCGCCGTCAGATGTGCGAGGGCGGCGGGCGGGTTTCCGGCTGCCGCCTCGCAGCGGCCCAGGCCGCGCAGTGCGGCCGCCTGCTCGCGGGCGGCGCCGATGGAGCCGGCCAGCTCAAGGGCGAGTGCGTGCTGATCCCGCGCCTCCGCGTGCCGGCCTGCGGCGAGTAGGGCCTGGCCCAGGCCGTTGCGACCGTCCGCCTCATGGCGGACCGTTCCGGTCTCGCGAAAGATTGCCAGAGCCGACCGGTAGAGCGCGAGGGCGGTTTCGAGCTCCTCGGGGATTTCCAGAGTCCCGGCGAGATTCGTTCGGGCCGCGGAAAGGTCCAGCGGAGGAATGGTGCTGTCCCGGCCGTCCAGAAGGTGCTCGAATATGCCCCGTGCCATCGAAATCCGCCCGGCGCTGAGATGGACTTCACCGATGTTGTTCAGTGTCCGGAATTCAAGGATTCGGTCATCGAAGTTCCGGGCCAGCTGTAACGCGTCGTGGTAGACGGTGAGTGCCGAATCCTCGTCCCCCACGGAGCGGTGCAGAATGCCGATGTTGACGAGGCAGCGGGCGACGTTCCACCGGTCGCCCTGTTCCTCCCGAATGGCCAGCACTTCCTGCTGGATCGTGAGGGCCTCATGGAGCCGGGCCTGGTCCCATCGCACCCGGCCGAGCAGGTTGAGGGCGTTTGCCGCCGCGTCCAGGTCGTCCTCCGCCCGGGCCAGGGACAGCCCGCGTTCGAGGGCCTCGGCCGCGGGCTCGTAGCGGGAGGCGGTGGCGAGCGTCGCGCCCAGATCGATCAGGGCCCGAGCCTCCTGCCGGTCGTTCGCCTGCGACCGCCAGTGCGTCGCGGCGGCCCGGTGCATGTCCTGGGCCTCGCTCCAGTAGGCCTCGGCGCCCAGGTGGCCGGCCAGGACGTGGGCGAGCCAAGCACTGCTCTCCGTGAGCCCGATGCGCGGTGCGTGGGCCGCCAGGGCGATCAAGCCGGCGTGTTCATCCTCCAGCCAAGTCCTGGCGGATTCAGGAGAGTTGATCTCGAAATCTCCCAACAATCCTGCCAGGTCTTCGAGTTGTTGATCTCTCGGAAGCGGAGTTCTCGATCTGTGCGGGTAGAGCAGGTGGTCGGCGCGGTCGGCGGCGTGCAGGGCGAAGCGGAGCAGTCGCCGGACCGCCGATTCCCGCTGATTCTCATCGACTCCCAACGCTACCGCGAACTCCCTGAGAAGATCGTGGAGTTGATAGCGTTCGGGCGATATCTCCTGGATGAGATGGCAGTTCAGCAAAGCCTCCAGAACCTCATCCGTCTCATCGATCGTCCACCCGAACAGGGCCGCCGCCGCGTGCACGCCGAAATCCGGTCCGGGATAGAGGCCGAGCAGCCGGAACGCAGATCGCTGGCTCGCGGAGAGGTACCGGTAGGAGACCTCGAAGACCCGGGCGATGCTGGAGGTGCCGCTGCGGATCTCGGCCAGCCGGCCGGTCTTGCGGGAGAGTCGCCGGGCGAGGTGGCGGAGGGTCCAGGACGGGCGGGCCTTGAAGCGGCTGGCGGCGATCTCGATGGCGAGGGGCAGGTAGCCGCAACGCTCGACGATCTCGATGACGCTCCCGGTGTCCGTGGAGCGTTCGGGGCCCACCACGTCGGTGAACAGGGCGACGGCGTCGTCCACCGTCAGTACGTCCAGGAACACCGGTCGGGCGCCCGGGAGTTCGGTGAGGCGCTGGCGGCTGGTGACGATCACCAGGGCGGTAGGCGCGGGCGGCAGCAGCGGCCGCACCTGAGCGGCGTTCGAGGCGTCGTCGAGCACGACGACCGCGCGGCGCGTGGAGAGCGCCTCGGCGCACAGGGTGAACACCTCGTCGGCGTCCAGCGGGATGGTGGTGGCGGGCACGCCGAGGCGTCTGAGCAGCAGGGTGCCCGCGGCCTCCGGGGTCAGTGGCGGCTGGTTGCCGATGTGGGCGCGCAGGTTGAGGTAGGCGTAGCCGTCCGGGAAGTGCTCGCGCATCAGGTCGGCGGCGTGCAGGGCCAGGGTGGTCTTGCCGACCCCGGGCATGCCGAGGATCGCCGAGACGGTGACCACGCCGCCGCGGGCGAGCCGGGCGTCGGGGCCGGGCAGCACCCGGCGGAGGTCGTCCTCCCGGCCGATCAGCCGGTGCTGTCCGGGGACGTCCGCGGGTGGGACGGTCCGGGAGTGGGGGGCCGGGACGGCCTCGACCCGTTCCGGTGTGCCGGGGAGTGGGTCGCCGCGCAGCATGAGCCGGTGGAGCCGGGTGAGCCGTTCGCCGGGCTCGGTGGCGAAGTGGGCGTGCAGCAGACGGACGACGGCGGGGTAGACGGCCAGCGCGTCGGCCGGCCGGCCGGCGGCGTAGAGCGCGGTCATCAGGTGGCCGGCGAGCCGCTCGTCGGCGGGGCGGTCCTCGCGCAGGGCGGTGAGTTCGGGGATCAGTTCGGTGAAGCGGCCGATCCGCAGGTCGATCTCGATCCGGCGCAGTGTGGTGGTGAAGTGCTGGTCGGCCATGGCGGCACGGGTGGTCTGGGCCCAGGTGCCCGGCAGTCCGGCCAGGGGTTCGCCGCACCACAGGCTCGCGGCGCGGCTCAGTACGGTTCTGGCCTGGTGGTCCTGTCCGTTCTCGGCGAGTAGTCCGGCTTGGTCGGAGAGGTCCAGATACCGATGCCAGTCAATCAGCAGCGGGTCCGCCCGCAAGGTGTACGTGTGCGACCAGGTGTCGATCGCGGGTGCTTCCCGGAGGTCATTCGTCCCGGCGGCCTGGGCCGCCCGTCTCAGCAGCGCACGCAGATGGGAAACATGGCTGTACAGGCTGGTCAGTGCGCTGGGCGGGGGGTCCTCGCCCCACAGTCGGTACACGAGCGAGTCGTGGGAGAGCGACCTTCCGGGCTCCAGGGCCAGGGCCGCCAGCAGCTGTCGGCGCTTGTCGGACGGAATCGCCAATTGCTCGCCGTTTACCGATAGTTCAACTGAGCCCAGGAGATGGAACTTCACGCGACGCCCCCCGCCGGTTGGCCACCAGCTTGCCGTGTCGCGGGTGAGCATCGCATGAGCCCGGGGTAATCGGCCATACCACCGCCGGGTTCCATGACCACGCTTTTGGGAATATTCTCGACTTGACGACACGTCATCTGCTAGCGCCATAGCGATAATTCGTCCGAGGCCGGGGGGCCCAGTGACAGGATCGACCGCGTCCGGCAGGTGCCGGTGAACGACGTCAACCTGCCGTACGGAGTGGTGCGGAACTCGCTGGCCGGTGCCGCGACGGTCTCCGGCCCGGTGGTGCAGGCCGGTTCGATCCACGGCGGGCTTCATCTGCACGGGCCGCCCGTCCTGCCCACGCCACGGCAACTGCCGCCCTGTCCACGCCGGCTGGTCGGGCGTGAGGCCGATCTGGCGGCACTGGACCGCTCGTTGGCGCCCGACACCGGGTTCGCGGACGCCACTGTCGTGGTGACCGGCCCCGCCGGGGTCGGGAAGACGGCACTGGCCGCGCAGTGGCTGCGCGGCCAGGCCGGCCGCTTCCCGGACGGCCAGCTGTACACGGACCTGCGCGGCTACGCGCCCGGTGGTCCCGCCGACCCGGCCGAGGCCCTCGGCGGCTTCCTGCGCGCCTTCGGGATCTCTCCGGTGCCGGTGAGCCTGGAGGAGGGCGTCGCGCTCTGGCGCTCGCTGGCGGCGGAGCGGCGGATCGCCGTGCTGCTGGACAACGCCTCGACGGCCGCTCAGGTGCGGCCGTTGCTGCCGGGCACGGACCACACGGTGGTCGTGGTGACCAGCCGTCGCCGGCTCACCGGGCTGGGCATCGACGGCGCGGTGTTCCGGCTGCTGGGCCCGCTCGCCACGGCGGCCTCCACCGAGATCCTCGCCGAGCGGGTCGGCAGGAGCAGGGTGGTCGACGAGAGCGCCGCCGCCGCCGAGGTGGTGGACGCCTGCGCAGGGCTGCCGCTCGCGATCTGCCTGGCAGCGGCACGCATCGCGGCGCGCCCGGCCCAGTCGCTCGCGGCGACCGCCGAGATGCTCGGGCGCGGCACCGACCGGCTGGTGGCGCTGAACGTGGAGGGTGAGACCGTGCAGGATCTCCTGGACGCCTCGTACGGAGTGCTGGAACCGGACGCCGCCCGGCTCTACGGGCTGCTGGGGCAGCTGCCCTTCCCCGTGTTCACGCTGGAGAACGCCGCGGTGCTCGCGGACGTGGACCTGGCGGCGGCCGACCGGCTGCTGGACGGCCTGATGGACGTGCACCTCCTGGAGGAGACCGGGCCCGGTCGGTTCCGCTTCCACGACCTGGTGCGGCTGCACGCCCGGGCGCACGGGGCGCAGGTCCGGGACACCCCGCCCGCCAGAGCCGCAATCGACCGGATCGTCGACTGGTACCTCGCCACGGCCACGGCCGCCGAGGCGGTCGTCTCGCCGAGCCACCGCACCCTCGCCCGTGACTACCGCACCCGCCCCGTCCACCCGGCCAGGGAGTTCGAGGGGGACGTGCGGGCCCTGGAGTGGCTCGAAGCGGAACGCGACCGGCTCGCCGACGTCCTGCGCTGGTGCGAGGAAATGGACCGTCCCGCGGCCGCGTGGCAACTCGCCGACGCCATGTGGCCGTTGTTCCTGCGGCTGCGTCCGGTGCGGCTGTGGGTCGAGGCCCACCGGATCGGGCGGCGGGCGGCCCGGGCGGCCGGTTCCCGCAGCGGAGAGCTGCGGATGCTCACCAGCGGCGGGAACGGCCTGCGGAACGCGGGCGAGGGGGAGGAGGCGGCGCGCTGGTTCACCGAAGCCCTCCACCTCGCCCGGGACACGTGTCGTCCGCTGGCCGAGGCGGACGCGCTGTACGGGCTCAGCCAGACCCATCGGATGGCCGGTGAGCTGGACGAGGCCGCCGACTGCCTGCACGAGGTGGTCCGGCTCCGCGAGGCCGAGGCCTACCTACGCGGTGCGGCGCTGGCCCGGCTGGCGTGCGGCGAGGTGCTGCTGCTGGCGGACCGGGTGGCCGAGGCGGTGGAGCCGATCGAGCGGGCGGGCCGCGAACTGGCCTCGATCGAGGACGACTACGAGGCGGCCCGCGCGACGGCCTTCCTCGGCCTGGCGCACGGCCGGCTGGGCGCGTACGAGCTCGCCGAGGCCCGGTTCGAGGAGGCCCTCGTGGCCTTCCGGGCCCGGCTCTCCGGCCACTGGGAGGCACGGACGCTGGAGTTCGCCGGTCAGGTCGAGGAACTGCGCGGACGTCCCGAGGCGGCGCGCGCCCGTTTCGAGCAGTCCTTGGCACGGTACCAGGAGATCCGTGCCGTGGCCGAGGCGGCCAGACTGGCCGACCGCCTCGGCGTCTACGGCGCGGACTTTGTTGTCACCCCCCGTCCCGGCGACCCCGGGACGTGAGCCGGCTCCACCCGGAGCCCGGACAGTGGCACCCGGCGGCGCTGACCCGGTCGAGTTCGGTCAGTGCCCGTCCGGCCGCGAGCCAGGCGTGCGCCAGCGAGCCGAGGGCCGGCGGGGGGACCGGCTCACCGGCCGGGGCGCAGGACCGCAGGACGAGCCGTGCCCCGGTCCGGGCGAGCACCAGCACCGTCCTCGTGCGGTGTTCGGCGGTGGCGACCGCGCATCCGGGATGCGCCGACAGCACCGCCGCGAGCCGCGCGTGGACGTCCGGTGCCGGAACCTGTCCGAGGTGCAGCACATCGGCGTGCCGGCGCCAGCGGAACCCTTCCGGCTCGGAGAGGTCGAGCACGAGGTGCTCGTCCACGAACCCGGCCCCCGGCGATCCGTCCGGCAACGTGGACGCCGGGTCCGCCGGGTCCGCGGCCAGCAGGCCGTGGCGGACACCGGTCGTGGACACCACCCGGGCCTCGAACAGGGTGGCCGGCCCGGTGTCCTTCCCCGGGCCCCGGACCGGCACGAGGCGCACGGTGTGCAGCGCGGCCGTCACCCGGCCCGCCGCGACTCGGCCGCCGCGATCGTGTCCAGCGGCTCGGGCAGGGGGAGCGGCTGCGGATCCGGGGTGTGCGCCGGCTGGCCCAGACCGAGGACCCGGTACAGCAGCCGGCGGGCGTTCCGGTCGAAGCGGCCCGGCTCGGAGCTGATCCGGGCGGCGATGGCCGCGTAGTCCTCCGGGCGGTACTGCTCGGCGGCATAGGCGAGTTGGCCGGTGAGTGGATGTCCGGGCGCGAGTGCGGGCGCGGTGCCGGCGAGCTGCGCGGCCGGCGAGCGCGGGTTGACGTGCCGGTGCGGGTACTCGGCGAGCAGGACGGGCGCGCCGGTCATCGCACCGTACAGGGTGACCGAGCCGTGGTCCCCGATGACGAAGTCGGCGGCGACCAGCAGCGGCCGCCAGTCCGTCTCGGGCGGGATCACCGTGACGGCGCCCCGGGCGGTGGCCTTCGCCCAGGAGCGCACCGCGTAGGCCGAGTGTCTGGCGGCGATGTTGGGGTGGGCCAGCAGGACGGCCCGGTAGCCGTGCCGGGGCAGTTCCGTGGTCAGCCTGGGCAGTACGGCGTCGAGCCGGGTGAAGAGCGAGCCGTCCCCCCAGGTGGAGGAGACCAGGACCAGCTTCTCCTCCGGCCGCAGCCCCAGCGCGGCCCGGTAGCGCTCCCGGTGCGGCAGTGCGGCGGCGATCCGGTCGTAGCAGGGGTCGCCGACCACCTCGGCGATCGGCAGGGCCTCCGGGCAGCTGCGCCGGAGTTCGAACAGTTCCTCCTCGTGGGCCAGTGCGAACGCGGCGGGGACGAGCCGTCCCTCCCAGTAGAGGTAGTCGGGACCGAGCCCGATGGCAGCCCGCTCGCCGTCCGGACCGTTGCGCCGGGACAGCTTGATGTTCCCCGCCCCGTGCGGCAGCCGGACGACCGGGCCGTGCAGCTGCTCGATCCCCTGGGAACCGGCGGCGAGTACCAGGTCGAACTCGTGCCGGACCGCCTGCTCCCACGGCAGTACGGTGCCGCCCAGCGCCCGGAGGACCTCCGCGGTGCCCCCGTTGAACGTGTGCGGTGCCACCGTGAACTGCACGTGGATCCTCAGGTCCGAGGCGAGCAGCGCGTAGAAGTCGTGCAGCCGCTTCGCGTACACCATCGTCTGCGCGACCACGAGCACTTCCTTGCGGTCCCGCAGGGTCTCCCACGGCCCGTTGTTGCTCCAGGCGGCCGTCGTGGCCGCGTGCTCCCCGTTCGTCGGTGTGGTGTCCTGTTCCCCGTGCACCAAGGTCATCCTTCTCCCCCTCCTTGATCCCAGGCCGAGGCCGTCGACCGGCCCCGGGGACGATGGTCCCCGCGCCGTCTGGCGGATTCCATGAGGCGATCTGGTCGGTGCTTGCGGAAACCTTGTGTCCACTTCTCCGACCGGTGGAGGCCCCCGGAAGACGGGAAGGGTACTGAGTTCCTTTACGAGGGGTACTGAGTGCCGTATTCTCTCGGTGGAGCCTCTGACGCCAGTCGAAGGAGAGCCGACACGGTATGCCGGTCCAGGTGGCGCTTGTGGCGCGCGGGTCGTTCCGGGCCGGGCTTGGCACTCAGTACCCTCGGCATGACTGAGGCCCTGGATTCAGTGCACCCGCGCACCCGTGACAGGAGAACCGCTCATGAGCTTGAGGATCGTCGTCTGTGTGAAGCACGTGCCGGACGCGACGGGTGACCGTCGTTTCGCGGACGACCTCACGACTGACCGGGAGGGTGTGGACGGCCTCCTGTCGGAGCTGGACGAGTACGGCGTGGAGCAGGCGCTGCGGATCGCGGAGGCGAACGAGGGCGCCGA
>NZ_JBVJRP010000018.1:0-189221 GCF_055607525.1 Kitasatospora sp. NPDC036993 | reverse complement strand
TGACCGCCTCCGGCCTCCCCGCCGGCGTCACCGCCACCTTCAACCCCACCTCGGTGCAGGCCGGTTCGTCCTCCACCCTGACCCTGTCGGCCTCCTCGACGGCCGCGGGCGGCACCTACCAGATCACCGTCACCGGCACCGCCGGCACCACCACCCACACCGCCCAGTACAGCCTGACGGTCGGCAAGGACACGCCGAACCCCGGCGGCACCTGGGCGGCCGGCACCACCTACAAGGCGGGCGACACCGTGACCTACAACGGAGTCAGCTACCGCTGCCTCCAGGGCCACACCGCCATGGCCGGCTGGGAGCCGCCGAACGTCCCGGCGCTCTGGCAGGCCGTGTGACCCCGGCGTCCTGACGCCCACCGAACCACCGCACGCCACTGAACCACCGCACGCCCACTGAACCGCTGCGCCGCGGCCCGTCGAGGGGGACGGACCGCGGCGCAGCCGTGCGTGCGGCGCGGGGCCGGCCCGGCGGGGGCCCGGGAGCAGCGGAACCCCGCCGGGAGACACCGCCCGCCGGACGCCTGCCGGATCGGCCGGTTCAGCCGGAGCGGCCGGGCGCGGCCTGCCGCGGGACGCCGGACAGCCGGTCGCGCAGCGCGGCGGCACCACCCTCGGAGAGCCAGTCGGCCAGCGTGCGCAGTCCCGGGTGGACCACCCGCAGCGCCTCGATGTCGGCGTGCCAGCGCCGGCCGGCGATCCACTCCCGCCGGACCTCGGCGACCTCCGGGCTCAACGCGGTGGCCTCGTCGTGGGTGAGCTGCTCGTAGCGCAGCGCCGTTCCGGTCGCGGCGCCGATCGCTGCGACTGCCTCGGCCGGGGTCGGCGCGTCACCGGCCAGCTCCAGGGTCCGTCCGGCGAACCGGTCCGGCTGCTCGAAGGCCAGGGCCGCGAACTCGGCGATGTCCTCCAAGGCGATGATCTGGACGGGCTCGTCCGGTGGGAAGACGTGCCGGTGGACGCCGTCGACGAACCCTTCGAAGCCCAGGCCGGGCACCCCCAGGTAGTTCGTCATGAACCGCACCGGGCGCAGCACCGTCACAAGCGGGACGCGCTCGCGCAGGTACCGTTCGACGCGCCGCTTCCCCGGGACCGCGAACGTCTCGCCGGGGGTCGAGGCGACCCCGGTGAACACCACGTGGCGGACCCCCGCGGCCACCGCCGCGTCGGCCAGGACCCGGCCACGGGCGAACTCCAGGTCCGGGTCGCTGCCTGTCGGCCCGTAGGCGACCGGCGGCACGGCGAACAGCCCAGTGGCGCCGGCCAGGGCCGGCCCGAGACCTGACGGCTCGTCGAGGTCCGCGACGGCCAGTTCGGCTCCTGCCCGCGCGAGCGCCGCGGCGGCGGGCGCTGACGCGTCCCGCACCAGCGCGCGCACCGGCACACCGCCGGCCAGCAGCCGGCGCGCCGTCGCACCGCCCTGCTTGCCGGTGGCGCCGGTCACGGCGACGGGACCCCGTACCGTGCCGGTTGCGGAACGGATGGGCTCGGTGGCCATGTCGTCCTCCCATTCCCCCGGGGAGCGGATGCGATGGAAGATGTGGTGAACCCGGGGATCCGGAACACTCCAACCCGGCCGGGACGAGGCACACAAGGGGTTCCGTGACATGACCGCAGTGACCGGCGGCGACCGCGCCGACGCCCGCCGCAACCGGGCCAGGGTGCTGTCCGCCGCGGACGAGGCACTGGCCGAGCACGGGCTGGACGTCCCGCTCGGCGAGATCGCGCGCCGGGCCGGCCTCGGCGCCGGCACCGTGTACCGGCACTTCCCGAGCAAGCAGGCCCTCCTGGAGGCGGTGTTCGCCCGACACCTGGACGACCTGGTCGTCTCCGGCGAGCGGCGGACCGCCCGGTCCGCGCCCACCGAGGCCTTCTTCGGGTTCCTGCTGGACGTCATCGAGACGTCCCACCGCCACACGTACCTGTGCGAGGTCGTGGCCGCCGAGGAGAGCTGGCCGCGCCCGCTGCTCACGGCGTCCGTGCTGCGCTTCCGTCAGGTCCTGACGGCGCTGCTGCACGCGGCGCAGCGGGCCGGCGGCGTCCGCGCCGACATCGGCCCCGACGACGTCTCCGCCCTCACCGCCGGGTGCGCCTCGACGCTTGCCGCGCGCCGCGACCGCCCGGCCGGCCGCAGGCTCGTGCAGCTGACCCTGGACGGCCTGCGGCCCGCCCCCGCCGTCACGGAACAGCGCGCCTTCCGTGACGGCGGCGTCGGCAGGGGAGACGCCGGGTGCTGCGTGGAGTGCGGGGCCGCGCTCACGGTCCGGCCCACCGGCCGCCCGGTGCGCTACTGCGGTGCCACCTGCCGGCAGCGGGCCCACCGCCGGCGCCTGGCGGGCTGACCCCGGCCCCGCGGCGAGGCGAGGCGGGCGGCGGCGCCCGGGGTGGGTCGTTCCCGGCCGCCGCGCACGGCGTGGCGGCCGGCCCGGTCAGCCGCGGTCGAAGAGCTTGACGCGCAGGGGCTCCCGGGCCGGCGCGGGGGTCTGCTCCTGCGGGGAGAGGGTCAGGACGAATCCGCCGATCGAGATGACGGCCATGATGGCGACGGCGAGCGGGACGATGAACTGGGAGGCGGGCAGGCCCCCGGGCGGGACGCGGTCGTCCAACTCCACGGAGACGGCGGCCATCCCGGTGTAGTGCATCGCGGTGACGGCGACCCCGGCGATCAGGGAGGCGGCCAGCGAGGCGCCGAATCCGGTGATGTTGAGGGTCATCCACAGCGCCGCGGTGGCGGCGGCCACGGCGATGGCGACGGAGAGGGCCACCAGCGCCGGGTCGTAGGAGACCTTGCCCTGGACCTGCATGGCGGCCATGCCGACGTAGTGCATGGCCGCGACCCCGAGACCGGTGACGGTGCCGCCGATCAGCAGGGAGGCCACCGTCCTGCGCCGGTAGCCGACGTAGAGGACGCCGGCGCCGACGACCAGGATGGCCAGCAGCAGGCTGCCGAGGGTCTCGGGGACGCGGTAGACGATGGCCGAGCCGGTGACGGCGAAGCCCATCATCGCCATGAAGTGCATGGTCCAGATGCCGCAGCCGAGTTCGACCGCGGACAGGACCAGCCACCCCAGCCGGCGGGCCGGTGGCAGGGTCAGGGCCCGTACGGTGCAGCGCAGCCCGAGCGCCGCTCCGGTACAGGCGATGAGGTAGGACAGGGCCGGGTTGACCCAGCCGTAGGCGAAGCCGTCGATGTGGGCGGTGTGGGGATGCATGGCCACCTGAGGTGCGTTCTTGCGTAGGGGAGGGCGGAGGCGCTCGTCTGCCCGGGGCGGGCCGGTGACTGCGGGTTCGCCATTCCGGCCGGGAACAGGATTCGATTCCCGGAGGATCGTATAGCGATCACCAGGTTCCGTGAAATCGACGGCCGGGTGAATTGACGAGGGTGGGTCGCGCTCGAATCCCTCGGCGGGGGCGGCCGAATGGATACTCCAGGTAGTCGCCCGATCGGGTACGCCGCCGCGCAGGGCGGCAGAGTGAATGATCAACATTACTCTAAGTAATGTAAATTGTGCGCTGGGTATGTCATTTCCCTTTTTGGAAAACCCTTTGAGTAATTCCCTCCGAACGGCGGGGGCCGCCCCCGTCGAATGGCGGGGGCGGCCGAAAGCGGCGCGGAATTGAACCGTTGCCGGACCTGTGCGGGCACGTCGACGAACACGGCCGGGGATTCTCGAAGGCCGCGGAGCCGGGCCGAAGGGCCGAAGCGCGGACCCGGCCACGCGCGGGGGCGCGTGGCCGGGAGGGTGGGCGTCCGGCCGGGCGGGGCCCGGGTGGCGGCTGTCCGGCTACCGGCCGGCGGCGGCCCGGGTGATGACGGCCTGGAGGCGGGAGTGGACGGCTTCGGCGGCCTCGCGGGTGACCGGGTCCTCGCTGTCCAGCTGGGGGGCGATCAGTTCGGCGGCGGCCACCAGGAGCGGCAGCGGCACCTCCGCGGTGCGCAGGTGGAGGAGCTGGGACGCGGCCCGCTCGCCGGGCGTGGTCGGGGCGGGGGCGCTGGGGATCAGGGCGGTGAGGCCCCGGGGGAGCGGCTGAGTGCTGGTCACCCGGCCATTCTCCCGTGTCCGCTCCGGTGGCGGTCACCTCGCCCGGCGCGGCGCCGGTCCGCCGGACTCCGAGGACCGGTGACCCCGCGGCGTGCCGCGGGAGTGCACCGGTCCGTTCCGGCGGGTCGCTACCGGGCCCGCTACCGGGCCCGCTGACCCGCGAAGATCCAGCGGTTGGCCGCCAGGGCGTCGTCCGGCTCCGGCCTCGGGCCGCGGCCGTGCAGGGCGGTGAAGTCGTACGGGGTGTGCACGGCCACCGTCCAGCCCCGGCGGGCGAGTTCGGCGGCGGAGTCCGGGCGGGGGCCGGCGTCGAAGAGGGCGCGCAGGTCGATGCCGAGCCGCTGCCGGGCTGCGACGTACACCGGTGCCGTCCGGACCGCCGGCGGTTCGGCGGCCACGTCCTTGATCTCGTAGGCCAGGGTGCTGCCGGGCGCGCTGAGCCGGTGCACGGTGGACACCAGCCGCCGCTCGGCCTCGGCGGGGAGGTAGAGCAGCAGCCCCTCGGCGAGCCACGCGGTCGGTGCCGCCGGGTCGAACCCGTCCGCCAGCAGCGGCCCGGCCCAGTCGTCGCGCAGGTCGGCGGCCAGCGGGCGGCGCTCGGTGGCGGGCGTGGCGCCGGCCGCGTCGAGGACCGCTCGTTTGAAGGCCAGCACCTGCTCGGTGTCGATCTCGTGGACGACGCAGCCGGGCGGCCAGTCGAGCCGGTACGCCCGGGAGTCCAGGCCCGCGCCCAGCACGACGACCTGGCGGGTGCCGGCCCGGGCGGCGGCCAGCAGGTGGTCGTCCAGGACGCGGGTGCGCAGCCCGAAGTAGCGTCCGAGGCGGCCCCACAGCGGATCGGCGTCCCCGCCCGGGACCTGGCCGGGACGCACCGGCCAGTGGGCGGAGTCGGGGCAGGCACGGACGAAGTGCTCGGCGAGTGGGTCGCGGGCCAGCGCGTCGGGGCGGTGGGTCTCGATGGCGCGGGCGGCCGCGACCAGCAGGGCGGTACGGCCCACCCCGGAGGCGACGCCGTCCCGAAGCCTGACGCCACCCCGTACCGGGGCGCCGCCCTGTCCGGCTACGGCGTGCACGGTTCCTCCGTCCCGGACGCGGACGCGGGCACCGGCACGGGCTCGGGCACCGTCCACGCCCCCGGGTCGTCACCGGTGGTGGTGCGGGCGCCGTACAGCACGCGCATGAACCGCAGGACGTCGTCGTAGGGCAGGTGCAGGGAGGTGGTGCAGTCCGTCAGGACGGTGATGTGGAAGCCCTTCTGGAAGGCGGTGCGGGCGGTGGAGTCCACGCAGACGTCGGCGTAGAGCCCGGCGAACACGAGGTGCCCGGTGCCGCCCGCGCGCAGGTGTGCCTCCAGACCCTGGCCTTCGTCGAGGAAGGCGTCGAAGCGGGCCCGTTTGGTGAAGACCCGCTCGTCCGGCTCCGGGGCCACGCCGTGGAACCGCGCTCCCCAGGTGCCCTCCAGGCACTTCGGACGCTTGCCCAGGCGCAGGTCCCGGCCCCGCCAGGCCTCGCCCTGGTGGACGGCGTCGCCGAGGAAGCGGACGAACACCACCTCCACCCCCGCGTGCCGGGCCCGGTCCACCGCGCTGACGGTGTTGGCGACCACGGTGTCCAGGACGGCGGGGGAGCCGCCGAAGCGGGCCGTGGCCACCTGGCCGGTGCAGAAGTCGTTCTGCAGGTCCACCACCAGCAGGGCTGTTCCCGCCCGGCCGGTCACGGCTCGCCCACCAGGGCCGCGGGACCGCCGGCGCGGGCCGGTTCGGCCGGGTCGAGGGCACCGACCAGCGCGTCGACCACGGCGGTGGTGGAGTGCCGGCCGCCGAGGTCGGGGGTGCGCACGCCCCGCGCGTCGAGGACGGCCAGGGCGGCCTCGACCGCGCCGACGGCGCCGGGGACACCGGCGTGCCGCTCGGCGACGAGGGCCGCCGCCCGGACGGTGGCCACCGGGTTGACCAGGTCGCGCCCGGCCAGGTCGTCGGCGGAGCCGTGCACAGTCTGGTACTCGACCAGCCCGGCCGCGGCGGGGCCCAGGCACACGTTCTCCGTGCAGCGGTTCTCCTGCCGCTCGGAGCCGAAACGATCCAGCAGGACCACGTGCATGATGTCCGCCCACTCGTTCCCGGCGATCAGCAGGGTGCGGTCCGGCAGGCCGTGGGCGATGAGGTTGCGGTTGACGGTGTCGGGCTGGAACACCTCGATCCGTACGCCCAGCCGCTCGGCGATGTCGGTGACCCAGGTGTCGAACGCCCCGTCCAGGAGGTGGAACTTGTAGGCCATGACGATGCGGTCGATCCGCCCGTCGGGCCACTCGCGGCGGGCCCGTTCCAGGGCGTGGCGGACGACGGCCTCGGTGGTCTCCCGGCTGAAGGCCAGGGTGCGGGTGATCTCGCCGGGGGTGTGGAGGTTCTCGCCGGTGTAGAAGCCCTGGGCCTGGTCGCGGACGAGCAGCAGGGACGTTTCGCCGGACCGCAGCAGGTCCACCTTGACGGCGCGCAGCCGGCGGCGCACCAGGTACAGGGACTGGGCGTTGATCGCGGTGCGGAAGACGGCCGTGGTGCCGGCGGCGGCCAGGTCGCGGCAGAACCGCTCGTAGTGCTCGGCGTCCTGCCCGGTCAGCTCCTGGATCCGGGCCGGGCCGCCTTCCGTACGCAGCGAGACGTAGGAGTGGTAGCGGCGCGGGGAGCGGACGATCCGTACCCCGAGGGGATGGGTGGCGGTGAGCGCCCGCAGGACGCGCTCGAAGACGGCGGCGAGTTCGGGGCCGGTGCCCCGGCCCACCGCCAGTCCGACCGCGGGCCGCCCTGTCACGGGCTGCCCCGCCGCGGGCCGGCCGGGTGCCGGCTCCGCCGCGGGGGCCTGGTGGGCTATCGGGGTCACCGGGCCGCTCCGGGGACCAGGCGGTCGCCGGCGATGCCGGTCTTCTCGGGGCGGTAGTAGTCGCGGATGCCGTCCGCCCAGACCGCCACCGGGACACGGTCGCCGTCCACCGGGCCGAACGCCTCGAACAGCTCCGTGATGTTCCGGTCGGCGAACCCGATCGCGGCCATCAGGGCGAGGAAGTCGGGGCGGGTGACCAGGCCGTCGCCGTCCGGGTCGCCCAGCGAGGACAGCGCCTGGGCGAACTCGTCGATGGTGGCGTCGAACCGCTGCGGGTCGAGCACGACCGCGGTGAACTCCTCGGGGCTGATCTGCCCGTCGCCGTCGGTGTCCAGCTCCGTCACCAGCGTCTGCCAGTACTGCCGAAGGGCGTTGAGCATCCGGTCCTTGGCGTCCTGGTCGGCCTGGGGGAGCGCAGCGACGACCCGGTTGCCCATCAGGTCGAAGTCGTCGGGATCGAGGACACCGTTCCCGTTGGCGTCGAACAGCGAGAACACGAGGCCGACACGGTCGGCGGCTGCGGTGGTGGGCATGGCGATGCACCTCGGTCTTCCCGGATGAAGGGCCGCCGGGCCGGTGCCTCGGCGACGGTTCCACTATCCGGGCCCGCCCCGGGCACCGGTGGGCGAACACCCCGGGTGCACACGATCGGAGGTATTGCGCAGGGTGATGCATGACGAGTAGGTCGGATGGACAGATAGTCAGGCTGGTCTGTTGGGCGGGTAGTTGGGCTGACGGATAGTCGGCCGGTCGGACCGGACGCCGGCCCGGGAGCGGCCGGACTTCTCGCGAGCGAGTCGCGAGAAGCCGGCCGGCGGACCTCCGCCGACGGTGCCGCTACGGCGTCGCCGCCGGGGTCGGGGTGCCCGGCCCCGGGCCGTCGGCGTACGGCGAGCGGATGCTCACCGGAGCGGTCCGGATGGAGGAGAACACCTGCTGGACCTGCCGTACCACCGGTTCGGACGGCTGCCGCAGACAGGCCGTCATCTGGATCACCACCCTGGTGTCGGAGGCGCTCTGGCCGACGACGTGCGCCCCGGTGATCTCGTGGTTGCCGCCGAGCGCCGCGCACTCCTTGCCGATGCCCGTTTCGTCGAACGCCGGCGGGTCGGTGGCGAACTTCCTGGCCAGCCACGGGTCGTCCACCACCCGGAAGGTGAGGACCGCGCCGCCGGGAAGCAGCGGCCCGGAGAGCGGACAGGAGGAGACACCCGGCGTGCACGACGGCGTCGGTACCAGCGGCTGGGTGCCGAGGTAGCCCAGCGGCTCCCGGGGGCCGGTGACCGGGGCGGCCTGGGCGTACCAGTGCGCCGGCAGGTCGAGGGCCATCTCCGGCAGCAGCGGGAAGAAGAAGGTCTTCGTCCCGGCCGTGGGGGTGGCAATTCCCCGCGGCGTCGGAGCCGTCGGGGCCGGGACGGCCGGGGAGCCCGCGGGCGCCAGCCTCACCCCCCGGTCCGCTCCCGGTGCGAGCGCGGGCGCGGCGGTCAGCACGGCGGCGGTGAGGCCGACGGTCAGCCCGGCCGCGAGCCCGGCCACCCGCCGGCGGCGCCTGGAGCGCTCGACCCGGGCGAGGACGTGCTCCATCCGGTCCTCGGGCGAGGCCAGGGCCGGGACGGCCTCGTGGAGCAGGATCCGCAGCTCCTCCTCGTCGTGCCCGCCGGCGCCCGGTCCGTCCGGGCCGAACAGGTCAGTTCCACTCACGAGGTCCCCCTTCCAACAGGAGTTCGCGGGCCGGCAGCCGGCCGCGCAGGCCGGCGAGCGCCCGGTGCGTCTGGCTCTTGACGGTGCCCGTGCTGCAGCGCAGCACCTCGGCCGTCTCCTCGACGCTGAGGTCCTCGAAGAACCGCAGTACCACCACGGCCCGTTGACGCGGCGGCAGCGACCGTACGGCATCGGCGACCACCTGGCCGAGCACCACCCCGTCGAACGGGTCCGTGTCCGGCTGCGGCTCCGGCAGCTCGTCGTGCGGCAGCTCCCCGGTCCAGCGGCGCCGCCACCAGGAGATGTGGCAGTTCACCATGACCTTCCGCACGTACGCCTCGGGCCGGTTGGGGGCGACGCGCGCCCACTTGGGCCAGACCTTGGCGAGCGCCGTCTGCAACAGGTCCTCGGCCTGGTGCGGGTCGCCGGTCAGCAGCCAGGCCACCCGCAGGAGCTTCGGCCCGCAGGCGGCGACGAACTCCTCGAAGTCCGGCGGTATCGCGTTCGTCATCCTGCCGTCGTCCCCGCCATGGTGTCCGTGCCGTCCTCGTCTGCCGTGGCGGCCGGTCGGGCCGCTGTCTCGTTCTTCCTCTCACGGCAGCTCGACGCGCTGGGGGGCGCTTCGGGTTGCCTGCGGGTCCCGGGCCCCGCCGCGCCCGCCACGCCTGCCCGCCCGCCCGCCCCGTACGACGGCGCCGGCCCTTGACGACGGCGGTGCCCCGAACGACGGCCGGGCGCCGGCCTCCTGGCATGTTCGCGGCCGAAAGATTGCAGGTCACAGGCCTGTTCACGGGTTCCGGGCGGGTCTAGTATTCCGGGTCACGGCAGCCCCACCACCCCCCTGCGGGGCTGCCGGGCAGACCGGCCGCGCCCCCACGACGGCCGGTGCCTCCCCTCGGCCGGGACCCCGGAGCGCCCCCGTCCCCGCGGTCCCGGCCGACTGCCGCCGACGGGCATGCGGAGCGCGTCACCGGCCGGGCCGCGCGGTGAGCGGGCGTCCCGGCGGAAAGGCCCTCGACACCGGATCGAACGAGTGATCAAATATCGGCGGTCACACACCGATCCGTCACGTGGCCCGCACGGATCCGGTCGAAACCGGGCCGCACGGCGCCGCGTTCACTCCTCCAAGAGGGACTCACCCGTGCGCCTTCGTCCCGCCGTCGCGGCCACCGCGGCGGCCCTCGCGGCCGTTCTCGGCATGCCGCCGCCCGCCGCCTTCGCCGCCGACCCCGCCACCGTCCTGTACGTGGCCGGCAAGTCCGCCTCCTGCTCCGACTCCGGCCAGGGCGGCCAGGCCGCGCCGTTCTGCACCATCGCCGCCGCCGCCGCGGTCGTCCTGCCCGGGCAGACGGTCCGGATCGCGCCGGGCAGCTACCCCGAGCAGGTCGACGTCCGCCGCTCCGGGACGCCGGGCCACCCGATCAGGTTCGTGGGCGACTGGACCGCCGGCTGGACGAACACCACGCCGCGGGTCAGCGTGATGGGGTCGCACTGGCCGTCGGACCAGCCGCTCACCCACGCGTTCACCCTGACCGGGGTCCACGACGTCGAACTGCGCGAGCTCTACCTGGAGTCGAAGGAGGAGGCCGTCACGGTCACCGACTCCTCGGCCGTCACCCTCGACCGGCTCTACGTCCAGGGGAAGTGGGGGGCCCAGACCGGCGGCGTCTCCGTCTCCGGGGCGAGCAGCGACGTCACCGTGAGCCGCAACCAGGTCCTGCACGGCAACGGCGTCACCATCGGCGCCGGGGTCCTGCGCGCGGTCGTGACCACCAACGACATCGGGAACTCCAGGACCGGCATCGCCGTGACCGACGCCCCGGGCACGGTGGTCACCGGGAACACCGTCACCGGGAGCGAGGACTCGGGGATCGTCCTGGCCGGGGCGTCCACCGGCGCCGTGGTGGAGAACAACGTCCTGGTCCGCAACGCCGCCGCCGGGCACCCCGGCACCGCCCAACTGGACGTCGGCGCGGGCTCGGTGACGGGCACCAAGGCCGACTACAACCTGGTCGCCGACGAGGGCGACGGCGGCTACCGCTGGGCCGGCACCGCCTACCGGCTGCCCGCGTTCCGGGCCGCCACCGGCCAGGGCGCCCACGACACCGCCGAAACCGGAAACACCATCGGCGGCCCCGTGCCGAGCCTGCCGCGCGAGGGCTCCCCGGCGATCGACTCCGGTGACCCGTCGGCGCCCGGCCTGCCCGACACGGACCAGTCCGGCCGTCCGGTCATCGACGACCCGAAGGTGCCGAACGCCCCTGGGGGAGGCGTCCGGGACCGCGGCGCGTACGAGCGGTACGGGATGGACTACGTGTCCCTCTTCACGGACGTCTCCCAGGGCCCCTACCCGCTGACGGTCAAGGCGAACGCCAGTGTCCGCAACGACTGGACGTCCGACCAGCCGACCACCTACACCTTCGACTTCGGCGACGGCAGCGCCCCGGTGACCAGCACCGAGGGCACCGTCCCGCACACCTACACCGCCAAGGGCGAGCACCAGGTCACCGTCACCGCCACCGACGGCTTCGGCCAGCGCCTCACCACCCTCGGGGACGCCTACGGCGCCTACGGGGCCACGGTGAGCGTGCGCGACCCTGCCCCGGTGAAGGCCGCGCTGTGGCCCACCAACCCGGCCGGGGACTTCCGCTTCGACCTCCTGGCCGGCCAGAGCAGCAGCCCCTGGCCGATCACGTCCTACGCGTTCGACTTCGGTGACGGCTCGCCGGTCCAGACGAACACCTACAGCTCCGCGAGCCACCTCTACGCCGCACCCGGCACCTACACCGCCTCGCTCACCGTGACCGACTCCGCCGGGCGCACCGACCGGACCACGGCCAAGGTCACCCCGGGGTTCGCCCCGGCGGGCTTCGTCCCGGTGGCCCCCAAGCGCGTCTACGACACCCGGGACCCGGCGAACGACCCGGGCGCGAGCGGGAACCAGCCGTTCCGGCCGGGTGAGCGCCGCGAGATCAAGGCCGGCATCCCGGCGGGCGCCACCGCGGCCGTCGTCAACATCACCGCCACCGGGGCCACCACGGCCACCCACCTGGACACCTCCACCATCGGCGGCGCCGGCGGCCAGACCTCCAGCATCAACATCGGCCCGGGCGAGACCGTCGCCAACCTGGTCACCGTGCCGATCACCTCGTCGGGGGACACCCGCAACCTGGGCCTGAAGAACCACGACGGCACCGTCCACGTGGTGATCGACCTCTACGGCTACTACCTGCCGCAGTCCGTGGACGGCTACGCCCCGACGCCCGCCACCCGGATCGCCGACACCCGCCAGAGCGGCGCCAAACTGGGCCCCGGCGCGTCGCTGCCGCTGAAGGTCGCCGGCAGCGCGGGCGTCCCGTCCGGAGCCAAGGCCGTCGCGCTCAACCTGACCGCGACCGAGCCCACCGCGGCCGGCTTCCTGGCCGTCAGGCCCGGCGGCCAGAGCGGCCGGCCGGCCACCTCCAGCCTGAACTTCGCGCCCGGACGCACGGTGGCCAACCAGGTGATCGTGCCGCTCGGCCCGGACGGCACGGTGGAGGTCTACAACAACGACGGCTCCACCCACGTGATCGCCGACGTCATCGGCTACTACGGCGCCGACGCCAAGGGCCGGTTCACCGCCGTCGTCCCGGTCCGGCTCCAGGACACCAGGAACGCGCCGTACCAGGCCCTGAACCCCGGCGCCGAGACGACCGTCGGCATCGGCGGCACCGGCCAGGTCCCGGCGAACGCCGTGGCCGGCGTGGTCAACCTCACCGCGGTCGCGCCGCGCGCGGACGGGCACGTCATCGCCTACCCGGACCTCGGCCCGGTGCCGACGACCAGCAACCTCAACTTCCGCGCCGGGCAGACGGTGGCCAACCACGCCCAGGTCCCGCTCGGCACCAACGGGGCGATCAGGCTGCGCAACAACTCGGGCGGCGCCCTCGACCTGATCACCGACCTCTACGGCTACTTCACCACCGGCTGACCGCCGCACGACCCACCCCAGACCGGGCCGGCGCACCCCACGGGCGCGCCGGCCCGTTCGCGTTCCCCGTCGAGGCGGCGGGCCGGACCGGTGCGCCCCGCCCGTCGCGGACGGTACGTGTCGGCCGGAGGGCTGGGCCGGAGGGCCTGGTCGGAGCGGGCCGTTCAGGGCCGGGGCGTCCAGCCGGGCGGGGTGAGGGCGGTGTCGGCGAGGATCCGCTCGACGGTCTCGTCCAGGGTGCTGCCCTGGCCGATGACGTGCTCGGCGCGGTCGGGGAGGAGGTCGTGGGGCCGGTACCAGTCGGCCATGACCTCGGGGGAGAACTCGGCGGCCTGGGGGCGGGTGGCGTGCCGGCGCACCGTCTCGTCGAAGTCGACGTCCAGGTAGTAGAGGTGGCTGCGCCCGCGGTGGTCGGCGGCGAGCCGGGCCAGCATCGGGCCGTAGCGCCCGGCGGCGAGGATGCCCTCGACGACGGCGTGGAAGCCGTGGTCGAGGGCGTGCCGCGCGACCAGGTCGATCAGCCCGATGTTGGCGCCGCCGGGCACGTCCCGCTCGCGCAGCACGGTGCGGCGCAGCAGGTCCTGGCCGACGACGGCGACGCCCCGCCCGTAGGCGGCGCGCAGCCGAGCGGCGACGCTGGACTTCCCGGCGCCGCTCGGGCCGCGCACCACGATCAGTACGGTCCGCTGGTTTCCCGTCATGCCGGGACCGTCCCCGCGGGGAGGCCGCTCCACACCGCCGCGGCCTCAACGCCGCGTCAGTGCTGCGGGCCGGCCGGGGTGGTGGCCGGCGGGGTGCCGGTCGCGGTGCTGTTCGGGTCGGTCCTGGGTGCCGGGTCGGGGATGTCGGCCATCGGCAGGGACTGCTTGGGCGTGCCGCGCAGGGCCTGGTTCATGGCGTCCCGCCAGATCGGTCCGGGGCCGTCGGCGCCGAACACCTCGGTGCGGTACTTCCCGTTGATGCTGAGGTTGCGCATCTCGACGCCGCCGTCGGGGCCGCCGAGCCAGACGGCGGTGGCGAGCTGCGGGGTGTAGCCGTTGAACCAGGCGGCCCGCTTGCGGTCCGAGGTGCCGGTCTTTCCGGCGATCTGCCGGTCGCCCTCCAGGCTGAGCGCCGCGCCGGTGCCGTTCTTCTCGGTCACGCCGTTCAGGATGGTGTTCAGCGCCCTGGCCGTCGTCTCGGAGAACGCCTTCTCGCAGTGGCCGGCCGGGACGGGGACGTCCCTGCCGTCCACGGTGGTGATCCTGTTGATCGCGACCGGGTCGCAGTGGGTGCCCTGGGCGGCGAAGGTCGCGTAGACGTTCGCCATGGTCAGCGGGCTCATCTCCTCGACGCCCAGGGCCATCGCGGGGACCTCCTCCAGGGGCTTGCCGCTGGCCCGGGCGGTGATGCCGAGCTTGTTGGCCATCTGCTTGACCGCGCAGAGGCCGATCTCCTGCTCCATCTGCACGAAGTAGGTGTTGACCGAGAGGGCCATCGCCTCCTTCAGCTGGTAGGGGCCCTTCTCGCTCGCGGACTCGTTGGGCACCGTCGCCTTGGGCCGGTCGGTGTTCTTCCAGGTGCCCTCGCAGGTCTTCATCGTCGGGTACTCGATCCTGTTCTCGGACGGGTACTCCTGGGTCGCGGGCAGGCCCGCCTCCAGGGCCGCGGCCGCGACGACCGGCTTGAACGTGGAGCCGGGCTGGAAGCCGTTGCCGCCGCCCATCGCCGCGTCGGCGTTGAGGTTGACGACGGTCTGGTTCTTCTCCTTCAGCAGGCCGTAGGGGCGGGTCTGGGCCATCGCCAGGATCTTCCCGGTGCCGGGCTCGACCATGCTGACGGCGGCGGAGACGCTGTCGGTGACCCGCACGTTGCCGCTCGCCGCGGTCTGCGCGGCGGTCTGCTTGTCCGGGTCCAGCGTGGTCTGGATGTTCAGGCCGCCGGTGTCCCACACCTTCTTGCGCTCCTCGGCGCTCCTGCCGAACGCAGGGTCCTGCTTGACCACCCGGCGGACGTAGTCGCAGAAGAAGCCCATCCCGGCCTTGGCGGTGATGCAACCGTTCTGCGGTTCACGGTAGTTGAGGCCCAGCGGGGCGGCCTTCGCCTCCTTCGCCTGGTCCGCGGTGATGTGCTTGCTCTCCAGCATCTTGCCGATCACCACGTCGCGGCGGTTCTGCGCGGCCTGCGGGTGCAGCTTCGGGTCGTACTGGGACGGGTTCTGCACCAGCCCGGCGAGGGTGGCGGCCTCGGCGACGGTCAGGTCCTTGTTGCTCTTGCCGAAGTAGCGCTGGGAGGCGGCCTCGACCCCGTAGGCGCCGTTCCCGTAGTACGTGATGTTGAGGTAGTTGGTGAGGATCTGGTCCTTGCTCAGCTCCTCCTCCAGCTTGATGGCGACCTTGAGCTCCTGGATCTTGCGGCCCAGGGTCTTGCGCTGGGCCTCCAGGACGGCGGCCTGGTCGTCGCCGGCCTTCTCCACGTTGACGTTCTTCACGTACTGCTGGGTCAGCGTCGAGGCGCCCTGGGAGGTGGTGCCGCTCTCGGCGTTCTTGCTGACCGCGCGCAGGATGCCCTTGAGGTCGACGGCGCCGTGCTCGTAGAAGCGGGCGTCCTCGATGTCGACCTGGGCGTACCGCATGAACGGCGACATCTGGTCGGCGGGGATGACCGTGCGGTCGCGCTCGTACACCTTGGCGATCAGGCCGCCCCTGGCGTCGAAGATCTGGGTCGCCTGGGTGAGCGGCGGGGTCTTGAAGTCGTCGGGAACGTCGTCGAAGCCCTCCGCCGTGCCCTTGGCGGTCAGCCCGATGGCGCCGGCGGCCGGCAGGGCCAGGCCCGCCATCAGCACACCGGACACGACGCTCACGCCCAGGAAGGTCGCACCGAGGCGGGCCGACCGGAGCGGCGTCCCACGGGACGGACGGGCATCCGCGTCATCGGATGAATTCCATATCGGCGAGGGATTCGGTTCCATTCCGGAATGCTAGCCCTCAATCCTTGCTGTCCGAACGGTTTTTCGGGCGGGACTGTCACGGCTGTGCAACAGATACCGGGGGTCGGTTCCGACATGTCAGATCGCGCACGAACTGAACGGGAATGGTGAAAAAGGAAAACCCGGCCCGCCCCGCGTGCGGCGGCCCGCCCTCCCGTGACCCTCACTCACCTGGATGCCGCGAGCGGGGCGAAAGGTTGCTTCACGTCCTTCGTGGGCGGGGCGGCACCGGCGGGACAGGAGGGGGCGGAGGGGCAGAGGCCAGGGGGCAGGGGCCGCTCACGCCCGCTGCCGGGCGAGCCAGTCGGCGAAGCGGGTCCCGGCGATGTGCGCTCCCGGGCCGGGCAGCAGTGTGCTCTCCCGCAGCTCGGCGCCGAAGTACCCGGCGTGCGGATCGGTCGCCACGGTGCGCGGGTCGTCCTCGGCGGCCAGGGCCTCGCGGACGAGCTCGTCCAGCCGGAAGGTGTCGGGACCGGCCACCTCGACCACGCCGCCGACGGGGGAGCCGACGGCCGTACGGCCCACGGCGGCGGCCACGTCGTCCGAGAGGACGGGACGGATCCCGGCCGGGGCCAGGCGCACAATGTCGCCGTCGGTGGCCTCGGCGGCGATCCCCTTCACGAACTCGAAGAACTGCGTGGCGTGCACGATGGAGTAGGGCAGCCCGGACGCCTCGATCAGCTCCTCCTGCGCCTGCTTGGCCCGGAAGTAGCTGCTCGCCTGGAGGCGTCCGGTGCCGACCACCGACAGGGCGACGTGGTGGGCGACACCGGCGTCGGCCCCGGCCTTGAGCAGGTTGGCCGTCGAGGTGCGGAAGAACTCCATCACGGCGTCGTCCGCGAACGAGGGGGAGTTGGACACGTCGACGACGACCCGGGCGCCCCTGAGCGCCTCGGCGAGGCCCGCACCGGTCAGCGTGTCGACGCCGGTCCCCGGCGAGGCCGGCACCGCCTCGTGGCCGTGGGCGCCGAGCCAGGCGACCAGCTTCGATCCGATCAGTCCGGTGCCGCCGATGACTACGACCTTCATGGTGGGGATCCTCTCGGGAGGTTCGGTGCCGGGGCCTCACCAGGTAAAGACCGCTCTGCCGCCGTGGTTGTGACGGCAGGCCGGAAGAATCCCGAACTCCTCCCGTCCTCGCCCGGACGGCCTACGGAGCGAGCGTGACGGCCGCCGGCGTGCCGTGCCACGCCGTCCGGGCGCAGCGGCACCACGCGTCGCGCTCCTCCGACACCCGCGACGCCCCGTACGTGTCACACATCCACACGGTGTCCGGTCAACACTGCCGAAGGGCGGGGGAGAAGCACCCCGCCCGACCACCCGGCGACGGACGGAAGGTACACGACAGTGTCGGACCACCACGCAGGACACCCGCACCCGGCCGGCGAACCGGCGCCGTCGACCGCGCCCCCGCCGTGGTGACGGCACCTCACCGCGCCCGTCCCGCAAGGGGACGAGCGCACCGGTTGTTCGTCCACGCGAGCTGATGCATGATGAGGGCGGCCTGAGCCGATCAGGGTCGAACCTTGGACTGCATGGCGGTGGTGGATGGCGGGCGGCGCCCCTCGGCGCGAGCCGCACGGGCCGTACGGGCCACGCGGGTTGCGCGGCCGGCGGGGCGAATGCGGAGCGCTGGACCAGGTGATCGCCGGCGCCCGCACCGGCCGGGGCCAGGTGCTCGTGCTGCGCGGCGAGCCCGGAGTCGGCAAGTCCGCCCTGCTGGAGTACCTGGTGGGCGGCGCGGCGGGGTGCCGGATCCTGCGGGCCGTCGGCGTCGAGTCCGAGATGGAGCTGGCGTTCGCCGGACTGCACCAGCTGTGCGTGCCCCTGATGGGCCACCTCGGCCGCATCCCCGGCCCCCAGCGCGACGCCCTGTCCGTCGCGTTCGGGCTGAGCGCGGGCAGCGCGCCGGACCGCTTCCTGGTCGGCCTGGCGGTGCTCAGCCTGCTGGCCGAGGCCGCGGAGGAGCGGCCGCTGGTCTGCGTCGTGGACGACGCCCAGTGGCTCGACCGGGTCTCCGCCCAGACCCTGGCCTTCGTCGCCCGCCGACTGTTCGCCGAGCGGGTGGCCTTGGTGTTCGCGGTGCGCGCGTCGGCGCCCGCCGCCGACGGCGACCCCTTCCGCGGGCTGCCCGAGACCGTCGTCCGGGGGCTGCGCGAGGACGACGCGCGGGCGCTGCTGGAATCGGCGGTCCCCGGGCGGCTGGACGAACGGGTCAGGGACCGCATCGTCGCCGAGACCCGCGGCAACCCGCTGGCCCTGCTCGAACTGACCAGGGGACTGACCGCCGCCGAGCTGGCCGGCGGCTTCGGGCGCCCCGACGTCCGCCCGCTGGCGAGCCAGATCGAGCAGACCTACCTGCGGCGCATCGGATCGCTGCCGGCCGCCGCGCAGCGGCTGCTGCTGGCGGCGGCCGCGGAACCGGTGGGTGACGTGCCGCTGCTGCGGCGGGTCGCCGAGCGGCTCGACATCGACGCGGACGCCGCCGGAGCGGTCGAGGCGGCGGGACTGGTCGAGTTCGGCACGAGGGTGCGGTTCCGCCACCCGCTGGTGCGCTCGGCGGCCTACCGCGCCGCCGACCCCACCGTGCGCCGGGACGTCCACCGGGCACTGGCCGAGGCGACCGATCCCGACGTCGACTCGGACCGCCGGGCCTGGCACCGCGCCCACGCGGCCCTCGAACCCGACGAGGCCCTGGCGGGCGAGCTGGAGCGCTCGGCCGGCCGGGCCCAGGCCCGCGGCGGGATCGCCGCGGCGGCGGCGTTCCTGCGACGGGCGACCGAGCTGACACCCGACACCGTCCGCCGCGGAGCCCGGGCCGAGGCCGCCGCCCGGGCCGCGTTCGACGCCGGATCCCCCGACGCGGCGCTCGAACTCCTCGCCGCCGCCGAGCTGAGCCCGCCGGACGAGGCGCGGCACGCCCGACTGACCCGGCTGCGCGCCCAGTTGGTCCTGGCCCGCCGGCGCGGCGGAGAGGCGCTGCCCCTGCTGCTCGACGCGGCCGGCCGGCTGGCGCGGGCCGGCGACGCGCACGCCCGCGAGGCGTACCTCGACGCCATCGGCTCGGCGGTCTACGCCGGACGCCTGGCGGATCGCACCGGCGTGCGGGAGGTCGCCGAAGCCGCCCGCACGGCACCGCCCGCCGCGCACCCGGCGCGGCCCACCGACCTGCTCCTGGACGGCCTGGTGGCCTGGTTCGCCGACGGCTGCGCCACCGGGGGGCCGCTGCTGAGGTCCGCGCTGGGGGTGTTCCGGCAGGCCGCCGCACGCGAGGGCGGCGACGCCATGCGCTGGCTCTGGCTGACCTGGCTGGTCGCCGGCGAGATCTGGGACGACGAGACGTGGCACCGGCTGACCGAGCGGGCGGTCGGGTCGGCCCGTGAGAGCGGCGCCCTCAACTTCCTTCCGCTGGCGCTCGGTTACCGGGCCGTCCTGTCCGTGCACACCGGCGACTTCGACCTCGCCGCGGCGCTCGTGGAGGAGGCCGGAACCCTCGGGGAGGCGACCGGCCACTCGCCGATGGGCTACCCCTCGCTCCTGCTCGCGGCCTGGCGCGGCGAGGGCGAGCAGGCCGCGGAGACGATCCGCGGCGGCGTCGCGGAAGCGACCACCTGGGGCGAAGGGCGGGCGATCGGCGGCGAGCACTACCTCCTCGCGGTCCTGTACAACGGCCTCGGCCGCTACCTGGAGGCCCTGGAGCAGGCCGAACGGGCCGTGGCGTACGAGGACCTGGCGCTCGTCGGGTCCGCCCTGGCCGAGCACGTGGAGGCGGCCGTACGGGCCGGCGCCCCCGGGGCGGCCGCTGCGTCGCTGCGCCGGCTGGAGGAACGGGCCGAGGCCGGCGGTACCGACTGGGCCCTGGGCGTGCTGGCCCGCTCCAGGGCGCTGGTGAGCGAGGGCCCGGCCGCCGAGCGGCTCTACCGCGAGGCCGTCGAGCGCCTCGGACGCGGCCGGATCGCCGTCGACCTCGCCCGCGCCCACCTGGTGTACGGCGAGTGGCTGCGCCGCGAGAACCGGCGCGCCGACGCGCGCGAGCACCTGCGCACCGCCCACGGGATGCTCCAGCGCTTCGGCGCCCGCGCCTTCGCCGAGCGCGCGCGGCGCGAACTCCTGGCCACCGGCGAGACGGTACGGCCCCGCCCGGCCGGCGCCGGGGGCGTCCGCGAGGCCCTCACCGCCCAGGAGGGGCAGATCGCCCGCCTGGCCGCCGACGGCATGACGAACTCCGAGATCGGCGCCGAACTGTTCATCAGCCCGCGCACCGTGGAGTGGCACCTGGGCAAGGTGTTCACCAAGCTCGACGTCACCTCCCGCAACAAGCTCCGCACCGCGCTGGCCGGCCCCTGACGGCCGGCACACCGAAGGCCCGGGGGACACCCGGGGGTGGACCGGGGATTTCCCGGGCGCCCCGGGGAGGGCCCGGACGGCAGCGTGTTCACCAGGGCATCGACGGATGCCGGGTGAAACGGAGCCGTGGTGACCGAGACCGAAATACAGTCCGAAGAACAGTCCGTAGAGCAGTACGAAGAGCGGTCCGAGACGTGTACGGACCTCCGGCCGCCCGCCGGTGACGGCACCCTGGACGAGGCCGCGGCCGTCTTCGAGGGCCTGCGGCCGCACCTCTTCGGCATCGCCTACCGGATGCTGGGCAGCGCGGTCGAGGCGGAGGACGTGGTCCAGGACGTGTGGCTGCGCTGGCAGAAGACCGACCGCCCGGCCGTGGTCAGCCCCGTGGCCTTCCTGTCACGCGCCACCACCCGGCTGGCCATCAACGTGGCCCAGTCCGCCCGCTCGCGCCGCCAGACCCACATCGGCCCCTGGCTGCCCGAGCCCGTCGACACCGCCGGCGACCCCGAGGCCGGCGTGCAGCGGGCCGAGGAGCTGGAACACGCGCTGCTCCTGGTCCTGGAGGCGCTGGCGCCCACGGAGCGGGCGGTGTACCTGCTGCGCGAGGCCTTCGAGTACACCTACGCCGACATCGCCGGCATGCTGCGCCTCAGCGTCGTCAACGTCCGCCAGATCGCCAGCAGGGCCCGCCGCCGCCTCGCGGCCGGGCGGCGGGAGACGGCGGACGCGGGGGAGCACCGACTGCTGCTGGAGGTCTTCCTCGCGGCGGCCAGGACCGGCGACGTCGGCTCCCTGGAGTCGCTCCTGGCCCCGGCCGCCGCCGGGTAGCCCGCCGGGCGCCCGCACGCGGTCACCCACCCGGCGCGGTCACCGGAGGCACCGTCCACCGGCGGCCACACGGACGACCGGGCAGAACCGTCCGGTGTGACGGGCCGGCGCCCCGGCAGGCCCGCCCGCACCGACGGCAGCCGTCACAATCACACGCCCTGGGCTGTCAGTTGGGTGTGAAACCGAAACCCACCACACGACGGACCGCACGCCCGGCCGCCGCGGCCCTCACCGCCGCCCTCGCCCTCACCGCCCTCGGCACCCCGCCGGCCACCTCGGCCGTACCCCCCGACAAGGTGACCTGGGTCATCCACAAACTCGACGACGACCCCGCCCACCCCGGCGGATCCGCCGGCCGGGACCAGTACTTCTCCGTGGTCACCCAGATCCGCAACTGGATGGCCGGCCCGACCGTCCGCGGCGACGTCCGGCTGAGCCAGGCGGACACCGACGGCATCATCGGGATCGACGTCCGCGACCACACGGGCGCCCGGCTCGTCACCCTGTTCCTCAACCCCCACAGCGGCTACCTCACCGGCTTCCACGCCCGCAACGAGGTCGTCTACTACTTCAGCGACGCCAACCCCGCCATGGTCGAGGAGATGAAGAGGTACGCGAAGAACATCGGCGCGCGCACCCACCAGACCCACCTGTCCGGATCCTTCGACGCCTGGTACAGCGCGGCCACCAGCGGCGGCCTGAGCGCCCCCACCGGCATCGGCACCCGCTCCTTCCGCGACGCGGCCTCCTCGCTGGGCGGCTCGCCCGAACCGGAGTACATCGACCGCTTCCTCCCGCAGACCGCCCAGTACCTGCTGACCCTCAGCCCGGCCTACGCGCAGGCCTCCCACTACACCCTGTTCCGCGACCGGATGGGCGACGCCCTCGCCAACGACACCTCCTCGGCGGTCGTCATGGACAACCGCACCAGGGAGCTGCGCGCCAACTGGGAGAAGATCAGCAACGACACCCTGCCCAACATCCCCTTCCTGGCGAACGACCGCACGGCGGGCGGCGACGCCCTGCCCTTCCCCGTCACCCTGGGGCCCGCGAACGGCACGCTGCGCACCGTCTCCGACGTGGCTGCCGCGCTGCGCATCCTCACGAACACCCAGGGGCGGGAGTAGCGGCGTCCCCGCAGAGCAACGGAGCCCGGCCGGAGACGAACTCGCCTCCGGCCGGGCTCCGTTGCCGGTGCCTCAGTGGGCCCCCTTGAGGTACACCGTCATCCGGACCTCCCGGTGGACGTCCCCCAGGGTGTGCAGCGTCCCGTTGACCGGGCCGATCTCGATGTTCTCCGGGAGCGGCGTGGAGGCCGCCGCGTCCCGGTGGTTGCGCCACCAGACCGCGTGCCGGTCCGCCCAGTTGACCCACCGTGCCCAGGCCCGGCGGACCTCGAAGGACCCCTCGTCGTAGACCGAGGTCCTCGTCTCGTACGTCGTCCGCCCCATGGCCCGGGCGACGTCGTCACGGAAGCTGGTCCACCGCACGCCCAGCTCGTAGGCGGCGGACAGGGTGCGCATGGACTCCGCGATGGACGGGATGTCGAGGTTCTCCACCGGTCCGGGCGGGAACCGCCAGAGCTGCCAGCCGGCGCTGCCGAAGTCCGCGGCGTTGAAGTTCCGTTGCAGCCCGACGCCCGACCCGGCGATCCGCTGCTCCCATTCGTTCCACGTGCCGTTCATGGGAAGTTCGACGGCGTGGCCGTGCTGCGACAGGGCCAGGGCCCGGATCTCCGACACGACGCTGGGGGCCGCGTCCCTGAAGTAGTAGTAGTAGTTGTGGGCGGTCGCGAAACCCGCGATGTAGAGCGAGTGCGGGTTGATGAGCAGCGTGCCCCGGTGCTCGTTCAGGTTGCCCTCGAGTTCGAGGACGATGAGTCCGCCCGCGTGCTCCTGGATCTCCCGGATGTCACCGTCGAACGGGTGCCCCGCCGCCTGGCGGATGGCGGTGACGATCTCCTTGTACTCGTTCTCGCCCGAGATGTTCGACGAGGCGTCCTCGATGATCTTGGTGTGCAGGTACCTCCAGTAGCCGGGCCCGATGTCCGCGGCGGCGGGCTGCGCCCCGACCCCGGTGGCGGCGACGGTGAGCACAGCGATCACGAACACCATCAGGCGGTTCACGACCCCGCTCCAGCGGGTTCTTGTCAGCACGACGTCCAGACCTCCGGTGTCCTCGGCGATGTGACAACGTGGCACACTCCACGTTCCACCGGACTGACCGGGCAGGGCCCCGATGTGTGACAGCCGGCCACCGGAACCGGCAGGACGCGCGGCCGCCGCGGTCGCTACCATCGCGCGCATGCTGGCACTGCTCCACACCTCGCCCGTCCACGTCCCGGTCTTCGACGCGCTCCGCGACCGCGAGCACCCCGGCCTGCCGCTGCGGCACCTGGTGTCCGAAGGCCTGCTGGCCAGGGCCCTGGCCGACGGGCCCGACGCCGTCGCGCGGGACATCGACCGGGCCGTGGCCGGCGCCCTCGCCGAGGGGGCCACGGCCGTGCTGTGCACCTGCTCGACGATCGGGGGCGTGGCGGAGAGCCGGGCCCCGGCGCTGGGCGTGCCCGTGGTGCGCGTCGACCGGCCGATGGCGGCGGCGGCCGTCGCCGTGGCACCCGGGGCCGACCGGACGGCCACGCGCATCGTGGTGATCGCCGCACTGGCCGCCACCGTGCGCCCGACGGTGGCCCTGATCGAGGACGAGGCCGCCCGGTCCGGCCGGCCGGTCGCGCTGACGGCCGTCGTGGCCGACGGCGCCTGGAAGCGCTTCGAGGACGGTGACCGGGCGGGCTACCTGGCCGCGATCGCCACCGCCGTCGAGGCCGTCGACGACGCGGACGTCATCGTCCTGGCCCAGGCCTCCATGGCCGCCGCCGCGAGCCGGGCCACGACCGCCGTCCCCGTCCTGTCCAGCCCGGCCCCGGGCCTGCGCGCCGCCGCTGCCGCCGCCCGCCCGGCCGCGGGCCACCCGTCCTGACCGCCCCCCGCACCTCCGGCGCGGGACGGCAGACCCCCGCGTCGACGGGCCGGCCGTCGCGTTGATCGTCCGTCTACCAGCGCCGCATAGCGTCCTTCCCCGTACGCGGCCCGACCCCCGGGCCGTCGCCGAAGGGAGAACTCCCATGCTGCGCAAGACCCGCGCCCTGCTGGCCGGTTCGGTCGCCGTCCTGGCGCTCAGCCTCACCTCGACCTCCTTCACCGCCACCGCCGCCGGAGACCAGAGCGGCATCGACGCCTGCGCCCGCGAGGCCAAGTGGGCGGGCTTCGCGAAGGACAAGTCCGGCGAGGGCCGCAACGACGACGCGATCCACGCCGTGGCGATAGCCATGGCCGAGTCGGGCTGCAACCGCCTGGCCGTCCACACCAACCTGCCCACCGACCCCGACCCGGGCACCAAGGACCTCGGCGCCTGGCAGATCAACGAGCACTGGTACCCCGAGGTCCACGGCCACGACGCCGGGGTCGTCACCGCCGAGAACTGGCAGGACATGGGCTGGTCGGCCCGCAAGGCCTACGCGATCGACAACGACGGCACCGGCCGCGGCTGGGCCTCCTGGGCGGCCTGGCACCTGGGCACCTACCAGCAGTACCTCGGCCAGGCGCGCGACGCGGTCAACCGCGTCTGGTGACGCCCCGCCACGGGTGACCGGCCCGAACGGCCCGCACCCACCCGCCCCCGGTGCCCCCACCCGGCACCGGGGGCGGCACCCGTCGCGACGGACCCCGCGGGTGCGCCCGGCAAACACGCACCGGCTCACACGCACCGGCTCACACGCAGGGGCGCAGCCAGCGGCGCAGGGCCAGACGGAGGCGGCCGGTGGCCGGGCGGCCGGCCAGGACGGCCTCGAAGCGGCGGTGGTCGCGGGCCGCCCGCAGCACCGCGACGTCGTGGGTGCCGGGCAGGGGCGGGGCGGGCTCGTCGCGCTGGGCGGCGCGGTAGCTGTCGAAGAGGTGCTGGTGCAGTGCGTTCACGTGATCACCCTGCCCCCCGGCCGCCCCGCACGTCCCGTCGATTGACGGCCCTGGTCAAACGACGCGGCAGCGCCCCCGCGCGGTCCGGCACCATAGGGGGGTGAGCGTGACCATCGACATCACCGGACTGCCGCACGAGCGGATCGCCTTCAGCCCCTCGCCGCTGGCCGAACTCGGCAACGCGCTGCACGCGCTGGCCGAGCCCGCTCACCACGCCCGGCTGCACGCGTGGACGACGGCGACCTCCGCCGCGCTCGAACCGGAGCTGGCCGACCGGCTGATCGAGGCCGACTTCATGTGGCGCTCGACACGCTCCGACCTCCTGATGCCCGCCCAGCCCCGGGAGACCCTCGCCGAGGAACTGGACGACCTCGACCGCCTGGACGACGAGAAGTTCGTCGGCGCGGCCCTGGAGATCTCCTGTAGCACCAGCCACTACCCCAAGGGCCTGCCCTCACCGCTGGTCGACGCGTGGTCCAGGCGCCGCGCGCTCGACCTGGCCGCCGCCCGCGGCCCGCGCCAGGCGGCGTTCGTCGAACGGACGCTCGCCGACCCCACCACCACGCGCGCGTGGATCCGACGCCTCCTGGAGGACTGCGACCAGGCGTTCTTCGCCGACACCTGGCGCCGGGTCCGCGTCCAGCTCGCCACCGACGCGAGGAACAAGACCGAACTGCTGCGCCGCAAGGGCCTGGCCCAGGCCCTCACGGCGGCATCACCGGCACTGAGCCTGGAGGAGGACGCGCACGGCAGCCGCATCGTCGTCGACAAGCTGGTGCACGGCCGCACCGAGACCCGCAGCGAAACCCTCACCCTGCTGCCCAGCGTCTTCGGCTGGCCGCACCTCTTCGCCATCTACGCGGCGGGCTGGCAGCCCGTCATCCAGTACCCGGTCGCCACCCACGAGGTCGGCGGCCCCGAGCCCGTCGAGACGGTCACGCTGCGCCTGGAGGCGCTGACCCACCCGATGCGGATGCGGCTGTGCCGCAACCTCGCCCGCGGCACGTTCTCGACGAGCGAGCTGGCCGACGCCTACGGCATCACCGCCCCCGAGGTCTCCCGCCACCTCGCCGTCCTCAAGAAGGCCGGGCTGCTGCTCACCCAGCGCCGGGGCCGCTACGTCCTCCACCAGCTCGACCTCTCGGTCGTGGCCCGCCTCGGCAGCGACTTCCTGGAGTCCGTGCTGCGCTGAGCCGGGCGCCCCCGGCGCCCTCCGCGGTCATCGCCCGGGCCGCTCCTCCAGCGCGCGCAGGACCTTGTCCAGCGTGATCGGCAGGTCCCGGACGCGTACCCCGCAGGCGTGCCACACCGCGTTCGACACCGCGGCGGCCGTGCCGACGATGCCGATCTCCCCGATGCCCTTGGACCCCATGGCGTTGACGTGGGGGTCGTGCTCGGGGAGCCAGTACGCCTCGACCGCGCCGACGTCCGCGTTGGCCGTGATGTGGTAGTCGGCGAGGTCGTGGTTGACGACGTGGCCGGTGCGGGGGTCGAGCACGCCGCTCTCGTGCAGCGCCATGGACAGCCCCATCGTCATCCCGCCGACGAACTGCGAACGCGCCGTACGGGGGTTGATGATCCGCCCCGCGGCGAACACCCCCAGCAGGCGCGGCACCCGCACCTCGCCGGTGTCCGCGTGGACGTGCGCCTCGGCGAACTGCGCCCCGAAGGCGTGCATCGCGTAGCGGTCGTCGGCCGGCTCGACGGAGCCGGACGCCTCGGCCCCGTCCGGCGGCTCGCTCCCGTACCTGTCGCGCAGGGCACGCGCGGCCTCGACCACCGCCGAGCCCCACGTCGCCATGCCCGAGGAACCCCCGGCCACCGACGCCAGTGGGTAGTCGGTGTCGCCGATCCGCACCTCCACGCGCTCCACCGGCACGCCGAGCGCGTCCGCGGCGATCTGCGCCAGCGTCGTCCAGGTACCGGTGCCGAGGTCGGCCGCGCCGGTCTCGGCGACGTAGCGCCCGCCCTCCCGCCGGACCGTCGCCGTCGACCTCGGCATGCGGAAGGCCGGGAAGGTGGAGGCCGCGACGCCCGTGCCGACCAGCCAGTCGCCGCGGCGGCGCACACCGGGCCGCGGATCGCGCTCCGACCAGCCGAACCGCGCCGCGCCCTCGCGCAGGCAGCCGACGAGGTCGCGGCTGGAGAAGGGCTTGCCCGACTCGGGGTCGACGTCCGGCTCGTTGCGGATCCGCAGCTCGACCGGGTCGATGCCCAGCCGCTCGGCCAGCTCGTCCATGGCCACCTCGGGGCCGAACATGCCCGGGCACTCGCCGGGCGCGCGCATCCAGGACGGCACGGGGACGTCGAGGGCGGCGAGCCGGTGCGTGGTCCGCCGGTTCGGCGAGGCGTACATCATGCGGGCCGGGACACCGGTCTGCTCGGCGAACTCCTTGATGCGCGACGTCTGTTCGACGACGTCGACCGCGATGGCGGTGAGCGTGCCGTCCCGCCCGGCGGCCAGCCGGCACCGCTGGATGGTCGGGGTGCGGTAGCCCGTGAGGGAGAACATCTGCCGGCGGGTCAGGGCCAGCCGCACCGGCCGGCCGGGGAGCGCACGCGCGGCCAGCGCGGCCAGCACCACGTTGACCCGCGGCTGCCCCTTGGAGCCGAACCCGCCCCCGACGTACGGGCTGACGACCCGGACCCGCGCCTCGTCGAGGCCGAACAGCGACGCCAGCACGGCACGGGTCGCGTGCACGCCCTGGGTGGAGTCCCACAGGGTGAGGAAGCCGTCCCCCGCCGGGTCCCACAGGGCGGTGGTGGCGTGCGGCTCCAGCGGGTTGTTGTGGCACATCGCGGTGGTGTACGTCTCCTCGACGGTCACCTCCGCGGCCGCCATCGCGGCGTCGACGTCGCCCCGGGCGGTGTCGGTGGGAAGGCCCGGGTTCACCGTCGCCGGCGCGTACAGGTCCGCGCGGTCGGCCCGCAGCCCGACGTCGTGCGCCACCTGCGCGTAGCCGACCCGGACGAGGGCCGCCGCGTGCCGCGCCACCTCGGAGCTGTCGGCGACGACCACCGCGAGGACCTGGCCCCGGAAGGCGACCTCCGCGTCCTGGAGGACCGCCAGCTCCCTGTCCCCGGTGGAGGCCAGCCGCTCCGCGGTGCCGGGGGTGAGCACCGCGACCACACCGTCGAGCGCCTCGGCGGCGGCGGTGTCCAGCTCCGTGACGCGGCCCCGGGCGATCGTGGACTGGACGGCGTGCAGGTAGGCGGGGCCGTCCAGCGCGGTCTCGTACGCGTAGGTGGCGGTGCCCAGGACCTTGACGGCGCCGTCCCGGCGGGGCAGGTCGCGGCCGACGGCGGCCGGCTCGTCCGGGAACGTCATCGGGTGTCCTCCTCGGCCAGGCCGCGCAGGGTGGCGGCGAGGGTGCGGCGCAGCAGGGGGATCTTGAACGCGTTGCCGCCGTCCGGCCCCGCGGCCGGCCGGGCAGCGGCGAGTTCCGCGTCCGCGGCGGCCAGGTAGCTCGCCTCCGACGCCGGGGAGCCGCGCAGCGCCTCCTCGGCCCGGTACGCGCGCCACGGCACGGGCGCGACGCCACCGAACGCGACGCGCGCGTCCACGATCACCCCGTCCTCGACGTCGAGCGCCGCGGCCACGCTGACCAGGGCGAACGCGTACGACGCGCGGTCGCGGACCTTGCGGTAGGCCGAGCGGCGGGCGACGGGCCGCGCCGGCAGGTCGATCGCGGTGATCAGCTCACCGTGTCCGAGCACCGTGTCACGCTCGGGGGTGTCGCCGGGCAGCCGGTGCAGGCCGACGAACGGGACGGTGCGCTCGCCGTCCGGGCCGAGCACCCGCACCCGCGCCCCGAGCGCGGCCAGCGCCACGGCCATGTCGGACGGGTGGACCGCGACGCAGTGCTCGGACCCGCCGAGGATCGCGTGGTTGCGGGTCCACCCTCCGATCGCGGAACAGCCCGAGCCCGGCTCCCGCTTGTTGCACGGCGTGGTGACGTCCTGGAAGTAGACGCAGCGGGTGCGTTGCAGCGGATTGCCGCCGACGGTGGCCATGTTGCGCAACTGCCCCGACGCGCCCGACAGCAGCGCCTGCGACAGCACCGGGAACCACTCGCGCACCCTCGGGTGCGCGGCGAGTTCGCTGTTGCCGACACCCGCGCCGATCCTGAGGGCGCCGCCGCCGAGCTCCTCGACCCCGGCCGGCAGCACACCGGTGACGTCCACGACCAGAGCGGGTTCGACGACCCCCAGCTTGAGGAGGTCCACCAGGTTCGTCCCGCCGGCCAGGAACACCGCGCCCGGATCCCCGGCGACGCCGCGCACGGCGGCCTCGGCGTCGGCGGGGGAGCGGTAGTCGAACGGTTTCACCCGGCCACCTCCGGAACGGCAGCCCCCGGATCGCCGGCCTGCCCGGCCGCCCGCAGCACGGCGGTCACGATGTTGACGTAGGCCGCGCAGCGGCACAGATTGCCGCTCATCCGCTCGGCCACCTCGGCGCGGTCCAGCCTCGGCGCTCCCCGGCCCCCGGTGACGGCGCTCGGCCAGCCCTTCGCGAACTCGTCGAGCACCCCGACCGCGGAGACCACCTGCCCCGGGGTGCAGTAGCCGCACTGGAGCGCGTCGCAGTCGACGAACGCCGCCTGCACCGGGTGCAGGCCGCCGGCGGCGAGCCCCTCCGCGGTGACGACCTCGGCGCCGTCCTGGGTGACCGCGAGCGTGAGGCAGCCCAGCACGCGCCGGCCGCCGGACAGCACCGTGCACGAGCCGCACTGCCCGTGATCGCACCCCTTCTTGGGGCTCGTCACCCCGAGCCGTTCGCGCAGGGCGTCCAGCAGCGTCGTGCGGGTGTCGACGGTCAGCCGGCGCGCGACCCCGTCGACCCGCAGGGTGATGTCCCGCTCCACCGCGCGCGAACTCCCCGTCCCGGAGCGGTTCATGACGCCTCGTGACAGGCCCGCCGGTGCCGCAGCACGGGCTCGCCGAGGACGTAGGTCTGCCGGACGGCGCGGTCGTCGCCGAGGGTGGCCAGGGCGAAGAGGCGTTCGTGGAAGTCGCGGGCCGCCTCGGTGCGGCGCCTGAGGAGCGGGGTGGCGGCCCAGTCGAGGACCACGAAGTCGGCCTCGCGGCCGTGCCGGAAGCTGCCGATGTGCCGGTCGAGGTGGAGCGCGCGGGCGCCGCCGAGGGTGGCCAGGTAGAAGGCGCGCAGGGCGGTGAGGGTCCTGCGCTTCTCCTCCGGGACACGGTCGGGGTAGGTGTTGGCCAGGGCGACGACCTTGTAGGCCTCGTTCATGGTCTGGAGCATCGAGTAGCTGGTGCCCCCGCCCACGTCGGTGCCGAGCGCCACCCGGACCCCGGCGAGGGCGGCGTCGTCCAGGTCGAACAGGCCGTTGCCGAGGAAGAGGTTCGAGGTGGGGTTGAACGCGGCGCCGGCGCCGGTGGCGGCGAGCAGCTTGCGGTCCTCGTCGTCGATCCACACGGAGTGGCCCCACATGCTGCGGGGCCCCACCAGGCCGCACTGGTCGTAGACGTCGAGGTACGAGCGCGGGTTCAGGGTGTCACGGAACTTCGCCATCACCGCGTCCACCTCGTCGCGGTTCTCGGCGAGGTGGGACTGCACCCACAGCGGCCGGCCGGTGTCCTGGGACTCCCGGTAGAGGCGCCCGGCCATCCGGAGCGCCTCCAGGGTGGAGGTCAGGGCGAACCGCGGGGAGACGGCGTAGCGCAGCCGCCCGGTGTGGTGCCACCGGCCGATGAGCTCGCGGCAGTCCTCCTCGGCCTGTTCGACGGACCGGTCCAGGTAGTCCTCGGGTACCGTGCCGCCGTTGTCGTCGTCCATCAGCAGCTTGCCGGAGACCATCCGCAGCCTCCGCAGGTGCGCCTCCGCGAAGAACGCCTCGGTGGCGTGCGGGTGGACGGTGGTGTAGACGCACGCGGTGGTGGTGCCGCACTCCAGCAGCCGGTCGAAGAAGAACGAGGTGGCGTCCCTGGCGTACTCCGGGTCGGCGAAGCGCATCTCGGACGGGTACACGTAGTCCCGCAGCCACGGCAGGAGCTGTCCGCCCGGGCTGGCGACGGAGTCCACCTGCCCGGAGTGGATGTGCGGGTCGACGAAGCCCGGCACGAGCAGGTGGCCGCGGTGGTCGACCACCCGCCCGTGGTCGACGAACTCCCGCGGGCACGCGCTCTGGTGACCGGCCCAGACCACCAGGCCGTCCCGCACCACCAGCGCCCCCGGATCGAACAGGCGGTACGCCTCCGGATCGTCCTGGCCCTCCTTGTCCGGCAGCCACGGATCGTCCAGGAAGTGCAGGACCGTCCCCAGGAACACCGTCACCCGCCGGCCGCGGCCGTGCCCCGCACCCGCGCCCTCGCCGCCGTCCGTCACGTGTCCCGTCGGCTCGCCGGGGCGTCCGGCCCGTTCGTCGCTGTCCATGTCCGTCTTTCTCGGACCACCGGACGGCCCGCCTTGAGCCCGCCCCCGGGAAAACCCGGGAAAAGCCACCCCAACGGTTCACACCCACCCGTGTCACCCGGCCCCCGCCGAGCGGACGTCCGGCACCGGTGCAACCGTTCCGCCGGCGGTGGTGTTCTCAGAGACGATGGACGAGATGCCTCCTCCGCTCCCCGAGCTGCTCGCGGCAGACCTCGACCGTGGGTTCGCCGAACTCGTGCGCACCCACGGCGGCGCCGTGTACTCGGTGCTGCTGCGCCTCAACGGGGCGTCGCGCGACGTGGAAGACCTGGTGCAGGACACCTTCCTGCGGGCCTACACGGCGCTGCGCGACTACCCGCCGGAGCGGCGGCGGGCCCTCCAGCCGAGGGCCTGGCTGCTGGCGATCGGCACGAACGTGTGGCGCAACCACGTCCGCACACTGACCCGGCGCCCGGCCGCCGCGGAAGGGGTGGACATCATGGAACTGCCGCTCGTGGACGGCAAACCCGGCCCCGAACAGCGGGCGGAGCACGCGGACGAACGGGGGAGATTGGTGGCCGCGCTCGCCGAACTGCCCGAACACCACCGGCTGCCGGTGGTCCTGCGGCACGTCGGGGAGCTGAGCTACGCGGAGATCGCGGAGCTCGTGGAATGCCCGGTGGGCACCGTCAAGGCCCAGGTGTCACGGGGGCTGGCAGCCCTGCGCGGACAGCCCAGGCTGGCGGTAGAGGAGGTGAGAGGATGAGCGGACACCCGGACCCGGCACCGGAGGGACCGGCCCCGGACGGCGCGGCCCGGCGCACGGTCAACGGCACGGCCACGCCCAAGGCGTCCACCGCGCGGATCACGGACATCCCGCCGCCCGGCGCCGACGCCGAGCCCGGCCTCGACGCCCTGCGCGTGCCGATGCCGGCCGACCTGGCGATCCGGATCCTGCAACGGGCCGGCGTCGCCGAGCGCGAGTACGACCGGTACGCCCTGGTCGGCGGCCCGGTCACCGCACTGTTCGTCGCCCACGGACGCGGCGCCGTCGTCGGCGCCGCACCCGTCGACTGGTACCCCGACGCTGCCGCCTTCGAGGAGGCACACCTGCGCCGCACCGGCCGTACCGCACTGCCCACCGGAAAGCCGCTGCCCGGCGTCGTGGGGGCGCTGCGCACCGGCCGCGACCGGATGCTGCGCTACGACTACGGCCCCCTGCCGCAGGCGCAGCGCAGCATCCTGGAAGCGGTGCGGGCCATCCCCCGCGGCCAGCTGCGGCCCCCGCGCTGGCTGGGCCGCGAGGCGGGGATCCCGGACGCGGACGCGGCGGACCTGCTGGCGGCGGTGCGCGCCAACCCCGTTCCCGTGCTGATCCCGGTGCACCGGATCGGCGACGAGGACGGCGGGCCCCTCGACTGCGGGCTGCCCGCCGGCCTGGTCGAGCGGCTGCGCGCCCACGAGGGCATCGACGGGGAACGCCTGGACCGGTTCTCCTCGGACGGCACCCACTTCCTGGGCAGCGCCACCACCCGGATCTTCTGCTACCCGACCTGCGCCGACGCCCGCCGCATCACCGAGCGGCACCGGGTGCCGTTCGGCTCGGCCGCGGCGGCCAGGGCGGCCGGCTACCGGGCTTGCCTCAGCTGCCGCCCGCTGCCCGCCTGACCCCGACCCGCCCGACCTCCGCCCGCCCGACCTCCTTACGGCTCCCCGAGGGCTCCCGCGGGCTCCCGGGGGAGCCGGTGCCGCCCGTTCACAGGGCCTGCGGGAAGTCCAGCAGCCGGTCCGGGTCGTAGTGCGCCCGCAGCCGTTCCAGCCGGGGCAGGTTGGCGCCGTAGTACGCCCGGCGCCAGTCGGCCAGCCGCGGGTCGCGGTAGTTCTGGTAGGCGTGGCCGGAGGCGTGCGGGCGCAGCGCCTCGCGGGCCTCGCCGACCCAGCGGACGGCGGCGTCGGCGGGGCCGTCGCCGGTCCACCAGGCGTAGCACTGGGCGAGGAAGCGCGCGTCGCGGTGGACGAAGGCGGTGGCGTCGGCGGGCACCCGGTTGACGGCGCCGCCGAGGACGTTGAAGGAGATCGAGGCGCACACGCCGTCGGGCGCGCGCCCCAGCACCGCGAGGGCGTCCCGGACGGTCCGCGGGTCGAGCGCGCGGTCGAAGAAGTGCGAGGCCGCGGTGAAGGCGACGCGCTGCTCGTCCGGGCGCTCGATGACGGCCGGGCCGCCGGCGTTCGACCGTACGGTGTCCAGGTACGACCGGCGGGCGACCTGCCGTTCGCGGGCGGGCCCGGCGGCGGCGGTCAGTCCGTCCAGCCACCGGTCCGCCTCCTCCTCCCCGCCGCCGCCGAGCAGGAACCCGGCGACCTCGGCGACCGGGCCGCCCGGACGGGTCTCCAGCAGGAAGTGCGACCAGAGGCGGTCGGGGGCGCCGAACGCCCGCTCCTGCCAGTGCTCCAGGGCGGTGCCCGCCTCCCGGTACGGCCAGGAGACCCGGAACCCGGTCAGGTCGGCGGCCGGGTGGGTGCGCATCCGCAGCGAGGTGACCACGCCGAAGTTGCCGTTGCCCGCGCCGCGCAGGGCCCACAGCAGGTCGGGTTCGGTCCGTTCGTCGCAGCGCACGGTCCGGCCGTCGGGGAGCACCACCTCGGCGCCGACCAGGCTGTCGCAGGTCAGCCCGTACGCCCGGCTGACCACCCCGTGGCCGCCGCCGAGGGCCAGCCCGGCCAGGGCGACGGTCGGGCAGCTTCCGGCGGGTACCGTCACGCCGTGCCGGGCCAGTTCCTCGTAGACGGTGATCAGCGCGGTGCCCGCGCCGATCTCGGCGTGGCCGGCGCCCTCCATCCGGACCCCGGTCAGCCGGGACACGTCGACCACCAGCGGCACCCGGCTGGACCAGGCCCCGTAGCAGTGGCCGCCGCCGCGCACCGCGAGCCGCAGGCGGTGGCGCCGGGCGAACCGCACGCACCGGGCGACGTCGTCGGGCCCGGCGCAGTACGCGATCGCCCCGGGGCGGGCCCGGTCGGCGTACAGCAGGTTGCGCGGCAGCCGACCCGCCTCGTACCCGGCGTCCCCGGGCAGCACCAACTCGCCTGCCAGGTCCGCTCCGAGGGAGTGCCACCCGGGGCCGTCCACCCGCCGGTCCGCCCGCCGGTCCGGCCGGGGCGTCCGGCCGCGGGCCCCGGGGGCCGGTGCCGGCCGCCGATCCGTGCCGCCGTCCTGGCCGTTCATCGCCACCAGCCCCTCCCAAGTCCGTCGCTGTCCTCGCCGCCGGCCGTCGCGCAGGCCGTCCGGGGCCCCGCCGGCAGGTCACCGAAGGAGCAGGCCGACGGCGAGGACCAGCAGGACCAGCCCCACCACGGCGCCGCCGATCCGCTCGGCGAGCGGCGGGAACGCGGCCCGGCCGTTCGCGCCGCGCGCCGTGACGACCCGTACGCCCACCTCGGTGAGCAGCAGGAGCCACAGCGCGCCGATCGACAGGTAGACCGTCGCCAGCAGCGGCAGCGCCCCGGCCGACGGGCTGCCGGCCGGCAGGAACTGCGGGAGGAACACCGTCAGGAACAGGCCGACCTTCGGATTGCCCGCGGTGGACAGGAAGCCGAGCAGCAGGTGCCGGGGCAGCCGGTGGACGCCCGCGCCCTCCGTCCCCGTCCCCTCCGCACCCTCCGTTCCCGGTCCCGCCCCGGGGCCGGCCGGGCGGGGGCGCAGCGCCTCCCACAGGGCGCGGGCGCCCGTCACGGCCAGCACGAGCGCGCCCGCCGCCTGCCAGGCGAGGAGCAGACCGGGCCGCAGCGCCACGACCGCCATGCTGCCGGTGACCGCCAGCACCGCGTACCCGGTGCCGGCGAGCAGCATGCCCGCGGCGGCGGCCAGCACGGGCGGGCGCCGGCGGGTGCGGCTGACCAGGCGCAGCACCAGCATGCTGTCCGGGCCCGGGCTGCACACCACCGCCGCGCAGCTGGCCAGGAAGGCCGGGCTGGCGGCGACGGCGAGGGCGCTCGGGGTCATCGGGCGGCGTGGTCCGGTGCCGCGGCCACCGGTGCGGCACCGGGGGAGTCGGCGGCGGATCCGCCGGGGGAGTCGTCGGGGGTGATGACCACGGCCGCCTCCATGGCGCGGACGGCGGCCACGTCCCGTTCGACCTGCGCGGGGTCGGGGTGCGCGAGCACCGCGAAGCCGAGGGTGAGGGTGCCCAGCAGGTCGCGGGTCACCTCCAGCCGGTCGCCGTCCTGGAGCTTGACCGCCGAACGGTGGTACGACGCCAGCTCCTTGATCCCGTCCAGGGCGGCGGCGCCGGACACCGTGCCGGAGCTGCGGGCGATCAGGAAGACCACGGTCATGTGCCGCAGCAGCCGGTAGCCCTTGGGGGCGGTCTCCTCGCGGGCGAACCAGCGCACCGCGCGGTGCAGCTGGCTGTCGCCGGTGGCAGTCAGGTTGAACGCCGGGTGACCGCCGCCGTGCGGACGGGAGTTGATCTCGATGAGGCGCGGGCCCTCGTCGGTCAGCATGATCTCGATGTGCGCGGCGCCGTGCCGCAGGCCGACCGCGTCGAGCACGGCCTCGGCGTAGCGGGTCAGCGCCGGCACCGCGGGGTCGTCGGGGGAGACCCAGGTGAGGCTGTCGTAGACGGCCATCTGCTCGCCGTTGTCGATCTTGCTGTAGCGGCAGATGTCGGCCACGGTGTGCCGGCCCCGGTGGCTGAAGGTGTCGACCACGAACTCGGTGCCCCGGGCGTACTCCTGCACCATCATCCGGTCGTTGAGGTTGTGCCACTGGTTGATCCGGCCCAGCTGGGCGTCGAACGGCACCCGCCAGTCGGTGCCGGCCGGCACCCTGGTCACCCCGTCGGTGCTGCCGCTCTTGGGCGGCTTGACCACCAGGTCGCGGCCGGCCAGGCCCTCCCGCTCGATCCAGGCCTCGACGGCCGCCCGGTCGTCGGTACAGATCTGACGGATCGTCGGCACGCCGGCGGCGCGCAGCGCCTGCGCCATGGCGCCCTTGTCGCGGCGCGCCGCCGACAGTTGCGGGGTGTTGGCCTGTTCCGGGAGCAGCCGCTCGGTGAGCCGGTCGGTCAGTTCGACACCGCTCTCCGCGCCCGCCAGCACACAGCGCGGCGACAGCGGGCGCAGCTGCGCCACCAGCTTCTCCAGGTCGCCGTCGAAGGCGAGCAACTGCCGGTAGCGCGCGGCGTCCCAGGAGTCCGCGTACGCCGCGGGCACCTCGGGCAGCGAGCTGACCGCCACCGACGGGATGCCCAACGAGGCGAACTGGGGCGCGTACTGGGCACCGGAGGAGAACGGGTCGACGATGACGGCGACCTGGGGGGACGACGGGGCGGTCACGGGAGCGTCCTGTCTCCGGGGGCGGCCCCCGGGGGCGGTTCAGGCCCCGGCGAGGGCCGGGGACAGCGGGAGGTGGCAGAGTTCGGTGTCGGCGTCCGCGGGGCCCGGCAGCACCGCGGTCACGGTGTCGCCGGAGCGGACGGCCGGCACCTGGCGGCGCAGCCGGCTGAGCGAGGAGCCCCGCTCGTGCCACGGGCACACCAGCCGGCGTCCGGTGGGGTCGGGGGTGCCCAGGTTCAGCGGGCCGCCCCGGTGCGGGCAGGAGGCGGGCAGCACCGATCCGCCCGCCTCGGTGCGGATGTACACGTAGGGCAGGCCGGCGACGCGGGCGCAGTTGTCCGCGCCGCCGGCCTTGAACGTCACGACAGGCATGCGCGGTAGTCCCCCACGGAGAAGATCTGGTAGACGCACTCCTCGGACTCGATGATCGCGCCGTGCAGGCGGTTGCGCTGGATCACCGTGCCCTCGCCGGCTTCCAGGATCCGGTAGGAGTTGAAGCCGCTGACGAAGCGCATCGTGCCGCTGACGATGTGGCAGAGCTCGTCGCCCTCGTGGCTGTGGGTGTTGGACAGCTCGCCGAAGGGCTCCACGATGTCCGCCAGCGGCGGGGTGATCCGGCCCTCGGTGATGGCCGCGTACACCGGCTCGTGCAGGTCCTTGTAGCGGTCCGCGTCGTCCATCCAGGCGATCTGGGTGGCGAAGTCGTCGTCCGCGATGCCGTTCAGCAGGCGGAACTCCTCGATGCCGCGCACGATCTCCGGGATGATCTGCTCGCCGTGGCGCTCGATCAGCGGCTTGACCAGCTTCTCCAGGGCCATCCGGCCGTGGTGCTGGTCGATGTGGACGTGCTCGGAGAAGTAGCGGGCGTCCGCGCTGCCCTCGAACACGTCGGCGAGCAGGCTCTCCGCGCGGCGGCAGAAGTCCACCAGGGTGCTCTCGGTGTAGAACAGTGCGCCGACGTAGCGGAAGAAGTGCTCGTGGTTCTTGCCGAGGTAGTGGAAGTAGTTGTTCAGGGCCAGGCTGGAGACCAGGTAGTACTGCCAGTACCGGTGGACGTCGGAGCCGAGTCCGACCGATTCCAGGGTGGCCTCGAAAAGGGTGCTGTGCTTCGTTCCGTGCACGCCGTAGCCGTACTCGTCGATAAGGATCTTGAACCATTCCGACTGCTCGGCGCCGTAATATCCGAGCACGTTCCTGGCCATCGGCGAGGCCTCGGACAGGAAGTCCGGCGCGAACTGGATCAGCCACATCCTGGCCGCGCGCTGCGGGTCGGAGGAATCGCGGATCGCCTTCTCGGCGGGGGAGGCCTCGCCCTTGGCGTGGACGTCGAGGTCCTCCAGGTAGGCGAGCAGGCTCTCGGTGGTCCAGTCGCCGCTGACCTCCACCTCCTGGTCGAGGAAGCCGAAGGCGAAGCGCTCCAGCGCGGGGCGGATCAGCTCGCCGCGGGCCCGGTTGCCGGGGCTGTAGTAGTCGCGCAGCTCCTGCGCCTGGGCGCCGAGGCCCGCCTTCGGGAAGAAGACCAGGTCGGCCTCGTAGATGCTGGTGAGCAGGCGCTGGGCGGCCAGGCTGCTGTACTCCAGGATCCGGTCGCGGGGCGCGACGCGGTCGAAGTCCAGGTAGGGCAGCACCTGCGGGCGCAGCTGGCGGCGGTAGGGAGTGTCGGAGTTCTCCCACTCCTCGTTGTCCTTGTAGAGCGGGTTGGCGGCGTAGGCCAGGACCGCCTCGCGGAGCGCGTCGCCGCGCAGCTCGAACGGTTCGTAGGGAACAGGTGTGTGCGACATGTTCTGGTCTGCCTTCCGCTGATGGTGGGGCGGCGGGCCGGCGGCGGCGCGCGAAGGCCACGGGGCGCGCGGCGGCCGGGCTGGGTGGGGTCGTGCGCGGGTGCGGCGGTGCGTCAGACGAGGGAGAGGCGGGTGTCGCTCCAGGCGAGGTCGAGTTCCAGCGTGGAGCCGGCCTGCGCCTCGACGGGCTCGGCCAGCGGCAGCAGTGCCTGCATCCAGTGCGAGCCGATGTTGTCCGGCGAGTTGCGCAGGGTCACGCCGCCGCCGAGGTCCAGCTCGAACCAGGCGACCAGGGCGTGCACGGTGCCCGACTCGGTGACCGGGACGGAGAGCTTGCTGGAGCCCGGGCCGAGCGGGTCCGCGGCGAAGTCGAAGGAGGCCAGCTCCACCGTCTCCGACAGGACCCGGTGGGGCCAGGTGTGCAGCCGGATCGGGAAGTGCCCGGGCGTGGCGAAGACGTTCAGCCGTGACACGTCGAAGCCGCCGGCCCGGCTCACCCGGTTCAGGTTCACCGCGTTCTCGCTCTGCACCAGTGCCCCCAGCAGGCGGCCCTGTTCGGGGAGCATCACCCCGTCCGGGGTCAGCAGTTCGCGGCGCGCGTGCCGGATCGAGGGCAGGATGCCCTCGCCGATCAGGCCGCAGTCCACGATCTCGGAGATCACCGCGTCGACCCGGCGGGGCAGCTCCCGGCCGACCGTCAGCTGGTCGGAACGGCAGGCGAGCACGGTCACCCGGTCGGCGAAGCCCTCGTCGGCCAGGACCTGCCGGGCGACCTCCGCCATCAGCGGGTTCGCCTCGCAGCTGTACACGTGGGCGGCGCCGGCCCGGACGGCCATCATCGCCAGCAGGCCGGTGCCCGCGCCGATGTCCAGCACCGTGCCGTCCCGCGGGACGATCCGCTCCAGGGCGGTCGCCAGCGCGTCGTTGCGTTCGTGGTCGTTGAGCATGGCGAAGTGCCAGCGCGGCACCGCCTCCCGGGCGAACTCGCGGAACTCGGGGTACTCCGGGGACAGGGCGTCGGGTTCGGCCAGCAACCGGGCCGTGTCCTCCGCGATCCGGTTCAGCTCCTGGGCCCTGGCGCGCAGGCCCGCCAGGGCCAGCCGGACCTCTCCCTCAGCCGTCAGGCTGGTGACACTCGTCAAGTGAGGCATGTCGTTTCGCAGGCTCCCGGTAGGAATGGCTTATCGAAACACGCTGCATGCACAGATGAACGGACGGTGCGGGCCGACAGGAAACGCCCGAATCCGCGGCGAATTCACGGGGAACTCGCCGGGCTTCGCGGCGTTCGAGCAGAAATTCTGCTCCAGATATCGGACATGTTCTGCGGTGCGGAAAGCGAAGGCCGGGTCCGCTATTCTTGCGTGCGCAAACCGCCTTCCGTCGAAACAATTAGAACATCACCTGACTCGGAGCGGCAAGCACGCCTTAAAAGGAGCGGTACTTGCCGCTTCCGGCCGGCCCTTTCGGGCGGCGCCCCGTCACGGCGGGCCGCCCGGTCCGGCCCCGGGCGGCCCCCCGGCCGCCCCCGGCGCCGTCTCCAGGTGCAAGGTGCCCTCCAGCCGCAGCGCGGCCGCCGTCATCGCCAGCGTGGTGTGCCGGTACCAGGCCACCCAGGTGCGGACCTGATGACTGCTCAACCCGGCCCGGGTGTCGGCCTCGTGGACCGCCCGGGCCGCCGCCGCGCCCGCCGCCGCCATCGCCCGCGCGGCGGGGACGTCCGGTGCGGTGCTCGGTGTGTGCAGCAGGAAGCACGAGCTGTGCCCGGAGGGCAGCCGGCGGGACAGCAGGGTCAGCCGGAAGCCCGGCGCCGGATGCCCGTACACCGGGCCCAGGCCGCGGCCCAGCAGCTGCCAGGCCTCCTCCCTGCCCGGCTCCGTACGAACCGCCGAGGCGTCCGACTCGCTCTGTGGATAGGGGAGTTGCGGAAGTTCGACGCAGAACGGCAGTCGCCGCCGGCACAGCCACTGGCGCAGCTGCGGATCGGCGAAGTCCGGGCCGCCGAACACCCAGCCGACCGGCATCGCCGCCGCCAGGGCGCGTTCCAGCATCTCCTGGCCCAGATCGGCCATGGTGTGCGGGCGCACCCGCTCCGGCGGCACGCCGGCCCTGGCGCAGCGCTCGGGGTCCGAGGTCCACCGCGAGGGCAGGTGCAGCTCGCGGTCGATCAGCGCGGCCCGGTTCCTCGACACGTAGCACAGCAGCGCAGCGACCTGGGTGTTGCGGTCCCGGCCGGCCCTGCCCACCCCGGCCGGGGCGACCGCGACCGCGCCGGTGCCCACCCGGGCCGTCTCGTGCCGGCTCAGCACCGCGCACGGGCCGGACGCCCCCAGCAGGGGCACCACGTGCGCGCGGACGCTGTCGCGCAGCCGGTCGGCGTCCCACACCGTGCGGGTGAGCAGCCGCTGGGTGCTCCAGGCGCTGTCGGCGCCGGAGCGGGCGGCGATCCGCGCGGCGCTGTCCCGGCCGGGGGCGGCCAGCAGCGCGCGGACGTAGGCCAGCGCCCGGTCCCGCGGCTCGGCCCGGGTGAAGTGTTCGCCCAGTACCCGCAGCAGGTCCGGGTACGGGGTGGCGGGGCCACCGGATCGGACAAGGGGGGAGTGGGACGCGACGGCCATGCCGGATCTCCGATAGGTCTAGACCTGTCGATTCCATGGCGAGACTAGCCGAGCATCGGGTGCGGAGTAAGTCTTGATCGTGTAACCGACGTTGAGGTATCCGCGCGCAGCAGGAGGGGTCGCGTTCAGGGCGCACCGGGCGGAAGGCGACGTCCACCCGCGCGCCCCCGCGCGCCCCCGCCGGGCCCCTTCCGTCCCACCGGCCCCACCCGCCCGGCCGGCCCCGTCCGTCCCGCGCCGCCCCCGTACCGTCCCGCCGCCCCGCGGACGCCGTGCAACCCGGAAGCCCTGCCCGGTGTTCCCTCTCACGCCCGGCTCCTGGAGCCCACCCGACGAACCAGTGCGAGGCGTGAGATGACCGAAAGCACCGAACTGAGCGCCACCAGGCTCGCCGAGGCGATCCGCCGGCGGGAGATCTCCCCGGTCGAGGCGGTCCAGGCAGCGCTGGAGCGGATCGAGAAGACCAACCCCGCCGTCAACGCCTTCGTGACCGTCTGCGGCGAGCGCGCCCTCGAACAGGCCGCCGCCGCCGAACGCGCCGTCACCTCCGGCGCCGAACTCGGCCCGCTGCACGGCGTCCCCATCGGCGTGAAGGACCTCGACCCGGTCGCCGGCGTCCGCATGGCCCGCGGCTCCCTGGTCTTCGCCGAGGACGTCCCGCAGGAGACCATCCTCTGCGTCGAACGCCTCGAACAGGCCGGCGCGATAGTCGTCGGCAAGACCAACACCCCCGAGTTCGGCTTCAAGGCCACCACCGACAGCGCCCTGTTCGGCCCCGCCTCCACCCCCTTCAACCGCGCCATGAACGCCGGCGGCTCCTCCGGCGGCAGCGCCGCCGCCGTCGCCTCCGGCATGGTGCCGCTCGCCCAGGGCTCCGACGCCGGCGGCTCGCTGCGCGTGCCCGCGGCGTTCTGCGGCGTCTTCACCCTGATGCCCACCTTCGGCCGGGTCGCCGTCCCCGCCAAGCCCAACGCGTTCCGCCGCTACAACCCGATGGTCTGCTACGCCACCCTCGCCCGCACCGTCGGCGACGCTGCCCTCGGCGTCGACCTGATGTCCGGCGAGCACCCGTACGACCCGTACTCCTACCCCGCCCCCGACAGGCTCGTCGACGCGCTCCACGGCGACCTCACCGGCCTCACCGTCGCCTACAGCCCCGACCTCGGCGGCTACCCCGTCGAGCCCGAGGTCGAGGCCCTCGTGCGCGCCGCCCTGCCCGCCCTGCGCGACGCCGGCGCCACCGTCGAGGAAATCGACTTCACCCTGCCGCTGCCGCACGCCGACCTCACCGCGATGTGGCGCCGCTACCTGTCCGTCGCCCACGCCGAATCCGCCGCCATCTCCCGCGACAACGGCCTCGACCTGCTCGGCACCTACGCCGGCTCCATCGACCAGGCCTACCTGGACTCCGTGCGCGTCGGCGAGTCGCTCAGCGCCGTCGACTTCCGGCTGGAGGACCTCGACCGCACCCGCGTCCTCTACGCCTTCGAGAGCGTCTTCGACCGCTACGACCTGATCGTCAGCCCGGTGAACGCCGTCGCCGGCATCCCCAACTCGGCCGGCCGCGACACCGTCGGCCCCGACACCGTCCAGGGCCAGAGCGTCGACCCGTTCGTCGGCTGGTCCCTCACCAGCCCGTTCAACCTGATCGCCAGCCCCGCCGCCTCCGTGCCCGTCGGCCGGGCCGGCAACGGCGTCCCCGTCGGCCTGCAACTCGCCGCCCGCCGCCGCAACGACGCCCTGGTCATCCGGGCCGCCGCCGCCCTGGAGGCCCGCCTCCCCTGGGCCGGCAGCTACCAGGACCTCGACCTGGACGCCACCACCGCCTGATCCCGGCCACCACCCTCGCCACCACCGGCCGGTCCGGGCGCAACCCGACCGGCCCGGCCGGTGTTCCAGCAGACGAACCACCCCCCTCGGCCGACGACCCGACCCAGCCCGCCGGGGGAGCGACGAAGGGGAGACACCCGTGCAAGCCACCACCCGGCAGCCCGCCGGCCGGGGGACCGGACCCAGCGGCACCGCCCTGCTGGTCCTGTTGATCGGACAGTCGATGGCCAACATCGACCTGGCCATCGTCAACCTCGCCGTGCCCGCCGTCAGCGCCGACCTCCAGGTGACCGGCTCCGCACTCACCCTGATGGTCACCGCCTACGCGCTGTGCTCCGCCGTCCTCCTCGCCCCCGCCGCCCGGCTCGGCGAACGCCTGGGCGTACGCCGCGTCTACCTGTGCGGCCTCGCCCTGTTCACCCTCTCCTCGCTCGCCTGCGGACTCGCCACCAGCGCCCCCGTCCTCATCGCCGGACGCTGCCTCCAGGGCGCCGCCGGCTCCCTGATGATCTCCCAGGTCCTGATGGGCATCCACCGCTGGTACACCGGCCCCGCCCGGGCCCGCGCCCTCGGCTGGAACGCCGTCACCCTCTCCGGCGGCGCCGCCGCCGGCCAGATCCTCGGCGGCACCGTCGTCTCCGCCGACATCCTCGGCACCGGCTGGCGCGCCGTCTTCCTGCTCAACGTGCCCATCGGCGTCCTCATCCTGCTGCTCGGCGTCTTCCTGCTCCCGCACGACCGGCCCGCCGCCGGCACCGCCCGCCGCGGCGACAACGACATCCCCGGCACGCTGCTGCTCGCCGCCGCCTCCCTCACCGTCCTCATCCCGCTCAGCCTCACCAAGCCCGACTGGATCTGGTTCCTGCTGCTCGCCGCCGCCCCGCTCGCCATCCAGCTGGTGCGCACCGAACGGCGCGTCATCGCCCGCGGCGGCACCCCCGCGCTCGACCTGCGGCCGCTGTCCACCCCCACCGTCCGCTGGGCGCTCATCACCTCCTCCGGCTGCACGCTCACCTACATCTCCATGCTCTACCTGCTCTCCCTGCACCTCCAGGACCACCTGCACCTGCCCGCCTGGCAGTCCGGACTCGTCCCGCTCGGCTGGGTCCTCGCCTTCGGCCTCGCCGGCCCCGTCATCGGCCGCGCCTCGCACGGCCTCATCCGGCGGCTGCCGTTCCTCGGCTGCACCCTGCTCACCGTCTCCTACGCCCTCGCCCCCGTCGTCCCGGCCGGCGAGGGCACCGCCATCTGGCCGCTCACCGCCGTCCTGTGCATCGGCGGCTTCGGCCTCGGCCTCAACAACACCTCCCTGCTCAACCTGCTCACCTCCGCCGTACCGTCCCGCCACGCGGCGACGCTCAGCGGCACCGTCAACACCCTCTCCACCGTGGTCGGCGTCACCGGCGTCGCCCTCTTCGGCGCCCTCTACCCCTGGCTCAGCCGCAGCAGCTGGGCCGGGCCGGGCACCGCCTGGACCCTCGCCTGCGCCGGACTCGCCCTCATCACCGCGTTCTGCGGCTACACCGCCCTGCGCGCCGTCGCCGCCGCACCCGACCCGGCGGTCACGTCCGACCCGGCAGTCACATCCGACGCGACCGACCCGGCCGACGCAACCGACCCGGCCGCCACGGTGTTCACCACCAAGGAGCGACCCGGCGCGCCCACCGCCGGCTGAACCCCGCGCACCCACCACCGCACCACGAAGACCCGACCCAGAGGACGACCCGCCATGACCGAGCTCCACCACCTCCACGCCAAGGCCGCGCTGTTCGACCTCGACGGCACCCTGGTGGCCACCGAACACCGCAGCCGCGCCGCCTGGACCCGCCTGTTCACCACCCACCGGGTGCACTGCGACGACGCGGTCCTGGCGACCTTCGTCGGACGGCGCGGCAAGGAAGCCCTCGCCGACCACGTCCACGACTTCCCCGGCCACACCGTCGACGAACTCTTCGACGAGGCCTGCGGCTACCTCATGGGCCCCGACAGCCCGCCGCCGTACGCCGTCCCCGGCGCCGCCGACCTCCTCGCCGACCTGCACAGCCGCGGCGTCCCCCTCGCCGTCGTCACCTCGGGCCTGCGCACCCACGCCGCCGAGATGCTCGACCACGTCGGCGGCGCCGACCTGTTCCAGGTCATCATCACCGCCGAGGACGTCACCGTCGGCAAGCCCGACCCGCAGGGCTACCTCGCCGCGTGCAGCGCGCTCGGCGTCCACCCCGTCGACGGCCTCGCCTTCGAGGACGCCCCGGCCGGCGTCCAGGCCGCCAAGAGCGCCGGACTGCGCTGCGTCGCCCTCACCACCTCCCACGGCGCGGGCGACTTCGCCCACGCCGACCTGGTCGTGCCCGACCTCACCCCGCTGCGCTGGACCCCGTCCACCGACGCGAACTGACCCCACCCGCAGCACCACGTCACCGCACGCACGACGTCACCACGCGCAACACGCGCGTCACGTCACCGTGCCACCATGGCATCGCACCGCCGCGCCGCCCCGACCGCGGCAACCACCACACCAGCCCGAAACCGCCGGGGAGACACCGCCATGCCCGCTGCCCGCCCCTCCGCACCCACCGTCCTGGCCGCCGCCGCCACCAGCAGCCTGATCCTCGTCCACGACCCGCTCGCGCGCGCCGTCGCCCCCGACTACTGGGACTGGTCCGCCGACGCCCACCACACCGCCGCGAACGCGCTCACCGCCCTCGACGACGACCGGACCCGCTCCGCCGGCAGACGCCTCGCCGACGACCCCGCCGACGACACCGCCGCCGCACACCTCACCGCCGCGCTCACCGACCTGCTGGGCCGCCCCGACGGCGAGGACGCGGCGGTCGACGCGCTGCGCGCCGCCGCCGCCCGCACCGAGTCGCTGTCACGGCTGATCGTCCAGCCCGGCACACCCGGAACGTCCGCCCCCGCCGGGCCCCCCACCACCACCGAACTGCTGGACGCCCTCGGCTCCAAGCCGCACCGCGGCTGCCACCCCGTCGACGCGGCCGTGGTCATCCCGTTCCGCGCCCCCGACGACTCCACCGGCCGCGTCCGCAACCTGGCCGCCGTCCTCAACGCGCTCTCCGACCAGTCCCACCCGCGCGAGCGCTACCGCGTCGTCGTGGTCGAGAACGACGAACGCCCGCGCTGGCGCGACCTGTTCACCGACGCCTGCGACACCTACCTGTTCGCGCCCGACTCCGGCCGGTTCAACAAGTCCTGGACCGTCAACGTCGGCGTGGTCCACGGCGCGAGACCCGCCGAACTGGTCTGCGTCCTGGACGGCGACATCCTCGTCGACCGCGACTTCGTCGCCCGGGCCGTCGAACGCTTCCGGGAGCCCGGCACCCAGGCCCACTGGCCGTTCGAGGACATGCTCTTCCTCGACCCCGCCTCCAGCGCCCGGGCCGTACGCACCCGTTGCCTCGACGCCGCTCCCGACCCCGGCCAGCACCGACTGCGCGGCGTCCACCTGCGCCGGCCCCCCGGCGGCTGCGTCTGGCTGCGCGAGGACCTCTTCACCCGCATCGGCGGCATGGACGAACGTTTCTGCGGCTGGGGCGGCGAGGACCAGGACTTCGTGTGGCGCGCCGAACGCTACGGCCCGATGGACCGCCACCGCGACCCCATCGTCCACCTCCACCACGACCGCGCCGCGCACCGCGGTGACGACGGCACCCCCTTCTACGAGGAGGTCGAACGCGCCGGCTTCTGCAGCTGGCCCTGCGACTCCGACTTCGGCCGCCTCGACACCTGACCGCGTCCCCGGTCCCGGCCCTGTCCCGGTTTCGTCCGAGGGGCGCCGCTGTCCGAGGCTTGCCGTACGGTCCTGCCATGGCAGCAGTGATCGATCTGACCCTCGACTGCGCGGACGCGACAGTCCTCGCGGAGTTCTGGAAGACGGCCCTGGGGTACGTCGACGAACCGCCGCCCGCCCCCTTCAGGACCCGCGCCGAGTGGCTCGCGCAGTTCGACCTCCCCGAGGACGACAGCGCGGACGACGGCGCGTGGCTCTGCGACCCCGACGGCGCCGGGCCCCGGCTGTGCATCCTCAGGGTCCCCGAGCCGAAGACCGCCAAGAACCGGCTCCACCTGGACATCCGGGTGCCGGGACACGGCGGCCCGGCCGAACGGTGGGCCCGGATCAGGGCGGAATCCGCGCGTCTGGTGGCAGCGGGCGGGAGCGTCCTGGAGACCTTCGAGGGCCACCACGTCGTGATGGCGGACCCGGAGGGCAACGAGTTCTGCGTCGCCGCGGCCCCCGCCCGCACCTGACCGGCCCCGCCCCGCCCCCGCCTGCGGGAGCGGGGCCGGGGCGGGGCCGTACGGAGGACGGGCCTACCGGCGGCTCAGGCGCACTGGACCTTGACCTTGTGCCAGACGCCCCCGTAGTAGACCTCGACGTAGCAGCTGCGCGACCGCTCGGTCGCCGAGGCCGTGGTCGCCGTCGCCACACCGAGGCCGACGAACGCGACCAGACCGGCGAGCGCGACGGCCGCGCGCCGCCTGCCGGGACGGACGGTGGTGGTGCTGGTGGCCATGGATCGGCCCCCTTCCTGACGGGCCGGCCCCCGCCCTGGCGGGGCCGGACGATGTGCGAACAGGGGCACGCCGCCCCTGCCGCCCCCGACCCGGGGACGACAGCACGAGGATGGCCGACGGCAGGGCCGCCAGGGAGGTCACGGTCTGACCTGGCAGAGCGTCGGATGCCGTGATCGGGCCTCCTGGAAGGGAGTCGGCCGTACGACGACAACCACGGACATGGACATCGCCGAGGCGCTCCGTGACTTCCTGGTATCCCGGCGGGCACGGCTGCACCCCGACGAGGTCGGGATCCCCGTCCACGGCACCCGCAAGGTCAGCGGACTGCGCCGGGAGGAGGTCGCCGGCCTCGCGGCGATGAGCGTCGAGCACTACACCCGGCTGGAGCGCGGGCACGCGTCCCGGGACACCGACCGGCACGCCCTGACGGCGTCTGACCGCGAGCGCGCCGCGGTCAGGCCGCCGATATCCCCGGGGGACGATACCGTCGGGAAAACCCTGCTCCGGCATCCGGGTGAAATGGCGCGGCGTCGCCCGGCACTGACGGAAGCCGGGGCCGACGCTGCCACAATGCAATTTCTTCGAGGTCCACCTGCACAGGCGGTGCCACCGGACGGCTGGAGCGAAACATGCAGATCATTCGACCACGCAATAGTCCGGAAAAGGAGACCGGCGCAGGAGCGGGATCCTTCCCGTGGACACTCATGTACCACTCGGTGGCGACGGCGACCGAGGATCCCTATCTGATCACCGTCGATCCCGCACGGTTCCGCCGCCAACTGCGCTGGCTTTCCGCGCGCGGGCTGCGCGGGGTTTCGGTGGGCGCCCTGATGCGCGCCCACCGGGACGGCACCGCGGCGGGCCTGGTGGGGCTCAGCTTCGACGACGGGTACCGCGACTTCGTGGAGGAGGCCATGCCCGCCCTCGCGGAGTACGACTTCACCGCGACGGTCTACGTGGTGGCCGACCGGCTCGGCGGATACAACGACTGGGACCGGCAGGGCCCGCGCAAGCCGCTGATGACCGCGCGCCAGGTCCGCGAAGCCGCCGCCGCCGGCGCGGAGATCGGCTCGCACGGGCTGACGCACCGGCGGCTGGCGGGCCTGGACGCGCCGGACCTGACGGCCCAGGTCACCGACAGCCGCCACGTGCTGGAGGACCTCACCGGCGAGGCGGTCGAGGGGTTCTGCTACCCGTACGGCTCGCTCGACGCCGCCGCGGTGGAGGCGGTGGCACAGGCCGGCTACGGGTACGGGTGCGCGGTCAGCCCCGGCGCCCACAGCGGGGTGTACGCGCTTCCCCGCTGCTACGTCGGCGACCGGGACGGGCCGCTGCACCTGACCGCGAAGCTGGTGCGCGACCGCTGGCGGCGCTGACGCCCGTTCAGCGGACGGCGGCGGGCTCCGCGGCGGGTTCCAGGCTCAGCCAGGACTCGTGCCAGAGCAGGGCGCACCGGCGGTCACAGCCGGTGGCGAGCGGCTCGCCGCCGCAGCGCAGGCCGTGGAGGATGAACCAGCGCCCCCCGGTGGGGTGCTGCCACCAGGCGAGGGACCGGTGGCGCAGCTCGGTGGCACTGTGGCGGGTGCCGGCGTGGCGCTCCATCCCCGGCTGGAAGGGGACGCCGTGCAGGCGCCCGTCCGAGCCGAGGGTTTCGTGGATCTCCGCCAGGCTGCGCACCGTCGCCCACAGGGTGACGGGCCGGGCGGCGGGGACCGGCGCGGCGGCGGGCTCCAGCCACTCGTCCCGGAACAGCAGCGCGCAGTCCATCCCGCAGCCCTGGGTCCCGTCGGCGCCGTGGCAGGTGGCGCCGGCCAGGGCGACGGTGCCCGACAGGCGCCGTACCCGGTAGTGGTCGTCGATCATGCGGCGCACGACGCGTTCGACCTGGTAGACGCCGCCGCAGAACGACCACTGGCTGCGGGTGAACCACAGGCCGCGGTGGCGGTCCCCGGCGTCGAGGGTGGAGCGCACCAGGGCCTCGTCCTTCACCCGGACCCAGTCCCCCTCGGCGAAGCGGGAGGGCCGGCCGGGCGCCGGGACGTCGGCGCGGCGCTCGCGCAGCACCTCCCGGGCGATCCGGGCGCGGCGCACGACGCCGAGCGGGGGAAGGTCGCGCAGGGGCAGGCTCTTGTACTGGCACCGGCTCGCGGCGGATTCGCCGCGCGGCTCCGTGGTACGGGTGAACCGTGATTCCTCGACGGCCATCAATGAAATCCCATCGGGTTGGAGATATCGGCACAGGCTAGCGCAAACTGACTTTCTTCGCGCCGGCCGCCGGACCATTTCGGTGCCATGTCGAGAGAAATAACACTAGACGCATTAAGGGTCTTCTTGAGTGAAGAACGGCAATTTCCGGGGAGTTCCGGTTCATACGCGTGTAATGTTTCCACCGTTGCCGGGGTGGAGTGGCCGAGTGGCGAGGCGACGGCTTGCAGAGCCGTTCAGACGGGTTCGATTCCTGTCTCCACCTTTTCTCCCGACCGTGTGCGAAACGCGAGGTGACCGCCACCCGTCCGGTGGCGGCCACCTCGCGCGTCAGTTCCCGCGTCAGCTTCCGCGTCAGCGCCCGCGTCGCCCCGCTCGGGAGCCGTGTCCGCTAGCGGCTCAGGCGCCTGAACCGGCCGAGGATCCCCTGGACGGTCCCGCTGCGGACGGTGAGGTCGAGGCCGTCGAGGGCCTGCCTGCCGCCGTATTTCTTTCGCAGTCCCTCGACGACGATCGCCGGATCGTGGTCGGTCAAAGCGTCCCCCTTCAGTCACTAATCAAACTTGACTACTCGGGGCTCGGTCAGGAAGGATCGGATCATGTCAGCGATCCGGCTCCTGGTCCTCGGCGCCGTCCGTCAGCACGGACGGGCACACGGCTACCAGGTGCGCAACGACCTGGAGTTCTGGGGGGCCCACGAGTGGTCCAACGCCAAGCCGGGCTCGATCTACCACGCGCTCAAGCAGATGGCGAAGCAGGGACTCCTGGTCGAGCACGAGGTCGCACCGAGCGCCGTCGGCGGCCCGCCCCGCGTCGAGTACGAGATCACCGACAAGGGCACCGCGGAGTACTTCGACCTGCTGCGCGAGGCCCTGACCTCGTACGACCAGAAGATGGACGTGCTCTCGGCCGGCATCGGGTTCATCGTCGACCTGACGCGGAGTGAGGCCGTCGCGCTCCTCAGGGAGCGGATCGCGGCGCTCGAACGCTGGCGGGCCGGGGTCACGGGGTACTACATGCCGCAGGACGGCCCCGAACAGCTCGGGCACATCGGCGAGATCATGAACATGTGGGTGCACTCGGCCGACAGCCAGGCGGAGTGGACGCACAGCCTGATCGGGCGGATCGAGGGCGGCGCGTACACCTTCGCCGGGGAGGGCGAACCGTTCGTCGGGGTGCTCGCGGAGGGCGAGCCGAACCCGTACGCCACCGGGCCGCATCCCGAGGACCCCCACCACTGAGGCCGGGCTCACGTACAGGGCCGGGCCCAGGCACAGGACCGGGTGAAACGCCGGGTGGACGGCGGAGCCGACCGGACGAAGAAGCAGGGGGCGGAGCAGATGGTGTGGATGTCGCGTGAGCAGGCCGGCCTGCTGGCGCAGTGCGCGGTGGCCTTCGAGCCGGGCGATCCGGCGCGTACCGGAAGCCTCGTGTTCCGGTACCCCGACGGCCCGGCCGGCCCCGGCCTCGCGGCCCGACCGCCCCTCGGGGACGCCGACCTGGTCACCGCCGACGGCGGCACCCTCGCGGTCCGCCGCTGTCCGGTGCTGCGCCTGACCGTCGCCCAGGCGCTGCCCGTCCTCACCCTGGCCCGCCGGCTCCACACCGAAGCAGCCGCGAGCGGCACGGCCGAAGTGACCGCCGAAGCGGCCGCGAGCGGCACGGCGAACGGCACCGCGGCCGTCACCCCCAGCCCGTCCGCCGCGTTCTGGGGCGCCGCCACCGCCCTCGGCCTGCACCTCGCCGCCCGCGAACGGCTGCTCCCCGGCGTCTCCGCCACCGGCCACGACACCTGGCGGGCCGGTCCGCTCGCCCCGGAGGACGTCCGGCGCCTGCGCGAACTGGCCGCCGCGGCACCGGCCGAGGCGCTCGCCGTCCCGCTGCACGTCCCGCCGGGCGGCCCGCTGCTGCTGCCCGACGCCGCCGTCCTGCTCCGCTCCTTCGTCGACGCGGTCGCCGACACCCTGCCGCGCACCGCCGCCGCACCCGCCGCGGCCGGCCGCCCGGCCTTCGCCGCCGCCGAACCCCAGTACGTCCCCCACCTGCGCGCCTGGGCCGAGGAGATCTCCGCCGGCCTCGACTCGGGCGTACGGCTGTCCCTGCGCCTGGACCTGGTGCCCGCCGGCGACGGCGGACGGCCCGCCCTGCGCCTGGTGCCCCGGGTGTCCAGCCTGGCCGACCCGACCCTCGGCGCCGACGCCGGCGAGCTGTTCGCCACGGCCGGGGCAGCCGGGTTCGGGCCGCGGGCCCAGGCCGACACCGTCCTCGCCGTCCGGCGGGCCGCCGACGTCTGGCAGCCGCTCTCCCGCCTGCTGCCGGTGCCCTCCGCCCTGGACCTCGCCGACCACGAGGTCCGGGACCTGCTCGGTGAGACCGCCGGCCGGCTCGCCGCCCACGGCGTCGAGGTGCTCCGGCCCGCGGAGGTCATCAGTTCCCTCACCAGCCGTGCCGTCGTCGGCGGCGAGCGGACCCCGCCCACCGACCTGCGGTCCTTCTTCGGCGGGAGCGGCACGGTCGACCTGCGCTGGCGGCTCGACCTCGACGGGGAAGCCCTCACCGAGCAGGAGACGGCCGGGATCGCCGCCGCCGGCCGGCCGCTGGTCCTGCTGCGCGGGCAGTGGGTGTTCGTCGGCGCCGACCTCGCCCGCAAGGCCGCCGAACGCGACCTCAAGCCGCTCACCGCCATCGAGGCGCTCGCCGCCGCCCTCACCGGGTACACCGAGATCGGCGGCACGCAGGTACGGGTCGCCTCCAGCGACTGGCTGCTCGCCCTGCGCCGGCGTCTGGCCGAACCCGACGACGGCGAACCCGTCGAGCAGCCCGCCGCGCTCGCGGCCACCCTGCGCGACTACCAACTGCGCGGCCTGGCCTGGATGGACCGCCTCACCTCGCTCGGCCTCGGCGGCTGCCTCGCCGACGACATGGGCCTGGGCAAGACCGTCCAGCTGATCTCGCTGCACCTGCTGCGCCAGGAGCACCCGGACAGCGCCGGCCCCACCCTCGTCGTCTGCCCCGCCTCCCTGCTGGGCAACTGGCAGCGCGAGGTCGGCAGGTTCGCCCCCGGCACGCCGGTGCGCCGCTTCCACGGCCCCGACCGCACCCTGGACGGCGCCGACTCGGGCTTCGTCCTGACCACCTACGGCACCATGCGCCTGGACGCCGAGCGGCTCGGCGCGCACCGCTGGAGCGCGGTCGTCGCCGACGAGGCCCAGCACGTCAAGAACCCGCACTCCGGCACCGCGAAGGCGCTGCGGCTGATCCCCGCCGGCGCCAGGATCGCCCTGACCGGCACCCCGGTCGAGAACAACCTCTCCGAACTCTGGGCCGTCCTCGACTGGACCACCCCCGGACTCCTCGGCGGCCACGGCCACTTCCGCGGCCGCTGGACCGCCGCCATCGAGGCCGAACGCAGGGAACGCGCGGAGTTCGGGCCGCAGCCGGGGGAGGAGGGGGAGTACGGCCCCACCGCACGGCGACTGGCCGAACTGGTCCGGCCGTTCATGCTCCGCCGCAAGAAGTCCGACCCGGGCATCGCCCCCGAACTCCCGCCGAAGACCGAGACGGACCGCCCGGTCTCCCTCACCCCCGAGCAGCGGACCCTGTACGAGAGCCGGGTCCGTGAGGTCATGGCGCAGATCGGGGCCGCCGAGGGCATCGCCAGGAGCGGGCTGGTGCTCAAGCTGCTCACCGGGCTGAAGCAGATCTGCAACCACCCCGCGCAGTTCCTCAGGGAGGCGGAAGGCGCCCGGCTGGCCGGCCGGTCCGGCAAGCTGGAACTGCTCGACGAACTGCTGGACACCATCCTCGCCGAGGACGGGGCCGTGCTGGTCTTCACCCAGTACGTCACCATGGCGCGGCTGCTGGAGACGCACCTGCGCGAGCGCGGCGTCCCCACGCTGCTGCTGCACGGCGGCACCCCCGTACCGCGCCGCGAGGAGATGGTCCGTCGGTTCCAGGACGGGGAGGTACCCGTCTTCCTGCTGTCCCTCAAGGCCGCCGGCACCGGACTCAACCTCACCCGCGCCGACCACGTCGTGCACTACGACCGCTGGTGGAACCCGGCCGTGGAGGCCCAGGCCACCGACCGCGCCTACCGCATCGGGCAGACGCGCACCGTCCAGGTGCACCGGATGATCGCCGAGGGCACGGTCGAGGACCGCATCGCCGCCCTGCTCGAAGCCAAGCAGGGCCTGGCGGACGCCGTGCTGGGCTCCGGGGAGCAGGCACTGACGCGGCTGACCGACGACGAGCTGGCCGACCTGGTCGAACTGAGGAGCGCGGGATGAACGGGGACGAGACGGGCGCGCGGGGCTTTCCGGCCTTCGCCGCGCGCCGGGGCAGCCGGGCACGCGGCCAGTCCTGGTGGGGCAGGGCCTGGGCGGACGCGCTGGAGGACACCTCCCTGGACGAGGAGGCGCTGAAGAGGGGCCGGGCCTTCGCGCGCACCGGCCGGCTCGGGCCGATCACGGTCGGCCCCGGGCGGATCTCCACCGCCGGCCACGAGGGTGACACCCCCTTCACGACGGTGCTCACCCTGGAGGAGCTCGGTGCGGACGCGTGGGAGGCGCTCTGGGAGAAGGCCGCCGAGCGGCCGGACGCCGCCGGGGAACTGCTCGCCGGTGAACTGCCGCCCGACCTGCTGGAGGCCGCCGAGGACGCCCGGGTGCGGCTGCTGCCCGGCTACGGCGACCTGGAGGCGGACTGCGACTGCGACGCGTTCGAGCACCCCTGCGAGCACGCGGCCGCGCTCTGCTACCAGGTGTCCTGGCTGCTGGACGAGGACGCGATGCTGCTGCTCCTGTTGCGGGGGTGCGGCGCGCAGGAGGCGCGGGAGGAACTCCGGACCGCCCTGCTGATGCAGGCGATCGGCGGCCTCGACGGTCCCGGCGGCCTCGGGGATCCCGGCGGTCCCGGCGGTCTCGGGGACGAGGACGCCGAGGGGGCGGAGGAGGAACAGCCCGGTGCGGCGCGGCTGCCGGACGGCACTCCCGCCGAGGAGGTCTTCGGCCGTGAGCCGGCGGCGCTGCCCGAGCTGCCGCCGCTGCCAGGGCCGCCCGTGCGCCAGGACGCCTCCTCGGTCGGGGCCGGGGCCGATCCGCTGGAGCAGCTGGTCACCGACGCGGCCGTGCGCGCCCGCGAACTGCTCGCCTACACCCACGGTTTCACCGCCGAGCCGCCGGCGCCGCTCGACCTCTGGCGGGACTGCGTACGGATCGCGGCGACCCGCCCCGGGGCGCGGGTCCTGGCCCGGGTGCGGGAGGCCTGCGGCAGCCCGGAGCGGCTGGACCGGGCGGCCGAGGCGTGGCGGCTGGGCGGGAGCGCCGGGCTGGACGTGCTGGAGGAGGCGTGGACGCCGCCGCGGCAGGACACCGCCCGGGCGAGCACCGCCCTCACCGCGGGCTGGGAGCGGAGCGAACTCCCCGAACCGGAGGTGCGGGAGAACCGCTGGACGCTGGCCGGCCGCGGGCTCCAGCTGCGCTACGGCCGGGACGGCCGCTGGTACCCCTACCGGCAGGAGGACGGCCGGTGGTGGCCGGCCGCCGCACCGCACCACGACCCGGCCGAGGCCCTCGCCGAACTCCTCGACGGCTGACCCGCCGCCACCCGGGCCGTACCCGGGCCCCGTTCGGACGAGAGGCGCCGCGCGGAGCCGTTGCTCAGCGCCCCGCCGCGGCCCGCTCCAGCGCCCGGTGGGTGGGGGAGCCCTCGTCCGCGGTCAGGACCACGAGCTCGAGGCCGTCGGTGCCGGGGATGACGTAGGCGGTGTAGTCCAGGTCGAGCCGGCCCGCCTCAGGGTGACGGAACCCGTGGCTCCCGGTGGCCGGGCCGCGGACGTCGTGCTCCTCCCAGATCGCGGCGAACCGGCTGCTGCGCGCGGTCAGATCGGCCACCAGCCGCCGGCCGCGTTCGTCGTGCGGATCGGCGGCCAGCGCGTGACGCAGCCGGTGCACGTTGCCGCGGGCCGTCTTCTCCCAGTCCGTGAGGAGCCGTGGCGCCCGGGGGTCGCAGAACACGAACCAGGCGAAGTTCCTCTGCCCGGCCGGGAGTTCGGCGTAGTCGAAGAGCAGCCAGGACTCGGCGTCGTTCCAGGCCAGGATGTCGCGCATGGGCGTGACCACGTGCGCGGGCCACGGGGTGAGCGAGTCGAGCAGCCGCAGGGTCGCCTCCGGCACGGCCGGGACCGCGGTGGCAGGGCCCGGCTGCCGCACCGGGCCGCCGGCGGCGAGGCGGTGGAGGTGCCGGCGGGCGTCGGCGTCCAGTTGCAGGGCGCCGGCGAGGGCGTCCGTGACATCGGGCGAAGGGCGGCGCTGACGGCCCTGTTCGAGCCGGGTGTAGTACTCGGGGCTGATGCCGGCCAGGACGGCGACCTCGGCCCTGCGCAGCCCGTTCAGCCGGCGGGAGCCGGTCCTGGGCAGGCCGGCGGCCTCCGGCGTCAGCCGGGCCCTGCGGGTGCGCAGGAAGTGGGCCAGTTCGGGGATCGCCGCTGATGGTGCCATGCCCCGAGTATCGGGCCGCGCCCGCTGCCGGGGGTAGCCCTGCCGGGGCCACCCCCGGCGGTGCCTGCCCGCGGCGGTGTCTCGTCGCGGTGCGCGCCGCGGCCCAGACTGGCTGCCGCCGGGGACCGCACGACGCGGGCGGGCCCGGTCACCGACGGGCCGGAACACCGGGCGTCGGTGCGTCCGCGCGTCCGCCTGTCCGTTCGTCCGTCGTTCCTGGAGCCCGCAGATGCCCGTCCGCCCCGGCGAACCGCTCTCGCCCGCCCGCACCCGTCCCGACGCCCCGACACCTGACACCCCGGCGCTCGCTGCTCCGGCGCCCGCCCGGTACGCGCCGCTGGCCGTGCTGAGCGCGGCGGCGGGCCTGGACGCCGGCGGCGTCGCCGTCCTCAACAGCGCCCTGCCCTCGGTCGGCGAGCGGTTCGGCACCTCGGCGCAGAACCTGTCCTGGGCGGTGACCGGCTACGCGCTCGCGTTCGCGGGCCTGCTGCTGTGCGGCGGGGCCATGGCGGACCGGCTGCGGCGCCGGCGGGTGCTCGTCGGCGGCCTGGCCCTGCTGGCGGCGGGCGCCGTCCTGGCGTTCACCGCCCCCGACTTCCGGCTGGTCGTGGCCGGGCGGGTGCTCCAGGGAGCGGGGGCGGCGATCACCATGCCGGCCGCCACGGCCCTGCTGACCTCGGTGTACCCCGACGGGCCGGTGCGCTCGCGCGCCCTGGGCGTCTTCTCCGCCGCGCAGGCGGGCTGCTACGGAGCCGGCCTGGTCCTCGGGGGAGTGGTCACCGGCACCCTCGGCTGGCGCTGGGTGTTCGCCTTCCAGGCCCTGGCCGCGGTGGTCATCGCCGCGGCCGCCGTACGGTGGCTGCCGCCGGGCGCGCGACAGCGCCGCGGCCCGCTGGACCTGACGGGAGCCGGCGCGCTGGTGACGGCCATCACCCTGACCGTCCTCGCCGCGGACCTCGCCTCCCGCCCCGGCGGCGGCCCGCTCGCGGCCGCGGTGGCGGCCGGCACCGCCGCCGCCGGCTGCCTGTGGTGGCGCCGCGGCCGCACCCGCGGCGGGGACGCGGTCCTGCTGGACCGGGACCTGCTGCGCACCCGCGGCGTGCGGACCGCGGCGGTGGTGGCCGGCGCGTTCTACTTCTGCGTCACCGGCTCGCTGTTCCTGCTGCCGCTCTACCTCCAGCAGGTGCGCGGGATGTCCCCGGCCTCCTCCGGCCTGGCGGTCCTTCCCGTCAGCCTCGCCGTCGCCGGTGCCGCGCTGGTCTCCGGGCGGCTGATGAGGACCCGCGGACCACGCCCGCTCCTGGTCCCGGGCCTGCTGCTCACCGCCGGCGGCGTGCTGATCTGGTGCGCGGCGGGGGAGCACAGCCCCTACGCCGGACCGGTCCTGGCCGGCCTGGTCGTCACCGGCGTCGGACAGGGCCTGGCCTTTCCCGCCCTCACCGCCACCGGCCTGCGCCACGTGCCGGACCGGGCCCACGGCACCGCCTCCGCGGTCACCGCCACCGCCCTGCAGATCGGCAGCGGCATCGGGCCCACCGTCCTGGCCGGCCTCGCCCAGGCCGCCGGCCCGGCCGGACCCGGCGACCTGTCCCTGCCGGGCCACCACCTCGCCTACGCCGTGGCGGCCGCGCTGCTGCTCGTCGTCGGCCTCCCGGCCACGGCTCGCCGCACGGGGCGGCGCGGCTGACACCGCCTCCCGGTGCCCCGGGCTCACGGCAGCCGGCGCACCGGGGAGGTCCGGCGGATGTGGACGAGGACGTCGAAGGCCTCGGCCAGGGAGGCGACGGCCAGGTGCTCGGCGCCGTCGCGCTCCGTGGTGTAGACACCGCTGATGACCCGGGCCTTCGCCGGTCCGTCCCACCGGCGGCGCACGTCCTCCCGGCGCAGGTCCAGCCAGCGGGCGGGCAGGTCCGTCTCGCCGAGCCTCGCGTCGACCAGGTCCGCGGCCGGCTCCGGGGCGACGGCGACGCCGAGGTCGCCGTGGTGGAAGCCGATCGCCGCGGAGACGTACCCCCGGCCGTAGCGCCCGCGCAGCAGGCTGCCGACGGTGGCCTGCGGACCGCGATCCGGCACCAGGCCCAGCACCGTGTCGGCCGCCGACGTGTGCGCGATGCCGTCCCAGTAGACGGTGCGCAGAGCGGTCCTGCGCCGGAAGCCGGCGACGACGTCGGCCCACACCTCGGCCTCGCCCGCGTAGGTGCCCCGCCCGGCGACGCTGCGCTCGTGGTACTCCACGATCAGGCGCATCCTCGCGACCGCGTCGCCGGCACCCGGGAGGGACTCGACCAGCCGGAGTGCGTCGCGGGCGTGCTCGGCGAACGGGCGGCCCGGGTGGACTCCCCGCGCCCGCTGCACGTGCTCCTCGGTCCCGTGGGCGGTGCGGGCTGGCTCCAGATGGTCCGCCACCCGCGCGAGCAGCTCCGGCGCCGCCGCGCGCACCTGCTCCAGGACGGCGTCGTAGTCGGCGGGCCCCGCCTGGACCGGCTTCACGCCGAAGATCCGGACCCGATCGCCCGGGTGGTCCCGGTTGAACGCCCGGATCCACTCCAGGGCGGCGGCCATCCCGGCGGTGCGCCACGGACGCCAGGCACCGGCCAGCGCGGACGCGGCCGAACCCCCGCCGCCGGACACGTACGCGTCCAGGGCGGCGGCGGCACCCGCGCCGTCCTGGACGGCCAGCGCGCGGAAGCCGTGGTCCCGGACCAGCCGGCGGAACAGCTGGTCCCGCACCCCGAAGGTCTCCCGCGAGAAGCGCGTGGACTCCCCGAGGCCGACCACCGCCGGCCGCCCGGCGGCCAGCCGTCCGGCGATCTCGTCGAGCACGGCGGCGGACAGCGGGAGGGCATCGGGACCCCGGCCGTCCTGACTGTCCAGGCTGTCCTGACTGTCCGTCAAGAGCCGGTCGGAGGCGGCTTGGTGGCGGGTGACTGCGGTGTCGTTCGGCATGCCCCGCAGTCTGGTACCTGAAGCCGACTTGAAGTCAAGCGTCGAACGCCCGGCCGCCGGTGCGTGGACGTCCCGGTGGCCGGGCTCTGTGCGGTGGGCGGCGAGCCCGGACGGCGGACCCCGAGGGGAGAGGACGGCGCCGTCCGGGCCTCCTCTGCCGAAAAGCGGGTGTCGCCCGCCCGCCGGATGGAGCAGCATGATCCCCGTGTCCGATACCTCAGTACTCACCCGCACCGAGGCCGCCGAGCGCCACCGACAGCTCGACGTCCGCACCGTCCACCTCGATCTCGACCTCACCCTCGGCCGGGAGGTGTTCGGCTCCACCACCGTGATCCGCTTCGGCTGCACCACCCCCGGCGCCGACACCTACGTGGACATCAAACCCGCCACCCTCCACCGAGCGGTGCTGAACGGCCGCGAACTGGACGCCACCACGCTGCGCGCCGGGCGCCTCCCGCTGACCGGCCTCGCGGCCGACAACGAACTCACCGTCGAAGCCCACATGGCCTACTCCCACACCGGCGAAGGCATGCACCGCTTCACCGACCCCGCCGACGGCGAGGACTACGTCTACACCCAGTCCTTCCTCGACGACGGCCCACGGGTGTTCGCCTCCTTCGACCAGCCCGACCTCAAGGCCCGGTACACCGTCACCGTCACCGCGCCGCCGCAGTGGACCGTGGTCGGCAACAGCACGGGCCGCCAGGTCACGCCCGGCCGCTGGGAGTTCGCGACCACCCCGGCCATCAGCAGCTACCTGGTCTCCGTGGTCGCCGGCCCCCTGCACTCCGTACGCGCCGAGCACGACGGGATCCCGCTCGGCCTGCACTGCCGCCGCTCACTCGCCGCCCACCTGGACACCGACGCCGCCGAACTGCTGGAGATCACCCGCCAGGGCTTCGACCACTACCACCGGGTCTTCCGCCACCGCTACCCCTTCGACAGCTACGACCAGTGCTTCGTCCCGGAGTTCAACGCCGGCGCGATGGAGAACCCGGGCTGCGTCACGCTGCGCGACGAGTACATCTTCCGCTCCGCCGTGGCCGACACCAAGCGCGAGGAACGCGCCCTGGTCGTGGTCCACGAGATGGCGCACATGTGGTTCGGCGACCTGGTCACCATGAAGTGGTGGGACGACCTCTGGCTGAACGAGTCCTTCGCCGAGTACATGGCCTACAGCGTCACCGCCGCCTCCACCCGCTTCACCGGCGCCTGGACCGGCTTCGCCGCCGACCGCAAGCCCTGGGGCTACGACGCCGACCAGCGCCCCTCCACCCACCCCGTGGCACCCGGCACCGTCGACGACACCGCCCAGGCACTGCAGAACTTCGACGGCATCTCCTACGCCAAGGGCGCCGCCGCACTGCGCCAACTGGTCGCCTGGCTCGGCGAGGACGCCTTCCTCACCGGAGTCAACGACTACTTCGACGAACACGCCTTCGGCAACGCCACCCTCGACGACCTCCTCCGGGCACTGGCGGCGGCCTCCGGCCGCGACGTCCACGGCTGGGCCGACCGCTGGCTGCGCACCACCGGCGTGGACACCCTGCGGCTGACCGACGGCCGGATCGAACACACCTCGCCCGACGGCACGCCCCGCCCGCACCAGCTGACCGCGGCCCACTACCGGCGCACCGCCGAGGGCACCCTGGAACTGGCCGGCCGCGTGCCGCTCGACCTGACGGCCGACGCCACCGCCGCGCCCGTGCGGCCCGCTGCCGCCACCGAGCTGACCCTGCTCAACGACACCGACCTCAGCTACGTCAAGATCCGCCTCGACCCCGGCTCCTGGAAGACCGTGCGGTCCTCGCTCGGCGCCGTGCCCGAAGAACTCGCCAGGGCGGTGCTCTGGAGCGCCGCCCGGGACCAGGTGCGCGACGGGGAACTGACGCCCGGCGAGTACCTGGAGCTGGTCGCCGCCCACCTGCCCGGCGAGACCTCCGTCCACCTGGTGGACGCGGTGCTCTCCTTCGCCCGCGACTTCGTGGCGGACTGCGCCGTACCGCCGGCCGCCCGCCCGGCCGCCCTCGCCACCCTGGCACAGGTCTGCCGCACCCTGCTGCGGCGCACCGAGGGCGAACCGGACCGCACCGGCCTGCGCCTGGTGGCCGCCCGCGGCGTGATCAACACCGCCGCCGACCGGACACAGGCCACCGAACTGCGCGACTGGCTGGCGGCCGGCACGGTGCCCGGCGGACCGGTGCTCGACCCGGACCTGCGCTGGCACCTGCTGCTGCGACTGTGCGTGCTCGGCGCGGCGGGAGAACCGGACATCGCCGCCGAACTCGCCGCCGACCCCAGCGACACCAGCGAGGAGGGCGCCGCCCGCTGCCGCGCCGCACTGCCCGACCCGGCCGCCAAGGAAGCCGCCTGGCAGACCCTGTTCCACGGCGAACTCTCCAACTACCTGGCCACCGCCACCGCCAGGGGCCTGTGGCAGCCCGAGCAGGCCGAACTGCTCGACCGGCTGACCACGCGCTACTTCGAGGAACTGGGCCCGGCCACCGCCCGCCGCGGCCCCGCCCTGGCCCGGGTGCTCGCCACCGCGGCCTTCCCCGCCTTCGCCGCCACCGAACGGACCGTACGGGCGGCCGAGGCCTGCCTGGCCGACCCGGACCTCACCGCGGCGACCCGGCGCGGACTGGTGGACCAGCTGGACACGCTGCGCCGCGCCGTCCGGGCCCGGGCACTGACCGGCCAGTAACCCGACAGGCAGTAACCCGACCGGCAGTAACCCCCGGCAGGGGGAAAGCAGGGGCCGCGCATCCGAACGGAGCGCGGCCCCGTTGACGACCGCGCCGCACCCCACTAGAACGGAGCGCAGGCCCCGGTACGGCCTGACGGGGCACCCCGAGATCCCGAGGAGCAACACCATGGCTCCCACACCCCAGGACCACAGCGGCTGCCCGGTCCTGGACATGACCGCCCGCACCCTCCACCAGCAGAACGCGCAGCTGCGCTCCGCCGGACCCGCCGTACGGGTCGAACTCCCCGACGGCATCATCGCCTGGTCCGTCACCCGCAACTCGGTGATCCGCGCCCTCACCAGCGACCCGCGCATCTCCCGCGACCCGCGCAAGCACTGGCCCGGCCTGGCCTCGGTACCCGAGGGATGGCCGATGGGACCGATCGCCTTCCAGCAGAACTTCTTCAACCTCTACGGCGCCGAACACCGCTCGGCCCGACGCCGGATGGCACCCTCGTTCGCACCCCGCCGGGTGTCCGCGCTGCGCCCCGGGATCGAGGCGACGGCCGCCGCCCTCGTCGGCGCGCTCGCCCCCGGGGAGGCCGTGGACATCCGCCGCGCCCTCGCCCTCCCGCTGACCATGACGGTGATCTGCGACCTGTTCGGCGTACCCGCCGACCTGCGGCCCCGGATAGACGGGGCGATGGGCACCCTGCTGACGACGACGGCGACGACCGAGCAGATGACGGCCTCGCGGGCGGACATCAACGTGGTGCTGACCGAACTGCTGGAGCTCAAACGACGCGAGCCCGGGCCGGACCTCGCCAGCGACGTGGCCGCCGTCAGCACCGGCGGCGAGACGGGCCGCAGCGAGGAGGAGTCCCGCGACGTCCTCTTCCTGATGCTCGGCGCCGGGTACGAGACCGCCGTCAACCTCATCACCAGCGCCGTCCAGGCCCTCCTCACCCACCCCCGCCACCTGGCCGGGGTCCGCGACGGCACCCTCGGCTGGGCGGACGTCATCGAGGAGACCCTGCGCTACGAGAGCCCGGCGATGCACCTCCCGCTCCGCTACCCGCTGGAGGACGTCGACCTCGGCGACGGCGTGGTCATCCGCCGGGGCGAGCCGATCCTGCTCGGATTCGGCGCGGCCGGCCGGGACCCGGAGGCCCACCCGGACCGGCCGGACGACTTCGACCCGACGCGCCCCGACAAGGAGCACCTGTCCTTCGGCCACGGCCCGCACTTCTGCCTCGGCGCGCCCCTGGCCCGACTGGAGACCGAAGTCGCCCTGGACGGCCTCTTCGGCGCCTACCCCGACAGCGTCCTGGACCCGTCCAGGACGCCGCCGGCCCGGCTGGAGTCCGTCATCATCAGCGGCCCGTCCGAGCTCTGGATCGTTCCGACGCCCGCCCCGGCGTGACACCCCCGGACCGCATCGTCGCGGCCTTCCCGTAGCGCCCTCGGCCCGGACCGGTGACCGGAGCCGGGTCCCGTCGTTGCACACCGGGGTCGCCCCGCCGTTCGGGTGACCGGGGAGTCGGAGGTGCGCGCATCATGGGATCGGCCGAGGGTTCGCGGGACGCTGCGGTGAGCGGCCGGACGCGGCGTCAGTTCCTCACCGGTGCCGCCGTGTTGGGCGGTGCCGTGGCCGCCGGTCCCGCGGCGGGTGCCGCCGCGCTCCCGCGCGGGGCGGGCACCGGCGCCCGCGGCGGCTCCGGGCGGAGCGTGGCGGTCCTCGGCGGCGGGGTCTCCGGGCTGAGCGCCGCGCACGAACTGGCCGAGCGCGGCTACCGGGTGACGGTGTACGAGTACCACGCCGCGCTCGGCGGCAAGGCCAGGAGCATGGACGTGCCGGGCAGCGCGACCGGCGGCCGCCGGGCGCTGCCGGGCGAGCACGGCTTCCGGTTCTTCCCCGGCTTCTACCGCAACCTGCCGGACACCCTGCGCCGCATCCCCTGCGCCGGCAACCCCGGCGGCGTCCACGACAACCTGCGCGACGCCACCCAGGCGCTGCTGGCCTACGACGCCCCGCGCCCGGGCCTGCTCCTGCCGTTCCGGACCCTCACCACCCGGCCGCTCGACCTGGGCGACCTCGCCCCGGACGCCCTGCGGCGGACCCTGACCGGCGCGCTGGACGAGGTGCTGCACCTGCCCGCGGACGAGCTGGCCTACTTCGTCGACCGGGTCCTGGTCCACCTGACCAGCTGCGACGTGCGCCGCGAGCAGCAGTGGGAACGGGTGCCGTGGTGGGACTTCATCAGGGCCGGGCGGATGTCCCACGACTACCAGCGCCTCCTCGGCGTCGGCCTGTCCGGGGACCTGGTCGCGACCCGGGCCGAGCAGGCCAGCACCCGTACGGTGGCCCGCACCGTCGTCGAGGCCTTCCTGCTGAACGGGCTGCTCGGGCGGGGCGTCGACGGACAGCCCGACCGGGTGCTCAACGGCCCCACCAGCGAGGCCTGGATCGACCCGTGGGCGGCACACCTGTCGTCGCTGGGCGTCGTGTTCAGGACCGGGACCGAGGTCAGGGAGGTGCTGTACGCCGACGGCCGGATCACCGGGGTCCGGGTCGCTCCGGCCGGCGGCGGGGCCCCCGAGACGGTGCGGGCCGACCACTACCTCAGCGCGCTGCCGGTCGAGCACGCCCGCGCCACCTGGGGTCCGCGCCTGCGCGCCGCCGATCCCCAGCTGGCGCGCTGCGACGCGATCGGCACGGACTGGATGACGGGCATCCAGTTCTACCTGCGCCGCCCGGTGCGGCTGGTGCACGGCCACGCGGTCTGCCTGGACTCCCCGTGGGCGCTCACCGCGGTCGGCCAGGCGCAGTTCTGGGACCGGGACTTCGCGGCCGGCTACGGCGACGGAACGGTGCGCGACTGCCTCTCGGTCTGCGTCTCGGAGTGGGACCGGCCCGGGATCCTCTACGGCAGGACGGCCAAGGAGTGCACCCGTGAGGAGGTGGCCCGCGAGGTCTGGGCGCAGTGCCGGCGGGCCCTCGAACGGCCGGGCGCCGGGTGGCCGGCGGACGCGGACGTGCACTCGTGGTTCCTCGACCCGGCCGTCACCGGTCTGGGCGGGCCGGCGCCGGCCAACCGCGAGCAGCTGCTGGTCCACCCCGCCGGAACGCTGTACCACCGGCCCTCCGCCACGACCGCGGTGGGCAACTTCTTCCTGGCCGGCGACTACGTCCGCACCGACGTCGACCTGGCCACCATGGAAGGGGCCAACGAGTCCGCGCGGCGCGCCGTCAACGCCCTGCTGGACGCGGACGGTTCGACCGCCGAACGCTGCCGGATCCGGCTCCTCTTCCGGCCCCCGGAGCTGGAACCGCTCAAGCTGCTCGACGAGGCCCGCTACCGCCTCGGCCTGCCGAACACCTTCGACCTCGGATGACCGCCGCCGCTACGCGGCTTCCGGGCCCGGGCCCGCGGTGGCGGCCTTCGCCTCGCCGTCCTGCTCGCCGAACTCGCGGAACCGGCCGAGCTCCTGCCGGGCGTTGAGCCAGAAGTCGACGGTGTACGTCCCGCCGCCCTTCCTCAGGGCCATCTCGACGTGGGGCGGGATCCCCGGTGAGGCCGGGGATCCCGCCCGGCACGACGGCGACGTCCCACCGGCGGGGGAGTGCCGTCGGCCGGTACGGGCTACCGCCCGCCGGCGGCCCGGCGGCCCGGTGTCACTTCAGGTGCCGGGCGAAGAACCGGGCCCCGGCGTCGAGTTCGAACTGCGGGACGCCGGTGTGCCCGCCCATGTTGGCGTGCAGGGTCTTCTCCCTGGAACCGAAGGCGTCGAAGAGGTCCAGGGCCGCCTGCCGGGGGTTCCCCTCGTCGTCCCACTGCAACAGGACGTGCAGCGGGATGGTGACCTGCCGGGCCTCCTCGAAGACGGCGGCGGGCACCAGACTCCCGGCGAACAGACTGGCGGCCGAGACGCGCGGCTCGACCACCGCCAGCCGGACGCCGATGGAGATGATTCCCCCCTCGTATCCGACCGGGCCGCCGATCCCGGGCAGCGCGAGGAGGTTGTCGAGCGCCGCCCGCCATTCCGGGACGGCCTTCTCGACCAGCGGGAGGATCAGGGCATCGACGATCTCGCCGCTCACCGGCCCGCCGGCCTCCATCACCCGGCGCAGGTCGGCGCGGGCCCGGTCGGCGGCGGCCCAGCGGGGACGGTCGCCGCTCCCGGGGAGCTCGATGGTGGCCGCGGCGAAGCCGTACTCCGCCGCGTAGTACCGGGCCCGCCCCGCCAGCCGGGGGTACATCCTGCCCAGTCCGAGCGGCGGGGGGCAGATCAGGATCAGCGGAGCCGGTGCGGACGCGGAGGCGGACGCGGGCGTCCACAGGGTGCCGGGGATCTCGCCGAGGGTGAACTCGCGTTCGAGGATGCCGTCGTCGAGGCGCTGTTCGGAAGTGAATCGCATGATGGTCATGCCTTTCGGGAGTGCTCTGAACGGCGCTCCCGGACGACCTATCGCCCGACCGTGACCCCGGAGGGGAGCACCCATGTCGAAACTGCGTTCACGGGTACCACCTCCTCGTTCTCTCGCACGGCCTTCGGAAGGCTAGCAGACCGGCGCGGGACCGGTCCCGAGGAAATCCGCCGCCTCCGGGGCCCGCCCGGCCGTCCCGGCGGGAGCCGGAATCCGGCTCGTCACCGGCCCTGCCCGGTGATGAACTCGATCATGTCGGGGGTCATGCCGCCCTCCGACCAGCCCTCCGAGACGCGCTCCGGGAACGAGACGGCGGCCTCCGCGCTGCGGGGGAACATGGCCCGCTCGTACGCGGTGAGCGCCGCCTCGACGTCGTCGGGGTGCGCGGCGAGCGCCCTGCCGAGTTCGGCACCGTCGAGCATGGCCAGGTTGGCGCCCTCGCCGTTCGGGGCCTGGAGGTGGGCGGCGTCGCCGATCAGGGTCACCCCCGGCACCCGGTCCCACCGGTGCTCGTCCGGGAGGGCGTAGAGCGAACGCAGGACCGGCGCGGTGCCCTCGGTGATCAGCGCGACGAGCTCCGGCGCCCAGCCGGTGAACTCCCGCGCGATCCGCGCGGTGGCCGCGGCGGCATCCGTGAAGTCGATGCCCGAGAACCAGTTCAGCGGCTCGGTGATCCACACGTAGGCGTGCAGGGTGTCGCCGCTCTCCCGGTGGGCGAAGATCTCCCTGCCCGGCGACGACGCCATCATCGACCCGTCGCCGACCGCCCGCGCGGTGGCCGGGTACCGGGTGCGCGCGTCGGCCAGGTACGTCTCGACGAGGGACTTGCCGACGTACTCGGGCCTGGCCGCGGAGAGCAGCGGCCGGACGCGTGACCACGCGCCGTCGGCGCCGACCAGCAGGTCCGTGGTGACGGCGGTGCCGTCGGAGAACACCACCTCGTGACGGCCGTCGCCCAGGGCCCGGACGACGGTGGCCTTCCGCCCCCACCGGACGGTGCCGGCGGGCAGCGAGTCGAGCAGGATCCGCCGCAGGTCGCCGCGCTGCGCCTCGGGGCGTCCGCCGGTGCCGTCGTCGGGCACGTCGAACAGGACCGTCCCGTCGGTGCCGAGGACCCGCATCGCCTGGCGGCCCTCCAGCACGATGGCGCGGAACTCGTCCAGCAGGCCGGCCGCCCGCAGGGCGGGCTGCCCGGTGTCGTCGTGGATGTCGAGCATCCCGCCCTGGGAGCGCGCCGACGGGGAGGGCTCGGCCTCGTGGACCGTGACCGGGATTCCGTGGACGTGCAGGACCCGGGCCAGCGTGAGGCCGCCGAGCCCGGCGCCGATGATCGTGACGGGTGTGCGCATGGGTGACTCCTTCGGGATCGAGCCGCCCGCTCGATCCGGGCCGGCCGCTCCCTGGACGGTGTCAGGCACCGCCTTCGTGTCACCGTCATCCGGCCGTCGGCCCCGCCGGACGACCGGCAGGCCACCTGTATAGGTCTGTCAGACGGCCGACACCGCAGGTCGTTCGGCGATTCGCCGACCGGGCCGGCCGGCTACGGCCACGGGTAGCCCACCTGGTCGGGGTCGGAACCTCCGCAGAGCTCGGCCGTGGCACGGGGGTCGCCCGCGGTCAGCCGTGCTTCGAGGCGCCCGGCCTGGTCCGACGGGTCGTCCGCGGAGATCGGAAGGGTCATCAGGAACTGGGCCCAGGGCAGATCCGTCTCCTCCCTGCCAGGGGGATGCCGCAGGACGACGCTGATCCGGTCCGGTTCCTCGCGGGAGGCCCAGACGGCCTCCAGCTCGCACTCCCACCGGGCGAGCCAGTCCTCGCGTTCCCTCAGCCCCGCCTCCAGCAGCGTCGCGACCACCGCCGCCGGCCACTCCCAGCCGCGGTCCTCCTCGGCCCGCCGGACCTCGGCCTCGTACCGATCGGCGGCGAACCGGAGCTCCGGCAGGTCGAAGTCCTGATCGGCCGGGTCGCGCCAGCCCGCCCAGACGACCTGCTCCCCGTCCCGCCTGACCGTCACGTACAGAGCACCGCAGCACCGCTCCAGACCGCACCCGGCCCCAGCGAGACGAACCTCGTGGGGCGTCGCCGTGGCACGCGGCGGCCTGGTCCGGCGCAGCAGGTACCGGGGCCCTGCTCCCACGAACCGGGGGCCTCCCTCCCCGCCGCGGGGGGACAGGCCGGCCAGGAGGTCCCGGCCGTTGACGATCGGGCGGATCTCGGTGCCTCCCTCGCCGGGCGGTGGGCAGACGATGTCCAGGCTGAGAAGGTCCGGTTCCATGGCCACCGGCCCATGATCGCGAAGCCGGCCGCGGCTGTCATGCGAATCGCGCGGCCTCCGCTCACGGCGGTGGTCCGGACGCCGCAACCCGAGGTGCGGACAGGGCCGGCCGGTGCGCCGCCCGCTGACCGGCGGGCACGACTCGAACACGCGCCGCAGCCTACCGAGCCGCCGCCTCACCCGAACCGGCTGCCGCCTCGCCCGGCAGTTCCGCCGGCAGGTAGCCGTAGCCCTGCCGGCCCGGCACGGCCCGGGCGAGCGCCAGGACCAGCGGGGCCGGCGGTGCGGCGAAGACCCCAGGGTAGTCCCGCTCGCCCAGCTCCGGCCGGACCGGCCAGGCCAGCCGCTCCCGCTCCAGGTCATACCGCGCGTCCACGCCCTCCCGGTTTCCCCGGGCGTCCAGGCGGGACCAACGACCGTGCAGGAGAACGGCGTTGAGGGCGTGCAGCACGAATCCGCCCGAGCCGTCCGCCAGCCGCTGGTAGCACAGGCCGGCCGGCACCCCCTGCGCCCGCAGCAGCGCGGCCAGCAGATGGGACTTGCCGTGGCAGATCGCGTTGCGCGCCGCCAGCACCCCGGAGGCGCGGAACGCCCCGCTGTACGCGCCCGCGTCCGCGGAGTGGGCGACCCGGTCGCGGACGTGGTGGAACGCGGCCTCCGGCGTGGCCAGTTCGGCGGCCAGCCGGCGCAGCTCCGGGTGCCGGTGGTCGATCACCTCGTCCGCCGCGAGGTAGGCGGCGGGGTCGTCGGTCTTCGGTCGCAGGATCATGCCGTCCACGGTGCCGCGCGCACCGTCCGCCGCGGGCGGGATTCCACTCCTCGGACAGGGGCCCCGGGGCACCGAAGCGCCCCGGGGCCCCGTCCCGCACGACCGGGGTCAGTGCCCGCAGCCGCAGCGCCGGAACCCGAAGTCGAGGGAGTGGTCGTTCTCGCCCGGTCCGCCGGTGGTCAGCGCCCGCTCGGGATATCGTCCCCCCGGCGGGGCGACGCCGTCGGAGTCGATGAGCGGATCGTCACCGACGCCGTGCCTGGTGGGCACCCACCGGTACAGCGGACCGCCCTCGGCGTAGTCGGCCGGCTCGTCCAGCCGGAGCGTGTACGCGGTGCGCGGCGTGAGGCCGCCGTCCACGTTCGAGTCGTCGAAGTAGTACTCGCCGCGCGCCGTCGTCCTCGCCGTCCCGACGAGCGTGCCCGCCCCGTCGTACAGGTGGACGGTGGCACCCGCCACGGGGAGCCCGCCCGGCTGCTGGACGCCCGTGCGCCCGGCGTCGTACCAGACCCGGTTGCCGATCTGGAGCGGTGCCCGGTCGCAGAGCACCTCCAGGTCGCCCATCGAGGCGCCCTTGCCGAACGGCGCGGGGACGTCCGCCGGGTTGAGCCGCAGCCCGGACACCGGGTCCTGCCCGCCGTCCGCCCGCCGCAGGAACGACGTGCCGTAGCCGAAGGCCGTGCTGTTCGGGTCGAACCCGGAGACCGCGACGGTGGACTCGACCTTGGACAACGCCATCCCCGCGTAGGACGCGTTGTGGTGGAAGCCCATCCGGCTGGTGTCGAAGAAGCGGGTGCCCCGGGGCGAGAGCCCGCAGCCGTTGTCGGTGTCCATCACGTAGCCGCCGTCCGCCGCGCAGGCCTTGTTCAGGTCACCGCCCGACAGGACCTCACCGACCGCGCCGCCCGCCGCCGCCTGCCCCGTCGCCCGGTCGGCGAGGCGGTCGCGGAAGGCCAGCAGCATCGAGCCGTCCGTCTCGAAACCGACCTCGGCCAGCTCCGGCTCCGGCTGGGCGCGGTAGCCGGAGCAGACCTGCCCGTTCTGCGTCGCCGGGTAGGTGTCCGTCCACGGGAACCAGCCCGCGCCGTCGCACGGGCCCGCACCGACCGTCGACTGGCGCGGGTAGTCCAACGGCTGGTCCAGCACGGCCTGCCGGAACCGGCCGGTGGCCGGGTCGAAGGGCAGCACGACCGCCCGCAGGTCCGACGCCCGGCCCGTCGACTCGCCCGAGCAGACACCGCCGAGGTACCCGGTCCCGTCCTGGAGGCCCAGACCGAAGGGACGCCAGTCCCCGGCCGCGGGACAGCCCGGATCCGGGATGGCGTAGACGGCCTTCGGCGCCGACGCGGTCGCCGCCGTGGCGTCGTAGCGGTACAGCCGGCGGTCGTTGAGGTTGACGACGAACAGGTCCCTGCCGTCGTCCGTCACCCTCAGCCCGCCGAGGCTCTCCCTGCCCGGCACCGCCAGGAACGCCTCGTCCGCCCCCGGCCCGTGCGCCGTGCCCCCGGCGTCCGGGACGGTGGCGAACAGCGTGGTCCGCTTCCGCGCCAGGTCCGTCACGTAGATCCCGCCGGCGCCACCGGGCCCGTACCCCGTGGTGCGCTTGGCCGCCGCCGAGGAGAACACCCGCCGGTCGGCCCGGTTCCACGCGATGCCGAACAGCGTGCCGGTCTGCGCGTCGGTGGCGATGTCCGTGACGTTCACGTCCACCCCGTCCTGGCCGCGCGCACCGTACGGGAACGACACCAGCGTGCGCTGCGCACCGCCCTGCCAGGTGGTGTTCTGACAGGTCGTCACCAGGGTCGCGTTCTTCTGGCAGTAGTCGCCGGGGCTCCACAGCCCCGTGGTGTACGAGACGTCGGCGCCGCCGGAGAGGTCGACGAACTCCTCGTTGGAGCTCAGCCGGTCCGGCGCGCCGTCCAGCCCCTGCCGCGAGGCGAAGGCGGGGAACAGCACGCCCGGCCGCGGATTCACCACCCGCACCCGGTACCCGCCGCCGTGCTCCCTGCTGCGCGCCGGCGGTGCCAGCGTCACCGTCCCGTCGGCCGCCGTGGTGCCCTCGACGCGGACCCGGTCCCCGCCGGTGAGCGTCACCCTCACACCCGGCAGCCCCGGTTCCAGCGCGGGCGTCCACACCCCCGAGGCGTCCACCGCCCGGACCACCCGGACCGTCACCGTTCCTTCCGCGCTCTGCGGGAACGCCTCCGGCGCCGTCAGCGACCCGCTGCCGGCCAGCGCGACGGCGAGCACCGCGGCCCGCGCGACGCCCGTCCTTCGTCTTCTCATCCCCACCTGGGCCCCACTCTCGTGATCGGCGGGCGGACGCCCGATCCGGACAGGACCCCAGGAGAGCGGCAACCGGCCGACCACGCCCCCGCTTCGGGACAGGTTCACCGGTGTGTGTGACGGAGAAGGCGCCGGAAATCGCATCAAGTTCGGATACGACCTCATGAGTTCGCAGCCGATCCGGGTGGGCGTCGTCCCCGGCGGCGAAACCCGCTCGACCGGGCCACCTCCCCGACGGGACCACACGATCATGGAATTCCTCTGCTACCACCGCGACCGTCCCGGCTCCCCGCCGCTCGGCACGGCGGTGCTGGTCCCGGCGCCGGACGCGGAGACGGCACACGCCGTCCTGACGGCGGACCGGTACGCCGACGTCGAGGTGCACACCTGGCAGTTCGGCGGCCGGCCGGCCGTACCGACCCGGTGCCGCCGCCGGCGTCCCCCGGGGTGCGGTCACCCGGGGGAGTGGAGAACGGGCGATTCCCGCCCGGGCGGCTCCGCCGGGCAGTACGGTGCCCGCATGACCGTGCTCGTCCGCCGTCGTCACATCGACTTCGGCCGCGTCCACTCCACCGGCTGTCCGGTCGGCGTCTGATCGCCCGGCCGGTCCGGCCGCGCCGTTCCGCCCCCTGCCGGACGGCGCCGCCGTGACGGCCGCCCGCCTCCGCCGCGCGGACCCGCCGTCGCTCCGGCCGGCGGCCCGTCCGCGCCGCGCCCCGGGGCACACCCGTCGCGAAAGCGGCTGCCGAGAAGCGGCCGCCGCCTCGTGCCGCCCGCGCCTCGCGCACCCACCGGTCCGCGAGGACGGGGGCTCCCGGGTGCCCCGGCCCACCACGATCCGACCGCACCGAAGGGACAGCCGTCCACCATGACCGACACCGTCACCGACCTCTACCTGCGCAACAACGCCGACTACGCCTCGGCCTTCGACGGGCCGCTCCCGCTCCCGCCGGCCCGCCACACGGCCGTCCTGGCCTGCATGGACGCCCGGCTCAACGTCTGCGGCGCGCTCGGCCTCGCCGAAGGCGACTCGCACGTGATCCGCAACGCCGGCGGGGTGGCGACCGACGACGCCATCCGCTCGCTGGCGATCAGCCAGCGGCTGCTCGGCACGCGGGAGATCATCCTCATCCACCACACCGACTGCGGCATGCTCACCTTCGGCGACGACGCCTTCCGCGAGTCGATCCGGGAGGAGACCGGCGTCAAACCCCCGTGGGCCGCCGAGGCCTTCACCGACCTGGAGACGGACGTCCGGCAGTCCGCCGCCCGGATCCGCACCAGCCCCTTCGTCCCGCACACGGACTCCGTCCGCGGCTTCGTCCTCGACGTCGCCACCGGCCTCCTCAAGGAGGTCGTGCTCTGACCCGACGGCGCCCCGGTGCGGCGGGCCCGTCCGGCCCGGCTAGGACCTGTCATCAGGGGGCCGGCCCGGAAGGCGGCGGTGGTCTTCCCCCAGCGGCCGACCGCCGCTGCCTCTCCGCATTCGACTTCGGCGCCAGGAATTCCCGAGCCCGGTTTCCCGCTCGGTAAACGGAATTGCCGCCCCCCGCTTGCGAAAGCGGTGGCCGGCGCTCCGCATCTTCGCCCCGTCGTCCCGTGAAAAAACACTGCCGGGCGCGTTCCGCGTGTGGCACAGTACGTCACTGTGACCGACGGGTTCATATCTGGACAAGGGTATTGGGATCCCGATCATCCCGTGCTCGAAATCCTGCGGGCCAGGCGCGACTCCGGCAGCCTGCCGGGGAGCCGCGCCGACGGTGCGCGGGTCGCGCTCGCGGTCGAGGGCGGGGGCATGCGCGGGGTGGTGTCGGCCGCCATGCTGTGCCAGTTGGAGGACCACGGCTTCAAGAACGCCTTCGACGTGGTCTACGGGTGTTCGGCGGGCGGGATCAACGGCGCCTACTTCCTTGCGGGGAACACCTGGTATTCGCTCTCGATCTACTACGACGACCTGACGACACGCAGGTTCGTCGACTTTTCCAGGGCCTTGCAGCGAAAGCCCATTCTGAATCTCGACTACTCCTTCGAGCACGTCATGGAACGGGTCAAACCGCTGGACTACGCGGCGGTGATCGACTCTCCGGCCCGGCTGGCCGTTCCGGTCACCGATGTCGACGCCCTGCGAACGGTCGTGCTGCGCGACTTCTCCTCCAAGGAGGAACTCAAGACGGCGCTGCGCGCCTCCGCCTGGCTGCCGATCGCGGTCCCGGGCACCGCGCGCACCTCCGACGGGAGACGAGCGGTGGACGGCGGCGTGCTCACGGCGCTCCCGTTCCGGCTCGCGCTCGACGACGGCTGTACGCACGTGCTCTCGCTGAGCACCCGTCCGATGCGCGAGCGCGTCGGCGGAAGCGTGTCCCCGATGCACCGCTTCACCTACCTGCACCTCGAACGGCTCCGTACCGGACTGGGACGCGGCTACCTGGCGGCGATCCGGCAGAAGTACCGGGACCAGGAGTGGCTGCGCGGTGAGCGGCACTCGTCCGGCGGGGTCGGGCCGCACGTGCTGGACCTCGCTCCGCTGCCCTGGATGCCGGAACTGAAGCGGCACGAGATGGACCGGCACCTGCTGCTCGAACATGCCCGCACGGCCTACGAGACGGCCTTCTGCGCGTTGGAGAACCGACCCACCGCGATGATCGCCCAGGGCCGCATCCATGCCATACCCCGGCTGACGGTGGTGGAGACCGCGAATGGCGCCCCAAGGAGTGGCACTCGATCCGGTGCTCGCGGCCCTGCGCGACCTGACGGGCTATAGCCAGGACCGGACGGCCTCCCTGCGATCGGCGCTGGGCCTGTCGCCGGCCGGGCCGGAGGGCGCCAGGCGGCTCGCCGGCCGGCAAGCCGCCTGGCGGCGGGTGCTGCAGGACATACCGGTGGACGAGCGCTCGTTCGACACCCGTTTCGGGCTCGGCTCACGGACGGCCGTGATCGCCCGTCTGACGGCCTGGTGCGCCGGCTACCGGGAGCAGGGCGAAGCGCTCAGGCAGGACTGCGCCGACGTCTTCGGGTTCACGGGGCTGTTCCTGCTGACGCTGATCGGCCTGGCCGAGTCCGAGGCGCAGCGTTCCCGCCTGCCGGCCGCGGACCCGGCGGGCGGTGCGGACGCGAGTGCCCTCACCCACGACTGCCCGGCGGTCTGCGGTGTGCTCGCCGCGGACGAGGAGGTCGGCCGGGTGGTGTCGGCCGTCTACAGCCCCGAGCCCGCCGCCGGGCGCCGTCCCGCCCCGGAGAGCGAGCAGGCGGTCCGGGAGTGGCGGGCGATGGCCCCGAACCTGCGCTTCCACCGTCACGGCAGCACGTCCGTGATCCTCCGCGGGAGCACCACCGGGGCGGTGCACGGGGCCCGCCCCGACTTCGCGCTGAAGCTGGTCCTCTACCCGTTCACCCGGATCGAGACCCTGGCCAAGGCGACCCGGGAGTACGCGCGGACCTACGGGTCGGCTGCTCAGGGCCTGCGGCACCTGGTGCGGGTGTGGGCCAGCTTCGACACCTGGATCATGATGGAGTTCATCGAGGGCAGCACCCTCGCCGAGACCGTCCGGGCCGAGGCCGCCGGCCGGCCCGCGGGCGAGCTGCGGCTGAGTCTGGACCGGCTCCGCGAGCAGGGGTCGAAGCTGTTCGACGCGCTGGCGGAGCTTCAGCAGGTCGCCGCGGACAACCCGTTGCACGGCGGGCCGGGCGGCGTCCACGCGGACCTCTCGCCGTCCAACATCATCGTCTCGGCCGCCGACGGGACCTTCCGGCTGGTCGACCTCGGCCGGAACTACCTGTACACGCACACCATCACCGGCGCCACCGGCGTGGCGTCCTCGTACATCGCGCCCGAGGTGCGGTCCGGCGACGGCCACATCCTGCGGGCCGACCTCTACTCGCTGGGCCGGCTGCTGATGCTGTTCGGCACCGGGGTGGAGAGCACCGAGCGGGTGGTGCCGGACGTCTTCTACATGCGGGCCCCGCAGCTGGCCCGGTTCCTGGAGGACCTGGTCGACGCCGTCCCGGAGCGGCGGTTGCTGATCTTCTCCGATCCGGAGCGGCGGGACTTCTCCTACGCCAGGCTGAAGGAGGGCTTCCTCGCCGAACTCGAACTGGTCCGGGCCGCCGAGCGCGACAGCGGCGAGCTGCGGGTCGAAACCGGGTGGCGGGCGCTGCGCGAGCTGGCCCGGCCGCTGGCGGGCGACCCCGGCCGGGAGTGGCGGCTGTGGCGCGGCCGCAGGCGAAGCGGTACCCCGTCGGCGACCGGCAGCCGGCCACCGCTGGCCACCTGGCTGCTCGGATGGTCGCTGCTGTCGGCCCTGGTGTGGGCGCTCACCAACTTCGCCGTCCTGACCTGGCTGTTCCGCGACCTGAACCTGTCCTGGGACAACCGGCTGATCGAGCTGGTCCAGCACCTGGGCGGCGACCGTGAAGGCCTGCCGGTCGTCGACTCGTGGCGGCACTCCGACTACACCGTGCCGGACTGGCGGGCCAACCTTCCGGCCCGCATGGTCGGGCTGTCCTACGCCATCGCCGCCCCGAAGTACTACCAGATGCTGTTCTCCGGCCTGACACCGCTCGCCATCGGCCGCAGGGCCGGCTCGTTGAGCAGGCTCGCCCTGGCCACCGAGACCATCATGCGGATCATGGCGGTGGTCCCGTGCGGCCTGGTGCTGGCCATCACCCTGGTCGAACCGCGCTGGTGGCCCGTCAACTCGGCGATCGGACAGATCCTCACCTGGCTCGCCAACCTCCTCACCCTGGCGTACGTCCGCGCCGTCATCGCGCGCTCCCGGCGGCTCGGGCTGACCACGGTGCCCGAGGACGACAGCAAGATCACCGGTCTGGCGGCGTTCACCCAGTGGTCGCCGACCTCGATGTTCTACGCGGTCGCGGTCCTCACCGTCGGCACCCTGCTCTACCTGGGACTCCTGCACGACGTCTACGTGTACGCGCTGGCGGTCACCTCGACCAACCTCATCCTCTTCTACGTCATCAAGTGCGGCCTCGGCGGCCCGCTGGTCCGGGTGGCCATCGTGCGCGCCTGTCTGACCGCCGAACGGATCGGCCGCCTCGGCGGCCGGTGACGCCGCTCGCCGATGACGGGCGGGGCGGGTTCCGCGCGACCTGATCGCCACCGGCCTGACCGACACCCACGAGGAACTCGGCGCGGGCCTCTTCCCGACCTGGCCCCAGGACCACCCCGACTACCGCGTCCCGGCCGTGATCCAGATCGACCACGTCCTGCACGGGCCCGCGCTGACCGCCGTCGACGTCACCGAGCACGCCCTGCCGCGCAGCGACCACCGCGCCGTGGTGGCCGAACTCGCCGTCCTGAGCTGACCGCTGACTCTGACGGCGGGCGGCTGGCAGCGGGCTCAGCCGAGGAGGAGGAAGGCGTCCCAGCCCGCGGCGGCGCCGGGGTGGGCGTGCGCGTGGAGGGCCAGGGCCGCGCCGGCGGTGCCCTCCAGGAGGGTGGCGGGCTCGCCGGCGGCGAGGGCGGCGGCGAGGTCGCGGGCGGTGGCCGCGGCGAGGGCGGGCAGGTGGGCGGCCAGGGCCGCGGAACCGGAGTCCTCGGCCATGCGCTGGACGATCCGCAGCAGGCCGCCGGTGCCGTGGCAGAGCCCGGCGCCGGCCAGGTGCCAGGCGGCGGGCCCGGCCAGGGCGTCCGTGAGCGCGGTGACGGCGGTGGTCCGCCAGTCGTCGCGGCCCAGCGCGGTGCCGGCGAGGAAGAGCGCCCGGGCCGCGCCCGGGGTGCCGTAGCACCAGGCCGCCCGGGTCGGCGCGTCGGCGGGCGGCCGGCCCTCCTCCACGTCCTCGACGCGCACCGTCATCGGCCAGCCGCCGGCGGGCATCCCGCGGGCGGCGAGCCAGAGCGCCAGCGCCTCGATCGCCTCGTCCTGGCCGGGCACCCGTACGTCCCGCAGCCGGGCCAGGGCCAGCAGCGCGAGAGGGCCCGGAATCCCGTGCGCCAGACCGAGGTTGACGTGACCGCGGGGGTGGCCGGAGTCCGCGCCGGGAAGCCCGGGGCCGCCCGCCGTCCACCAGCGCGGCAGCGCCCCGCCGGCCGGTGCGGCCATTTCCACCAGGGCGGCCAGCACTCCGGCCAGCGCGGGCCCGTCCGGTTCCAGGGCCAGCAGCAGCCGGCCCAGACCCGACGCCCCCGAGACCACGTCGAAGGTGTGCGCCCGCAGGCCCGTCCCCGCCGCCAGATCGGCCCGCAGTGCGGCCACCCGCCCGGCGGCGGACTCGCCGACCCGGGGCACCAGCGCGTCCAGCAGCCCCCGGTACTCGCCGGGGGCCCGCGCCATGACGCGGGCGGCGAAGGCCACCGCGGCGGCACCGGAGTAGAGGCCGCCCCCGCGCATCGCGCCGGGCGCCCGCGCCGCGTCCGCGAGCTGTCCGTGCGCGGCCCGGCGCAGCGCCGGGTCCTCCCCGGCCAGCACGGCGAGGGCGAGCGCCGCACCACTGCGGCCGGCCCCGAGCCCGGGGGTGGGGACGGACCCGGGCTCGGCGGGGCCGGTGAGCTGGGCGGTGACCGCCCGCAGGGCTTCGGTGGGGGTCATCGGCCCTCGCTCGGGGTGGTGGGGCGGGTGCGGTGCGCTTCGAGGGTGCCGCGGGCGATGGCGTAGGCGCGGCGTTCGGCTTCGCGGTCGATGCCGACGAGGCGGTTGTGGCCCATGTGGAGGAGGGAGGCGAGCGCCGGTCCGGCGCAGGGCGGGGTGAGGCGGGGGGCGTAGTGGGCGAGTCGGGCGGCGCGCTGCTGCCACGCGGCGGTGAGATCGGGGTCGGCGGGCAGCAGGCCGCCGGCGGGCGTGGTGGGGCCGTCCGGGCCGATGGCGCGCAGGGCCGTGCCCCGGTGGGCGCGGAAGGCCTGGTGGTGGGGCTCGGACTTGGGGTAGGTGGCGGCGATCCAGGTGCCGACGGGTGGCGGGGTGGGGCGGGCCGTGAGGAAGTCCTGGGCGGTGGCGGTGAGGTTGACGGCGGCGAGCAGTTCCCCGGGCGTGGTGCGGGCGGCGCGGGCCAGGCGCAGGGCGGCGAGGGCGACCAGGCTGTCGGCGTGGAAGACGCGCTCGGCGTGGGCCAGGGCGTCGGGGCCGCCGTAGCGGTCGGTCTCGGGGGTGTAGCCGTCCAGACGCAGGTCGGCGGCGAGGCCGGCGCGGCGCAGGTCGTGCGCCCAGTCGTGGAGGATGGGCAGCAGGCCGGCGGCGAGGGCGGGCGGGGTGCCGTGGAAACGCAGGCGCAGGTGGGGGGCCGGGTCCCGGTAGCGGATGAAGAACCAGCGGTCCACGTCGCCGGGCAGGGCGGCGATCAGGCGGGGCAGGTGGTCGGCGAGGATCTCGTCGTGGCGGGCCTCGGCGGCGGCGATGCGGGCGAACAGCCAGGGGCCGCCGGGGAGTTCGGGGGTACGGGGGTGGGGCGCGGGCAGTGGCCGGTGCGCCGCGGGGCGGGCCGGGGCCGACGGGCGGGCGGCGCGGCGCAGCGGGACGACGAGTTCGGCGCTGTGGGCGCCGCCGGGGCCGCGCAGCCAGCCGCCGTCGCCGTCGCCGTCCCCGGTGAGGCCGCCGTCGCCGGTGAGGTCCTCTTGGAGCACGGTGGGCCGGGCGGAGCGGGACTGGCTGTGCAGGAGGCGGCGGTGCCAGGGGTCGTCGAGGTCGAGGCTGATCCGCTGGTCGCCGCTGAGCAGGCGCACGGCGGCCGGGACGCCCCAGCGGCGGCGCCAGCGGGCGAGGCCGTCGGCCCACTGCTCGTACGGGGTGTCGGCGGAGGGGACGGGAGCGGTGAGGCGCCAGGTGGCGGGGGCGAGGACGACCCGGCCGCGGCGGACGCGGGGCAGGGCGGGGGCGCTGGCGGCGGCGCCCCAGTCCCAGGGCTGCCAGGGGCGTTGGCCGGTGAGCGCCACCTCCTGGAGGAAGCGGGCCGCGTTGGGGGCGCCGGTGCGCAGGTTGAGCGCGTGGTGGGCGGTGGCGCGGATCTCGCGGCCGAGGCTGCGGGAGTGGACGGAGAGGCGTTCGGTGTCGGCGAGGACGACGAGGTCGTCCAGCGGGAGGGCGGCGGGGCCGCCGGGGTCGGGGAAGGCGCTGACGGCGACGCGGTGGCCGAGCCAGCGGGGGGTGAGGGCGATGTTGGCGTGGCGGGGGCGGTAGGGGGTGAACTCCAGGTGGGCGTCCAGGACTTCACCGGCGTCAGGAGTACCGGTGGGGGAGGCGCCGCCGGCGGCGGCGAGCAGGGCGCCGCCGTCCGCGCCCGCACCGGCGAGGTGGGCGGCGAAGCGGCCGAAGGTGGCACCGGCGCGGTCGCTGCCGGCCGTCGGGGAGATCACGAGGCGGAACCGCCCGGCGTCCAGGGCGTCGAGGGAGTCGGCGGCGAGTTCGGCGTACAGCTCCAGGGAGGCCGGCGGGGTGTCGGCGGCGCCGCCCGGCTCCTCCTGCGACGGGACCAGCCGGGCGAGCAGGTCGTCGTCGAGGACGACCTCGGGCAGCGGGGCGCCGGGCTCACGGTCGGCGAGGGCGCCGGTGGCGAGTTCGGCCAGCACCCGGTCGCGGGCCGCGTCGGCGTCGGTGCGGGCGTGGGTGGGCCGCGGGTTGGCCGCGCCGCGGGCACCGGCCGGGCGCCGGTAGCCGGCGGGCGGGCCGAGGCCGGTGTCGGGGTCGAGCACTTCGGTGAGCGGGACGGGGCTGTCGGTGCCGTACCGCTCGACGAACTCCGCGTGGTAGGCGCGCAGGTGCTCGGGGGCGGTGGCCGGCGGGGAGAGCCGCCACAGCACGGTGGCGGTGTGCTCCAGTTCGGTACGGACCCGCGCGGGCAGGACCACCCCGGCGTCCAGCGCGAGGTCGGCGTGCAGCGGCCGGTCGGCGGGCGCGAGGCCGGTCATCCGCCGGCGCGCCTCGCGCAGCACGGCGGTGGCCTGCCCGCGCGGCAGCGCGGAGGCCTGCGCCAGCAGGTCTCGTACGGCGGCGAGTTCGGCGCCCACGGGGTGGCCGTCGGGCAGCCGGTCGAGGACGTGACCGAGCAGGTCGGTGCTGTCCGGCGGGGGTGTCAGGTCGGTCAGCAGGAAGCCCTGGGCGACCAGCGTGCGCACGAGCGCGGCGATCGCCTCGGCCGGGGCGGCGGGGAAGTCCGCGGCCAGCGCGGCGAGCAGGTCCGCGTGGCACAGGGGGCGGGCGGCGTGGCGGACGGTGGCGCGGACGACGGCGGTGGCGCGGACGGTCCGCTCGGTGACGGGCTGCGCGCCGGTGTCCGCGGCGCCGGCGGCGGACCTGGCGCCGGCCGCGGCGGTGCGCCGTTCGGGCAGGTACGGCAGGACGAGCCGGTCGCCGCGCAGGGCCACCTGCTGGTCGACGGCCAGCCGCAGGGTGCCCAGCACCTGCGGGTCGGTGCGCAGCCGGTCCAGGAGCGGGAGGAGCCAGCCGAGGTCGGGGCGGAAGGCGCGGCGTTCGGCGCCGTCCCAGCGGACCTCGGCGCGGGTGCCGAAGCGGGCCTGCGCGACGGCGGCCATCAGACCGAAGGGGGTGGGGCGGGTGGCCATCCGCAGCCGGTAGCGGCCGACGGCCTCGGCCCCGCGGCGCAGGGCGGCCGGGCGAGGGGCCTCGGCGGAGCCAGGGGCGTCGGCGGGGCGAGGGGCTTCGGTGGCGGTGGCGGTCTGGTCCAGCAGGTCGGCCAGGGAGGGGCTGGAGACCTCGATCGCCTCGCGCAGGACCGGATCGGCGGCGGCCTCGGCGAGGTGGGCCGCGGGCGTGTCCCCGCCGGGCCCGCCGGGCCCGGCGGCGTGGCGGTGCCGGCGGGCCAGCGCGGGTGCGCGCAGCAGGACGGGGCCGGTCGCGGTGAAGAGCGTGTCCTGGCGTGCTGCGTCCGTCTTCTTCCCCACCGTGCCCCCGTGCCTCGTGCCGCCCGTACCGCTGCTTCGTCGGGTCGTTCTATCCCGATGATCGAAAACTGTCCATGCTTGATCAAAAGCCATCAACAGTTGGCTGAATCCGTCTATTCAGCTGTGCTCGGTCATTGTCGGGCCTCCGCACGAGTGCCTAACGTCCGCTGCAGTCCGCCGCGGCCAGTCGCGGCACCGACGAAGGGAGGCCCTCATGGCCACCGACATGCAGGAGCTGTTCGACCTCGATGTGCAGGACCTCGTCGCCGCCGAGACCGGCGAGCAGGAAGACGCGGCGTTCAGTGTCTCGTGTGAGGGGTCCTGCACCCGCCCGTACTGCATCTGACCAGCGGGACCGGCCCGATCGGGCCGGTCCGTCTGATCCAGCGGTAGTACGGGTACGACCGGGCGCGGTTGCCCGGACCGTCGATACGGTCAGGCAAACCGTAGTAGTTGTTATTGTTGTCTGGCCGGGGGCGGCGGAAGGGAGGGTACGGGGTGTTCCGCCCGTCCCTTCCACCTCCCCCGCCCACCCCGCGCCCGGTCGCGTTCTGCCCGCTCAGCCGCTCAGCCGCTCAGCCGCCCAGCGGCCCCGGGAGCGCCGGGGCGTCCGGCGGCGGCGCGGGGAGCGGTCCCCGTGCGAGGCGCAGCAGTTCCTGCGGGGTCAGTGCGGCCAGGCGGTCGCGGCTGAGGCGCAGCACGTCGGCGGCCGTGGCCAGCAGGTCGGCGGTCGTCCCGGGGCGCTCGGGCAGGTCGTCGCCCCGGGCCCCGGCGTCGCCCGCGGCCCCGGGGGAGACGCCCGCGGCCAGGAACTCGCCGACCGCCGCGTGCAGCCGTCCGGTGCCTGCCTCCCGGACGGTGAACGACAGGTGCACCGACAGCCCCTGACGGCCCGTCGCCGTGTGCGCGGCGCCACGCGGCACGTACAGCACCTCACCCGGCCCGAGCACCGTGTGCAGCGCCACCGGCCCCGGCTCGGGAGCGAGCCCCGGACGCCAGCGCCCGTCCGTGGGCGCCTCGTGGACCGTCCACTCCTTCTGCCCGGCGAGCTGGACGACCAGCACGTCCGCGTCGTCGCGGTGCACGTCCAGGCCGCGCCGGCCGGCGTCCGTCGCGAAGCAGAACGCCTCGGTGCGGCGGCCCAGTTGGAGGGCGATGTCGGTGGCCAGCTCCCGTACCGGGGCGTGCCACTGGTCCAGCTGCGGCAGCAGCAGGGTGGCGCCCTCGGCCAGCAGGGCGGTGATCAGCCCGGCGTCGGCCCAGCCGTCCTCACGGCGCCCGGCCACCGTGCGGGCCGTGCAGAAGCGTTCGGGGGCGACGACCTCGCCGTCCCGCACCATCTCCACGTACGGCACCCGCAGCAGGCCGTCGTGCAGGACGGCGTCCAGCTCGCCCGGCCGGGGCAGCCCGGCGGGCCACCCGGCCGTGCGGAACACCTGTGGCCTGCGGGTTTCCAGTGTCCTGGCGAAGGCGTCGGTGTCGCCCACCAGGTGTGCCAGTACTCGCCCCATCGTTCGTCCCCTCTCGTCCGACGCCCAACGTCAGACGTCTCACTCGGCCTCACACGCGGCGGCTCACCGGCGGCCGACCGTCCCATGACAAACGGATGAACAAGGGGAACCGGTTGAACCACATCCTCCGCCTGGCCGGAAACCGGCCAGCTTGGCATGTCCGGACGGCCACTCGCCCGGTGCCCCGATCCCGCAGGTCGGCGGGGTCCCCGGCGGGCCGTTCCGTCGCGCACCGGGGTCCCGGACAGGACCGCCGCGGGCGGAATCCGGTGGCCAGTGGGATAGATCACACCCGGCCGGAGGCCGAGGGCCGGCCCCGCCGTGGACACCGGCACCGGCACCGGCCCCGGGCCCGGCCGCGGTGCCGAAGCCAGGGCCGCCCGGACACCGAGCCGGAGCCCGCACTCGCGGACCGAACCGTGCAACCCTCACGGCGGCGCGGCGGTGAGTAGGGCAGAACGATGATCCGGCCGGATCGTCGCGCCGACACGAAGAGGAACCGGATGACCGCGAGCGCAATGCCCATCCCGGTGGAGGACAGGCCCCGGCCTGTCCCGGCACCGGCTTCCGCGGGCGGCCCCGGCCCGCAGGAGCTCGACTTCGAGGGGTTCGCCGCCACGCGCTGGCGGCGGCTGGTGCGCACCGCCTACCTGCTCACCGGCGACCACCACGAGGCGGAGGACGTGGTGCAGGCGACCTTCGCGAAGGTCTTCAGGAACTGGCCCCGGATCAGCCGCCTGGACGAGCCGGACGCCTACGTCCACCGGGCCCTGGTGAACAACAACCTGAGCCGCCACCGGCGGCGCCGGGTCAGGCAGCTGCTCACGCCCGTCCTTCCCGACCGGGAGTCCACCGCGGGCGGCGGCCACCGCGACGTCGAGGAGCGCTCGGTGCTGCTCCAGGCACTGGCGGAGCTGCCGCGGCGCCAGCGGGCCGTGGTCGTCCTGCGCTACTGGGAGGACATGAGCGAGCGCCAGGTCGCCGACGTGCTCGGCTGCTCACCGGGCAACGTGAAGAGCCAGGCCAGCCGGGGCCTGGCGAAACTGCGCGGCCACCCGGCGCTGGCCTCGTACGCGGCGGACACCGGCTCGACGATCGACGGCACGAACGGAGGCAACAGGTGATGGACACCGAGGACATGGTGCGCGGCGCCCTGCGGGACGAGGCGGCCCGGGTCGAGGTGGCGGACTGGTCCGCCGGGCCGGTGCGGGACCACGTGCGCCGGCAGCGGCGGGGGCGCCGGGTGGCGATGGGCGCGTCGGCCGTGGTGGCCGCGCTCGCCGTGGTGGCCGGTACGGGGGCGGTGCTGTCCGCGCAGCGCGGGGACCAGGCCGTCGGCCCGGCCTCGCAGGCCCCGAAGGTGCCGGAGGGGCCGGCTCCCGAGGCCGTGGTGGTGGAGGCGGGCCGACAGCTGCCGCTGGGCCGCCAGGACTGGTGGATGCAGCTGAAGGACCAGGAGATCTGCATCCACGACCCTTCCGTGTACAAGAGCGGCCCCGGGTGCGCCGGGTACTCCTGGGCGGAGGGCGCGACCGAGATCACCATGCAGTACTACGGGAACCCCCCGCAGTACCAGGAGGCCCTGTACAACCTCGTCTACCACGGGCCCGGGCAGGTGGCCCGGATGAGCGTCGAGGTGGACGGCCAGGCCCGGTGGGTCACCGTCGCCTCGCTCCCGGGCAGCCCGGGCTACGCCACCGGCTACGCCTGGGGGCCGGGCCGCAACACCCCCGGCGACCCGAAGCCGCACCCGCTCGAAGGCATCAGGATCGCCGCGTACGACGCCCAGGGGACGGTCCTGGCGAGCAGGACGCTGCCGTCCTGAACCGGGCCGGCACCGCGGCCCGGTGCCGGGTCCCGCAGCCACCGGCGGGCGCGGGCGACCCGCCCTCGGTTAACCTCCCCCTTCGTGGACGATCACCCCGAACCCCCGACCCTGCGCGTCTTCGTCGCCCTGGCCCCGCCCGACGAGGCCAAGGACGAACTGGCCCGGGCCCTGCGCCCCGCCTACGCCAGGTACCCGCGGCTGCGGTGGAACCGGATCGAGGACTGGCACATCACCCTGGCCTTCCTCGGCGAGCAGCCGTCCACGGTGGTGCCGCCGCTGCGCTCGGCACTGGCCGGCCGCGCCGCGTCGTGGCCGGCCCCGCACCTGGGCCTGCGGGGCGGCGGCCACTTCGACCAGCGGCTGCTGTGGAGCGGGATCGACGGGGACCAGGAGCAGCTGCACCGGCTCGCCGCCGACGTCCGCGACCTGGTCAGGAGCTGCGGGATCGAGTTCAGGGAGCGGCCGCTGCACCCCCATCTGACGCTGGCGCGGTCCCGCCGTGACGACCACGTCAGCGTGCCGCTCGCCGCGGCCGGACTCACCGGGTTCACCGGCCGGCCGTGGCGGACCGAACGTCTCCACCTCGTGGGCAGCAACATCGGCCGCGGTCCCGGGCCGATCCACTACCGCGACATCGAGGCGTGGCGGCTCGGCGACGCAGTCCGGGCCCCGGGCGGCGCCGCCCTCCCCGAGCCGTAGCCGCGGGCGGGCACCGCGAGGGGCCGTGGTCCGCCGGGGCCGGTCAGGGGTGGCCGGCCCCGGCGGCCTGGGTCGGGTCAGCAGCCGTTGGTGATCTTCTTGACGCCGACGTACAGGGCGCCGCTGGTGGTGATGCTGACGGTCACCACCGACGTACCGGCGGAGTTCGACGACCAGAGCGCGGTGCCCGACTGGGTGTACAGCACGAAGTTGCCGTCCGTCTGGTACGTCGCGTGGTGGGCGGCGGAGCCGCTGGTGTTCGTCGCCCAGCACGCCCTGCGGCTGCCGCCGTCCCAGCGGTACTCGACGAGGTTGCCGTCCGACTGCAGGGTCAGCTGGAACCAGGTGTTGCCGCTGGTGTTGCTGACGACCGAGTCCCCGACGTTGAGGCTCTCCCCGCCCAGCAGCCCCACGGTGCTGTTCGCCGACGCGCTTCCCGCCACGCCGAGGACGGCCGCCGCGGCCGTGACGACGGCGACGGCCGCCTTGGCCGCCGTGCGCATGGTCCTGTTCATGATGACCCCCTCCTCCGATTCGCCCGTCGCGCGAATCGGCGGCGAGCGCGTCAAAGCTAGCCGTCAGGGCGGTTCGGAAGATGACCGCCGGCGGTGATCCGCATCACAATTGCCGATCGGATGGTGTCCCTTCGGCGCATTTTTCCGTCATGTCGCGCGGAATTGACGTGTGCGCATTCCGGAGACCCGTGTTCGGGGCGGCGGACGGCACGGTCCGATGGGGTGCGACGTGCGCGGCGGCGGCCTGCGGCCTCGGCGTGGCGGGCTGTCCGTCCGAACCGGGGAACCCGGTCGAGCCTGCCGGGACTTTCCCTTTCGGGTGGCTGCCGGGGAATTCGGGGACCTCTTCCGGGAATTCCCCGCCGGATGGCCTCGCCGAATTCCCGGGCGCTCCTGCCGGACCGGGGTCTGCGGGTGGCGCGATCGCGTCGGGCGCCCCGGCCGTGAAAGCGGATTGTCAGGCCGTGGCCCGCATACCGGATTCGCGTTCGGCGGTGTCGACCAGGTCGATCACCTGGACCCGGTGGAGCGCCAGCGCGTCGTCGGCGATCCGCCCGACGTCCACGGGGCGCGTCCGCTGCCCGAGGGGGTGGGTGAAACCGGTGACCACCCAGCGCCCCCCGAGTGGTGACGTGTCGTCGAGCAGCCACGCCCAGCGGGCGCCGTGCGTGTTGATCAGGAACTCACCGGTGACCGCCATGAGCAGGGACCGGAACCGGTGCCGGTCGTCCTCGTCCATGGCCGTCGGGTCCCAGTCCTCGGCGATCCCCCGGTCGACCAGGCCGACCGCCCAGTCGGGGTTGGTGCTCAGCCACTGCGGGTCGCCGCCCAGACTGACCACGATCCGCTCGGCGAAGTCCCGGAGCTCGGCGGCCCATTCGTCCACGTCGGGGTTCGGGTGGTCCATCGGCGGTGCCTTCCTCCTACGGTCGTTCCGGCGCCGGAGATACCGGTCCCGCCGGGCCCCGGGTCCGGCGGTCCGCACCCGGGCTCGGGTGCGGACCGCCGGTGGCCGGGAGGTGGCGCGGGGTCAGGGCTGCGGCCAGGCGTCCGTGAAGTAGCCGGACAGGTCGGCGATGATGTCGGTGCTGCCGACGTGGTTGTAGACGTCGACCCTGCCGTCCGCGCCGACCGGCGTGGTGACGTGGTTGGGCACGGTCTGGCCCGCCAGCAGGTTGAGGTTGCTGGTGCCGGGGCGCGGGGCGCCGTGGGCGTGCACGGTGAGGTAGCTGTCCTCGGTGGTGTTGGTGGACGTCACGTTGAGGACGGCCGCCCGGGCACCGGCCGGGATGCCGGCGACGACGGTGGTGCTGTCCGGGCCCGGCTTGGTGAACGGGCCGGTCCGGGTGTCGGCCAGGCGCACGGGCACGGTCGGCGTGAACCTGGCCCTGCCGTTCGGGGAGTAGTACCCGAAGACGTCGAGGATCACGTGGGTGGAACCGTTGTGGTTGTACACGTTGACGGTGCCGTCCGGGCCGACCGGGACGATGACCTGGTTGGACTTGTCCTTGCCGGGCTCCGGGTTCAGGTTGGAGCTGACCGGCTTGGTCCCGCCGCCCGGGTACACCTTCAGGTGGGTGTCGACGGCGGTGTCGGTGCTGGTCAGGTTGAGCACCACGGAGGTGGCGTCCGCCGGGACGCCGCCGACGCCCGCGACCTTCACCGCGCGCGTCTCGCCCGACCCGAGCCGGCCGCTCTCGCGGGTGTCCACCAGCCGGCTCGGCGACAGCGGGGTGAACAGGTCGCCGCCGTTGGGGCGGTAGAAGCCGACGACGTCGACGATCACCTCGGCGCGGCCGGAGTTGAGCAGGGTGCTGATCCGCTTGGCGTCGCCGATCGGCACGGTGACCAGGTTGGACGAGGTGCGGCCGGCCGCCACGTTCACGTTCGAGGTGGTCGGGCGGGCCTGGCCGGTCGGCCAGACGGTGAGGTGGGTGTCCTCGGTGGCGTCGGTGACGGTCACGTTCAGGACGACCGTGGAGACGTTGCCCGGCACGCCGTCCGCCCCGGGCGCGGTGCCGGTCGGCAGCGTGAAGGGCACCTCCAGACCGCCCCTGAGGTCCAGGTTCGGGTCCTGGCGGGTGTCGGTGAGCCGGTACGGCTGCGTGCGCAGGAACCCGGTCGGGGCGTACGCGGCCCGGAAGGGGTACGCGGCGGTGCTGGTGCGGCCGGCGGTGTCGGAGACCGTCACCGTGACCGTGTAGTCGCCCGGCGAGGCGTACCCGTGGACGACCGCGTCCAGGGTGTCGCGGGTGACGGCGGGGGACCCGTCGCCGTAGTCCACCACGACCTTGGAGACCGGCCACGGCGAGGCGGTGCCCGACGGGTCGAGCCGCACGCCCAGCGGCGGGGCGTCGGCCGTGTCGAACCGGTCGGGGACGACCGGCTGAACGGTGGCCAGGGCGGTCAGCGGCCCGGGGGCCGTGCTCTGCACCTGCACGGCGTACCTGCCGGTGAACGGCCGGCCGCCGCCGGTGTCCACGGTGACGTTCGCGGAGAAGGTGCCCGCCTTGGCGTAGGTGTGCCTGACGACCGGGGAGTCCGACGCGACCACCGGGGTGCCGTCGCCGAAGTCGTAGCGGTAGGTCATCACGGAGGTCGGCCAGTGGACCGTCTCCGGGCCGGTGGTCGCCGTCAGCGTGATCTCGGTGCCGTACGGGGCCCGCTGGTGGTCGGCCGCCAACTGGGCCGTCGATATGGGCTCCTGGCGCTCGGTCGCCCCGCGGTCGTGGTACCCGAGACCGGTGCCGAGGTTCGGCCGGGACGGGTCGTCGGCCGGGTGCGCGGCCGGCACGAAGCCCGGCGCGCCCTCGTCGGCGGAGTCGACGACCTCGCTGTTGAACGCGTTGCCGCTCTGCCAGCGGGGTACCACGTGGTCGTGCCGGCCGGCCCGGCCGTCCGTCGCGGCCGCGAGCGACTCGGGCGTCTCGTGCCGGGTGCCGGCCCAGACGTACGGCGTACCGCCGCCGGCGTTCGTCCAGTACGGCGCGACGGTGTTCGAGCCGGCCCGGGTGTCCTTCGCCGAGGGCGCGGAGACCGCGATCTCCGCGCCCGCCGGGTTCGGGCAGGCGTACGGCGCGGACGGCGAGAAGTGGTTGCGCACCACGTTGTTGAAGAGGTTCGAGCCCGAGGAGTCGCCGGCCAGCTCGATGCCGGCCGCGCAGCCGTCGGCCACCGTGTTGTTGGTGAGGGTCGTCCCGGGGGAGTCGGTGACCTTGATGCCGGAGGCCTCGGTGCGCACCACGGTGACCCGGCTGGAGCCGGTCACCGTGACCTCCCGCGCGTTCATCGACTCCACGACGACGTCGTGCACGCCGGACAGCCGCACGTCGCCGCCCACCGCGGTGCCGCCGGCGGCGGCGCCCCGGATGGTGAGGGGCCGGCCGGGCTCGCCCGACTTCGTGACCACGGTGCCGGAGCCGAACGAGGCCCGGGCCACCTCGACGGTCTGCCCCGGCAGCGCCGCCGCGGTGGCCGCGTTGACGGAGCAGAACGGCTGCGCGGCCGTCCCCGTCCCGGCGTCCGAGCACGCCGGGTCCCAGGCGTCGACCCGCAGCACCCCGGGCGCGTCGTCGGTGGAGCCGGTGGTGGCGGCGGAAGCCGTGGTGGCGGCGGGAAGGCCGCCGAGCACGGTGACGAGGCCTGCGGCGAGCACGCCCTTGGCGCGGTTGGAGCGCACGATGTGGTTCTCCGATGGGGGGACAGGACCTGACCCGGCGGGTACCGGCCAGGTCGGGTGGGTCAGCCCGCGTGGGTCGTGGGCAGGACGATTATGACGAGGGCCCCGACGGGGGCGACCACACACCCCCCACCTGCGGTGACGCACGCGCCCCCCGGGGGAGCGGGCCCTCCTTCGCCGGCCGGTTCGGCGCGGGTGGACCCGGGGCCGTTCCGGGGCCGTTCCGGGCGGCGCCGCCGGGCGCGCGGTCTTCCGGTCGGTCTTCCGGTCGGGGTGCCGATCGGCAGGGTGCGGGGCCTGGTACGAGCGCGATTCCCTGCCGATCGGCACATGTGCGTGAGGGGGTGCGGCGAGCAGGATCGGAGGCGTCAGGACGGCGGCCACCGGGGCCGCCGGAGGGAGGGAAAGTCACCGTGTTCCGCACTCGTACTCGTAACCGTGCCACTGTTCGTGCCACCCGTGCCACCCGCGTCGGCCGCGTCGGCCGCGTCGGCCGTGCCGGCCGTGCCGGCCGTGCCGTCAGGGCCTCCGTCGCCGGCGGGCTGGTCCTGGCGGCGCTCACGGGCGTCGCCCCGGCCTCCGCCTCCGCCACCGGCACTGTCACCGCGTCCGCGTCCGCCGACGCCGCCGTGTCCGGCCGGCGGGACGGACGACCCGCGCGTCCGGCGAGCGTCAGCGGCAGCGCCCGGATCTCGTACGCCTTCTCCCCGGACGACGAGATCCGGTTCACCGTCGACGCCCAGGCGGCTCCGTACACCCGCCCCTACCCGGGCACCGGCGCGGCCGGCGGACTGCCCACCGACGCCCGGGGCACGGTCCGTTACTCCCACCGGGTGGCCGCCACCGGGCAGGTCTACCAGGCGGTGGCCGAGGTCGACTGCCTGAGCACCGGAGGCCCGGTCGCCACGCTGACCGCCGTGGTCTCCACGTCGGACACCGGCAACGCCGGGGAGCGGATCGGCCTGAGCATCCACCAGGGCAGCGGCGGTGAGGGCGGTCGCCTCGGGTTCTCCTGGGGCGTGGCCAACCTGGACGTGGGGGCGGACGGGAGGCCCTACCAGCCGGTGGTGGGCACCTGCATGGCCCCGGCCCCGTTCGCTCCGGTCATACGCGGCGGCTTCACCGTCCACCACACCGAGTTGCAGCCCCCGCTGCCGGCCGGCCGGTAGCGGGGCCCGGTACTCGTGCCTCCGACGCGGTGCTGCCGGTGCCGTGCACCCCTCCTCCGGTTCCCGTGCGCCATCCCACCGTCCGCTACCCGAGCGCGAGCATCGCCCCGACGACCTCGCCGGCCGCCGCGTCGGGGATCGCCGTGGCGGCCTCGTCGAGGACGAGCAGCCGTGCCCCGGGGATCTCGCGTGCGAGCGCCTCGCCGTTGCCGACCGGGAAGAACGGGTCGCGGCGGCCGTGGACGACGAGCGTGGGGACCGTGATCCCGGGCAGGCGCTCGCGCCAGCGGGGGGTGCAGTCGAGCCTGGAGAACACCAGGCCCAGTTGGTTGGCCAGCTGGAGCGGTGGCGCGGTGCCGGGGGTGCGGTCCCAGACGCGCGCGGCGGTCGTGCGCGCGGCGACGGGGTCGTCGCCGCGGATCTCCGCGCCGGCGGCGGCGAACTCCGCCACCGCCTCGCGGTCGGTCCAGTCGGGCACCGGACGGGCGAACAGCCGGCTCATCGTCGCCCGGTCGTGGTCGGGGAGGTCGTCGTCGGGCGGGCCGGGGGCGACCGGGCGGGTGCCGGCCAGGGTGAGCGCCGAGAACGCGCCCGGACGGTCGAGCACGGCCACCTGGGCGACCATCCCGCCGACGCCGATCCCCGCGAGGTGCGCGGGCCCCCCGCCGAGCGCGTCGGCCAGGGCCGCCGCGTCGGCGGCGAGGTCGCGCAGGGTGTAGGCGGGCGCCTCGGGATCCGCCGTCGCCGACTCCCCGCTGTCGCGCAGGTCGTAACGCACCGCGCGGCGCCCGCCGGCGGCCAGGCGCGCGCAGAGCGCGTCGGGCCAGGAGAGCATCGTCGGCCCGCCCGCGAGCAGGACCAGCGGTGCGCCGTGGTCACCGAACGACTCGACGCCCAAGGCGATCCCGTCGGCGTTGACGGTGCTCACCGGATCACCGGGAGCCGTCGTGCCCGAGACCGCGGTCGGGCGCGCCCATGTCGCCCGTCCCCGGCGTGCCGTCGGCGAGCCCGTAGCGCAGGTACACGGTGCCCTGCGGACCGGCCACCGGCGGTTCGAGCAGCGTGAGGTTGGTGGGCACCGCGCCGTCGTCGAACACCTTCTTCCCGACGCCGAGCATGATCGGGTGCACCCACAGGTCGATACGGTCGAAGAGCTTCTCCCGCAGGAGGGTCTGCACCAGGTTCAGGCTCCCGACGACCTTCACGTTCCGGTGCCGGTCACGGATCTCGCGCACCGCGACGGCCAGGTCCGGCCCGAGCCGCGTGGATCCGGCCCACGGCAGGTCGGGCGTGCCGCGGGAGACCACGTACTTCGGGACGCGGTTGAAGAGCTCGGCGATCTCGCCGTCCTTCTGGTGCGGCCAGTAGGAGGCGAAGAGGTCGTACGTCCGCCGGCCGAGCAGGAGGGCGTCGGTGCCCTCGTACGCGGCGAGGATCTGCGCCCCGGTGTCCTCGTTCATCAGGGGCGCCTGCCAGCCGCCGAACGGGAACCCCACCGGGTCCTCGTCGGGGCCGCCGGGCGCCTGCCCGACGAGGTCGAGGGTCGCGAACAGTTCGATGTGGATGAGGCCCATGTCTGCACTCCCGGTGAGTTTGGTCGTCCCCGTCGAGATGTAGACCGCCCGCGGTCCGAAAACTCATCGCCGCGCCGGTGACGGGTTCCGGTACCCGCGTCGTGGCGGCACGTCCGAAGGCCGCGGAGGACGCCTGCGCGGCGGCCACCCATGCGGCGGCGGGCACGCCGCTGCCCCACCCGGGCCCGAGGAGGGCGGCCCTGACGAGGAAACAGGTCGATCACGGGGCAGGCGATGTGTCAGGATGCCCGGTCTCTTCGTTCGACCGGGGGTTCTCCTGATCATGCGCCGCTCCGCTGTTCTCGCCGTCGCCGCCGCGGTCTCCCTCGTCGGTCTGGTGGGCTGCACCGACGACGCGGCGCCGTCCGCGTCCGGCAGGTCCAGGCCGCACTGACCTGCCCGCACACCCTCGTCACCCTGACCGAGGCCGAAGGCGCGGGCGAGCACTGCCACATGGGCGCCATGTCCCGCTTCCACCAGACGGTCTTCGACTGGCTGGACACCACCCTGGCCCCGGCGGCCACGCCCGCCGGCTGACGGGTCAACCCGCCGCCCTCCTCCCGGCGCGGCGGGGAACCCCGCCGCGCCGCCTCGGGCCCGCTGCCGCCGCCCGGGACACTCGACGCGCTGACCCGGGCCACCCGCGGGGACGGCGACACCGGCCCGGCCGCGGGACTGTTCGCGACGGCGCTGACGGAGGCGTTCGGGGACCGCCTCGGCTGGCCCCGGGAGTGGCGGGCCCTGCCGCGCGAACTGCGCGGCCACCCTCGGCGGACGTCCGCGAGCGAGCCCTTGCGGCGGTCACCCGCCGGGAGTGACGAAGAGCGCGGGTGCCCCCGGCCGCACGGCCGGGGGCACCCGCGCTCAGGCACGGAACAGGCGCGGAACAGCGGGGCGCGCGGCAGCGGGGCCCGTGCGGCGTCGACTACCCGACCGCGCGCAGGGCGTTGACGATGCCGAAGCCGTAGAAGCCGTTGACGCGCTTGCCGCCCGCACAGACGGCGTCCCCGCTGCCGTTCGGACCGGCCGGGCACCCCGGGTTGTCCGCCTGGGCCTTGAGCAGCGCCAGCAACTGGGCCGGGGTCGCGTGCGGGTGGGCGGACTTCAGCAGCGCGGCCACGCCGGCGACGTGGGGCGTGGCCATGGACGTGCCCTGCTCGTAGCCGTACTGGTTGCCCGGCAGCGTCGACAGGACGCCGCCCGAGCCGGACGGCGTGTCCGAGGCCTGGTACTGGTCGCCGCCCGGCGCCGCGACGTCGATCACGCCCAGGCCGTAGTTGGAGTAGTACGCCCTGGTGTTCCTGGCGCTGGTCGCGCTGACCGTGACGACGCCCGGCAGCTGTGCGGGCAGCTGCCGGCACCGGTGCGGGTCGACCGTCCGGTCCACCCGGGTGGAGTCGTTGGGGCTGGAAGCGTCGGTGAAGGCCCCGGAGGCCAGGTCGTGGTTGGCGTTGCCGGCCCCGGCGACGTTGAGGGTGCCCTTGCGCTGGGCGTAGAGCTGGGCGCGGTCGACCGCGTCGACGATGGCCTTCTGGTCGGGGTCGTCCAGGCAGTTGTACTGCCACGGGTCCACGTAGTAGCTGTTGTTGGTGATCTGCACGCCGTGGTCGGCGGCGAAAACGAAGGCGCAGACGACGCTCTCGGCGTAGATCAGCTGGCGCGGGGTGGGCTGGGAGACCGTGATGCCGGAGACCCTCACCCCGGGTGCCACGCCCGCGACGCCGATGCCGTTGCGGGCCGCGGCTATCGTGCCCGCCACGTGGGTGCCGTGGAAGTAGTCCGGGCCCACCGGCCGCCAGGAGCCGTACGTGGTGTCGGCCTTGCCGCTGGCGCAGTTAGCGGACTGCGAGGGGGAGAAGTTCGCGGCGAGGTCCGGGTGGGTGTCGTCGACGCCGGTGTCGATCACGGCGACCGTGACCTCCCCGCTGCCGGGGTTGATCTTCGCGGCCTCGTCCGCGCCGATCGCCCGCAGGTCCCACTGCTCGGCTTCGAGGGGTTCGGTGCCGTCGCCGGACGCCTTCCCGATGCCCGCGGCCCCGGCCTCGGAGAGGTGCCGCACCGGGCCCTGGTCGGTCGTCCCCGCCGCGCTCAGCGGCGCGGTCCTGGTGGCGCCCGCCGACTGCACTCCGCGCACCGCGCGCAGCCGCCTGCCGAAGTCGGGGTTCGCCGAGTGGGCGACGATGACGCCGATGTCGGCGTAGCTGACGACGACGGTGCCGCCGGCCGCGGCGATGGCCCGCTGGACCTCCGCGATCGTGTGACGATCCGTCCTGGTGTTGACGACGTACGACAGGGAGTGCGCGTCCTCGGCCTGCGCGGCGGACCGGGCCCGGGGCGCTGCCGAGGCCGAGGCGGGGAGGAAGCCGAGCGAGGCGGTCAGTGACAGCACGACCGGTACGGTCAGGCCGAGCCGGAGTACGGAACGTCGTCGAGCCATGTGGTCTCCACATCATCCGGGTGCGGGACCCGCCAGGGGCCGGAGCGCCGGCTGTGCGCCGACCCGCCCGACCCCACGCGACCCCCTGGGAACGTTCCTCAGCCTTGCCCGCCGACGACTGCCGCGACTATCCGGAAAGTGACCCGCACCGGCGCACCGAAACGGCTTGCCGTCCGGCGGCCCGCCGTCCCCACTCCGCCGGGCGGCCGCACCCGGACAACGGAAGGAGGCCGGCCGGCCGTTCACCCGAACCGGCGGTCGACGGGAAATGGGACCGCGGCAGGACGTCAGCGCGTCGCCGTACGCCGCACGTCGGATCTTGAGCCCATCCCCGCGCCGTACGGGGCGCGGGTGCGGCGGAACGGAGACTGGAGGCATTCCGAGGCACTGATTCCGTACAGGGGTACTGACATGGTGGGACGAGACGGGCGAACGATCTCCGTGCTGACGGTGGGAGCGGTGACGGCCGCGCTGGCGGCGCTCACCCCCGCGACGGCGTTCGCGGCGGGCGATCCGCTCCAGCGGTACGCGCAGCAGGAACTCCGGTGGGAGCGCTGCGACGCGGGTCGCCCGGCGGCCTTCGAGTGCGCGAAGGTCAGGGTGCCGCTGGACTACCGCGACCCTACGGGCCGGACGATCGACATCGCGGTATCACGGGTCAAGGCGGGCAGCGCGAAGCAGCGGCACGGCGCGCTGCTGATCAACCCCGGGGGCCCGGGCGGCCCGGGGCTGACCATGCCCGTGGAGATGGAGCCGCTGCTGCCGGCCGAGGTGCGCGAGCGCTTCGACCTGATCGGGTTCGACCCGCGCGGCGTCGGGCAGAGCTCGCCGGTCGGCTGCGACCTGACGGACGACGAGCGGAGCTTCCAACACCCTTACTCGGCAGGGACGTTCGCCCAGGACGTGAACCGGGCCCGGACGGTGGCCGACAAATGCTGGGCCAAGGCGGGGGACGTGCTCCCGCACATCACCACCCGCAACACGGCGCGCGACATGGACGTCGTCCGGGCGGCGCTGGGCGAGCGGCGGATCTCCTACTTCGGGCACTCGTACGGCACCTACCTCGGGGCCGTCTACACGCAGATGTTCCCCCAGCGCTCGGACCGGTTCGTGCTCGACAGCGCGGTCGATCCCGCGCTCGTGTGGCGGGGGATGCTCCGGGAAGGGGCGGCGGGGGCCGAACCCGCCTTCGCCCGGTGGACCGAGTGGGCCGCCGCGCGCCACGCCACGTACGGGCTGGGCGCCACCGCGGCGGAGGTCCGGACGACGTACTGGGACCTGGTCGCCCACGCCGACCGCACGCCCGTGCCGACCGAGGACGGCACGCTCGACGGCGACGCCATCCGCTCCGGGTACGCCGCGTTCGTCCACGTCGAGGCCGTCACCCCCTGGATCGTCGCGCTGAAGACCGCGGCCGAGGGCGGCCCGGCCGCGCCCGCCGTGCCGGAGGTCGTGCCGCCGGACAACACGGTGTCCGCCGTGTGGGCCGTCTGGTGCGGCGACACCCGCGACTGGCCGCGCGACCCCGAGCAGTACCGCCGGGACGCGATCCGCGACCGGGCCAGGTACCCGCTGGCCGGCGACCTGGGGGCCAACATCCTGCCGTGCGCCTTCTGGAAGTCGGCGCCCACCGAGCCGGCCACCGTGGTGAACAACGACGTCAACGCGCTGATCGTGCAGAACCGGTGGGACCCGCGGACGACGCTCGCCATGGGCCAGGGCATGCGGCGGGCACTGCACGGCGCCCGGATGGTCACGGTGGCCGGCGGCGAGGGCCACGGCGTGGTGGTGGCCGGCCCGTCCTGCGCGGACGGCAGCGTCACGCGCTACCTGACCACGGGCCGGCTGCCCGCGAAGGACCTGACCTGCGGCGGCTGACGCGCACGGCTCGCACGGCTCGCACGGCTCTCCGAGCCGAGGGGCGGGGCTCCTTCCTCAGGGCGTCGACGCGGCCCGTTCCGCCGCCGTGGCCTCGATGTCCGTATCGACCACCGCGGACGGCGGGTGTGGGGGATGATGGGCGGGGGCCTGGTGCGCGGGGGTGTGCTGGGGCGTGGGGTACGGGCAGGGGGCGTTGCGTGGAGATCATGGCCGGTACGGGGCTTGCGGGCGGGGCGTGGCCGGAGTTGATGCCGGGCCGGTGCCCGGTGCTGGTGGTGCCCGCCGCGGCGGGACGCCCGGTGGTGCCGGGGGAGGGGTGGGCCCGTGACGCGGGCGTCCTGGAGGAGGAACCGGCGCCGGGCTGGTCGGCCGTCGCGGCCCGGCCGGGTCTGACGGTGTGCCGGCCGGACGGCGGGGTCTGGTTCGACGGGGAGGTCGGGGCCGGGCGCGAGTGGTGGCGGGCGGTGCGCGCGTACGGGGTGCTGCTGGTGGTGACGGGCCCGTTCACCGGTGTCTTCGACTTCCGGTCCGTGGCCGCGGCCGGGCAGTTGGCGCTGCTGGCGGTCCGGGCGCGCTCCACCGCGGGAGACTGACCGCCTGGGCCCTCGGCCGACTCCGCCTCTGACCGCCTCCGCCCCTGGCCGCGCCGGCGCCGAGCCCGGGGCCCGGCCCCCTTGCGGCGGAACCCGGTGAACCCGCCCCGCCCTACGGGTACTTGACCAGTCGCGCCTCGGTGATCGTCGTCCCGTCCTCTTCCTCGTCGAGCCGGGTGGTGCCGTCCGGTACGAACCCGGCCCGTTCGTAGAAGCGGATGGCGGAGGTGTTGGGCGCGTAGGCGTACACGCACAGCGGCCGGCGGGCCCGCGCCTCGAGGTCGGCCACGGCATGGCCGAACAGGCGCGCGCCCAGACCCGTGCCGACGAGGCCCGGCTCGATGTACAGGCCGTAGACCTCCGCCGCGTCGCCGCCGAGGTCCGGGTCCCCGTCGGCGGGCCCGGTACGGCAGAAGCCGGCCACGGCACCGTCCGCTTCCGCGACCCACAGCCGGTGCCGGTCCGGGAGGTCGGCCAGGTATTCGGCCCAGTCCGCGGACTCCTCGACCGGGTCCAGCCCGTCGAGGTACGCGGCGCCCAGGAATCCCGCGTACGCCGCCCGCCACGACCTGACCTTCAGATCGCCGAGCGCCGACGCGTCCTCCACCACTGCGGAACGGATCATGCCGGGAGTGTAGGAGCGGATCCGTCCGTTGTCGCACGGTTTTCCGCCGAGCCCCGGCCCGGCTGCCGTCCCCGAGGGCCGCTCGGAAGCGGCGCGGCCCCGCCGGGGCGGCGGCGAGCCCGGGCGCTACCTCGGCGCCACCGGTGGGGGCGGGGTGCAGGAGGCCCGTTCCCGGAGCAGCTCGGCGCGCAGTTCGGGGTCGGGGCCCGGGTCGGCGGCGAGGGCACGGGTGAAGTCCTCGGCGGCGGCGGCCGGGTCGCCCAGCCGGCGATGGGCGAGCCCCCGGTTGAAGAGGGCGACGGGATCCGGGTCCAGGGCGATGGCACGGTCCAGGTCGGCGACGGCGCCGGGGACGTCGTCGCGTTCGAAGCGGACCGCCGCGCGGTTGGCCCAGGCGGTCGGCAGGTCGGGGGCGCCCTCGACGGCCCGGGTGAGCAGGGCCTCGGCCTCGGCGAGCCGGCCGCGTTCGGACTCGACCAGACCGAGCACGCAGAGCAGGTGAGGCTGGCCGGGGGACAGGTCCAGGCCCGCGTGCGCGTCGCGCTCGGCGAGGTCGGGCTCACCGCCCTCCAGGTACAGGCCGGCCCGGTTGACCAGTGCGTCGAGGTGGTCGGGGGCGATCCGCAGGGCCCGGTCGAGGTCGGCCAGCGCCGCCTGCGGCCGGCCCAGGTCGGTGTGGGTCTCGGCGCGGTTGTAGTACGCCTCGGGCAGGTGCGGGCCGAGGCGGATCGCGGTGCCGTAGTCGGCGATCGCGGCGTCCGGCCGTCCGGTGGCCCGGTGGAGGGCGGCCCGGTCGACGTAGTACTCCGCGTTCTGCGGGTCCTGCGCGATCACCGTGTCGAGGTCGGCGAGCGCGCGGTCCGGATCGCCCAGCGCGAGGCGCAGCTGCGCCCGGTTGTGCAGCAGCCGGGCGCGGTCCTGGGGGCGTTCGCCGGGTGCCAGGGTCTCGCTGAGCGTCGCGATGCCGTCCTCGACCGTCCGCAGCGCCGCCTTGTGGTCGCCGGCACGGCTGTCCAGCAGGGCCAGGCCCTGGCGGTGGAAGACGGTGGTGACGGTGCGCTCGCGCGGGTCGTCGAGCTGCCCGGCGAGTGCGAGGGCGCGCTCCAGCCAGGTGCGGGCGGCGGCGAGGTCCCGGGCGGGCTCCGGCAGGTGGCGGGCGTGGAGCATCGCGGTGGAGTACGCCGCGGACAGCCGGATCCTCGGCTCGTCGGTGACCTGCCGGGCGTGGTCGTAGAGCGCGAGCGCCTCGGCCGGGCGGTCCAGGGCGGTCAGCGCGGTGGCCAGCATGGTGGTGAAGGCCCACCAGTTCCGGGTGTCCCCCGCCGGGTCGACCAGCGGCAGGCCGCGCCCGGCGAGCCGGACGGCGTGCTCGTAGAAGCCGCTGTGCAGGGCCAGAGCCAGCGCGGTGCGCAGCGCGTCGACGCCGTCGGTGGCGGGGCGGGTGCCGCGTTCGCGGTGGTAGGGGATCGCGCCCAGCTGCCAGGACCACTCGCCGGTCGCGGCCAGTTCGTCGGCGCGCTCGTCGTGCCAGGCGGGGCCGTGGACCTCGGCGGCGTCCTCGGCGGCCATATCGGTGGCCTCCCCGGCGGCCGGCCCGGGCGGGACGGCCGCGGCGAGGGGGTGGGCGTACTCGGCGACGGTCGCCGCGAGCGCGACGGGCAGCGAGGCGCCGCCGACGTACAGCCTCAGCCGGGACGGGTCGAGGCGTCGCAGCAGGACGTCGACGAGTTCTACGGTGGTGGCGTCCGCCTCGTCCACCCGGTCGAACACGACGGCGGCCGGCGCCCGTCGCTCCGCCGCCCAGGCCGCGACGAACTCGCCTATCCCGTAGGCGAGATGGCGGGTGCGCCGGGCCGGGTGGAACCTGATCCGGACGTCCGCGGCGTCCAGGGCCGCGACCGCCTCGGTGGCCCACGGCATCGCGGGCCCCAAGTCCCTCACCGCGCAGAGGAGTTCGACCTGGTGCCGGGCCACCAGCGGGGAGTGCCCCTGGTCGAGGACGAGGCCGCGGACGAACTCGCCGACCCCGCCGTACGGTCCGCGCTGCCAGACCCGGCAGTCGAAGGAACCCAGGAGCCCTTCGGCTCCGGCGGCTGCCGCGTGCCGGTCCCGGGGCAGTGGCGCCTCCAGTCAGACGTGCCGCATGCTCGACTCCTCCTCCTCGTGCCGACGGGCCCGCCGCGGGCCGCCGTTCCGGGACTTCGGCTGCCCGGTGGCGCGCCGGGGCCCTCCGAGCCCCGGCGCGCCACCGGTGTCAGTGGTGCGCCGGGACTACCAGCACCACTCGAACCAGAGGCGGCGGGAATTGCCGGTCAGCGCGACGGTGCCGGACTTACGGGTCGTCATCTTCCGCATGTCTGTCTCCTTCGGTGTGGGGGGCGGTCGCCGGTGATCGTGGCGACCACCGCAATGGTGGGGATAATTCGTATGAACTGTCAAGGAATTGATGACTCCGCTAACCGGCGGGCACCGGATGCCGGGGCGCGCTCGCGACGGCCGCCGCCGTCGAGGCGCAGGCCGGCGCGGCCGAGGTCGAGGACTGCCCCGCGGGCGGTGCGGCCCGCCGGCCCGGGCCCGCGATCGATCCGCGAACGCCCGCACGGGGCACGTGAAGTGGCCCGCCGCCCACCGCCGGGCCGGCCGAGAGCCTCACCGGCCGCCGCGTACGTGCAGCCCGAACCCCGTGCGGCCCGCGGGCTCCAGGCCCTCCCTGAGGTGCAGCGAGGGGATCTCGTAGTCCCCGAAGTTCTGCCGCCGGAACGCGATCGGCTCGGTCGTCTCCAGGGTGAGCAGGCGCTGCTCCCAGGCCCTGGCCACGTCCGGGTAGTCCTCGGCGGTCATCCGGTCGGCGCCGTACAGCACGAACGGCGGGAGCACGTCGAGGCCCGGGTAGTAGAGGATGCCGTGCTGGAACGGGAACAGCAGGTCCTCGATGGGGCCGTTGATCCCGCGAGCGCCGTAGTGCGACTCCGGGCCGCCGGCGGTCACCGACAGCAGTGCCCTGCGGCCCGCGAGGGTGCCCTCGCCGAAGCGCTCGCCGTACTTGGTGTCACTGTGCTCGCCGACGCCGTACGCGAAGCGGTAGGTGAACACCCGGTCCACCCAGCCCTTGAGGATCGCGGGCATCGTGTACCACCACAGCGGGAACTGGAAGACGACCGTGTCGGCCCACAGCAGCTTCTCCTGCTCGGCGAGGACGTCCGGGGAGAGCGTCCCGGCCTCGAAGGCCCGGCCCGAGTCCCGCGCGACCCTCAGCGGACTCGACGCCTCGGGGCCGTAGTCCGCGGCGTCCACGACCGCCTTCCAGTTCATCGCGTACAGATCGCTCACCCGTACCTCGTGCCCGGCGTTCTCCAGGGTGGACACCGCGAGGTCCTTCAGCGAGCTGTTGAGCGACGTCGGCTCCGGGTGGGCGTGGACGATCAGCGTCTTCACGGGAACTCCTTCGGATCGGATGCCTCGATCCTGGACGCCCGGGCGCCCGGCGTTCAGGGCCGCCGCTTCCGTCGGACGGGACTTCCTGGTACCGGCAGGGCCACCCTCACGGGCACCGCCGCAGCCATACTGGTGGGCATGGACGATCTCGCGGGCTTCCTGCGGACCCGGCGTTCCCGGGTCGATCCGGCCGCCGTCGGCATCCCCACCGACAGCCGCCGCCGGGTCGCGGGGCTGCGACGCGAAGAGGTCGCGCACCTGTCCGGGGTCAGCGTCGACTACTACGTGCGCCTGGAGCAGGGCCGCGCGACCCAGCCCTCCGAGCAGGTCCTCGACGCGCTCGCCCGCGTCCTCGACCTGGACGCGACCGAACGCGGACACCTCCACCGCCTCGCCCGGCAGCGGCGCCGCGCGAAGACGCCGGGCGGCCGGGTCCGGCCGGAACTGCTGCGCGTCCTCGACCTGGTCGCCGACGCACCGGCGCTGATCATGAACCACCGCCTGGACGTCCTCGCCGGGAACCGCCTCGCCGGGCTCCTCCTCGGCCGCCCGATGCCGGGCCCGAACATCGCCCGGCACCTCTTCCTGGAGGAGGCCGAGCGCGGCCTGTACGCGGACTGGGACAACTGCACCCTGGACGTGGTCGGGCACCTGCGCCTGGCCGCGGGCAAGTTCCCCGACGACCCCCATCTGGCCTCGCTCATCGGCGAGTTGGCGATGGGCAGCGAACGCTTCCGCCGCCTCTGGGCCCGCGCGGACGTGCGCGCCCGCACCCACGGGCGCAAGGTGTACCGGCACCCCCTGATCGGACTGCTGGAACTGCACCAGGAGAACTTCTCGCTGCCGGACGAGTCGGGCATCGAGCTGCTGGTGCTGTCCGCGCCCCCCGGCAGCCCCGCCGAGGACGGACTGCGCCTGCTCGCGGGCCTGGGCGCGGACACCGGCGACGCCCGCCCGCCGGTGGCCGCCCGCACCCGCGAGTAGTCCGGCGACGCCCCTCCGCCGGCCGTCGCGGCCCCGGCCGTCCGCACGAGGTGCCAGGTGCCGGGTGCCGCCGATGTCGGTGCCGTCGTTCATGATCGGCGCATCGGTTCTTCCACGGACACGGACACGGAGACGGGCACCATGACGATCACGAACCAGCGGGTGGCGGAGCAGGCGTTCCTGAAGGGGATGTACAGGGACCCGTACTTCCCCGACCACGTCGTCGACAAGGGCAAGGCGGTCCTGCTGCGGCTGTGCGAGCGGATCGAGGCCGAACGGCCGGCGGACCTGGCGGCCCTGTACGTGCTCTCCCACGCCGCGACGGAGGAGTTCAACCTCCTGGAGGCGGAGTTCGAGGAGGCCGGCAGCGAGATCGAGACGACGGCGCGCGAGGAGATCGCCGAGGCCTTCTGGCTCGTCGCGACGGCCTACGGGTTCACGGACGCGGACGTGGAGGCGCTGATCCAACCCCGGGAGTGGTGACCGGCGGACGGGCCGGCGGACGTCGGGCCGGGAACGGGCCGGGGACCGCCGCCCGGATTCACCGTTGCGCCCCGTCCGCCGGGGGAGGAGAGTTCCACGTGCCATGGAGATCCTCGACACGCACCGGCCCCTGCTCGCCCGGCTGTTGCCCGGCGACGGGCCGGACGGCCTGACCGTCCACCAGGGGCAGTTCCACCACGTGGTCATCGGCGCGGAGCGCGTCGTCTGCCTCGCCCGCACCGGCGCCGCGGCCCGGCGCCTGCCCGACCGGGCGGCGCGCCTGCGCACCCTCGCCGGGCTCGGCCTCGGCGTCCGCATCCCCGAGCCGCTGGAGGAGGGTGCCGCCGAAGGCCCCGACGCGCCGGCGTACCTGGTGCTCACCCGCGTTCCCGGCGCGCCCCTGGCACAGGACGTGCTCGAACGCCCCGAGGCGGCCGAGGCGGTCGCCGCCCAGTACGCCGCCCTGCTGTCGCGGCTGGCCGCGGCCGGCGGCGACGCCAGGGCGCGCACGGCCCTTCCGCACGCCCCCGCAGGGGAGTGGCGGGAGTTCGCCGACGCCGTACGGGCGGAGCTCCTCCCGCTCATGCACGAGGCCGGCCGGGTACGGGCCGAACGCGAACTCGCCGCCCTCGACGGCCTTCCCCACCGCACCCCCGCCGTGGTCCACGGCGACCTCGGCCCGGAGAACGTCCTGTGGGAGACCGTCGACGGCCTGCCGCGGCTCGGCGGCGTCGTCGACTGGGACGCCGCCGCCCTCGGCGACCAGGCCGAGGACCTCGCCGCGATCGGCGCCGGCCACGGTGGTCACCTGCTCGCCCGGGTGCTTGACCTCGCCCTCGGCCGCGGGACGCCGGACGGCGACCTGACCGCCCGGATCGCCGCGATCCGCGGCACCTTCGCCCTCCAACAGGCCCTCCACGTTCGGCGCGACGGCGACGACGGGCAACTGGCCGACGGACTGGCCGGCTACCGCTGAGACACCGCCCGACCCCGGAGCGCCCCGCGGGGGGCTCCCGCGGTCAGAACTTGCGTGCCTGGGTGACCTGGTTCAGGTGGACGAGGACGTCGTAGGCCCGGCCGACCGCCAGCCGCGGCATCGGGTCGTCCGTGTAGACCGACCCCGCGTCGTAGGTGGGGCGGGAGACGTCCAGCCAGTCGCGCGCCGCCCGGGGGGCGGTGCGCAGGTCGACGTAGTAGTCCCGGTGGCGGACCTGGTCGAGGGTGTACTCGTTCATGTCCGGCGTGGCCGCCGGAACGGTGACGGTCTTCCAACCATCCGTCAGGACCGCGTCGTTGGTGAGGAAGGAGCCACGGTCGAAGGTGAAACCGACGGCCACGTAGCCGCCACCGTAGGCGTCGCGCAGCTGGGCGCCCTGCGGCCTGGGGTACAGGAAGGTGTCGGTCGCCAGGTAGCCGACGTGCCCGTTGTGCGCCGACAGCAGCACCTTGCCTCCGGTGCGGCGCTGCCACCACGCGGTGTTGTCCGCCATCGCCCGGTCGCGCAGCTGCTCCGCGGCGGACACGGAGGTCGGGTCGTCGAGGTCCAGGGCGGCGAAGGCGAAGGTCTGGGCGATGTTCCGGGCGTGCTGCACCGCCCACGCGTGGGCCTCCTCGCCGCCGGCGCCCGCACCGCTCGCGGCGACCAGGTCCAGCGCCTGCTGCGCCTTGGCGGCGTCGTCCCGGCGCTCGGCGAGCGGCTTCTTCAGGTACGCGAAGGCGTCGTCGAGCGGCCGCAGACCCGCGTAGAGCCCTTCGAGCTGCGGGAGGACGTCGGGACGGGCCCCGCGCACGTAGGAGGTGACCTGCTCGAAGATCCGGTCGCCGAGCCTCGGCAGACCGAGGTCGTCGCCCAGGAAGTGGACCGGCTTCCGCGGGTGGCTCCCGTTGTAGGAGCGCATCCAGGCGATCAGGTCGGCGAACTCCTCACGGTCCCACGGGCTGCCGCCCAGGGCGTCCTTGACGACCTGCCGCGCGTCGCCCGGGCCGCCCTGGACGTACTCGTCGATCCGCAGACCGCTGGTCCAGCTCGTCTCCAGGGCGAAGGTGGTGAAGCCCTTCTCCTCGACGAGGTAGCGGAACACCCGCTGCTTCATCGCGAAGAACTCGTGCGAGCCGTGGGTGGCCTCGCCCAGGCCGACCACCTCGGCGTCGCCGACCATCCGGCCCAGGGCGCGCAGGTCGGCGGTGCCGCCGCCGGGTTCCGTCGTCCGCAGCGGCTGGGCGACGCTCTCCAGCGCGCGCACCACGGCGGAGCGCTGCGCCGCCGCCGGGTCCGCGGCCGCGCCGGTGGCCCCGGGCCCCGCCGGCGCGGCGACCGCCGCCACCGGGACCAGCACGGCCGCGGCGGCCACCGCCGCCGTCGCCGCCAGCAGTCCGCGCCGCCCGATCCGCTTGCTGCCTGCCATCGTTGTGGTCACTCCTCGACTCGACGGAACGCCGGTGACCCCGGCGTTCGATGAGTTGATCCTCGCCGCGGCCGGGCCCGCGGCGCGCTGGGGAGGACCACCGTCTTCACCGGCGGTACCCCCAGGCCGGATCCGGTGGCAGACCCCCCGGCCGACGACGGCCCGCCGGCCGTTACGGCTCCTGTCGTACCCCCGTGCGAGACTCCCCGTCATGCGGGCCGACCCAGAACTTCTGCGGGACCTGATCGCCACGACACCGGGGATCGTCACCTGGCCGGGCCGTGGCCGCCCGGAGGCCGCGATCCGCTCGGCGGAGTCCGTCACCGGCCCGCTGCCCCGCTCGTACCGCTGGTGGCTGGCCGCGTACGGCGAGGGCTCGCTGCGCGGCCGCCCGATCGCCACGGTGGACCCCGTGCCCGGCCTCGGCGAACCACCTCTCGGCGAACCCGGGCTCACCGAGGAGTGGTCCGGCGGTGACCGGCTCTGGTTCCACGAGGACGACGACCACGAGCGCTACGGATTCGCCCTCGACCGGGCCGCCGACGGGGAGTGGCCCGTTGTCGTGCACAGCCGCTTCACCGACGAGGAGCAGCCGGTCGCCGACTCCTTCGCCGGGTTCCTCACGGTGTGGACGGCCCTCGCCGCCGGGCTGCGGGAGGGGCCGAACCCGGCCGTCGCCCGGCTGTGGCGCGCCACCCCCGGGGTCCGGCTGCCGGACGGCGGCACACTGCTCGGGCCGCACACCTTCCGCGCCCGCAACGACGCCTGGGAGGTGCGCACGTACGCGCCCCACTGGGTCCTGGTCGGCGAGGAGGGCGGGGGAGCGGGCCTGTTCATGCGCCGGCACGGCCGGGACCGCTCGTCCCTCTACCGGCTCGGGCCCGGCCCCCTCCGGGGCGAGGTCGCGGACCACGGGGAGCTGCTCGGCCCGGACCTCTTCGACTGGCTCGACCGGCTTCCCGGCCCGTGAGCAGCTGAGGCACCGCGCCGCGCCGCACGCACCGACCCGACGATCGGCGGCGGCACGACCGCCTCCCGGACCCGGCAGTCCGGCTCCTGAGCAGGTCGAACCGTCCGATGACGGCGCTGAGTTCGTACGGCACCCCCGCAGGGTAGCCACCCGGCCGCCCCGCCGCCGCCACCCGGCTGACCGTCAGCCGGGCGGGCCGGCCTCGTGGGTCACGGGCGCCAGCGCATCAGGAGGGGCTTGCCGTAGTTGGCGTTGCCGCGCAGGATCCTCGCTCCCACGATGAGGCCGCCGTCGGTGATGGCGGACGGCACGCTGTAGGGGAAGCTCGGGTGCCACACGGGGAGCGTGGTGAGGGTGCCGTCGGCGTTCCAGAGCTGCGCGTAGTGCTGGGCGCGGGCGGGCGGCGGATCGCTGGTGTACCCGATGGTGACGCCCTGGTCGTTGATGTCGGTGGCGACGCCTTCGAGTGCGGTGGGTGCGAGCGGTTGCGGGGTGCCGTCGACGGTCCAGCGTGCGGCCTGGCCCGACTGGCCGCCCACCACGGTGCCGGTGCTGTTGACGGCGTTCGCCGTGCTGCCCGGGCCGAGGTCGGCGACCGTGCCGGCGGCGTTCCAGACGAGGGCGTGGCCCGCGACGGGAGGGCCGCCGGGCCGGCCGCGTCCGATCACGATCCCGGAGTCGGTGATGCGGGTGGCGTTGCTGCTCAGGTAGCCCGCGGGTACGGCGAGTGCGGTGACGGTCCCGTCCGGGCTCCAGGCCACGGCCCGCTGGGTGGTGATGCCGCCGGCCCCGTACGAGTAACCGACGGCCGTGCCGGTGCTGTTGACGGCGACGGCCGCGCTCTCGGTGTCGCCCGGCAGCGGTGGCAGGGCGACGGGGGTGCCGCTGGGCGGCCAGGCCACGGCGTGCGTCGAGGTCGCGGTGCCGGAGGTGCCCACCGCGGTGCCGTTGTCGCTGATCGCGGTGGGGGACGCCGCCGTGTCACCGGGCAGCGGAAGCAGTTCGGCCGGCGTGTCGTAGGAGGTCCACCGCACCGCGTGTGCGGGGGAGCCGGACGACGGGACGGAAGTACCCACCACGGTGCGGGAGTTGTTGAGCCCCGCAGGCCTTCCGAAGATGTCCCCGGGCAGCGGCGGGAGCCTGCGCGTGAGGCCGTCCGCCGTCCAGAGCTCGGCGTGGACCCTCACGGGCCCGCCGTGTTCGTAGTCGCCCACGACGAGCTCGGAGACGCTGTCCCCGTTGTCGTTGGCGTCCTTGAACTCGTCGGAGTAGGTGCCCGGCTCGACAGGGGACGGCCACTCGAAGGTGTAGGCGGGGGACGGGCCGTCGGCGACGGCCGGTGTCGAGGCCACGGCCAGGGCCGCGGCGGTGGCAGCCGCGACGACCGCGGCGGCGGTGCGAGAGGTGCGGGAGGTGCGCTGGCTCATGGGAGGTGGGGCTCCTGTCTCTCGGCGACGTCGTACGGGCACCGCGGGGCCGGCGGCACACCGCTCCCTCCGAGCCCGCGCCACGCACCAGTCTCAGCCCGGCCGGGAGGGCGGCGCAGCCCGATCGACGATTTGCCCCCGTTTCGTTCGTCTCCGAGGTGTCGTCAACCATGCGGTGAGGCAAGGGAGTTGTGTCCCGTACGCTGCCGTCCACTCCGTCGACGGTGACCGTGGTCAAGGACAGCGCGGGCCGGTACTTCGCGTCGTTCGTCGTCGGGACCGATCCGAACGTCGACCTCGGGCGCATGCCCGAGACGGACGGTCGGATCGGTCCCGACCTCGGTCTGACGCACTTCGCCGTCCTGTCGGATGGCCGGAGGATCGACAGCCCGCGTTTCCTGCGCCGGGCCGAGAAGCGCCTCAAGAAGGCGCAGCGGTCCCTCTCTCGCAAGGAGAAGGGTTCGAAGAACAGGGACAAGGCCCGTCGCAGGGTCGCCCGTGCTCACGCGCGGGTGGCCGACGCCCGGCGCGAGTTCCACCACCGGCTCTCGACGAAGATCATCCGTGAGAATCAAGCGGTTGCCGTTGAGGACCTGGCGGTCAAGGGGCTCGCCCGGACGAAGGTGGCCAAGTCCGTGCACGACGCCGGATGGTCGGCATTCCTGACGATGCTGGAATACAAGGCCGCCCGATACGGGCGCGTCTTCACCCGCATCGGCCGGTTCGAGCCGACGTCGCAGGTCTGCTCGAACTGCGGCGTCAAGGACGGCCCCAAGCCCCTCGGCATCCGCGTCTGGCAGTGCCGGGCATGCCGGGTGTGGCTGGACCGGGACATCAACGCCGCCGTCAACATAGCCGAGGCCGCCGGACTGGCGGTGACAGCCTGTCGAGCGCAGGTAGGACCGGGACCCGTCCCGGCGCAGCGCGAAGAAGCAGGAACCCACCGAGACGGTCAGCCGACCGTGGTAGGAATCCCCCGGCTCTAGCCGGGGGAGCGGAAGTCAATTCCGCCAGCCGACGGTCTCGGGCAGCGGGCTGTGGAAGATGGCGGCACCGACGTTGGCGAGGCCCTTGCGGATGCCGTAGGTGGAGGGACCGCTGTAGAGCGGCAGCAGCGCGTACTGCTGGAGGGCCTTCTGCTCGATCGTGTTGACGGCCGCGATCTGCCGGCCGATGTCGGCGATCTCCGCGGTGGCGCGGATCTCCTTGTCCAGCTCGGGGGTACCGGATCCGGTGATGTTGGAGTCGCGGTCCGAGCAGTAGAAGTCGCACAGGTACCGCGCGCCGAAGGGGTCCGTCGAGCGGTTGCCGGAGATGAACAGGTCGAAGCGGCGGTCGCTGAGCACCTTGGAGAAGTCGTTCTCGGAGACCTTGTTGACGTTCACCTTCACGCCGACGGCCTTGAGCATCGCGGTGAACGCTCCGGCGGTGGCCTTCTCGATGGGGCCGTCGCCGAGCAGGGTGTAGCCGAGTTCGAGCGCCTTGCCGTCCTTGGTGCGGATGCCGTCGGCCCCGGGGGCCCAGCCGGCCGCGTCCAGGGTCTTGCGCGCCTCTTCCGGGTCGTACTTCAGTACGGCGGCGACGTTGTCCTGGTAGCCCTGCTGGAAGCTGTAGAGCACCGCAGAGCCGGGCAGCGGCTCGGTGTAGTCGAGGCCCTGGAACCGGATCTTCGCTATCTGCGCGCGGTCGATGCTCTCCTGCACCGCCTTGCGGACCTGGACGTCGCCGAGGAGCGGGGACTTGGTGTTGAGGTACAGCGCGTACTCGAAGGGGCTGCCGCCGCTGCGGACTTCGGCGTCCTTGGCCGTCTTGACCTGCTTGAGGTTCTCCGCCGTCCCGATGGGGACGTAGTCGATCTCGCCGTTCTGGAAGGCGTTGACCGAGGCGGCGCTCTCCAGGTTGACGTAGACGCGCTTGTCGAGCCTGCCCTTGCGGCCCCACCAGGTGGGGTTGCGCACGAAGGTGATGCTGCCGGAGTGGTCGTCCCAGGTGCCCACGGTGTACGGCCCGGTGCCCCATTCGGGGTGGGCCGTCTTGACGTAGGCCTTGTTGAAGTTGTCGACGGTGGCGGCCTGGGGGTGCAGGAAGGTGGTGAACAGCGCGGACCAGGAGGCGTTGACGCCCTGGAAGGTGATGACCGCCTGCTTGTCGTCCGCGCCCCGGGTGACGGACGTGATGCGGTCGTAGCCGTCGGTGGAGGAGGCCGCGTAGTCCTTGTCCGAGCCGTTGTTGGCCTTCCAGGTCGCCTCGATGGCCCGCCAGTCGATCGGGGTGCCGTCGTTGAACACGGCCTTGGGGTTGAGGGTGATGACGACCTTCTGGTTTCCGCCCTCGACCGAGACCTGCACGTCGCTGTAGTAGTCCGGGTTGTACCGGACCTCGCCGGTGGGCGAGTAGGTGATGGCGTCGGCGTTGTACCAGGACCAGATCCGCAGCGTGTTCAGGGTGCCGTTGACGTTGAAGGGGTTGCCCTGCTCGTCGAAGGTCCCCGCGGTGGTGTAGGTGCCGCCGTCCTTGATGTTCTCGTACGGCTGGGGGTTGTAGTCGGTGACCGAGGACGCGACCTTGGCGGCGTTCTCGGCGCCCTGCCCAGGGGAGCCGCTCGGGGAGCCGCCCGAGGGAGACGGGGAGGAGCAGGCGGTGGCGGCGACCGAGACGGCCGCGGCGAGTGCGAGGGGCAGGGCGAGCTTCCGGCGCATGGGATGTCCTTGGTGGCGATCGGTGAGTCGGTGGGAGTCGGTGGGTCGGTGCGGGCGGGGCGTCGGTGCGGAGCGGGTGTCAGACCGCGTGGCAGGCGTACTGGTGGTCGGAGCCGTCCGGGGCGCCGACGGTCGCCGGCCGTTCGGTGCGGCAGCGCGTCCGTACGCTCTCGTCGGCCTCCCGGTGGAGCGGGCAGCGGTCGACGAACACGCAGCCCTGGGGCAGCCGGGCGGCGCTGGGCTGCTCGCCCGCGAGGACGATGCGCTCGCGGTGGCGCTCGCGCTGCGGGTCGGGCACCGGGATCGCCGACAGCAGGGCCTTCGTGTACGGGTGCCGGGGCCGTGCGAAGATCTCCTCGGTGGCGCCGGACTCGACGATGTGTCCGAGGTACATCACCGCGATGCGGTCGGAGAAGTAGCGCACCACGGCCAGGTCGTGCGCCACCACGAGGTAGGCCAGGCCCAGTTCGCGCTTCAGCCGGGCGAGCAGGTTGATGATCTCGGCCTGCACGGAGACGTCCAGGGCGGACAGCGGTTCGTCCAGGGCCAGCAGCCTCGGCTCGCGGGCCAGGGCACGGGCGATGCCGACGCGCTGGCGCTGGCCGCCGGACAGGGCGGCGGGGAAGCGGTCGCCCATGGTGCGCTCCAGACCCACCAGGTCCAGGAGCCGGGTGACCCGGGAGCGAGTGGCCGCCCGGTCGGCGCCGGCGGCCCGGAGCGGTTCGGCCAGCAGGTCGAAGACGGTCAGCCGGGGGTCCAGGGCGTCCGCCGGATCCTGGAGGACGATCTGGACGTCGCGCCGCAGCTCGCGCACCTGGGCGGCCGACCGCAGCGTGGCGACGTCGGTGCCGGCCACCTCGATGCGGCCGCCCTCGGGGGCGCGCAGCCGCAGGATCTCGCGCAGCGTGGTGGTCTTGCCGCTGCCGGACTCGCCCACCAGGCCCAGGGTTTCGCCCGCGCGCAGCTCGAAGCTGACGCGGTTGACCGCGTGCAGGGTTCCCACCCGGCGCTTGAGCAGGGCCCCCTTGGTGACGGGGAACGTCTTGACCAGGTCCTCGACGCGCAGGACCACCTCGCCGGCGCCGGGCTTCCCTGCCCTGGGCTCTCCGGTGCTGAGCCCTCCGGCGCCGGGCTCTCCGGCGCCGCGATCCCCGGAGCCGGCCGGTGGCACGGGGTCGGCCTGCCCTGCCGGGTCGAGGCCGCCGTCGGCGATCTCCTGCGCGCGGTGGCAGGCGGCGCGGCCGGGCCGCCCGGCCGGTGCGGTCAGGTCCGGTTCGGTGGTCCGGCACACGTCCAGGACCGCCGCGCAGCGGGGCGCGAAGGGGCAGCCGCCGGGCAGGCCGGCCAGGGACGGCGGCTCTCCGCCGACCGGGACCAGGGGCCGTTCGACGCCGCTGTCCACGGTCGGGACGCTGGCCAGCAGGCGGGCGGTGTAGGGCATCGTGGGACGGCGGAAGAGCTCGTCGACGCCCGCGTGCTCGACGATCCGTCCGGCGTACATGACGGCGACGTCGTCGGCGTGGCCGGCGACCACGCCCAGGTCGTGGGTGATCAGGACGAGACCGGCTCCGGTCTCGCGCTGGGCCAGCCGCAGGACGTCGAGGATCTGGGCCTGGACGGTGACGTCGAGCGCAGTGGTGGGCTCGTCGGCGACGAGCACCGAGGGCTTGTTGGCGATGGCCAGGGCGATGACGACGCGTTGGCGCATGCCGCCGGAGAACTCGTGCGGGAACGACTTGGCGCGTTCGCGCGGGTCGGGGATGCCGACCAGGTCGAGCAGTTCCACCGCCTGCTCCCAGGCGTCGTTCCCGGACAGCTCCCGGTGCACGCGCAGGGCCTCGGAGAGCAGCCGGCCGACGCTGAAGATGGGCGTGAGCGCGGACATCGGGTCCTGGAAGACCATGCCGATGTCCTTGCCGCGGACCCGGGAGAGCTCCTTGTCGTCCAGCCCGGCCAGGTCGCGCCCGCCCAGCAGGATCCGGCCGCCGAGCCGCGCGGTGGGCGGCAGCAGGCCCATGACGGCGAGGGCGGTGGCGGACTTGCCGGAGCCGGACTCGCCGACGATGCCCAGGGTGCGCCCGGGCAGGAGGTCGAAGTCGACGCCGCGCACGGCCTCCACCGGTCCGGCCTCGGAGGGGAAGGAGACGCGCAGGCCGCGTACGGACAGGACGGGTGCGGGTCCGGTGGGCCCGGTTGCCGGTCCGGCCGCGGGCCCGGCCGTGGGTCCGGTGTGGGGGGCGGGTGCGAGGGTCATCGTCGGCCTCCTGCCGCGCCGGTGGTGGACGTGGGGTCGAGGGCGTCGCGCAGCCCGTCGCCGACGAAGGTCATCGAGACGGTGAGCAGCACGGTCAGCCCGGCGGGGAAGGCGAAGAGCCAGGGGGCACTGGTGATGGTGCCCGCGCCGTCGGCGAGCATCGTGCCCAGCGACACGTCGGGGGTCTGGACGCCGAAGCCGAGGAAGGACAGGGCGGTCTCGCTGAGCACGGTGGAGACCACGCCCAGGGTGAGGTTGACGATGAGCAGGGAGCCCAGGTTGGGGATGATGTGGCGCACCACGATGTGCAGGGGGCGCACGCCCATGTACTCCGCGGCGCGCACGTAGTCGCGCTCGCGCAGGGACGTCGACACCGACCAGACCACGCGGGCGGTGGACATCCAGCCGAACACCGTCAGGACGAGGATGAGGACCCGCCAGTCGCCCGCCAGCCGGTGCGAGACCAGGGCGAGGACGAGGAAGGAGGGCACGATCAGCAGGAAGTGGATGAGGGCGAGGGTGGCCTTCTCCACCCGGCCCCCGACGTAGGCGGCGCCCGCGCCCACGACCGCGGCGATGGCGACGGTCAGCAGGGACACGGTCACCGCGATCACCAGCGAGCGCTGGAGGCCGTGTACGGCTGCGGCGTAGACGTCGTTGCCGCCCTGGTTGGTGCCGAACCAGTGCTCGGCGCCGGGGGCCTGGGTCAGGGCCGAGAAGTCGGCGTCGGCGTACCCGTACGGGGTGAACAGGTCTCCGAGCGCGCTGAACAGCACGAGCAGCAGGAAGATCACCACGCCGGCGACGGCGGTCCGGTTGCGCAGGAAGCGGCGCAGGTAGAGGCGGCGCCGGCCCAGGTAGCGCCCGTCGTGCCCGTTGTGTTCGCTGCGCTCGTCGTGCCCGGTGGGCGGCGGATCGGCGGCCGGCCCGGGGGCGGCGGCGAGGACGCCTCCGGAGGTCGGGTCGGGACTCACAGGGGTGCCCATCTCAGCTCACCCGCACTCTCGGGTCGAGAAGAACGGTGGCGATGTCCGCGAGGATCGCGCCGATCGCGGTCAGGGCGGCGGCGAAGGCGGCGGTCGCCACGGTGCCGTGCACGTCGTTCTTGCTGATGGTCTGGATGAAGTACTGGCCCATGCCGTTCCAGCCGAAGATCGTCTCGGTGAGGACCGCGCCGGTGAAGACGGCAGGGATGCCGAAGGCCACGGACTGGGCGGTGGGGATCAGGGCGGTGCGCAGGGCGTGCCGGCGGATCGCCTGGGCGCGGGTGAGCCCGGTGGCCCGGGCGGTGCGCACGAAGTCGGAGCCGATGACGTCCAGCAGCAGGGAGCGCTGGGTGAGGTGGTAGCCCACGTACCCCGTCAGGGTGAGCGTCAGCGTCGGCAGGACCAGGTGCAGCAGCCGGTCGCCGACCGTCGCCCAGAACCCTTCCACGCCGGGCGAGTTCTCTCCCGCGACGTACAGGAAGTGCCAGCCCGCGTGCTCGTTCAGCCGGATGGCCAGCAGCACCAGGGCGAGGGCGGCGATGGACACCGGGACGTTGAAGAGCGCCATGGACAGGGCCTGGGCGGCCCGGTCCCGCCAGCCGTACTGGCGCGAGGCGGTGTGGACCGCGAGCGCGACGCCGACGACGACGGACAGGACCGTCGCGCCGATCACCAGTTCGGCGCTGACCAGGGAGCGGTAGCCGATCTCCCCGTTCACCCGGACCCCGACCGGGGAGCGGCCCCAGTCGAAGCGCAGGACCACCCCGGTCAGCCAGTCCCACCAGCGGTGGAGCAGCGGCTCGTGCGGGTCGAGGTTGTACGGGGCCAGGGCCCGGGAGATCTGCTCCTCGGTGCGGACCGGGCGCAGCTCCTTGAAGTTCGAGCGCGGGTCGAGGAACCAAGCGGCCAGGAAGTACGTGGCGTTGGTGGCCACGGCGATCACCAGGAACCAGCCCGCCGCCCTGCGTGTCACGTACCGGAGCACGGACGCCACCTCCCCGCCGGATGCGTCGGGTTCGGCCGGGGAGCGCCGGGTCTGGGGAATCTGGGCATGCGGGTGGAACTTCCTCGGTCCAAGGGGCGGTTGCACGATCGTGCAGAAGCCAGTCTGTGTGCGAGCGACACCCGGCACCAGGGATCGAGGCAGGTGGACACGAAGACGAAACGCCCCCGCAGCAGGCGGATGCGTCCCCGTCACATTCCGGTCGAACGCGCAGGTGGGAGGGGTCGCGGAGAAGGGCGCCCGCCGGGAAACCGGGCCGACCGGGTTCCCGAGAGGCTCCGCACGGGTGCCCGGAAGTCGCCGTTCGTGACAGCCGCTCATGGTTTCGCCGGCGAAGTGGAAATGTCCGAAGGCACGATCCGTGCACAATCCACGAACGTCGAGGAGTTCCCATGAAGTCGCGAGTCGGACTCGCCGCCGGGGTGGCGGCCCTGGCAGCCGGACTGCTGACGGCGCCGGCGTACGCCGCACCGGCCCCGCGGCCGGTGCGGCCACGGAAAGACGCCGCTCCGCGCCCCGCTCCTGGGCTGGGCCGAGCGAGCAGGTGGAAGCAGGGTGGTAGGAACGTGCGGTGACGTTCTACGAGGACATGAGCCCCTACACCTACTGGCACGGAGAGACCTTCACCGACACGACCACGGGCTGTTGCTTTCTGAGTTTCCAGCCTCAGTACGAGCGCCTGAACATCGGCTGGTTGTCAGGTGATCAGCCATGGGCCAGTGGGGTAGCGCCTGCGGACTTCATCGACAGGCTTGAGGCCGTCCTCGCCGTACAGGCGGTCAACGAGATGCTGGGCCTCCACGACTGCGAGCTCTGCCCGCCCTCGGAGGAGCAGCCACCGGAGTGGTACAAGCCGCGGCCAGGGCACCGGCGAAGCAGCGCGGGCACGGGTGAGATCCGTATCCCGGGCGGGCCGGGCGCAGCGTTCGCGGCTCCGACGCTCATCGGCCACTACGTCATCGATCACGGGTACCTGCCGCCCAGGGCCTTCGTCGACGCGGTGCTCGCATTCGATCCGAGCGGTCACACGAGCGCCGAGTACCCGTGGACGCGTTTCCCCTGGGTGCCCACGGACGCGGTCCTCTATGACGCCTCGGTCGAGTGACCCGGGACCAGGGGCGCCGCGCGGTCGCGCTCACCCCGCGCTGCCGAAGGCGACGACCGGTCGCGGTGGCGAGGGCCTCGGCCGCGACCATGCCGAAGGTCTCGTAGCGGCTGGGCACGCAGACCGGGCGAACCCGCGTGCGAAGCCGGGGCGGGGTCCGGTAGCGTGCACGACGGAGTGCCGGGAAGCCTGGTCGGCGAACAAGGGACAGCTGTGTCCGCGGGCCGGTCCGGGGGTGATGTGCGTGGCACTCGACGCGAGGTCCGCCGGCACGCCACAGGCCCTGCCGCGGCTGCGTACCCGCCGCCCCCCACGCCGGCTCCGGCTCCCTCGGGCCCTCCACACCGTTCACAGAACCTCAGTGAACCCCGGCCAGACTCAGAGAACCGCGACACCGTCCGGCGTTCCGGCCACCCGGTGCCGTCCGACCCCGGAAGGGGCGGGGCGGCACGCCCCGAAGACGGCGGCCCGGGCGCTCCGGCCACACACCGGACCGGGGGGAGAACCGTCATGACCCACCGTCCCTCACCATGGACCCGCACCGGCGGCGCGCTGCTCGCCGCGGCGGCGCTCGTCCCGGCGGCGGCCGCCTGGTACCTGCTCGCCGTCCTGCTGCCGGACGACACCGAGCGGTACCGCTCGTACTCGGCCGCCGCGACCTGCCCGGCCGCAAGCGAGCGCGCGGCGGTCGAGGAGTGCGTGCGCACCGTGCCGTTCACCGTCAGCGGCACGGACCTCCGGAGCAAGAACCTCCGCGCGACGCTGGACGGCGCGCCGTACTGGAGCGGCGAGGTGCCGTTCGGCGACACCGGGCCGCTGCTGGACGACCTGAAGCCCGGCGACCGGGTGGACGGCACGGTGTGGCGCGGCCGGGTGATGCGCCTGGAACGGGCCGGCGTCGCGCAGGCCTCCTCCGACCAGCCCCGCGACGAAATGCAGATCACCGCCGGGCTGGGCACCTTCGCCGCGCTGTTCGCGGTGCTCGCCGCCGCCCTGGGCGCGCTGCGGTTCACCGGCCGCCCCGGCACCGCCGCCCTCGCCCGCTCGCTCCTCCTCTGGACACTGCTCGCCTGCGGCGTGCCCTCGGTGCTCGCGTTCTGGACCGGCCTGCCGTGGTGGACGGTGCCGGCCGTGGCCGTCCCGGCGGCGCTGCTCGCGGCGGAGGCGGTGCGGCGCCGGAACACAGGGGGCACCCCGGGGGGACCGCGGAGGCCAGTGACCGGCCGGCTGCCCGCCTGACCTCCCGGCCGCCGGGGCTCTTCGGGGTTTCCCCGCCGGAGCCGGCCGACGGGTGATGTTGGCCGGCTCCGGCGATGCATCCCAGACCGGGTGTCCTCGGACCGGGCGGTCCGGCCGACCGGGGAATCGTCAGCGGCCTTTCCTGGGCACATCGGACCAAGTGGCGATCCACGCCGGACTGTCGGGGTTTGCCCGCCCACCCGACGGGGTCCGCCGAAGGCGTCGTGCAAGTTCCGGTCGTGCAAGTCCGTTCGACGCCGCGCGGGCAGCGACTTGGCGCAGCGTCGCCGGTTCCTTTGCAGCGCGTCTACTCATCGGTCAGGAGCCGTCGCCCGGAAGGCTCCGCCTTCTAACCTCCTCAGTGAGAGCGGCCGCCTCTGCCAAGGGCGGTCTACTGTCACAACGGGACGGGAATTCCGTGATCAAGATGCGGACCATCGCCGCGGCCGCCGCCATGGCGACGCTCGCGCTCGACGCCACCACCACGCCGGCGTCAGCGGCACCGGTCCCCAGCGGCACGTGGACCAACTGGTACAGCTGCTGAGCAGTCTCCTGACAGCCGGGTGACCACCGGTCCTTGAGCTGACAGGTAGGCGGGCCGCTCCGCCCCCAACTCATGCTCGGTCCGAGCGGGTTGGGGTGCGGCAGGATCGGCCGGGGTGCGCGCCGCACCCCCCACTGCCCGCGGCGCCACCCGTATCCGGCCACGGCACTCCCGCTGCGCCCCACCCAGCGGCGGTGCCGTGGCCGCCCCTGTGCTTCACCCCGCTGCACCCGCCCTGGTGGACGACATCGTCCAGGAGGTCTTCGTGAGTGTGTGGCGCGGTGCCTCCCGGTACCGGCATCAGGACGGCGCGGACGTGGCGGGCTGGCTGTGGCGTATCTGCGGCCGCCGGGCCGGCGGGGGAGCGTCTTCCGTCCGGGCCGCCGACCCCACTAGCCTTCCTGTCATGCACGCGTTCGAATCATGCGTCCGGCCTGTGGCCGCGCCCCGTCAGGCGGGCGCCACGGAAGCCGGGTTCGGCCGGCGGGCATCCCCGGCCGAACCCTGGCGCATGCTCCGGCGCGACTGACATCTCTACGCCAGGGGGGAAAATGAGACTCGTTCGCATGCGCCACCGGATCAGCATGCTGGCAGTCGCGGTGCTGACCGTCGCGGGGTCCGCCGTACTGGTACCGCCGGGGGAGGCGGTGGCCGCGTCCGGGCCCACCGATCACGTCGTCTTCTGGAACAAGGTCCTGCTCGACGCGTACCGGCAGACCCGCAACACCGGTCCCGGGCCTCTGGCACACGCGGGGGCCGTGATGCACACGGCGATCTGGGACGCGGTGGACTCCGTCCTGCCCGCCGCCGACCGCCGGTTCCGTCCGTATCTGACCGTGGTGCCGGCGCCCGGTACCGCCTCGGTCGAGGCGGCGATCGACCAGGCCGCGCACGACACCCTGACCGGGCTCTTCCCCGGCTTCAACCCCGGCCACGACTTCGCCGCCGACTTCCGCCAGGCCCTCACCGCGGCACGGGCCACCATCCCGGCCTCCGTCACCGAGACGGCCCGCAACCAGGGAGCCGCCGTCGGAAGCGAGGTGGCCCGGGTCGCGGTCGAGAGCCGGCCCGGCACCACACCCGCCTGGGACCCGTCCTACACCCCGGACGACGTGCCCGGCGCCTGGCGGCCCACGGACCCGGGGCAGTCGGCCGCGACCGATCCCAACTGGGGCCGGCTCACTCCGTTCGCCATGACCTCCGGCGCGCAGTTCCGCCCCCAGACTCCCGCGCAGGCCACCTCCTACGCGGCGCTGCTGGCCGACCCCGCCTACGCCACGCAGGTCAACGAGGTGAAGTCCCTGGGCTCGGCGACTTCCACCACCCGCACCGCCGATCAGACCAAGCAGGCGTTCTTCTGGGCCAACGACGTCGACGGCACCTACAAGCCGCCCGGCCAGCTGTTCGACATCACCCGGACGGTCGCCCAGCAGAAGGGGCTGACCCAGACGGAGAACGCCAGGCTGTTCGCGCTGGTCGCGGTGGCCCTGGTCGACGCCTCGATCGTCGCCTGGGACTCCAAGTACGCGAGCAGCATCGACCTGTGGCGCCCGCAGAGCGCGATCCGGCTCGCGGACCCGGGCACCAGCCCGGCCATCACCCCGGACCCGGCCTGGCAGCCGCTGTCCGTCAACCGGGCGGGCCAGCACTTCAGCCCGCCCTTCCCCGCCTACATCTCCGGACACGCCACCTTCGCCGCGGCCTGGGCCGGGGTGATGCGCGGCCTCTTCGGCGACCAGGTCACCTTCACCGCCACCACCGACGACCCTCAGGCGGTGGGGGACACCCGCACCTTCACCACGTTCACCGCCGCGGCCCGAGAGAACGCCCTGAGCCGTCTCTACCTCGGCGTGCACTACCGCTGGGACGCCGACGCCGGAGTGGCGGCAGGCAACTCCCTGGGCGCCTACGTCCGCGGCAACGTCCTCACCCCGGCACCTGCCTATGTTCCCGGCACCGGATGGACCTTCGCGGGAGCCGCCGACTACGACGGCGACGGATACTCCGACACCATCGCCCGGGACGACGCGAGCGGCAGCCTCTACCTCTTCCCCGGTGCCGGAGACGGATACAGCAGCCGGGCACGCGTCGAGATCGGAATCGGCTGGCAGAACTTCACGTTCGCCGGTGTCGCGGACTACACGGGTGACGGCAAACCCGACGTCATCGCCCGCAACAACGGCAACGGCAACCTGTACGTCTACCCCGGTACCGGCGGGACGGGCTACCTGGCCGGAGGCGTCGAGATCGGTGGCGGTTGGCAGAACTTCACGTTCGCCGGTGTCGCGGACTACACCGGCGACGGCAAACCCGATGTCGTCACCCGTAACAACGGCAACGGCAACCTGTACGTGTATCCCGGTACCGGGGGCACCGGTCAGGTGAGCGCTGCCGCGGAGATCGGTGGCGGTTGGCAGAACTTCACGTTCGTGGGTGTCGCGGACTACACCGGCGACGGCAAACCCGATGTCGTCACCCGCAACAACGGCAACGGCAACCTGTACGTCTACCCCGGTACCGGGGGCACCGGTCAGGTGAGCGCTGCCGCGGAGATCGGTGGCGGTTGGCAGAACTTCACGTTCGTGGGTGTCGCGGACTACACCGGCGACGGCAAACCCGATGTCGTCACCCGCAACAACGGCAACGGCAACCTGTACGTCTACCCCGGTACCGGCGGCACCGGCCAGGTCGGCGCCGGCCGCGAGATAGGCAGCGGCTGGTGACCCGCTGAGCCGGCCCGGGCGCACGGTGCCGAGCGAAGAGCATCCTGCGCCCGCCGACCCGGCGAACACCGAGAGCGTCCCCGCGCCACAAGATCACCGGACAGCAGACGACTGAACAGCGCTGACCCGCCGCCGAGAGACGGTGGGCTCGCCCAGGCCCAGGCCCAGGCCCAGGCGCGGACGAGGGCGAGGGCGAGGGCGAGGACGACGACAGAGCGGGACCCCGGGCACCGCCGCCCGGGGTCCCGCCCGCACTTCGCTCGACCTACCGGTTCACCGTCCGTCCGGCCGCCGCGGACCCGGTCGAGGTCAGGGGCCGAGGATGACGTGCCGGCGGTGTGGTTCATTCGCCTGCGGTGTCCTCGGCTTCCCAGCGCAGCAGGTCGCCCGGCTGGCACTCGAGCACCTCGCAGAGCGCGGCGAGCGTCGCGAAGCGCACCGCCTTGGCGCGGCCGTTCTTGAGTACCGCCAGGTTGGCGGGCGTGATCCCCACACGGTCCGCGAGTTCGCCGACGGACATCTTCCGCCTGGCCAGCATCACGTCGATGTCGACGGCGATCGCCATCAGATCACCTCGTCCAACTCGGCCTGCATCCGGGCCGCTTCGACGTCGCGGGCGACGGCCTGGGCGAGCAGCTTGCGCAGCACGAGCACGATGAGCGCGACGCCCAGGACGGCCACGCCGATCCCGGCCATGATGCCGGTGACGCCCGGGTCGTCCCGCTGGCCGGGTGCGTTCACGGCGGTCACCGCGAACCACGTGAGCGCGGCCGCGACGATGGCCCCGATGATGCCGTCCACGTAGCGGAAGGAGGCGTGGGAGAACACGGTTCCGTGTCGCACCATCGTCACCAGCCGCCAGACGCAGCCCATGGCGACCTGGGTCGTGCCGATGCCCAGGATCGTGATCACGCGCAGTGCGGTCAGCGGGAGCGAACCGTCCTCCTGGTCCTTCCCGCTGACCAGCGCCCACACCATCAGGACCTGGACGAGCACACTGCCGGTGAGCACCACCACGAGCACGGCGCGCAGCGCACGCACTGTCAGCTTTCCCAAGACCCATCCTCCCATCGAGTTGCGATGGGAATCTATCGAAAATCGATAGATAGAGCAAAGAGTCAGCGGACCGGAGGCGGCTTCGCGCGCAGGCCGGCGGAGCGGGTGCGCGGGACGACCGGGCTGCCCTCCCCTCTGCCCTCCCGGCCCTACCGTCCGGCCGGGCGGCGCGCTAGAAGTGGGTCGCCCACACGCGTCCGGTGAAGGAGTCCGTCATGCGAGCACACGACCCCGACCACCAGGACGCGCGCACCAGGACGCGCGCACCGGCCGCCCGCAGGACCGACAACGTCCCCCGCGAACAGGCCCCCGCGTCGCTCCCCAGCGGGCTGCTCGCCCTGCAGCGCAGTGCCGGCAACGCCGCGGTCGTGCGGATGCTCCGCCGCACCGGACACGTCCCACCGGCCGTGCAACGCCACGAACACGACGCCGGCTGCGGCCACCTCACCCACCAGCGGGCCGGTGCCGGTCCCGGGGCCGCGGTGCGGCGTTCGGCCGTGCCGGACGTCCTGCGCTCCGCGGGCCGCCCCCTCGACGACACCACCCGCACCGACATGGAGAACCGCTTCGGCGCCGACTTCACCGACGTCCGCATCCACGACGGCCCCGCCGCCCGGCGCTCCGCCACCGAAGTCGGCGCCCGCGCCTACACCTCCGGCAGCCATGTGGTGATCGGCGAGGGCGGAGGCGACACGCACACCCTGGCCCACGAGCTCACCCACGTCATCCAGCAGCGCCGGGGCCCGGTCGCCGGCACCGACAACGGTTCCGGCCTGAGGGTGTCCGACCCCTCCGACCGCTTCGAACGCGAAGCCGAGGCGAACGCGCGCCGGGTCATGGCCGGGCCCTCCCTCGCCCCCGAGGCCGCGGGAGCGTCGTACCGAGCCTCGTCCTCTTCGGCCGGGGCCGGGGCCGGGACGACGGCGGTACAGCGCTATGCGACCGTGGACGCGGAGATCGGTGACTTCTCGAAAGCCCGCATATCCGAAAGCGGGAAATACGTCCTGCTCGGCATGGAAGGGGACAACTGGTCCAATGTGATATGGGTCAGGGAGGATGCCACGGAAATCCCGAAGGGCTGCCGTCGGAGCAACGCCCCGTCCATAAGTTACGGCGGAAGCCAGTACCTTGAATACGTGCCGGACGGACTCTTCCTGGCGGACTGCGCCCACACCGCCGAAGAGGTCATGCACGGGAGGTCCCTGAAGTACGCGGAAACCGAACAGGAGGCGGCCGAGGCACCGGTCGTCAGCAAGTTCCGCGGCATCACCGGCGGCGCCGGCGAGGACCTGCTCTTCGGCGAGGGGAACGAGGAGAACATCGGCGCGGCGAAGAAGTACGCCGGCCGGCGGGAAGGGACGGGGCAGGGCCCGAACCACCAGGAGAGCCCGGAAGTCGGCCAGGCGTTCGTCACCGTGGAGACGTCACTGGACGAGGAGGGGAATCCGAACAACGCCTCCGGATGGCCGTTCCACGTGGCGGCGGTGGTGGCCGTGGACGGCGGTGACCGCATCACTCTCGAGCAGACCGCCAGTGAACGCGACGCAAAACCCGGCGACGGCCGCCAGGGAATATTCGACATGTACGGCGTCGGCAACAAGACGACCAGTTTCCATGCCCGCGGCAGAAAGGGCAACAACTTCTCGAACAAGGCGATCACCGCTGTCATCGCCGGACGCGAGGGGATCGATCTTCCTCTTGACGAAAGAATCCGCACGCTCGAGGCGGCGGCGGGGACCGACCACGGCGTGGCGGACGAGCTGATCAAGGAAGCCGAGGAAGAGAAATCCCCGGAGGGCCTGGAGAGCGCCTGGGGAGCCAAGAGGGATGCGTGGGAGTCCACGGAGAGGGTCTGGCAGGAAAGGGCCAAGAACTGGCAGATCCTCGGTGCGAACCTGACGGGCGACCAGAAGAAGGAGGCCGAACAGGAGGCTTCCCGGTGCAAGGACAGAGCCGCGGTGGCCCAGGAGATGGGCGAGCTCATCGGCGCCGCACTCGAAAGGATCGAGAGCGGTGAAAAGTATTCGACATGCGTCAAGGGAGTGAAATCCAAGGACCGCGGCAAGAAGGCCAGGGAAGCCATGGAGGAATCCCTGGTGCCGCAGTCCCGCCGTGACGGGCCGTCCGACATGGAGATCGACGACCAGTGAGCGTGGGCGGGATACGGCTGTTCGGCATCACCGCGAAGACCGCCGTGCGCCACGCCGGCGCCGCCCACCCGGAGTGCGCCGCGACGCTGCCCGAGTAGCCGGCCAGGCCGTCGGCCAGGGGTCAGCGGGGGCCGTCACCTTCGCCGCGGAACCGTTCTCGGGCAGGAGCCGGGCGCGGCCCGCGCGTAGAGCCATGGACCGCCGTGTTCGAGCGGTCGGCCCGCAGGGCGTCCCGCCGGCCCTGCGAAGCCCGCTCCGGTTTCGCCGGACGACTGAACTCGCCCGGGCGCCCCGGCCGTAGAGCCGGATGGCGTGGGCGGCGCTACCCCGGCGCCCGCGTCTCAGGCACGACCGAGTCCTCGAAAAACGACCGACTTGACCACCAGTCGGACCCCGACGCCCGTCAGGACGCCCTCACCGCGCTCTCCGGGCCGTCCGGGACGGTGAATCGGCATCCGAACAATCGGTTCCATTCCATAGGAGTAAAAGAACTTTGTCCTCTCGTCGCATCCATTCATCGCGGCACGGCAGACCACGGCTCTTCCTGGCCTGTGTCGCCCTCGCCACGTCAATGCTCGGGGTCGCAGCCGCACCAGGTGTCGAACCGGTGACGAACTCACTCGGCAGCCCCGTTCCGTTCATGTCCTGGGATCAGGTACTCAACCTCCAGGACCGGATGAACGAGACCGCCTACGCGCTGCAGAAGTCACCGGGCCAGAGTGCCGATCAGGGCGTCGGAGGGGTCGACGCCTCACCGGACAAGCGGCACCTGACCGTCTACTGGCGCGGCCCCGTGACCCCTCAGGCCAGAGCGATCATCGCCACCGGGCGGGTCGCGGTCGAGGTCAAGCCGGCCGCCCACACCGAGGGCCAGCTGGCGGAGGCCGCCGCGCGGGTGAGGAACCTGGCCCAGCAGGCGGGGATCGGGCTCGAGCACGTCAAGCGTGAGACGGACGCCAGTGCGCTGTCCGTGCCGGTGATCGGTACCGACGCGGACGCTCGGCGACTGCGCGAAGCCGTCGCCGGCCTGGGTGTGGCGGTGCACGTGACATCCGACGGACAGTCCTCGATCGCGCTGGCCGACCCCGGGGCCTATCCCGATCGTGAGAACGACCCGAGTGCCGCCGGTGCGCAGATGATCCGTCCGATCTGCAGCACCGGATTCACCGGAAAGATCAACGCGTCGCCGGTCATGTTCACCGCCGACCACTGCTTCGTCCCCGGCGGGAAGCAGGACCGCCGGCCCAGCAGCGATCCCTACGGGCCCGCGTTCGGCGAGCGCGTGACCCCCCGATACTCGGACCCCTACGGTGTGCCCTACGACATCGCGGCAGTGAGGCCGTTCCCCGGGACCGCGTTCGAGCCGAAGATGTGGACCGGCCCGGGGCTCAAGGGCGAGCCGGGAACCACTCAGAAGACCTGGGTCAGCAGTGCGAAACTGCCGCAGAGCGGCAACTACGTCTGCAACGGCGGATCCCGGTCCGGTACGACCTGCAACATCCGTGTCACCGGCTACCTCGACAGCTACTCCGCGACCGTGCCGGCCTCGGAGACCAGCGACGGGGTCATCACCTACAAGAGCGGGACGTACAGCAGCGGTTGGCAGAGCAAGAAGGTCCCGACCCTTCTGGACCGGGATCCGTGGGCGGGCATCACGGGTGACAGCGGCGGGCCGGTCGTGCTCGCCGACCCCAACGACAACGGGTCACCCGGACAGTACGTGACGGCCGTGGGAATCGTCTCCTCGGGAGGAAGCCGCGGTTCCCAACTCTGCACGACGAGTCTGACGGCCCAGTGCACCACCTCGATGACCTTCGTCCGTATGGACACGGTACTGAGGACCCTGGGCGCCACCATCACGGTCGGCACGCCCTGGGGCACTCGCGACATCGGCCCCGGCGACATGGAGCTGCTGCCCGCCACCAAGGTGCCCCAGGAGCTCTACGACAGGGTGACCGTCAGGGCCGAGAACGGCGCCGTCCTGGGCTCCGTCCCGCAGGGGCGGGCCATAGGCACCGATCCAGGCCGGCCGGGCACGGTGTGGAACCTCCAACTGGCCCTGGACACTTCGGGAACCACACACTCCCTGATCGACGAGACGTACCACCGAAGGCTCAAGTTCAACAACGGGGATCACAGCTTCAACTTCGTGCACATCCCCAGCGCCGACCCCAACAAGTCCCCGGTGATCATCAGGAACGGGCCTTTGAACGCCTGTCTCAAGGTCTCGGAAGGCTTCCGCTGGTTCGGCTCCGGCCAGATGCTGGTGAGCGGTGTGGCCACCCAGGAACCCTGCAACCAGGACGATCCCGGCCAGCGGTTCACCCTGATACCGCAGGGAACGGGGCTGTCGGACGAATACGTCGAGGCCACCGGGGACATCTCCCTGCCCGAGGACGTGCCGGGTGCCCCCGACGCGTCGCTGGGCGCGGCGGCGTCGTTCCTGGCCAAGACCCACGACCGGTACGCGGCCTCGGGGCTGGGCGTGCCGCAGAGCTACACCGGCGGGCACTTCGCCCCCGGCGCGGAGTTCGGGCCGGACGGCTACCAGTCGTCCTTCACCTACGACAACTCCGTCATGATCGCCGCACTGCTCCAGCGCAAGAACCGCGACGTCGCCAGGGCGACCCGGCTGGGCGACAGCCTGCTCTACGCCCAGGCGCACGACAAGGTGCCCGACGGCCGCATCCGCGCCTCCTACCTCCCCAACCCCTTCGTCACCGCCGACGGCACCCCTTACGTGGGCGGGTTCTCCGTCTACACCGGCAACATGGCCTGGGCCGGCATGGCGTTCTCCCGCCTGTACAAGGAGACCGGCGAACAGCGCTTCCGCGAGGGCGCGTTGAAGGCCGCGGAGTGGATCCAGACCAACGCCGCCGACAGCCGGGGCCTGGGCGGGTACACCGGGGGCTGGGTGGACACCGGCGGCACGGGGGACGCGATGGTGCGCCGGGAGTGGAAGGCGACCGAACACAACATCGACGTCGGCGCGTTCTTCGCCATGCTCGCGCAGGTCACCGGTGACCAGACCTGGAAGTCCCGCTCGGACAACGCGTTCGCGTTCGTGCGCGGCATGCAGGCCGACGACGGCCGGCTGTGGACCGGCACCGGGACCGACGGCGTCACCCAGAACCGGGACAGCGTCCCCGAGGACGTCCAGACCTGGAGCTACCTCGCCACCCTGGACCCGTCCTTCTCCCGCTCGGTGGACTGGGCAGCCGAGCACCTCGCCGCCACCGACGGGCCCTACCGCGGGGTGAGCTTCGCCAAGGCCGACACCGGCAAGGTCTGGCTGGAGGGCACCGCCCACCTGCTGGCCGCCTACCACGCCCGCGGCGCGGCCGGCGACCGGGACAAGGCCGCCGTCCTCCAGGACACCCTGACCAGGATCCAGGCCGAGGCGCCCAACGGCGACGGGCAGGGCATCGTGGCAGCCTCCAGCGACGGACTCGCCACCGGAGAAGGCGACATCTACTACGCCTCCCTCCACACCGGCGCCACCGCCTGGTACCTGCTGGCCGGCCAGGGCGGGAACCCGTTCCGCCTCTAGCACCTCGCGCGGCCCGTACACGACCGGCGGCCCGCGCCCTCGGCGGTCGGCCCGGGGTAGGAGCCAACCGCCGGGCGGGACCCGGGTCAATGCCCCGGACACCGCCCTGATGAGATCCCGCCAAACCGCCGCCCCCGGTACGAACGGTTCCGCCCGGCGGACCCGGAACGGCCGTTTCCGGCCACGGCGCGGACGGGACGTGAGGGTACCGTGGGGCCGGCGGTGCCGGTGCGGCGGCGGGCGGGACGGCCGGGGCGCGACGCGTCCGGAGGGGCGTCCTCCGGACGCCCGGGGAAGGGCCGGCAACGGCCCGGCCCGCGCCCGCCGCAGGCCTGTGCGGCGCGCCCGGAGCGCCCCTACGATGTGAGCCCCGTCGGGCCTGACCCCCGACCCCGCCCCTGCCGGCCGACACCGGGCGGCACCGGTCCCCTCCCTGACGGACCGGTCGCCCCGCCGGCCGCCGCGTGCCCGGCTCACCCCGGGCACGAGCGCAGCAGCAGGGCGGGCACCACCGCGCAGGCCGCCCGTGACCACCCACACCCGAGGGGTACGCCCATGCACGCCGGCACCGACGTTCCACCGGTCAGACCCGTCCCCGCGGACCGCGCGTTCCGCGCCGTCCGCGCCCTGCCGCTCGTCCTCGCCGTGCTGGCCGCCCTCGTGGGCGTCGGCCTCCCGGCCACCGGCCCGGCGTACGCCGCCGTCCCCGACCGCTGGGGCTTCGCCTACCTCGACAACCCGACGCCGTCGCCGGGATACGTCCCCGACACCACCCGCCAGTGGGGCAGCTGGCCCTCGCCGGCCTCCAACCCGGTGAAGGTCGACAAGGTCGGCACCGGCTCCTACGTCGTGCACTTCCCGCTGATCGCGGGTCCCGGCGGCATCGCGCACGTCACCGCCGTCGCCCGCACCGGCTCCTGGTGCCAGGTCAGGGGCTGGGCCACCGCGGGCTCCGGCCAGGACGTCGCCGTCGGCTGCTACCGCACGGGCGGGGCGCCCGAGGACAACCGCTTCACCGTCCTCTACACCACCAGCAGCGGAGTGCCGTCCCCGGCCGTCGGCGGCTACGGCTACGTCTTCGCCAACCCGACCGGACCGGTGGCCGCCCAGTACAACTCGACCGGTGGCACCAACGCCGTCGGCTCCGGCGGCACCGGCGTCTGGAAGGTCTGGCTGCCGGGCCTGGGCCAGTCCACCCCGGCCGGCAACCTGGAGGTCACCGCCGTCGACGCGGTCAACGGCGCGCGTTGCAAGGTCGCCGACTGGTCGCCGTCCCCGACCGGCCAGACCGTCATCGTCAACTGCTACAACGCGGGCAACGTCCTGTACGACACCCGCTGGACGCTGAGCTACTCGGAGAAGCGGGCCGTGCACGGGCCGGCCCTGCCGCCCAAGTCCTACGGCTACCTGTGGTTCAACGGCGGGGTGCCCGCCGCGACCAGCTTCAACTCCTCCGGCGCGGCCAACACGCTCGCCGGCTCCGTCCCCTACACCGTCAACCTGCCGAACATCGCCGTGCCCCCGGACACCGCGCAGGTGACGGCCTTCGGCCCGGGTCCGGACCACTGCACCCTGGCCGCCCCGTGGAACCGCAGCGCCGGCACGGTGAACCTGTACCCGATCTGCTTCAACGCCTCCGGTTCGCCGCTCCCGTCCCGCTTCTTCACCGCGTACACCTCGGCGTCCTGACCCGCCGGCGGCCGGGCCCGGGGCGCACCACCGCCCCGGGCCCGCGCCCGCCCCGTCCCCGCCGCCGAGGTGGTCCCCGGCTTCGCGGACGAACTCGTCGGCCGCATGGCCGACTCCGAGGAACTCGCGGCCGCCCGCGAGGCCCTGGCGGGAACGCGAGGTCTTCGCGCTGTGCGTCCGGTCCGGGCTCGGCTACGCCGAAGCGGCGACCACCCTCGGCGTGTGCTGCACGCGATCTCCGGTCGTGACGCAAGCGTTATGTCCTGCGGCAGGCCTCCGCTGTGGTCCAGGCCACAGTTGAGGTTGACCCTGGGTCAGGGTGGAGGCTCGGCACATCGGCAGGACGCCGGGACCGACACGGCGACACGAAGGAGCGAGCCACCATGCACACTGCTGTTTCCGGCCAGGAGCAGGACCGTCCGGAGCTGCGGAAGGCGATCGAGGAACTGGTCGAGGCCGGTTTCACCGGGATCCAACTACGGGTGAACGACGAGCGGGGCGAGTGGGTCGGCAGCGCCGGCGCGCGCGAGCTGGGCGGGAGCACCAGGCCGCTGACCGACGCTCACTTCCGCATCGGCAGCACCACCAAGAACTTCGTCGCCACCTCGGTGCTCATGCTGGTGGCCGAGGGCAGGATCGGGCTGGACGCCCCGGTCGCCGACTACCTGCCGGAGTTCGGGCCGGACCGGCGGATCACGGTCCGGATGCTGCTGCAGCACACCAGCGGGATCTTCAACCACACCGGCGAGCTCTACGAGGACGGGACGATCGTGCCCGGGGTGCCCTGGCGGGGCAAGGAGTGGGTGGACGCCCGCTTCAGGACCTACCGGCCCGAAGAGCTGGTGCGGCTGTCGTTGTCCAGGCCGGCGCGGTTCGCGCCGGGTGCGGGCTGGAGCTACGCGAACACCAACTACGTGCTGGCCCGGCTGGTGGTCGAGAAGGTCACCGGTCGTTCGTTCGCCGAGGAGTTGCGGCGGCTGATCCTCGGGCCGCTGGAGATGACCGGCACCGTGGCGCCGGGCACCTCGCCGGAGATCCCCGAGCCGCACAACCACGGCTACTACCGCTACGAGGACGCCGGGCAGCAGCGGACCGTCGACGTCACCCGCCAGAACCCGTCCTGGGTGGGGGCCGGCGGCGACATGATCTCGACCACCAAGGATCTCCACACGTACTTCTCCGCACTGATGGGAGGCAAGCTCCTGCCGGCCGCCCTGCTGACCGAGATGCGCACACCGGAACCGACGGCCGGCTACGGCCTGGGGGTGTTCGCCCAGGAGACGGACGGCGGCACCGTCTTCCACCACCACGGCGCCGTCATGGGCTCGGCGGCGCTGATGTACGGCACGGCCGACGGTGCCAGGACGCTGACCGCCGGGCTGACCTGGGTGGACGACGCCGGCATGGCCGTGGCACCGGCCTTCCGGAGTGCCCAGCAGCGCTTCCTCGACGAGGTGTTCTGCGGCAGGCTGGGCGGATGAGGAACGGGGTCACGATCGGGCAGGCGGCGGCGTTCGTCGGCGTCACGGTGAAGACGGTGCGGCACTATCACAAGCTCGGCCTGGTCGCGGAGCCGGAACGCGACAGCTCCGGCTACCGGCGGTACGGATCCGGCGAGTTGTTGCGGCTGGTACAGGTGCGGACGCTGGCCGCCGCGGGTGTGCCACTGGCCGAGGTCGGCCCCATGCTCGGTGCCGGCGCCGAGCAGTTCGGCGCCGCACTCGCCGACGTCGGGCGGCAACTCACCCGGCGCATCGACGAGTTGACCGCCCGCCGCGACACGCTGCACCGGCTCGCCGACGGCGACCGGGCCCTGCTGCCCGACCGCGCCTGCGCGATCCTGGACCGGATGCCCGGTCTCGGCTTCGGCCCCGACTACGTGGCCGCACAACGCGAGGCACTGGTGCTGGCCAGGGCGCTGGTCCCGGAGGGCTTCGACGGCTTCCTGACCCGACTCGAACACGGACTGGACGACCCCGAGCACGTCGACCTGATCAAGCGCGGCCGGGAGGCGGAGACCTGGGAGCCGGACGACCCGAGAATCGAAGAACTCGCGACCGCCATGGCCGAGCGCTACCTCGCCGACCCCGCGTTGCAGGGAGACCGTGCCGGCCTGCGGGCATGGTCCAGGGCTTCCGCCCAGTACAAGCTGATCAACAACCACCGTGGGGACCAGGCACCGGTCGCGGCCCGGCTGACCGCGCTCACCGAGGCCAAGCTCCGGGCCGCGGGCGTACCGATCCCGCACCGCTGACGGAACGTCCTGCCGTACCGCCCCGCAGGGCCGTCCTGTCCACCGAACGGTGGACCCGAGGTTCAACCGGCCGGGCGTGTCGGGCTCCGCCCCCGGCCGACCAGGATCTCGGGTATGAGCCAACTCCCTGTCCGGATAGCCCGATGGAGCGCCCGGCACGCGTGGCGCGCGATCGCCGGCTGGTTCGCGTTCGTCATCCTGTGCCTCGGTGCCGGCGTCACGGTCGGCTCCCACGAAGCCACGACCGAGGACTACCGGGTCGGTGAGGCGGGGCGGGCCGAGGCGATCGCGACCGCGGGCGGCCTGTAGCAGCGGCCGACCGAGCAGATCATCATCCACGCCAGGTCCGGACCGCTGGACACGGCCGCCGCCGCCTCGGCCGCGCGGGAACTCACCGAGCGGATGCGGAAGCTTCCCGAGGTGGACAGCGTGGAGCCCGCGGTACTCGATCGCGTTCAGCGGCGCCGCCGCCGCGGCCACCGTCGCCGGCATCGTCCGCCATCAGAGCCGGCACGTGGAGGACTTCTCCACCGGCAACATCGTCTTCACCCTCATCGGCTACACGGTGAGCGTGCTGCTCGGACTGGGGGTGGTCCGAATCGTCGAGCAGAGCGACGAGCGCGCCCGCCGCCTGGCCGGCGAGCTGGAGAGCGCCCAACGGCGCCTGGCCGAGGCGCACAGGCTCCAGGGCGCCACGGAGGAGCGCGAGCGGCTCGCACGGGAGATCCACGACACCCTCGCCCAGGGCTTCGCATCCATCATCGTGCTGGCGGAGGCGGCCCGCTCCGGCCTCGACACGGACCCGGGCAGGAGCGCCCGGCAACTGCTCTCGATCGAGAACACCGCACGCGAGAACTTCGCCGAGGCGCGGGTACTCGTCGGCTCCGCCCCGCAGAGCGGTCCCGCCCTCGGCTCGGTCGCGGGGGCCCTGCGCCGGACCCTGGACCGGTTCACCGAGGACACGGGGCTCACCGTCACCGCGGACCTGCCGGACGTCGAGTGCGACCAGCCGGCCCGGATCGCGCTCCTGCGCTGCACCCAGGAGTCCCTGGCCAACGTCCGCAAGCACGCGGCCGCCTCCGCGGTGGAGATCGTCCTCACCGCGTCCGCGTACGGCGTCGAACTGGAGATAACCGACGACGGCAGGGGCTTCGTGGTCGAGGAATCCGCCGGCTTCGGGCTCAACGGCATGCGCAACCGCCTCGCCGAAATCGGCGGCGAACTCACCGTCACCAGTTCCCCCGGCGACGGCACCCGCGTCCTCGCCGTGATTCCCGCGAACAGTCAGGTGTGACGACATGACAGTCCGAACGGAACCGGAAAGCCTGCGCATCATCGTGGTCGACGACCACACGGTCATGCGCGCCGGGGTCGTCGCCCTGCTGGCTTCGGAACCCGCCATCGACATCGTCGGGGAGGGCGGCGACGGCCGCGCGGCCGTCGAACTCGTCGGGCTCCTGAAGCCCGATGTGGCACTGATCGATCTGCGGATGCCGGTCCTCGACGGGGCGAGTGCCACCGCCGAGATCGTCGCCCGCCACCCGGGGACCCGGGTGCTGATCCTCACCACGTACGACACCGACGCGGAGATCGAGCGCGCGGTCGAGGCCGGCGCGATCGGCTACCTGCTCAAGGACACCACGCGTGACCAGCTCGTCGATGCCATCCGGTCCGCGTCCCGCGGCGAGACCGTCCTGGCCCCGAGGGTCGCGGAGCGGCTGGTCGCGCGCATGCGGCAGCCCGCTCCGGTGGCTCTGACCACGCGGGAGGCGGACGTACTGAGCGCGGTCGCCGACGGGTTGTCCAACGCGGAGATCGGCCGGCGGCTGGTCATCGCGGAGGCCACGGTGAAGACCCATCTGCCGCGGGTCTTCGCCAAGCTCGACGTCAGGGACCGCACCCACGCGGTGGTCGTAGCCCTCGAACGCGGGCTGCTGAACAGGCGTCACTGACGTCGGCGCCGGCCGGAGGCGCCGCGTTCGGTGGACCCGCCGGTCTTCCCGAGCCCGGCGCCGAGGCGTTCACCGGGCGTAGTCGACCTCGGGGAAGTCGGGGGAGGGACCGTCGAGCAGCCGCCCCCGGTCGCGGAGGTGGAGGTCGAAGAAGGCCCGCGGGTAGGCGCGTTGGAACGCCTGTGCCCGGTGGCCGGGAATCGTCCCGACCTCGTCCTCCAGATCGGGCGCCGACATGCCCAGGAGAGGGGCGATCAGCGGCAGGATCAGCGCATCGTCGCCGAACGACTCGTGCGCGGCTCCCCGTACGGTCAGATGCAGGCGCCAGCCGCGCAGATGCGACCAGAACGCGCGCAGGGCGGGGTTGCTCTCCATGCCGCCCTTGCCCGGGGTGTCCACGACCAGGAACGGACGGTCGAGCCCGGCGTCCACCACCGGGCCCGCCGCGCCCCCGTCCAGGCTCGCTCCCGCGGTGATCCGCCCGTCGGTGAGCATCGTCGCGGCGGTGGTGGCGCCGCCCAGGGAGTGGCCGAGCATCCCGACACGCCGCAGGTCGAGCGCCCCGCGCAGGCCCGTGGGCAGCGGGGTGCGGCAGACGCCGGGGTGGCCACCCGACTGGAGGACGGCGAGCCGGTCCAGGACGAAGCGGATGTCGGCGGTACGGACCGCGAGGGCCTTGGCGTAGTCGCTGATCCTGCCCAGCGGATTCGTCTCGACGCGTCCACCGGGGAACTCGACGGCGGCGGCGTCGTAGGTGTGGTCGACGGTGACCACCAGGAAGCCGTGACCGGCGAGGTCTTCCACGACGCCGGTGCCGAACGACCGTGACGCGTTGGCGCCGGGGGAGTAGAGCACGACCGGCAGGAGGCCCGGTGGGCCGCCGACGGGAGCGCCCTCGTGGCCGTGGGTGTCTCCCAGTTGTACCCGGCCGGGAGGCAGGCCGAGCAGGCTCAGGTACCGGTCGGCCGCCGCCGCAGGCATCCAGGGAACAGTGGGGCGGGCCGCGCCGCCGCGGGCGGGGTACCAGATGCTGATCATCAGCTCACGGCAGGGGCGGGAGGGCACCCAGGGGTCCGGCCGCGCGGTGTCGGCCAGGTGCAGCGCGACCGTACCCACCGGGTACGGCCCGTTCGGGGCGGGCAACCGGAACCGCACGGGTTCGTCCTGCCCCGGGAGCGCGACGGCCGGCGGCGCGAGCGGACCCAGGGCCGTGGCGGCGGCCAGTGCGGCGCACGAGGACAGCAGTGTTCTCCGATTCATGCGTTCCACTGTTCCGTCCGACGGGCTCGACGGCTTCGCCCCCGGGGAGGAACCCGGTGTCAGCCCAGGAGGGTACGAGGGGCATCAGCCACGCGGATGACTCAGCCCGTGAGATGACGTCCTCGGGGCTGACAGGCTCCGGGCCCCGCTTGGATAGCGTGGCCGGCATGGACGATGGGGAGCCACGGCCGCTGGTGGCCGGACGTCTGCGGGACGGACAGTGGCACGGCGTGGACGCGGTCGCGGCCGTGCTCCTCGCCCTGGCGTTCGGCGCGAGCGAGACGCACAGCGGTGGCTGGCTCGCGGGAGCCGTGGCGGCGGTGGTCTGGCTGCCGGTCGCGGTACGGCGCAGACGGCCCGTCCGGGTTCTGTACACGGTCCTGGCCGGGGCGGTCCTCGCCATGGCGTTCACCGGATGGGAGGAGTCCTGGGTCCCCGTCGGGGCCGCCCTGTACACGGTGGCGGCGCGGGAGCCGCGGCGCCGGTCCGCGACGGCGCTCGGCTGCTCGCTGGGCGCCGTCGCGGCGGCCATGGCCCTCGCGCCGCGAGCGGTCCCGGCCTCCGGGGTCGCGGGGGGTGTCGTCTTCGCGTCGTTGATGATGACCCTGCCCTGGCTGGTGGGCACCGCGCTGAGAGAGCAGCGGTCGTACGCGGAACTCGCCGCCCGACAGGCCGTGACGGACGAGCGCCTGCGGATCGCCCGCGAGCTCCACGACGTGGTGGCCCATCATCTGACGGTCATCGCGGTACGGGCCGAGGTGGCCCGTGCGGTGGCCTCCACCAACCCGCAGGAGGCCGAGCGCACCCTCGCACTGGTCGGGACCGCGGGCCGGACGGCGCTCACCGAGATGCGCCGCATGCTCGGCGTTCTGCGGTCGCCCGGTGACGGAGCCGAGTCGGGGCCCGCCCCCGGTCTGGCGGACCTGCCCGCGCTCGCGGCCGGCGCGGGCCCGCGCGTGGAGCTGTCCGTCGACCCGGAGCCACCGCTGCCCCCGGGCGTGGAACTGGCGGTCTACCGGATCGTTCAGGAAGCCCTCACCAACGTCGTCAGGCACGCGGGATCGGCCAACTGCCGGGTGAACCTGTCCCGGACGGGTCCCGAGGCGGTCGAGATCGAGGTCGTCAACGACGCGCCGTCCCGGCTCCCGTCGCGGCTCCCGTCCCGGCGTCCTGGCGGCGGGCACGGACTCGTCGGGATGCGGGAGCGAGCGGCCATGTGCGGCGGGACCCTCTCCGCCGGCCCGCTGGCGACGGGCGGGTTCCGGGTGCATGCGCGGCTGCCCTGCGGACCGGAGACGGCACGGTGAACCGGCCGGTCCGGGTCCTCATCGCCGACAACCAGGCGCTGTTGCGGGCGGGCTTCCGCCTGCTCATCGAGAGCGTGCCGGACCTCACCGTCGCGGGCGAGGCCGCCGGCGGCGAGCAGGCCGTCGAACTCGCCCTGCGGCTGCGGCCCGACGTCGTGCTGATGGACATCCGGATGCCGGGCATGGACGGTCTGGAGGCCACCCGGCGCATCTGCGCGGATCCGGACGCCGTCGGCACCCGCGTGCTGGTCCTGACCACGTTCGACCTGGACGAGTACGTGTACGCGGCACTGCGCGGCGGAGCCAGCGGATTCCTCCTGAAGGACATCCTCCCCGCCGACCTGCTGACAGCCCTGCGGGTGGTCGCCTCCGGCGACGCCCTGCTCGCGCCCGCGGTCACCCGCCGCCTGATCCGGGAGTTCGCCGGACGCCACGAGCAGAGCCCGCGACTCACCCGGGAGCCGGCGGGCGTGACCCCACGGGAACGGGAAGTCCTCCGCCTGGTGGCCCGGGGACTGCCCAACCACGCGATCGCCGAGCACCTGGGGCTGAGCATCGCGACCGTCAAGACACACGTCCGGCGGCTGCTGGCCAAGCTCCACGCCCACGACCGGGCCCAGATGGTCGTCATCGCCTACGAGACGGGCATGGTCATCCCCGGCGGAAACCTCCCGTCCACAGGCCCACAGCCCACCGGCCGTGACGACAGCCCCGAAGGGGACCCGCCCGGCGGTGCGTAGACCCCGCGCACGGTCTCCGCTCCTCCGACGACCGCGACGTACCGGACGGGGCGGACGGGGCGGACGGGGCGGCATCCGGGTGCGGCTCACCGACCACCAAGCCGGAGCCCGTGTCACCCGACGCGCGGCCCGCACCACCCCCGCACCGCCGGGCTGTGGCCGCCCACCGGAGGTGGCAGCGTCACCACCACCGCTCCTGGCACCGCAGCCACCGGGCAACGGCGGAACCGGAACCCGTCCGCCCCGTCCGCCCGCCCGCGGCCGCCCGCCCCGCCGAGGCCCGGCCGCCTCGTTGCGCACCGGTGCGGTCAGCCGCCGCTCTTGCGGCGGAAGTTGCGCTTACCCCCTGCCGCGGCGTGCGCGCCGTGGATCTTCGAATCGCCGTTCGGACCGCCGGCCGTGCCCCCGCCCTTGGCGCCGTGCTTGCGCTCCAGCGCGGCGAGGAACCGGGCCTTGACGTCGCCCTGAGCGGCCGCCGCGGGAGCCTCGACGGCCGGGCCGGCCTCCGGCCCCTCGGGGTTCTCGGGGTTCTCGGGGTTCTCGGGTGACGCTACGTCGCTGCTCATGCAGGACCTCCTGGTGGGATGGGGCTGATGCCTTCACGGGACACCATGTCATGTCCCAGAACCGGCCCGGCCTACCAGTGCGTCCCGAGAGCTTTCAGCTGCCGACCCCGGTCGCCATCGGCGGCGAACTTCCGGCAGTCGCTGCTCGACATCGCTGAGCGTCGGCGGCCGACGGGGCAGGCCCGCGACGAGCAGCGTGCTGAGTCACAGCAGGTGAGCGGGGTGGGGCAGGCGTCGAGAAGTGGCTTCGGCTGCCGGGTGCACAATTGACGCGGCGTTCGTGATCAAGTGGTGGTTGAGAGCGGTGCCGAGGTGCTTGCTTCGGACGGCTGGGGTGGGAACGTGGAACGGCAGCAGTACGTGGAGAGATGCTCGGAGCTCTTCGCCGTGGGTGGCTATGAGGCTGTGAGAGCCGCGGCACAGGCGGGGCTCAAGGAGTGCGGACCCGACCCGGTCCTCTTCCGCTGGCTCGGACAGGCACATGCCGCGGAAGACGAGGACGACCATGATCGCGAGGCTGAGGCCGCATATCGTGACGGCCTCGCGCTGGCAGCGGACGATCTCGGACTCCTGGTGTCGTACCTGGAGCTGTGCCTTCGCTCGGACTCTTTCGAGTACCCGGGGCGGGCGCGCCGTGTTGTGGCTCTGCGGGAAAGGATCGAAGAGCTGGCCCCGCCCGGGTCGGCCGAGCGCGAGCGGGTCGATGATGCGACGGGCTGGGCCGGACGGGGCTACTGGGACGACCTGAACGTCGCCGCTGTTCAAGGGCGGGCTCAGCAGGCGGCCAAAGCGGAGCAGAGCGTGCTGGTGACCGACGCGCTACGGCGAGCCGCTCGTGGCGAGTCCGGCGAGGACACGGGTGAAGACCTCCGGGCCGCTGAACTCGCCGCGGCGGTCGAGCTGTTGCAGGGGGCCCGGAACGCACCGCTACGCCTGCTTCTCGCGCACCGGGTCGAAGCGTACGTGCTGACGTTCGTGGCGTCGTTCGGCACGAACAAGGCGCTGGTGTGGAGTGGAGTGCTGGACTTCAGCCTGTGGGGCTGGTTGTTCTGGGCTCCCGTGTTCGTCGCCGAAGCCAAGCTCCGCCAAGCAAGGAAGCTGGGACAGGAACGCGTGATCGCTCGCATACAGGCGCGCCATGACGAGATGCACCTGCCCCAGAGCCCGCCCGAGGACAAGCGTCTGTGAGCGCCCGAGTCGGCGGCTGCCGCCGACTCAGGGACTCAGTCGGCCCCTGGGGCCGGGCCGGACCGGCCACCGCCCTGCGCGAGGCCGCGTGCGGGGGCCAGGAGGCGACGGCGGCGGTCGCGGGCAGGGTGCGCAGCAGCAGGGTGTCGCGGGCCTCGCGGCGGGGCCGGTGGAGACGGCGACCTCCCTGCCGGCGAGCTTGTCCTCGACGAGCGGTGCCCGGAGTCCGTAGGTGCTCGGCGGCCTGGAGGGCCGGGCATCTCTCCGGAGGCGGCAGGCACCAGGCCTGTCAGGCCGCGGCGCCACAGACCGGTGCCGGCCATGCCGGGGGGCATGGCCGGCACCGATGAGCCGGGCTGGAGCGAATTCACGCCACGGAAAAATTCGACGGCGACCCAAGTGATGGGACTTGTGGCGATGCGGCCGGGAGAATTCCGAGCGGGGCCCGCTCCGCCGGTTCTTCAGAGGATCCGGATGGAGTCGACCTTCGGCGGGCGGTTCGGGTACGAGATGTCGGTCCAGCGGTTGACCCGCACCGAGTCGCCGTTGGCGTCGGAGTAGACCAGGTCGTTGTTTCCCGTGGAGATCCGGTCGACCCACCACCCGCCGAAGCCGATCGTCCCGCCGTTCGCGTAGCAGTCGACGCTGTCACGGCCGTCGAGGTGCGACCAGATCTTGAGGAAGTCATTGCGGCTTCCGTCACACGGGATGTGGTCGATGGCGAAGGCACTGCCGGACGGCACGGCCACGGTCAGCGTGGCCGCCGCGGCGAAGGCCACGGCCATCGAACCCACGACCTTCTTCGCGTTCGAGAACATGTATCCTCCCCAGTCAGATGAAATTTCGAATCGAATTCAGCTGTGCAACGAATTTCTGTTGCGTCGTGCCCAATCAGTATCCAGGCCGTTTTTATGAGGGTCAATCGAACGCGCCTTGACCCAGCGTGTTCCAGGCCATTTCCGTGCGGGATCTCCGCAAGGCGTGGGGTGCTTTGTTTCTGGTGTGGCCCGAGAGGTTCCGGGGCCGGGGGGCCGGAACGTCGACCGAAGGCCACCTGTCGGCCGTTCTGACATGGGGAGATCGTGGGACCGCCGAACGCGCCGGACCGGTGCTCGGGGGCACGTGGCCAGAAAAGGGACTACCCGGAGGCCGGCTCGGCCACCAGGGCACCGGTGCAGGCCAGTCTTCCCGGCGGCGCGAGGCTGTGCCGCGCCGACACGCGCCACACGGGTTCGCGGCCCGGTACGGCGGCCGCCGCGCCCACCACGCACCGCGCCCCGCCGACCCGTTCCCGTTGGGACTGGGCCGGCGACACCCCCTGACGCGGTGGATCGCCGCTCGGGGCCGGCACCGCCGGGGCCATCATCGCGGCCGGGGCTCCCGGTCGGTCGGGAAGGGGAGCTCCTTCGGGAGGGGACGCTCCTACGGACGTCAGCCGAGGGCGCTGACGACGGTCTTCGTCGCCCGGGCGATCAGGGCGTCGTCGGAGGTGGCGTCCGCCTTGCCGCGGTCGGTCAGGACGACGATCACGATCGGGCTGCGCCCGCCCGACGGCCACGCCACGGCGACGTCGTTGCGGGTGCCGTAGCCCGCGTTGCCGGTCTTGTCACCGATCCTCCAGTCGGCGGGCACCCCCGCGCGGATGTACGGGCCGCCGGTCGTGTTGCCGACCAGCCAGTCCGTCAGCAGCCCGCGCCGGCCTTCCGGGAGGACGTCGCCGAGCACGTAGCGGCTCAGGTCGGCGGCGAGGACGCGCGGCGTGCTGGTGTCGCGGGCGTCGCCCGGGGTCGCCTCGTTGAGGGTGGGTTCGGTGCGGTCGACGCTGGTGGTCGAGTCGCCCAGGTCGCGCAGGGACTGCTGAACGGCCGCCGGGCCGCCGAGTTCGGCGAAGACGAGGTTGGCCGCGGTGTTGTCGCTGTACCGGATGGAGGCGGCGGCCAGGTCACGCAGCTTCATGCCCGTCGCCACGTGCTGCGAGGTGATCGGTGCCCACGCCAGCACGTCCTCCTGGCGGTAGGGGACGACCTTGTCCAGGTCCGCGTCGGACGCCTTGCGCAACAGGGCCCCGGCGGCGAGCGACTTGATCGTGGACGCGAACGCGAACCGCTCGTCGGTCCGGTGGACGACCTCCCGGCCGCTGCCGGTGTCCACCGAGTACACGCCGAGCCGGGCGCCGAACCGATGCTCGAGTTCCGCGAAGGCCGCGTCCGCCGCATCGGCCGAGGCCGCCCCCGCGCCCGCCGTCACCGCAGTCGCGCCGGGGGCCGCCGTGCCGGGGGCCGCCGCCGTCGAGGCGCCGCCCGCCTGGCCGCACCCGCCGACCAGCGCGGCCACGAGCAGGGCCACCGCGGGCAGCGCGGTGCGGGTACGGGCGCCGGTACGGCGGAGGTCGGGCGTCATCGGTGGTCTCCCCAGGAGGTTCGTGCAATCGCGGTCACGGGCGCGCCCCGCAGCGGTGGTCCACACCGCCGCGATCCGCGCGATCAGGCTCAGCCAAACAGGCCACGGGCTCCCCAGTCCAAGACCGCAATCGTGAAATGAACGATAAGAAAACACCTATGATTGCTGCCCATGGACCTGCTGGGGCACCTCCGCCACTTCCGCGCCGTCGCCGAGGAACGGCACTTCGGCCGCGCCGCCGAGCGCCTGCGCATCGCCCAGCCCTCGCTCTCCCAGCGGGTCCAGCGCCTCGAACGCGAACTCGGCGTGACCCTGTTCGACCGCGGCCCGCGCGGCGTCGACCTCACCCCGGCGGGCCGGCTGCTGCTCGTCGAGGCCGAGGAGACCCTGGACAGCGCCGCCCGCCTCCTCGCCACCGCCGCCGACCTGCGCAGCGGACGGGCCGGCACCCTGCGCGCGGCCGTCCCGCCCGAACTCGGGCCTGCCACCCTCGCCGCGCTGCTCACCGGCTTCGAGACCGCCTCCCCGGGCACCCGGCTCGAACTGCGGGAACTGCCCGTCGCGGCCGTGGTGCGCGAACTCGCCCAGCACACCGTCGACGTCGCCGTCGTCCGCCACCCCTGCCCGGCCGACGGACTGGCCTTCGGCCCCGTCCTGCACCAGCCGCTCGGCGCCCTGCTCGCCGCCGGCGGCCCGCACGCCGACCGCCCGGAGCTCGCGGTGGCCGACCTGACCGGCCTGCGCCTGGTCCTCTTCCCACGCGCCACCGCCCCGGCCCTGTACGACGAGGTCCTCACCACGCTGACCAGGCACGGCTGCACCCCCGAGGCCGTCGTCGAACCCCCGGGACCGGACGTCGCGGGCGCGCTCGTGCTCACCGGCAGCGCCATCGCCCTGGTGCCGCGCACCACACCCCCACCGGGTACAGTCTGGCGTCCGCTTACCGGCACCCCGCTGGCCTGGCGGACCTCCACGGCCTGGTCGACCGGGCGGGGCGGGCCCGCCGTCCGGCTGTTCGCCCAGGCCGCCCACGAGGCGCTGACCGGCCCCGGCGGCCTGCTGCCCCAGCCGCCCAACCGCCCCCCGCTCTACCCCCGGCCCGCAATGGAGTTCCCGCTGTGACCAGCGACCGCACCACAGCCGACCGTCCGGCCACTGACCGTCCGGCCACTGACCGTCCGGCCGCCGACCGGACCCCGCACGGCCGCGCCGCGCGCACCCGCATCGCCGCGGCCTTCGCCGACGCCGGCGTCACCGGCCGGCTCCACGCACGCGACCTCGACACCGGCGCCGAGATCGGCCTCGGCGCCGACACCGCCGTCTCCACCGCCAGCGTCCACAAGCTCTGCCTGCTCGTGACGCTGTACCGGGAGGCCGCCGCCGGCCGCATCGACCTCACCCGGCATGTCGACGTCCCCGCCGCCGACCGCACCCCCGGGGCCACCGGCCTCGGCGCCATGCTCGACGACGCCCGCCTCTCCCTGCGCGACCTCGCCTACCTCACCGCCGCCGTCAGCGACAACACCGCCGCCGACATCCTGTGGGACCGGATCGGCCTCGACACCGTCAACCGCACCATGACCGACCTCGGCCTCACCCGCACCGTCGCCGTCCACAAACTCCGCGACCTCATCGCCGCCCTCGCCGAGGACACCGGCCCCGACTCCCCGGTCGACCCCGCCGTCGTCGCCCGCCTCAGAGTCCTCGACCCCGCCTTCACCAACCACAGCACCCCCCGCGACATGACCACCCTGCTCGCCGCCCTCTGGCACGGCGACGCCTGCCCTGGCGACCACGGCGCCGCCCTGCGACGCCTCCTCGGCCTCCAGGTCTGGCCCCACCGCCTGGCCTCCGGCTTCCCCTACGACGACGTCCGCGTCCACGGCAAGACCGGCACCCTCCCCACGCTGCGCCACGAGGTCGGCGTCGTCGAATACCCCGACGGCGGCCGCTACGCCCTCGCCGTCTTCACCCGCGCCGCCGCCACCACCATCACCCTGCCCGCCGCCGACGCCGCCATCGGCACCACCGCCCGCCTCGCCGTCGACGCCCTCCGGGCCCAGTCGGCCGCCGGCCGGGCAGGCTGACCGGGCCCGCCCCGGCCCGGCCGGCCGTTCCTCGCCCAGCCCCCTGCCGGGCGGCCTCCACCCCACCACCCCACCACCCCGGCCCCTGCGCCCCGCCCCAGCCCTGGAAGACCCCCCAGGCCGCCCCGACGCGGGACCCGCCCAGGGCTTGGGGGCGCAGGCGGACAGGGCCGGCCTGGGGCTGCCTGGGGGCGTTTCTCGGCGGGCGTCGGGTCTGGGCTGGGTCAGCGGCAGTCGAGTCCGAGCGTATGGGAAGTGCCATCGCAGTGATCCGGGGCGTAGGCCTCCCGGCGAGGCGCAGCCCCGCCATCTCCGGCGGTTTCGCACGCCCCTTCACCTCTGCCCCGAGAACTGCCCTGCGGGATCTGTGGATAGAGCCCGCTCTCCGGTATCGGTGAACGGCCAGTCGCACAAGGTGTCGAAGGGAACGTCATGCACGCGCGAGAAAAGCGGAACCGGTCGTCGGACGAACGAGACACCGCCTCGCACCGCGTGAGCGGGCCGAACCCGCTGGTTCAGCGCATGCTGGACCTCCAGCGGACGGCGGGGAACGCCGCGGTGGCCCGTATGGTCGAGCAGGAGCGGCACCTGGGTGATCATCCCGGTCTATCTGCCGACGCCGGAGGTCGGCGACGACGGCGCGACCGCTGACCCGGCCGAGGTCCACGACACCGGGGAGGCCGTGAAGGCCGAGGCCGAGGCCGAGATCGAAGCCTCCAGCTTTCGCACGATCTGGCGGGTCCTGTTCGCCCTGGCCGCGCACGACGCCCGGGTGGTCGGCCGGATCACCGAGCTGCGCGCCGGCCGCTCGCAGGGCGCCGCGCACGCCACCGCGGCCGAGCCGGCTGAGGGCGAGGCCGCCGAGCCCGCGGCGAGGGGGAGCAGCAGCCTGCCCCGGTCGAGTCACCGATCGAGTGGCTGCGGATCAACGCCCGCCAGCACGCCGCGAAGACCCTCCAGACCGTCAAACTCCGTGCCTTCAACCCGCGCGCGGTCGAGTGGCAGCGGATGCACGCCGTCGCCGTGTTCCACCTCCGGCACGGCCACCTCGCGATCCCGGCGACCGCCAAGCTGGACGACTACGCGGTCGGCGCCTGGATGCGCCGCCAACGCAAGGCCGCAGGCCTCACCGCGGACCAGGTCACGAAACTGGACGCGCTGGACGAACTGTGGCGTCTGGAGCCGGACTGGAACCGCTCCTACCGCCGCCTGCTCGCCTACCTTGCCGCCGGCGGAACCCTCGACGGCCCGGCGAACCGCACCGGCCTCGGCGACGACCCGTCCTTCCGCCCCGGCACCTGGCTGCGCAAGCAGGACAAGGCCCGCACCGACGGCAAGCCGACCGAGCAGCAGACCGCGCTCCTGGACGCACTCACCCGACACCCCGAGACAGTCACCGGCTGACCCGCCCCGCAAGTTCCCGCCGTCCCGGCCCACCAGGCCGGGACGGCCGTCGCACCTCGTTCCCGACTTCCGGAGGCACCGCGCGATGACCGGCACCACCCGCCCCGACCCGGCTCGCACCGCCGCGCCCGAACGGCTGGAGCCGGCCCTGTACGGCAGCCGGCCCGAGCCCGCCGACCGTGACCTCGGCCGACCGATCCCCGACTCCCCTCCGGTGCGCGGTTCGATGTGGCCGCGCTGGACCCGGCATGACGGCATCCGCACCCTTCACCACGGCGCCGGCCTGGCCCGCGGCCGGGTGCCGGCGAAGTGCCGTTCGTCGTCGGCGATCAGAGCCGGGTCCGCCTTGGCGGCGAGCCGCTCGGGCACCTCGAAGGCACTGGTCGTCTGCTGGGTCATGTGTCCTGCTTCTCCGATCCCCTGCCGGGCAATTGCACGCGGTACACCCGGTATATGCGGTTTGCGCTGGTTTCCCGATTCGGTCAGCGACTGAGCGCCAGGGAGGGGGCCTTGCCGCAAGGCCCCCTGTCCGGTAGGAGTCGGACAATGTCAGGAGAGCTTCGGCTCCCTGCCTTCGCTGTTCTCGGCCGGCTTTTCGGGGCTCCGGTCGGCGACGCCGGCCTCCAGGACGGAGACCACGGCGAAGAGCGAGAAGCAGGCGGCGCCGAGGCCGACCAGGACCCGGGCCGCGACCATCACGTCCGGGTCGGCCGACTCGAACAGGAACGCCGACATGAACAGGCACAGCAGTGTGGTGCCGACCGGGACCAGCGGGGCGCGGCCGGCCGGCGGCGCGGCACGGCGCCAGCCGAGAGCGAGCGGCAGCACCGCGCTCAGCACTGTCCAGCACAGCAGACCCAGCCCGATCTGCACGTACCCGGTGGCCAGTTGACCGGGCCGGGGGTCCAGGGCGACGACGACCAGGCCCCCGGTGATGTCCATGGCGCCGAGCACGGCGGCCGGGACGAGCCACCAGACCCGCTCCCGCCGGGTGTACGTGTTCCGGATCTGCCGCAGCAAGGTGATCACCAGCCCGATCAGGGCGGTGCAGACGATCGCCTGGTCGACCACCACGTGCCCGGCCGTGAAGCGCCCGTCCGAGTCCCCGCCGCCCCCGTTGGCCAGCATGACGATCGCCCACGCCCAGGCGGCGGCGGCCGCAAGGACTGGGACCGCCACCAGCGCCCGGGCCGCGGACCGGCCGAACGGCGCGGGCGAGCGCGGCGGGGAACCCTCCGGCAGGACGGCGTTCTGCCCGAGCAGCGTGAAGCGGGTGGCGACCGCGGCCACCGACGAGACGCACACGCAGACCAGGCCGATGCCGAGGACCACGCTGCCGGCCACGAAGTCGGCCACCGGCCGGTGGCTCTCCGCCAGCAGGCCCAGCCCGTAGCCGACGGCGGCCCCGGCCACCGCGAAGCCGAACGCCGGGTAGCCGATCCGGTCCAACGCGCCGAAACGGCCGATCAGTTGCCGCACGACGGTCGCCGCGACGGCGAACAGGCAGAGACAGACAGCGGCCAGGAAGACCAGTGTCAGGCCCGCGACCCGGGCGCCCGGCCCGGTGGAGTGCGCGAGGACGTAGCCGCCGAGCGCGGCCGACACCGCGCCCATGAGCAGCGGAATCGCCCGGAGGAGCACGCTCATTCCGTGGGTCACCAGGTCTCCTCGTTCCCTCGCGCCCGCCGGTTCCGGGCGGCAGTCAGTGTTCAGCCCGCCGGGTCTCCGGCCGGGACCCCGGCGGCGGGTGTCCACGGATTTCGTCCGATCGGCTCACGGCGACACCCGCCGTGCGGGCCCCCGGCGGTGGCCTGCGATGCTGTGGCGGACACGACGGGCAGCGCGGTCACAGGCGGCCTGGAGCGCCTCCAGCGGGCATGGACGCCGGCCGGGTCAGCGCCAGTCGAGGCCGTGCGCGGTGAGCCGGTCGAGCTGCGCCTCGGTCAGCTTGGCCCGGCGGCGGTGGCCCAAACGGGACCGAGCCCGGTCGACCGCGCCCGACCGGGCTCGAAGCACCACGTGATCACCGACGGCCAGGGTACGCCGCTGGTCATCACCCTGACCGGCGGCAACTGCCACGACGTCACCCAGCTCCTGCCGCTCCTGGACTCGATTCCCCACATCCGCGGGAAGACCGGCCTGCCACGCCACCGACCCCGCCGGCTGTTCGCCGACCTCGGCTACGACTACGACAAGTACCGCCAGCTGCTGTGGAAGCTGGGCGTCAAGCCAGTCATCGCCCGCCGGGGAGTGCCGCACTGCTCCGGGCTCGGAGCCGTGCGGTGGGTCGTAGAGCGAACGAACGCCTGGATCCACGGCTTTCGGCGCCTGCGGATCCGCTGGGACATCCGCGACGACATCCACGAGGCTTTCCTCAAACTGGCCTGCTGCGTAATCACCTACCGACGCGTCCGAGCCTTGTGTCAGCTCCTCTTAGCGGCCAACGGTGTGGAGGATGCGGTCGGTCACCAGGTCCGGCTGGTCGGTGGGCAGCGCGTGGCCGGCGTCGGGTACGACCTCCACCCGGGCCGAGGGCACGAGACTGCCCACGCGGTCGGCGACCTGGCGCGAGTCGTGCATGGCGCTGCGCGCCCCGAGCAGGAACAGGGCGGGAACGTGCAGGCCGCGCAGTTCCTCGTCGGAGAAGACCGGGGGCACGGGGAGTGCGCGGCGGAATCCGATCGATGCGCGCATCAGACTCATCAATTCGCTCTCCAGGATGGTGCTGTTGCCGACCAGGCGGGCCAGACGGGGGCGGAGTGGACGTGGTGCGGCTGCGGCAAGTCCGCCGGCGATGAGCCAGGCGTAGAACCGGGGTCCGAAGCCGGCGAAGCCCGCGGGATCCAGCAGGGTCAGGGAGGCGGTGCGGCCGGGGTGGTGGATCTGGTGGTTCAGCGCGAGCCAGCCGCCGTAGGAGCAGCCGACGACGTGGGCGGTCGGCACTTCCAGTGCGGCCAGGAGTTCGTCCAGCCAGGCAGCGCCGTCCCGGCCGTCGCGGATGGGGGCGGCCTGCACGCTCGCGCCGGGCTCGCCGATCGTGTCGACGGCGATGACCGGACGGTGCCGGGCCAGTGTGTCGATGTACCGGTGCCACATCAGCGCGTTCCCGCCAGAGCCGGGCAGCAGGATGATCGGCTCGCCGCTTGGTGGTCCCGTCCGGTAGGCGCGGGTGGTCCCGAACGCGGTCGGAAGGTCGAGTGCCGTCCGCTGTCCGGGCCACAGTTCGGCAAGTGTCCGCTCGTAGACGATGCGGAATCGGTCTTCGGCCCGCTTGTTCTTGAACTGGCTGATTCGCATGGTACACCCGTATCACAGCATGATACGGGTGTACCACTGGCGATGGGAGGCAGGCCGATGAGCGCGCAGGTCGATCACGAGGAGCGTCGACGACAGATCGCCGAGGCGCTCTTGCGCACCGCCGACACCCAGGGCCTGCAGGCGGCCAGCATGAGGGCGGTCGCGGCCGAAGCCGGCGTCTCCCTGCGGCTGGTGCAGTACTACTTCACGACCAAGGAAGGGCTGCTGCTTGACGCGCTGGCCAGACTCCGTGCCCAACTCCAGGCCCGCATGGAGCAGTGGATCAACGCGGCGGGGTCCCCGCCCGCGCCGCGCGGTACCGTGACCGCGGTCCTGTCGTGCATCCTGCCGACCGATCCGGAAAGCCGCCGGATCACCAGGACCTACGCCGCCTACTACGCGCTGGTGCTCGGCAACCCCGAGGTGCTGGAGAAGCACGGCGCGGCCCAGCCCGAATTGCTGGAGGGCTTCCTCGCCAAGCAGATCCGCGCGGCCCAGCAGGCCGGGGAGATCGACTCCGGCAGGAACCCCGAGATGACCGCCGCCGGACTGCTGGCCATGGTCAACGGCCTCGGATCGAGCGTGCTGGGTGGCCAACGCACCGGCGACGCCGCGTTGGCGATCCTCACCCATCACCTGGACGAGCTGTTCCGATCGCCCTGATGAGGTTTCAGGGGGGTGTAGTTGCGGTGTGGGATGGCGTGTGGACTGGACCGACCCCGCACAAGTCGACCGAGCCCTGGTCGCCTTCGAGGACCTGGTCCTTCACGGCATCCGCGTTCGCTGACGGTCAGGCCGTCCCGCTGGAACGCGACGGCCTGACCGTCAGCGAACGCGGCCGCATCACCTGGATCCGGCCCCCGCTGCGCTCCCAGACCCAGGACCTCATCGGCCTGCGAGACCCCTCAGGCATCCTCGCCGAGCTCCAGCGCATCTCCCGTGACCTGGCCACCGACCCGGCAGGCGCCATCGGGAGCGCCAAGCAGCTCATCGAAGCGACCGCCAAGACCGTCCTGCTGGAACGCGGCCTGACCGTCGACGAGAACGCCAAGATCCCGGCCCTGGTCAAGCAGGCGCAGAAGGCCCTCGCTCTCGACGCCTTCGCCATCACCCCCGGCCTCAGGGAGTGTCATGAATCAGGTGGACACCCTGATCAAGGGAGACACTGATGAGCTCGCTGACGGATCACCAGATCGGGTCGGTTCCTGACGGAACGGTTTCGTCGGAGTCCGTAGACGCCGATGCCTTGGACATGGGTCCGAGGAAGAACACCGGCGGGTCGGATGTGGTGGCGTCGGTCGCCGAGCTGGCGGCCGAGCAGGCCAGGGCCGGCGGGATGCAGCTGCTCGGTGAGGGCGGGCTGCTGCAGCAGCTGACCCGGCACCTGCTCCAGGAAGCCCTGGAAGCCGAGATGGACGAGCACCTGGCCTCGACCGCGGAACCGGGCCGCTCCGCCCGCAAGGGCGGCAGCGCGCGCAACGGCTACCGGATGAAAACCGTGATGACCGAGGCCGGGCCGGTCACGCTCGAAGTGCCCAGGGACCGGGCCGGCACGTTCGAACCGAAGGTCGTGCCCCGGCACGCGCGCCGCACCGAGGGCCTGGACAACCTCGTGGTCTCGTTGACCGCGAAGGGCCTGACCAGCGGGGAGATCGTCGCGCACCTGGCCGAGGTCTACGGCATGACGACCAGCAAGGAGACCGTCTCCACCATCACCGATCGGGTCCTGGAGGGCATGTCCGAGTGGCGCACGCGCCCCCTCGACCCGGTCTACCCGGTGCTGTTCGTGGACGCCGTGAACATCAAGGTCCGCGACGGACAGGTCGCCAACCGGCCCGTCTACGTGGTCCTGGGCGTCACCGCCGACGGCTACCGCGACATCCTGGGCCTGTGGACCTCCAGCGGCGGCGAGGGCGCCAAGTACTGGCAGTCGGTCCTGACCGAGATCAAGAACCGCGGCGTGAAGGACTGCCTGATCCTCATCTGCGACGGCCTGGCCGGGCTGCCCGACGCGGTCGCCCAGGTCTGGCCCCAGACCGTGGTGCAAACGTGCATCGTCCACCTGCTGCGGAACTCCTTCCGCTACACCTCCAAGCGGGACTGGGCGGCGGTCGCCCGGGATCTCAAGCCCGTCTACACCGCGCCGAACGAGCAGGCGGCCCTGGACCGGTTCGCCGAGTTCGCCGCCGCCTGGGAGGCGACCTACCCGGCCGTGGTGCGACTGTGGGAGAAGGCCTGGTCCGAGATGGTCCCCTTCCTCGCCTTCGACGCCGAGATCCGCAAGATCATCTGCACCACCAACGCCATTGAGAGCCTCAACTCCCGCTACCGCAGGGCCGCCGGCGCCTGCGGCCACTTCCCCAACGACCAGGCCGCCCTCAAACGGCTCTACCTGGCCGCCCTCGCGGGTCTGTAAAAAGAACGGTGTAACTCCCGATCAAGGAAGTAGCACCTGATGACAGACGTGATCGTCTCCGCCGAGGCCGTGGAGGCTGTGCGGCCGCTGGAGTTGCAGCCGGATGCCCTTGACGACCAGTTGATCGGGCAGCTGGTCGACCGGGCCCGTGCGAGCGGGCTGCAGCTCACCGGTGCTGGTGGCTTGCTCCAGCAGCTGACAAAGAAGATCCTGGAGTCCGCGCTCGAGGGCGAGATGACGGACCACCTTGGCTACGAGAAGCACGATCCGGTTGGGGCCGGCAGCGGGAACTCGCGCAACGGCACGCGGTCGAAGACCGTGCTGACCGAGGTCGGCCCGGTCGAGATCGACGTTCCCCGGGACCGGGAGGGCTCGTTCGAGCCGCAGCTGGTCCGCAAGCGTCAGCGGCGCCTGTCGGGGGTTGACGAGATGGTGCTCTCACTGTCCGCCCGTGGCCTGACGCACGGGGAGATCTCCGCGCACCTGGCCGAGGTCTACGGCGCCGAGGTCTCCAGGCAGACCGTCTCCACCATCACCGACCAGGTGATCGAGGGTATGTCCGAGTGGCAGAACCGCCCCCTCGACCCGGTCTATCCGGTGGTCTTCATCGACTGCGTCCATGTGAAGCTCCGCGACGGCCAGGTCGCCAACCGGCCGATCTACGTGGCGCTGGCGGTCACGGTCGAAGGCACGAGGGAGATCCTCGGGTTGTGGGCCGGCGACGGCGGCGAGGGCGCCAAGTACTGGCTGCAGGCCGTCACCCAGACCTGCATCGTCCACCTGATCCGGGCCTCGTTCCGCTACGCGGCCCGCCAGGACTGGGACAAGATCTCCAAGGCTCTCAAGCCCGTTTACACGGCTCCGACCGAGGACGCCGCCCTGGAGCGGTTCGTCGAGTTCAGCGAGGCCTGGGGCAGGAAGTATCCGGCGATCGTGCGGCTCTGGGAGAACGCCTGGGCCGAGTTCGTGCCGTTCCTGAGCTTCGACATCGAGGTCCGCCGGGTCATCTGCACCACGAACGCGATCGAGTCCGTGAACGCCAGGATCCGCAAGGCCGTCCGCTCGCGCGGGCACTTCCCGAACGAGCAGGCGGCCCTGAAGTGCGTCTACATGGCGATCATGTCCCTCGACCCGACCGGTGACGGCCGAAAGCGGTGGATGACCCGCTGGAAGGCCGCATTGAACGCCTTCGAGATCGCCTTCGACGGCCGCCTCTCCGCTGGCCGTCGTTAACTCAACCCAACCGAGTTACACCGTTCGCTGGACAGACCCACCCTCGCCCTCGACCCCACCGGCCGCGGCCGACAGCGCTGGAGCAACCGCTGGATGGCCGCCCTCAACGCCTTCGACATCGCCTCGACGGACGCCTGTCAGCCGGACGGGCGTAGGCCACCCGGCCCACACTCGCCAGGAAGATCAACACCTAGTACAAACGGGTGCCGTACACCTAGATCGTGATAGTCCCCGGTCTCATGAGGATTTCGGGGGGTCTTGTTACGGCATGAAGAGGTCTGTGGGCTGGGGTTCTGTGAGTTATGTGCGACAGATCTTCGGGGTGGTGGGTGGTCTGGTCGTGGTGTGTGGGCTGGGGTTGTGGCAGTTCGGGTGATTCCAGTCCCGGGTGTCGTGGGTGTTGTCTCGGTCTAATGGCTGTTTTGGTGTTTTCGCTGGTCAGGGTGGTGCTGGCTGGTGTGGTTGGGAGGTTTCCGGGTCTGTTGTGTGGCGGGTTCGGCGGGGGCCTGGGAGTGGCCAGCGGTGGTGTGGCGGTCTTCTCGGTGAGCATGAGGTGTTCTCGCCCGGGGGCCGATACCCGCAGGTAGCGGATGACCAAAGAGGTGGCGTCTGCCGGGTGCGGGTGGTGGGGCGTGTGGTGTGCGAAGTCTCAGCTGGATGTCCTGAGGCTGTCTCACTGATGTGTCAATGATGTGTTGGCCGAGGGTGCCGGAAGGCGCGGGCATCCTGCTTCAGCTGTATGTCATTGAATGAGATCGGTGCATGACGACTTGTGAGAATTCCCAAGCCACTCTGGCGAGAATTGCAATAGCCGTAGCCCTCTGACCAGCCACTTTGAAGCCATTGCATCTGCATGCGCAGGAAATCGGTTCCGCTGAAGGCGGGGGATCTGGCCCGGCTTGCGGTGTGGTCAGGGTGGGGTCGCTTTGTCGTGCAGTAGGAGTGAGGATCGGAGGAAGGGGAACGCCAGCCCTGCGTGCGCGGGGACGACCGGCGGCGAGACCAGCGTTCGTACGCTCGAGAGTGTCAGCCCTGCGTGCGCAGGGACGAGTTCTACGCCCGCCCGCCGCGGTGGTCTGCGAACGGTGTCAGCCCCGCCTGCGCAGGGACATGCTCCTCGCCATGTGATTCGGGCGGCCCGAGATGCCGTCTTGCAGAAGCCTAGCGGGTTGGTGACTGACGCTGGGAGGAGTCGTTGGTGCTTGCCGAGAGGCGCTGCGACGACTCGTGATCGAGCTCCGCCCTTCGCTCGGGCGGATCGCCGTCTCTGTCCAAGGAGGAGATGGTCTTCTGGCGGATGCAATCCTTGGTCGGTGTCAGCCCTGTGCGCGAGGGGAAGTATGCACACCGATACCACGTCGGGATCCATCAGCGTGTCACCTTGAGATGTGCGGGTAGGTCGGAGGGCTCAGCAGCGAGTGGGCGCGGACGGCGCCTCTCTGCACGTGCGGGGACGGGAGAAGCGATCCGTGAGTTCAGCATCACCTCTTCAGGATCGGCAGACGGGGCTGGAGCCACGATGACTACACAGCGTCTTGCTACCGCAGATGACGCTCTGGAGGATGTGTACGCCTACGTCGTGGCGCAGGCGGTCGACAGGGGACTGGTCGTGGTGCCGTCGGTTCCGGACGGCGGTGGCCACTGTGTCCTCCTGGGCCCCGGCGACCTTTCGGCAGCGGCGTTCACCGAGCTGGCTGTGAAGGCTGGCGCGCGCATGTTCTACGTCGGTCGTGGCTTCCTCGAAGCGGGGGCGGTGGCCCAGGGCGACGTGGTTGCGAAGTCGAGGGACCGGCAGGACCTGCAGGAACGGATCCGTTCTTACGAAGGGCATTTGGCGTCCCTGGAGTTGGCCTTCTGCGTGGATGCGGTTGTTCACGTGTGGGAGCAGCAGAGCTCCTGGTCGCCGCCGCTTCGCCGACGGTTGGACGAGCTGGCCGGGGAGTTGGACGAGGACAGTGAAGCCTCCTTCGGGCAGGACGAACCGGACAGGCTCTCGCAAGATCGGATTGGCCATATGGTGGCCGACCTGGTCGCTCTGCCGGACTTCCGCGAGGCGGGCAGTCAGGCCAGACAGCGCGTCGTCGCTTATCAGGTGTTTCCAGAACTTGCGCTGGCCCGCAACAGTTGGCAGGTTCTCGAGGCTGCAGGGCTGGCCCGTCAGGCAGCTCTCGACCGGGCGTACGCCGGCTGGGAGGACAGGCTGCCCGAGCTTGCGCAGGAGCTGGCGGCCATACCGGAATGGAAGGGCGCTACTACGGTCCGCACGCGGACCTATCGTGCCCAGGACTTCCTGCGCGAGCGCTCCGGCGGGTATCCACCGTCCAAGCGCCTGGTGGACCTGCTCCTCGAGACTCCGGGCCTTTCCAGGCCCCGGCGGGCCTGAGGCCGTCCTCCTCGCTGCGGCGCGGGAGTCCTTGGCGGTGCACTTTGCATATGAAAAGGCATCCCCACGGCGGCAGTTCGGATGCCGGGTTGTCGGCGAGGTGCGGGCGTCCGTGAGCGCGCGGCCGGAAGATTTCAAGTCCAGTGAGACGGTCGTGAGGCTATGAGGTTTGTGGTGCGGGTTCCCCTGCGCTTGGCCGGGTCGTTGATCCATGCCGTCTTCGGGATCTCGGGCGGTCGGGGCGGCGACCGAAGCGTTCGGGGTGCCGGGCGTATGCCTCCGCGAGGGTGAGGGCCCGCTGGTGGCGGACCTGTTCTGCGGTGCCGAAGTGGACGCTGGCGGGCGTGTGAAGTCCGATCCCCGAGTGCCGGTGCTCGTGGTTGTAGTACGAGATGAAGGCGTCGAACCATTCGCGGGCGTGGGCCAGTGAAGCGAACCGCTCGGGATAGTCGGACATGTACTTGGTGGTCTTGAACTGGGCCTCGCTGTAGGGGTTGTCGTTGGAGACCTTGGGTCGCGAATGACTCCTGGTGACGCCGAGATCGATCAGCAACTGGGAGACCTTCTTCGAGGTCATCGAGGTGCCCCGGTCGGCATGCACGGTCTGGGGGACGATACCGTTGCGCGCGATGGTCTCGCGGATCAACTCCTCTGCCCGCTCGGCTGATTCGGCCGCCTCGACGGTGTGGCCGACGATGTAGCGGCTGAAGATGTCGATGATGACGTAGGCGTGGTACCAGATGCCCTTCCTCGGGCCGGCCGCCTTGGTGATGTCCCACGTGAACACCTGGGAGGGGCCGTCGGTGACCAGTTCGGGCACCGTCTTGGCCGGGTGGACGGCCTGGCGGCGACGCTCGCCCGACTGCCCCCTGCTCACGCAGGATCCGGTACGTCGTGGAGACCGAGCAGTGGTAGCGCCCGGTGTCCAGCTCGCGGGCCCAGATCTGTGCGGGTGGCAGCTCGGCATATTCGGGTTGGTTCATCAACTCCAGTACCGCCTCACGCTCTTCGGCCGTCAGAGCCGACGGCTTGACCTGGGGCGCACGTGGCCCGCGCACCGGTGGCGGCTTCAGACGGCGGTAGTGGGTGGCCCGGGAACGGCCGGTCAGCCGGCACGCGGCCGCGATACCCAGCTCGTGTTCGAGACCGATGAACGCCTCGTCCACGACCGGGTCGGCGGCGTGCCGCGCCCTCGGAGATCATTTCCAAGAGCGCCGACGCTTTTCCCAGGACCTCCAGCGCGGCCTTGTTCCGGGCGAGTTCCTTCTCCAGCCGCTCCACCTGCCGGCGCAGCTTCTCGTTCTCGGCCTCGGCGGCGGACTTCTTCGGGCGGACCGGGCTCGTGCGGCGGTCGGCCAGGTTCTCCAGGGCCCCGGCATCGCGCGCGGCCCGCCACTCGGTGACATGCGAGTGGTGCAGGCGCTCTCGGTGCAGGACCGCACCCTTCTTGCCCTCGGGCGCGGCGTCGTACTCGGCCACGATCCGCAGCTTGTACTCGGGGCTGAACGTGCGGCGCTTCGGCCTGGGAGCCGGTCGGCCGCGGACGGGTTGGTGCTGGTCATCAGGGGTGGAACTCCTACTCGGGCCCTCTCAGGCTAACCCGACAAAGCGGGATGTCTCACCCAAGGCTGACAGAGAGGGAGACGGCGGATCATCCTGTCGACCAGATGTCTGCCCTAACTCCGTGCAGCCCCCGCGGCCTCAACCCGAGCCACGCAACGCGACACCTCCGGCCGGCGCACGTCCGCCCGTCGACCGCGGTTCGAACCGGGCTGTCAGGGGACGGTGGCATGCTCAGCTGCCATGGACACCCAGCAGTTCTGGAAGCTGATCGAGGAAGCCCGCTCGCAGGTGCCGGCTCCGGACAACGGTGACGCTGTGGCCGAGCAGGCGACCGCACTGCTCGCGCTTCGCCCGGTCCAGGAGATCGTCGCCGCCCAGCAGATCCTCTGGGGCCTAATGGCCGACTCCTACCGAGCCCCCCTCTGGGGCGCCGCCTACGTGATCAACGGCGGATGCTCCGACGACGGATTCGACTACTTCCGCGGCTGGCTGATCACCCAGGGCCGTGAGACGTTCGAGCGAGCCATCGGCGATCCCGATGCGCTCGCCGATCTTCCCGCAGTCCGTGCTTTTGCCGCAGACGGGATCGACATCGAGTGCGAGGAAGCCCTGGGCATGGCCTGGAACGCCTACCAGATCGCAACCGGCGAGGAGCTCCCCAACGACTCCTTCACCAACCGCTATCCAGAGCTGGACCCGGAATGGGGCTTCGACTTCGAGGACGACGACGAGCTGAGCCGCCAGCTGCCCCGCCTGGCAGAGCTCTACGCGGAATAGGGTCGGATCAACGCGTCGGCCGTGCTCCGAGCACCGTCAACAGTGTGCCCGACGTGCTGGCACCCACCAGGTTCGCCGACTACTCGCCGACCCTGTCGGCGCAGGCACGGAAGCGTTCGAGAAGTTCGCGCCCGGGCCCACTGTCTGGATCGAAGCCCTGGATACGCCGTAGCCCGGCCGGGACGCCGGCCCCCAGGAGAAGGGCACCGTGGCAGCGGAAGCAGAACGCGATCTCGAAGAGGAGATCGGCGGAGCTGTGAGCCCGAATGCCGTAGCTGGGCACGAAGCACCGATGCAACTCGTCGCCCGGCAGTTCGGCCACCAGGTTCAGCACCTCCCGAGCCTGGTCCTCCACCCAGATCTCCAGAACATCGCCAACCAGGGTGCCCGAGTCCGTCGGTGCGGTGATGCGGACCACTTCGATCAGTTCGGTCTGTGCGGCGGTCTCGGGAAGCAGCATCCGTACAGGATCACCGACAGGGCCACGACTCGGGAAGCGATCACCAAGACGATGGGAAGCGATCTTCAACGCGCTCGGATCTTTCCGGATCAAAGCCACTCGTGAACAGCCCAGATGTGCGGGGTGCCCCGTTGTGGCCGAGCCGAGCTACCCCGGGCGTGCAGGGCCAGGACGTCGGTCTGCTGGTGTTAGTTCTCATCCCAGTTGATGGAAGCAGTAGCTTCTGACCTGGGGTTCCTTACCTCTCTTGAGAAGATTTTCAGGATCGTGATCAGGCACCAGTAGTTCTCTGAGCCTGGGTGCCGCATGTTGGATGAGGAAGCATCAGGTTCGTTGAGAATCCATGCGTGTGGCCCGGCTCGCCATCGGTCGGTCGGCCGGGTGCTTCGGGCCGGTGCGGGCCCGGACGCGCGGCTTGGAGAGTCGTCCTGGTAGCCCCTCGTCCGACGGCGGACGAATGTCTGTGGACCTGGATAGGTGGCCTTCCCTGGCATGGGCGCTACACCAGGTGGAAGATTCCAGGAGCTGCCACCCTCTACCACTCGGGCAGCTGAGAGCTGCGGCTGTCCGGGGCGGAGCGGCGGTATTCAGCTCAGGGTCACGGTGCGTTTGAGGTTGTTGCCGTGTGTCCACTCGAGTGCGCCGTCGTGCTGTAGCCGGCCGACGACGATGCCAGGGGAGACACCGGCTTGGCGGGCAAAGGCCTCGATGAGGGTGAACGGCTTGGCTCTGGCTCGCAGTTGTCGGTAGGCGGCGGCGTGCTGTGGGGGGATCAGGGTGTTGGCGGCGAAGTCGTTGGCTTCGTCCTCGGCGGGATCCGCATGGGTCTTGGAGCGGAGGTTCTCGCTGTCGTCCATGAAGGTCAGGCGCTTGCCGTGCAGGAGGACGTGGCCGAGCTCGTGGAAGAAGCTGAACCAGAACTGGTCGTCCCTCTTGAAGCGGTCGCTGAGTGCCACCATGACCTTTTCCGGTGTGAGCCAGCGGGTTGCGCCGGAGACCCGGGTCTTGGGGAGCGCCGGGACGAAGACCACGGCGACGCCGGCCCTGGCGCACAGGCGGGGGAGTTCTTCGAGCCAGCTGTCCTGCCCGGTCAGGGTCAGTGCTCGTAGCGTGGGGAGGAGCGCGGCGAGCTCGTGCTTGTTGTAGGGCAGCAGGTCCAGGTTCTTGGCCAGTTCCCGTGCCTGGAGTTCAGCCTGGCGCAGCCAGACGGCGGTCGCGTACTCGGTTGCCGTGCCTTCGGCGGGTTCCTGCACAGTGGAGCGGCGGAACGCGGTGCGGTAGTTGCGCCAGACGTCCTCGGCGGTGTCGGGGTCGGCGACGCCGAACCAGTCCAGCAGCTTGAGGAGGTTGGCGGGGGTCTTCTCGCGATTGGGGAGGATCTGGAGCTTCACCAGTTCAGCGAGAGGGAAGCGGCTGAGCCAGTCGACTTTTGAGGCCAGGGTTTTGCTCTCTTCCGCGCGGGCCTGCTGGGTGCGGTACGCGGCTTCCATCGAGTTCCACAGGGTAGCGGGCACGCCGGTGGTGCGTTCGAGCAGGAGCGCGGTGTCGGGGCTGAGTGCCGCGGTGCCCTTGATGACCTGGTTGATGTGCTTGGTGGACAGGCCGGTGCGACGGGCAAGGTCGGCCTGGGGGATACCGAGTTCGTTCAGGGTCTCCTGGAGGGTCTCCCCGGGATGGGGGACCGAGATGGGCGCGTAGGCGAGCGGGTCGACACCGGGGGTCATCGAGGTGCCTCTCTTCGGACGACGGGAGGGGGCTCAGGCGGTGGCAGCGAACTGGACATCCGTGACGAGCAGGGAACGGACGGCCCATTCGACGAGGTGACCTTCGGCCATGGGCGGCGGATCGTCGCGAGGGCGCAGGTGTAGGTCGGCAGTGGGGCCCAGAGCGACCAGCAGGCGGCCGTCGGCGTATCCGCGCAGCCGGGCCTGCGGAAGGCGGCGGAACTCAGCCAGGTGGGCGGCGGCGGCGATCTCCGCCAGACGGCGCCGGAGCACCGGTGCGACGGAAGCGCCGAAGCGGTGCATGCGTATGGCGTCGTCGTTGCAGGACCGCGCCAGCTCGCCGTCGAGGAAGTAGATCTCCACCCGCACCCCAAGAATCACTTGCGTTTACCCATCGGGTTCATGGTACCGTCCTTGCCAAGATCGAGGAGTTTCGTGAACCTTTTTGGTAAATGAAACTCTCCGGTCTGGCTGTGCCCGGCACCGCCAACTCCGCGGCCGGTCTGCCGCGACCCTGTCCCGACATCAGCAAGGAGCAACCCTCATGACCGAGCCCACGGCGCTCCCCAGCCCGTCCGCCCGGCGGACCACCGTCTTCATCGACGGCCGCGAGTACGACACCGCGCACCACCGCGCCACCCCGGCGCAGCTGCGCCAGGTTCCCAACCCGGACATCCCGACCGGCAGGGTGATCTGGCTCGACATCCCCGACGCGCCCGACCGCCGGCTCGCGGAGGACGAGCCGGTCGACCTGCGGGACGGCATGCGCTTCTTCTCCGACCCCCAGCCCATCACGATCTTCATCGACCGGCACCCCTACGAGGTCACCCGCAAGCGGATGAGCGGCCAGGAGATCCGCGCCCTGCTGACGCCGCCGGTCCCCGACGACCGCGACCTGTGGCTCGACGTCGTCGACCAGCACGACCGCAAGATCGCCGCCGACGAGGTGGTCCGCCTGCACGACGGCATGCGCTTCTTCACCGCCCCGGGCAGCATCAACCCGGGTGACGACGAGGGGCCGCGATGATGGACCTGCCGGCCGAGGACCACACCGCCCTGCGCGAGGCGGGCCTCACCTACGACGTGTCCGAAGACGGCGGGATGCTCTGCATCCAGATCACCGACTTCCCGCTCCCCGAAGGCCTGAACGCCACGCAGGCGGACATCCTCCTGCGCCTGCAACCGCTCTACCCCGACGTCCCACCGGACATGTGGTGGACCTCGCCCACCCTGACCACGGCCGCGGGCGGCACGATCCCCGCGACCGAAGTCCACGAGACCCACCGGGGCCGGACCTGGCAGCGCTGGTCGCGCCACCTCCCGCTGTCCGCGTGGCAGCCCGGCACCGACAGCCTCAAGAGCTACCTCACGCTGCTGCGCACCGAGCTGGCCGCCGCGGGAGCCGCCGCGTGAACCGCACCACCCTCACCCTCACCACCGAGGTGGCCGACCGCCTCACCGTGATCGCGGCTTGCCCGGTCGAGAGCGCCGCGGTACTCCTCACCCGGCGTGCCGTCCTGCCGGACGGATCCCTGCGCCTGCTCGGCGTCCGTCTCCTCGAAGTTCCCGACGACGCCTACCGCGAGCGCACTGACACCGCCCTCGGCATCTCCTCGGACGGCTACATGCCCGCCCTGCGCGAAGCCGAGCGCGCCGGAGCCACCGCGATCTGGGTCCACACTCACCCCGCGCCCGGCTCGGCCCCGCTCCCGAGCCGCCGCGACGCCGCCGTCGACGCACAGCTCGCCGCCACCTTCCGCACCCGCACCCGCAGCGGGCTCTACGGAACCCTGATCATCGCCCCGCACGAAGGCGGCATGACGTTCACCGGCCGCATCGAGGGCGAGCACCAGGCGGCCATCGACCGGATCTTCATCGCCGGGCCCACCTTCCGCCTCCTGCGATCCTTCGACTCCGACACCCCGAGCCTTCTCGGCCTCCACGACCGCCAGATCCGCGCCTTCGGCACCGAGATCCAGCGCGTCCTTGGAGAACTCCACATCGCCGTCGTCGGCGCCGGAGGAACCGGCTCAGCGGTCGCCGAACAACTCGTCCGCCTCGGAATCCGCCGGCTCACGCTGATCGACCCCGACACCCTCTCGACCAGCAACCTCACCCGCGTCTACGGCTCGACCCCCGCCGACGTCGGCCGCCCCAAGGTCCACGTCCTGGCCGACCACCTCACCCGCATCGCCGACGGCGTCACGGTCGAACCGGTGGTCGGAAGCGTGAGCCGGCGCAAGATCGCCCACCACGTCGTCGGCGCGGACGTCGTCTTCGGATGCACCGACGACGAAGCCGGCCGGATGCGGCTCTCCCGCTTCTCCCACGCCTACCTCACCCCGCTCATCGACTGCGGCGTCAAGATCACCGCAACCCCCCAGGGCCAGATCCAGGACATCATCGGCCGCATCACCGTCCTCCACCCCGGCGCCGCCTGCCTGCTGTGCCGCGAACGGGTCACCCCCGCGCTGGCAGCCGCTCAGGAACGCCCCGCCGCAGAACAGACCCAGCTGGCCAAGGAGGGATACGCCCCGGCGCTGCCCGGCATCGAGCCCGCTGTCGTCGCCTACACCACGGCAACGGCTGCAGCCGCCGTCGGCGAGCTTCTCGAACGGCTCGTCGGCTACGGGCAGACCCTGCGTCCGAGCGAGACTCTGCTGCTTTTCCATGACCGCCGGACCTCGCTCAACCATCAGGAACCCGGACCGGGGCACTACTGCGCCTCCGACGCCGTGGCTGGCTACGGAGACACGGAGCGCTACTGGGGACTGAATTGGGCGGCCTGAGGACGCTCACCCGCTGGATCCGTTCCTGGAGAGTACGACGGCGGTGGCAGGTCGGTGAGGTCGTCATCAGCATTCACGACCTTCCCCGGCGGATCCCTCGCGGGACAGCCGTGCTGGTGGCCAACGGACAGATTATGAAGTGGCTCGCCTTCGACTGCCCGTGCAAGGAAGGACATCGGGTGCTGCTCAACCTGAACCCGAGCATCCTCCCCAACTGGACCGTGAAAGCCTCCGAGCCGCTCACGGTGTCTCCCAGCATCGACGAGCTGCGCGGAGACAAGCGCTGCCACTACTTCATCAGGTACGGGCACATCGACTGGACCTGAGCTCTCCTTTGAGTACCGGTTCGGAGCCGCCAGGCTCCGAACCGGCGGCCGGAGCTCTATCAGGTCCCCACACCCCTGGGACCTCCACCCGCCCGAACTGCTCGGTGACCAGGCTGAGCCGCTTCATCCCATTGCTGACCCACGAAAGGAAACAGACCTGTGCAGCACGTCAACAGCTTCCGCGCCTTCCTGCGGGACACCGTCAACCTCAGCCAGGCAAAGCTGGACCTCCTCGACAGCCGGGTCGAGTCCATCTACCAGGCACTCCGGAACGACCCCGAACTCGGCCCGCTGATCCTGGGCAAGGAGCGCCAGGGCTCGTGGGCGCAGCGCACCATCATCAATCCCGTCGGGGACAAGGAGTTCGACGCCGACTTCATGCTCCGCCTCGCCGAGGTGCACGAGTGGGCCGACAGCCCAAAGACCTACATCGACAAGGTCTACGCGGCCCTCCACCGGAACAGCATCTACAAGGACATGCCCCACACCCGCAAGTGCCGTTGTGTGCAGCTGCGTTACGCCAACTCCATGCACGTCGACATCGTCCCGCACCTGTTCCTGAAGGACGGCCGGGAGGTGATCGTCAACCGGGACGGCAACCACTGGGAGGAAACCAACCCCGACGGCTTCACCGCCTGGATGAAGGAGAAGGACAGCATCGCGGACGGCAACCTCCGCAAGGTCATCCGGCTGATGAAGTTCCTGCGGGACCACAAGAACTCCTTCACCGGAACCCGGTCCATCATCCTCACCACCCTGCTCGGCGAGCGCGTCAGCCAGGCAACAGCACTGGCCCGCCCCGGCTGCTACGGCAACGCGCCCACCGCGCTGCTGACCATCGTCGACGACCTCGACAACTGGCTGCAGGCCCGCCCCTACAAGCCCTCGATCGCCGACCCCTCCGGATCCGGAGCCACCTTCGACCACCGCTGGGACCAGACCACCTACAGCTACTTCCGCGCCCGCATCCACACCCACGCCCAGGAGATCCGCGACGCATACAACGAGCAGGACCACGACAGGAGCGTCCGGCTGTGGCGGAACCTGTTCGGCGACTCCTTCCCCTCCCTGCCGGGCACCTCCTCCTCGTCGCTCACCCCCAAGTTCGCCGCCGCATCGCTACTGACCACGGCCACGCGCCCCGGGCGCGCGGGATGACCAAGCGCAGGCAGCGCCCCGACGGCCCCAACGACTGGCAGCGCCGGCAACTGGCCGAACTCAAGCAACTCGCGGACAAACACCCCGGGGAGGTGCGGGTAGTCGGCAGGCCCCGTGCCGCCCCCGGCGGGCAGGTAACCGTCACCATCCACATCCGCACCGCGGACATGCCGCGCTCGCCGGACGGACTGCGCCTCGACGACACCGAGGAGTTCCTACTCGTCCTTCCCTCCACGCCCCTGGCCCCGCCCGGAGTACGAACCCCGCATCTCCGCTTCGCCGGTACACCACACGTCCTGCTGGGAAACCGCCTGTGCCTCTACCTCGACCCGGCCCGCGAATGGGATCCCCTCGCCGGCATCCCCTCGCTCATGAGCCGCCTGTGGCAATGGCTCACCGACGCAGCCGCCGGAAAGTTCGACGCCACCACCGCGCTCTACCACGCCGTCGGCGGCGTCCTCCACCACACACCGGGCGCTCCCACGGTCGTCGTGCGCGAGCCGGTGGCGCACGCCCGCGCCGCGATCGGCTGGCTCACCCCGCGCACCGCCCAACGCCTCGACCTCACCAGCCAACGCCAGGACGACGACGGCCTCCGGACCCCGATCCTGACGCTGGAGCACTCACTGCTCCTGGGCGCAGGTGAGACCCTGGCGCACTTGATGACGCTCATCGACGCCGGCCCCACCAGCACGCCCCGCCCGACACCCCCGTCCGGCGCCGCCTCCAGGGCCCTGCTGACAGCCCTGGCCGCGAGCGCCGTACGCAACCCCGAAGGCACCGAGCAGCATTTCGTCCTGGCGGTTCCGCACCCCGCAGCGCCTTGCTCGCCCTTGTTCCTCCTCGCCGGACGCCTGCCCTCCGGCCCGAGCGACCTGCTGCGCCGACTCGCCCGCCGCACGACACCTCGCCACCTGAGCGCCCTACCGCCCGAGGTGAGCGACGCGGGCATCGAATGGTGCTACCTCTCCGACGAGCGCCCCGCAGTCACCACCCGCCGTGACGCGCAGCGGCCAGTCCACGCCTTCGACGGCCGTCTCGTCCACATCTGGGGGTGCGGCGGCATCGGCTCGTGGGCAGCCGAACTGATGGTCCGCGCCGGAGCCTCCCGCCTCACGCTCAGCGACTCCGGCCGAATCACCGGCGGACTCCTCATGAGGCAGAACTACACCGAGGGCCACATCGGCATGCCGAAAGCCCACGCCCTGGCCCAACGGCTGGCCAGCATCCGGGACGACGTCTCCATCGACATCGCCCCGCAACCTCCCTCGCCCGAACTCCTGGAGGCAGCCGACCATTCCGACCTCATCCTCGACGCCACCGTCAGCGTGACCGTCGGACACTTCCTCGACCAACTGGCACAACGACCGCAACGCAGAGCCGCACTCGCACAACTGGCCGTGGACACCCGCACCGCGTCCTTGGGAATCCTCACACTCGTCGCCCCCGGCACTCCCCGAGGACCCAGCACTATCGACCAGGCCGCCGGCCGCCATGTCCTGGCCACGCCGGACCTTGAGCCCTACCACGGTCTGTGGACCGAGCCGGCGCCCGGGGACGAGCTACGGCCGGTCCGAGGCTGCTCCGTACCCACGTTCCACGGCTCCGCCGCCGACCTGATGGCGACCACCGCGACCTTGGTCAACCTCCTGGGCACGCAGATGCGCGCCCCGGTCTCCGGGACCCATCTGTGCGCCCAGCCCCACACCGGAGTCCAACCCGCGCACCGGTTCATCGCCCACGGTGACCTGGCGTTGCCAGCACCCTGAAGTTGCCCCGGGGCCACGTACGTCAGCAGGCCGCCCGGCCCACCTCCAGCGTGGCAACGTACCGTCCTGCCAGCCGCTCGTAGATCACCAACTCGGGGTGCACCTGCGGATGGTGCGTGCGGCCCAGTGCCACCGCTGCGGACATGGGGAGGGCCGGCAGGACGTGGAGGCGCCGCAGAGTCTTCGCCTCGGTCTCCAAGCTTGCCAGGAAGCCCCGCATGGCGGCTTCCAGCGACTGCAAGGAAGCCTGTCGCCGCAGGATGTCCGGGTGCGTCGGCGCGCCGACCGGGCTGATCTCGTAACGACGCAGAGCAGCGAGGTCGGCCGGGATCTCACGCCCGGCTATCGTGCCGGAGACGTTCATGACCACCACAGCCTCGTCCTCGGCCGGAACGTCCTGGTCCACGCGCACCGTGAACTTCGTTGCCGGGCCTGTCTCCGCCGGCCAGGTCCACGACTGCCCGATGCGGTGGCGCTGGTACACATCCGTCGGCACGGTGTCGTCCAGCCTGGACCCCAGGTGCACAAGCAGGGGAAGGCGTGCGAACCCGAAGACGCTGATGTGTCGCACGGTGTCGCGGTCGACGCCTGCTTTCAGCTGGTTCGTGATCACTTCGTCGATGGCCCTGGCCGCGTACTGGTAGTAGCTGCGGCTGCTGACGGCGGCGGACTGCGCGCTCTGGGATGGGGTGCAGTCCTCGCCGGGTATGCCCCGCAGGTCGACCTCTACCCCATGGCGGGAGTAGGACTCGAGGAACAACGGGAAACGGGAGCGCGCAGTCACGGCGTCCACGGCAGCATCCCGCGACAGCTCCACGGCCTTCCCGTGGACCGACCCCACCACCCGGACCACCGTGGTGGTGCGGTCCGGCCCCAGCCCTGTTACGTGCCGGATGCGGTCCTCGTGCTCCAGCTTCAACCGGCGCAGCCGCTCGACGGTGAAGACGTTCAGGGCGCCCTGTGCATCGATCTCGGCGTGCTCGTCGGCGCACAGCAGCATCAGGTTGTCCGCGCTGTCCCGCAGATCGGGATTCAGCGGATGCTCGCCCCGTGGCGACCGGGCGTCAGTGCTCTGCCCGACGATGTGTGCCATCTCGCCCAGATTCAGTGTGCGCGATGACAAGGGCCCTTCCAGCAGGTAGGCGTTGCACAGCGCGCACCGCCCCCCGCTGCGAACCCACACTTCCAACCGGTCCCGGGCGGGAAGAGCCTTCCTCCGGTGTGCCGGGCGACCCCCACTCAACTCTGCCGCCTCCGTCGTCCCTGTGCTCGTCAGGCTCGACAATAGGCGATAACTACATTCCTATCGTACGAAGTTGACAGTAGGCGCACCATGATGATCCGGCGAAGGCGAGGACTGCGGCGCGGGACCGTCTCTACAGGGCTTCGCGTTCCGCCGTGAGTAGGTCGAGGTACTGGGCGGCGTCGTGGATGACGTCCAGGGTGATGGCCTCGGTGCGGTCGAGGATGGCCAGTTGGCCGGCCATGCCGAGGAGCGGGGCGAGGTGCTCCATGAGGCCGTCCGTGATGCGGTAGAGCTCCTCCTGGTGCTCCAGCAGGCTGCCCGGCCGGTGGTGCCGCAGTCTCAGCCGCCCGTCGAGGGTGAGAAGGGTGCTGACCCATTCGTCGGGATGTTCCGAGCAGCGGGGCGGCAGTCGGTTGACCCAGAGGGTGGAACGGACCGCTGCCGAAGGGAGGCGGTTTCGGCGGGGCGCCGAAGGGAGCTGAAGCGTGCGGTGCGGGCTTCTCGGAGGATGTCGCTGGAGCCGATGCCGCTCCAGAGGACGGTCAGGCCCAGTTCGTCGGCCAGGCAGTCGAAGTGGTCGAAGGTCGACTGGAGGTCTTCCGCCCGCAGCCGGTCGATTCCGTCGACGAGGCAGATCTCGGTGCGGGCGTGACGCATGACGTGGAGGGCGGGGCCGGTGAAGTCCTTCATGCGCTGGACGGGGCGCTGATCGGTGTCCGGCCGGTAGAGGTCCCAGCCGAGGAAGACCGCCAGGGCCGCGGACCAGTCGGCCGCGGAGCCGGGGTCGGGCGGGGTGTTGATGCACACCACGGGGATCCGGCTGTCGTCGATGCCACGGAGCTTCTCGAGCCGTCCCTGGTGGGCCAGGCCGATCTGGTGGAGCAGGGTGCGTTTGCCGGTGCCGCGGCAGTCGCTGTCGATGGCCACGTGCGGGTAGAGGGGCCGGCCGTCCGGGCCGCGGCGCAGCAGCCGCCGTGCAAGCTTCAGGCCTCTGGCGATGTCGGTGGTCTCCACGAGACCGAGGCGCGCGTGGTAGCGAACGCGCGGGTCGTCCTCGTCGACGGGGGAGTCGACGGGGGAGGGGCTGTCGGCCGGTGGGATCGGGGGAGGAGCGGGCCGGTGACGCACGCGGGCGCGCCATCCCGGCAACGTCGTCGGGGCGGCGGGTGCCAGCAGCGCTTCAGCGGCGGGTCCGCCACCACTTTGGGGTTCGCGTACCGGAGTCTTCAACGGCTGTCTCCTCGGGGTCCGCCGCCGGGCTCGTCGCCGCACCGCCCGTCCGTTGCCGGCCGATCGGTGTCGCTGTCCTCCTGAACGGGGCCGGTGCCGGGGTCGCGGTCGGTGGTCTGCGCGGTGCCGGGATCGGCCGCGGGAGGGTGGAAGCCCGGAAGGGATGCCAGGAACTCGTCCAGGCTCAGGTCGGCCTTGCCCCGGACGCGCTCCGGGGTGTCGAAGAGGTCCTCGGCGGGGCGGTCGAGGGAGCGGAACGGGCGGACGGAGGCCGGGTCCAGGGGCGGCATGTCGTCACTGGAGGGGGTACGGGCAGCGGGCAGCGCAGGACGGGTCGTGGCGGCTGTACGGGCGGCGGGGGTCGCCGCCGGGGCCGGCGAAGGGCCGGCGGCCGCGGTGCGCAGGAGCTGGTCGGCGGCGCGGGCGATGGCGACCTCGTTGCGCCGGTCGCCGCCGGCCGCGAGATGGACACGCAAGCCCTCCTCCCACGTCTCCTCGGTCCACTGGTCGGTCAGCAGCCGCCGGTGGATGAAGGGCACCTCGGTCCACGGGTCGAGGCCCGCCTCGGTCCGGTGGTCGAAGAGCCAGGCGACCTCCGGGTGGTTGGGGGAGTAGCGGACCTCCCAGCGTCCCTGCTGTGCGGTGATCCCGGAGGGCCCGCGGAAGGGGTCCAGCCTTCCCCTGTCCAGGTTGTAGGTGCGGTTGTTGATCTGGAAGCCCTTGCGGCCGACCCGTACCCAGACGGCCGGCAGCAGTTTGCGCTCCTCCTGCGCGGTAAGCGCGACGGCCCGGTAGCCGCGCAGGGAGACCAGAGCCGCATACATCTGATTGGGGGTCAGGCGGAGTCCGGGGGTGAAGGGGCTGCGCAGTGCGCCGTGCGGGGTCTGCTGCCAGCGGAGGACCACCCACTGCTCGAACAGGTCCTGCAACTGGGAGATCGTCCACAACGGCTGCTTGCGGACGCGCTTGCCGCGCAGGTCCAGGCGGTGATGGGTGTAGGAGGCCAGGTACTGGCTGAAGCCGGTCTTCACGGCCCGCATCGCGCGTTCGACGATCGCCTTGTCGACGGCGGTGCGCAGCCGGGCTTCGCGCACCTCGATGCCCAGGCTGTGGCAGGCCCGGGTGAAGTCCGCGGAGATGTAGGGCGAGCCGTGGTCGATGACCAGCGTTTCGGGTTTGATGACGGGCCGTGCCGCGGAGCCGGCGAAGCGGGCATCGGCGGCCAGGAGGTCCTCGAAAGGCAGGTCGGAGCCTTCCATGAACGTCTCGGGAGCCCAGCCCGGCCGGGCGGGCAGCGGGGCGGTGGCCTGGGCGAGGACCTGCATGGTGTCGAAGGAACGGGTGGCCCGTCCGTCGGCCCATCGTCCAGTTCTGCCGGTGGTGCCGATGCGCTTGGGCACGATCAGGCAGCCGATGACGCTGCGGGTGGCCACGTCGATCGCGATGGTCAGCTCCACCGAGATGGCCCGGCCGCTGTCGTCGAGGACGAGGACGTCCAGGCCGGTGGTGTCGATCTGGACCAGTTCCCCCGGCCACCGGGCCAACGTCGCCCGTCGGGAGCCGCGCCGCTCTGCGGCAGTGGCGGATCCCGCCCTGCGGCGGGCCGCGGCCGCGTGCGCGCCCTGCGCGGTGACGCCCAGCCGTTCCATCAGCCGGTAGAGCGTCGCCGGACTGTTCACCAGGCCGCGTGCTGTCTTTGGGTCGGCCAGGAGATCGGCGTAACGGGCCTTGACGGTCCGCTCGACCCGGCCGATGAGCCTCGACAGGGTCCCCGGTGACTGCCCTCTGCCACGTTCCTCGCCCAGGATCTCCCACACGATGTCGACCACGCGTGCATCGACGCGCCCGTGCGGGGTTGCGGTGCGTAGCCCGCGCCTGTCGACCAGGCCCATCAGACCGTCCTTGCGCCAGGCGGCGCACTTGCGTTCGACGGTGGCCGGCGACACCGGTGTCCCGGCCTGGGTGAGCTGTTCGGCCTTGGCCTGGTACCGCTGACGCAGGGTGCGGTGCTGCGGGTCGAAGGCGGGCCGGGGCTCGGTGATGGCGGGGACATGCGGGGCCTGCTCGTGCAGGACCTCCATGACGTGCTTCTCCCACGCGAGGGCCGCTGTGCGCAGCGCCTGCGGCAAGGCGTGGAACTCGCCGGAGCGGGCGGCAAGTGTGCTGCGCGGCGCGGCCCGGTCGAGTACGGCGAAGTCGGCGGCGGCGGTCACCGCCGTCTGCAGGATGACCAGCGGTTCCGCGTGGCCCGCCGCCGTGACGGCGTCCAGGAACAGACGGGGCCCGTGGAAGGCGGTGACTCGCCAGGCGGATCCGCGGAAGCGGATCGTGTCGCCGAGCGCGATGCTGTCGGCGACTGCGGGTGCCGCACCGTCGGAGGACCGCCCCGGCGCGCTCACCCCCTCTCCCCGGAGGCGGTCCAGGCGGTCGAGGCCGGGGTGAGGAGCGCGTCGGTGTCGATGTGCAGCCGGTCGGCCCAGATGAGGTGGTAGGCGAGGTCGATTCCCTGGGCCTGGGGCAGGCCGGCCGCGCGTACCCCGGAGCGGATGGTCCGCGGCGAGGAGAACTGCTCCGCCAGAAGATCGTCCTGTCCCTGCGGCAACCAGCGCGGATTACGGGCGGCGTAGAGCAGGCTGAGGTTGTCCAGTTCCACGCCGGTGGGCGGCTGCATCACCCGCACCTGCCAGCCGGCCGCCTCCGCCGCCGCGGCCAGCACCTCCTGCTCCCACTGCCATCCGTCGCCCGGCTCTTCCGGCTGCACGCGGATCACCTCCCGCCGGCTGGCCCGAACCGCTACGAACGCGGGCCGAAGGGTGTGACCGCGCCCGTCGCAGCTCCACCGCAGTTCCATCGGTCCCGCGCTGCGAAGCCCCACCGACGGATCGCGGTCCAACACCATCCCGCAGTGCTGCTGGCGCAGAGAGCCGCAGGCCAGAGGCTGGTCGGTGGAGCTCGCCCACGCGTTGGTGACGAAGGACTTCCGCCCCGGGTAGGCCACCGGGGGGTGCACCGGCGCCAGCTCCTCGAACGGGACCTCGGCCGCGTCCGCGACCGGGATCGCGCGGCGCCGCCCGAACCGGTCGAGGAAGGCGACGGTGATCTCCGCCGCGCTGACCGGGGCTTCTCGCACGCCCAACTCCCTGCAGGATGCCTCGGCGACCGCCTCGCGCGAGTCCCCCACGCAGCATCCCGCGCCGAGCCTGGCCCCAGCGGCCGTTTCCGGCTTCCAGCACCCGATCGTGGACCTACTGGACGCCAGTACGAGTCGGAGAGCTTCGGGGCGGGCTGCTCAGACGACGCAGGACGGGTCGCTCCACTCCCACGGCAGGCAGCTGCTCGTCGCCTCCCCGTCACCGCGATGGACCAACGCCGTGACCGGCTGCCGGTCGCGCCGACCGGCGCCGACCGTGACGGCCTGCGCCCCGGCGCACCGATGATGCCGATCCAGCCACTCCGCCACCGGGACCCGCCACTCCTGCGCGGGCAGCATCAGCGAGCCCGCCAACTCGGCCAGCTCAACCACCAGGCGGGACTCGGCTGCAGCCCACGGCCCGCCGGGCAGGGCGGCGCGCTGCCGCTCGTAACGCAGCAGCGCCTTTGCCACCTGCACCGCCTCCGGATACACCACCAGCCACGCCGTCTCGGTGTCCCTTCCCGCGAGCCCGGCCCGCTCGGCCCGCTCGACCCACCGCTGCACCTCAGGGGCACGGCGCCAGCACCAGCCGGCAACGGCGAAGGCATCGGCAACGAGGGCCGCCCCCGGGGGCCCGAACCGCCGCTCGAGACGCCCCCGCACACGGTGGGCCCGAACCGATTCCGGAACCCCGGCCAGATCCACCCCGCCCGGCCCGCGCTCGTACACGTAGCTGAAACGGCCGTGCCGCTGGCAGACCCGCCACCGCTCCGGCCAGACCTGCCACACCTCGCCCCAGCCCCCGCCCCGTGCCGCCGCGCACAGTCCACAGGCCGGCACCAGGTAGCGCTCCAGCGGCCGCCACGGCCACTCCCATCGTGCCTGCTCACCGGGCAGGAGATGCACCTCCCGTAGATGAGGAAGAGCCCACCGAAGCCGCGCCGCAGGCATCGCGAGCATCCGGGCGAGCCGGTCCGCCGCCGGCCGGCTCAGGAACACCTCCGCCAGATGCGGCCGCAGAGCCTGCTGCATCACTCCGTCGCCCAGCTCGTTCAGAAGGAACTCGACCCCCACCCCCTGCACACCGGCCACCCGCCACAGAAACGAGCAGTTCGACTCGTCGGCCACGAAACGCAGAGGCAGGCGCGGCAGGCTCCCCACCCACATCCCGATCCCCCTCAACGCCCCTGCAGGACACCCGCGCCGGTGCACCACGGGTCTGCCGGTGAACCCGGTCAACGGCACGGCCACCGCCCGGCAGCAACACACCGTGTCCCCTGCATAGACGGCGTTCCGTCCCGGGCGGAGCCACTTCGGAGAAGGTTCAGCCCACCGGGTGAGCGTTCCTCCGAGACGCTCACACGCGGCGGCCCGGCCAGCATCCTGGCTGCGAAGCCGTTTCCCCGGCCCCGGGAGCCGTTCCGTGCTGTACGACCCACCTGTCCAACGCCTCACCAGCGAACTGTGGACACGCCAGCGTGAAGCGGCGGACTGCGTCCTCAACGCCTTCGCGATGGGCCACAGGCGGCAGCAGGTCCACATGGCGTGCGGCACCGGGAAGACCCACCTGGCCGTCCACATCGCACACGAACTCGCCGCCGGAAGCCGCAGCCTGACCGTCCTGCCCACCCTGGAACTGCTCAACCAGACCGCCCGAGTCTGGTACACCTCCGGCAGGCCGGGCCACTACATCGGCGTCTGCTCCGACGAGCAGACCAGCGAACCCGCCCTGGGCGGTGTGCTCACCATGACGGGCGACGCCGAACACCTGGCCGGCCTCGCGCGCAGCGCGGACGGGCCCGTCAGCGTCTTCGCCACCTACGCCTCACTGCCCAAGATCGCGGAAGCTCACCGGCGCCACATGCTGCCCCGCTGGGACATCGCGGTGATCGACGAAGCCCACCGCACCGCGGGCGCCCGCAACAAGCCCTGGGGTGCCATCCACGACGACGACGCCGTCCCCGCCCGCCACCGGCTCTACCTCACCGCCACCCCGCGCATCTGGGACGTCAGGCGAGGCATCACCGTCGAGCCCGTCGCCTCCATGGACGACATCGCCCTCTTCGGCCCCGTCGCCTACCGCTACTCGCTGGCCCAAGCCATTCAGGAAGGGCGCCTCGCCGACTACCGCATCGTGGCACCCGAGATCCACCATCCCGACCTCCGCGCCTACCTGGCCGGACGCAAGCGCGCCCGAACCCCGCAAGCCGACGCCATGCGCGTCGCCGCCGCCCAACTGGCCCTGCTCAAAGCGCGTGAAGACCACGGCATCCGCCGCGCCGTGGTGTTCAGCCGCAGCATCGCCCAGAGCGAGGCCTTCGCCGAGACCCTGCCCGAGACCGCCGCCAGCGTTCCAGGACACCACGCCGACGACCTCTGGGTCGCCAGCATCCACTCCCGCCACAACCGGCGCGAACGCCGTGAGCGCCTGACCCGATTCGCGCAACCACCACACCCGGGCGCCACCGGCCGACCGGCCGACCTCAGAGTGCTGTGCAACGTCCGCCTGTGCGTCGAAGGAGTCGACTTCCCGCTGGCCGACGCCGTCCTGTTCGCCGACCCCAAACAGAGCACGGTCGAGATCTTCCAGGCCATCGGCCGCGCGCTGCGCCTGGGACCCGATGCGGACAAGGTCGCCACGCTCGTCATCCCCGTGCTCTTCGGCCCCGGCCAACGAGCCGAGGAGGCCACGTTCGGCACCCCGTACCACCTGCTGCACCAGGTCATGATCGCCCTCAAGGCGTACGACGAACACTACTTCTACCGCCTCCCGAAGAGCGGAACACAGCTGTTCCTGCCCGCGTCCGCCGCGGCCTCCGTCGTCCGCCCCGAGCGGGCCGGCGAGATCGCTCCGCACTTGATGCTGCGCGTCATGGATCCCGAACCCGACGTCTGGGAGATCGGGATGGCCAACACCCAGCTCTTCTTCGACACCCACGGCCACGTGAACGTCCCGAGCAACCACATCGCCCCCGACGGCTTCCACCTCGGCTGCTGGCTCGGATACCAGCGCGCCCTCAAGGCCGCGGGCGACCTCTCCGCGACCCGTGCCGCGGCACTGGCCACCTGCAACATGGCCTGGGCGCATCCCAAGGACAGCACCGAGACCTATCTGGAAGCCGCCCAGGCCTACGCCGCACAGCACGGACACCTGCTCCCGGAACCCGGGGAGACCTACCGGGGGCGGCCGCTGGGCCAGTGGCTCGCCGAGCAACGGCGCCAGGACGACGCAGACACCCTCCCGGGGCCCTACCGGCGTGCCCTGAAAGACATCGACCCGTGGTGGAACCCCGCCTGGCCCGAGGCCTGGCAGCGCATGTGCTCCCGCGCGCGTACCCGCAGCACCGGGCTGACCCTCTCACCGGGGCCCCTGCCGCGCCGCGCCAACGCGCTCACCCGATGGCTGGACCAGCAGTTCGACACGTTCCCCGAACTCGCCAAGGAACAGCAGGCGCAACTGGCCGCGCTGCTGCTTCACGACAATCCACTCGCCATAGGGCTGCGCCGCCCGCACGGCAGTCGGAGCACCACTCACGCCCAGGGCCTCCGCGCCGCCCGGCGCTTCTATCGAGAGCACCGACACCTGCGTGTCCCCGCCGGCCACGTCGACGAACACCTCGGCACCCGGTTTCCCCTCGGCCAGTGGGTCAGCGACCTGCGCACGATGGCCACGGCCGGCGGCCTCGGCACTGAGGAGACCGCCTCCGTCGAGGCCCTGGGCATGGAATGGACCATCCCGGCGGAGACGGAGGACGCCCCCGAGAACCTCATCGGGATCCGTGCCGGCAACGAGCAGAACCGGGTACGGCGGGAAGGACCCGACCCCGCCGACCCCCCCACCAGACGCCTGTGGATGACGTGCCACGAGCGCCTACCCGCCGATTTCCCCGACCTCCTGCTCTACGGCGGCGGGCGCCAGCTGATCGACATGCCGGCCGGAGCGGGGAAGACCCTGGTGGCCTCGGTGACGGCCGACCGGACACAGGGCCGAGCCTGCCTGGTACTCGGACCCGACCCCGCTTACCTCCAGGCCGTGGTCAAGACCTGGCGCCTGGTCCGCCACCGATCAGTCGCAGGCATCAACCTCCACCCCACGCGCTCCGGCAGGAAAGACCCCCGGCTCACCAGCGCGACCCAGCTGGCCGACTGGATGGCCCAGCACGCCTCGGAAGTCCTCGTCGTGGCCCGCTACCAGGACGCCGAACTCATCGCCCAGGGCCACCGCGACCACCGACTGGCCCCATGGGACCACCTTGTCGTCGAGGACGCCCACCGCACAGCCGAGGGCAGCATCGGGCCGGACCACCCACACGCCCCGATCCACTACGACGACGGCATCGTCGCCTACAACCGCCTCTACCTGACGGCAACACCCCGCATCCCCCACGAAATCCCGACCGGCGGCAAAGCCGGGTGCTCCTGGACCGTCGACATGCCCGCCCAAGAAATCTTCGGAACTCACCAGCGACGTGTGGAGCGTCGGGAACTCGTCGACCAGAACCTGCTCAGCCCCTACCAGGTGATCCGCACCAGGGTCCCCGAAACGCCGACGGACCCCTGGCGAGCCCAGGTACTCGGCCTCGCCCATGTCATCGAGCAGCACTCGCTGCGCCGTGTGGTGGCCGTACTCGAGAACCCGAAGCAAGCACAGTCATTCGCGTCTCGACTGGCCTGGCGGATGCTCGACGCCAATATCCTCATCCCCTCGCAGGGCACCTCGCGGCGCAGGCACGACCAGCCTGTCATCTGGTGCCAGACCGCGGGGCGTCCCATGCCTTCCGACCTCGACGCCATCGCGCTCCCCTCCGACTCCTACACCACGATGGGCCTGGTTGACACGCTTGCGCCCCTCATGGGCCAACACGCGGAGCGAGCCCCGCAGACGATGATCATCGTGCCCGAACCCTTCGACCTCCCGGCCGGCGCGGGAGCGAGGCGCCCAGCGGTCATGCGCCGTATCGCCGCGGCCCTCTGGGCCCACGACCCCACAGGAGCACTCGCGACACGCCGGGAGCCGGCCGGACTTCGAGCACCATGAACCGGGAGGCAGACACACCCGGCCGCCCGTCGTGCCGCGGAACCCGAGCACCGGCACCAGCCGGGTCTCCGAGTCCGGAAGAGAACTGGAAGCCGGGCCGGAACGAGGAGTGACCCGCCGGGGCGAGATGCCGGACCGAGCGGGCCGGCGCGCGGGCTTCGGGTGGCCAACGTTCGGGAGGCCGATCGTGCTCCGGCCTGCTGCGCCCACCTGCTCACCCGAAAGCCTGAACCCAGGCGAAACGGTCCGAGGAGAGAGATTGCCCGCACAATCCTGGGACCATGACGAATCGCCCCGGGAACATCTGGTCCGGCGTCAGCATCGCCGTCACCCACACCGGTCTGACAGTGCCCGGTGCCCTGGAGGCCAGGCACCACGACAGAACAGCCGTCATCACACGCAATCAGGTGCGCGCTGTCACCCTGGTGTTGTCCGGCCACGATCCGGCCACGACCGCTGCCGTCCAGGAACGCTTCGGCTGGCCGGTGTGGGAGGCACCCGCGGTTCCCGTGCAGGACCAGGACTGGAAGGCCGTCTTCCACTCGGCCGACCGCACCTTCGAAGGCTTCTACAACGAGTCCGCGCAGAGCACAGACCCGAAGACCGTTCGCCTGCCGCGGCCGACCCGCCTCACCGACGAGATGTGGCAGATGCTCGAGAGGACCGGCGGCGCAGTGATGTGCATCGGCCTGGAAGGCGCCCCGACACTGCAGGACATCGCCTCCGCAATCCGACAGTGCCAGTTCCACGCGGCCGTGGTCGAAGCCCTGGTCCGATGAACTGCCACAGGCCGCACCACCTATCAGCGGCCACACCGTCCCCGCGGTCGCAAGAGAACGGTCGGCTGGTCGAAGGTTCGCAGGCCCACCGCGCGACAGGCGGCGCGAGTACCTCGAGGCGGAACAGGCACGCGAGGTCGCCGAGGCCGCCGTTCGCGCCGGGATGCACCTGAACGACGTCGAGCAAGGCCGCAGCGGGACCGCCGGCCGCGCCACGGACCTGTTGACCGGCCACCATGGCGCGGCCGTCGGGGGGAGAAGGCGCCGAATCGTCAAAGCGGCGGTGTGCACAGCAGCCAGCCGGCCGCCTGGAGCTCCGCGAGGGCGGCCGGGCCATGGATCCGAAGCGCCTTGAGCAGACCGGGCGGCAGCGGTGACAGACCCGACGGCCGGACCCGCAGCGTGCAGATCACGGCGAGCAGCCGGGCCTCGGGCCCCACCGAGGGTTCCAGTGAGGCGGAGGTGTAGGTAAGTGCGGCCCGGGCCGCGAGCCGCTGCTGCCCGGGCGATGCCGCCTCACCGCCGCCCCGGCGCTTGGGCCCGGGCCGGTGTTCGTCGTGATGGAGGGGAGACGGGAGGGCGGGGGAGCGGACCGGGACTTCGGCGGCTCCTCGGATCGTGCGGGCCTCCACCTCATCGGCCCGGCCCGCTGTGCGGAGATCATCGCGTCCTGGCAGCTCCACCAGGAGATCCGACAACTGATGGCCCTCCTCCAGAGCGCCGGCATCTCCGCCACCCACGCACCCCGCATCGCCCGCCACTTCCGCGTCGAACGCCAGGAAGTCCACGACGTCGCGGACGTGCTGGAGATCATCCAGGACAACCCCTACCGGCTCACCGAGGTCTACCGCATCGGCTTCAAACTCGCCGACAAACTCGCCCTCTGGCTCGGACTGCCAGAACGCGGCCCCCACCGCCTCCGGGCCGCGCTCCTCCACACCCTCGACGAAGCAGCGCTCAAGGAAGGCCACTGCTTCCTCCACGAGCGCCAGCTCTACACCCGCACCACCACGAACCTCGGCGACGACACCCTCACCGACCTTCTCCCCGCCCAACTCGACGTACTGCGCGCTGAACGCCGCGTCATCGTCCAACCCCTGCCCCACGGCGACCACCACCGCCTGGCCGCCTTCTCCCCGCACCTGCACGCCGCGGAAGCCTCCGTCGCCTCCCGACTCGCCCGGCTGCGCGCCACCGGAACGCGCCTGGAAGGGATGGGGGAGTGGCACACCGCACCGCTCCCACTCGGGGACCGGGAACAGCATCTGGTACCGGCACAGGAGAGCGCGGTCAGGATGGCGCTCGGCGAACCGGTCTCCGTACTGACCGGCGGACCGGGCTGCGGGAAGTCGTTCACCGTGCGGACCATCGTCGACGTCGTGGAAGCGGCCGGCGGCCAGGTCGCCCTGGCCGCGCCCACCGGCCGCGCGGCCAAGCGCCTGGCAGAATTCACGGGCCGCACCGCCACCACCGTCCACCGGCTGATCGGCAAACCCCGCGACGAGGACGACGGGCCGGTCAGTCTCTTCGACGCCCACGACCCCCTGGACGCCGACCTCATCGTCGTCGACGAGGCCTCCATGCTCGACCTCGCCCTGTTCGACCGGCTGCTCGGCAAGCTCACACCCGGTACCCACCTGCTCCTGGTCGGCGACGTCCACCAGCTTCCGAGCGTCGGCGCGGGCCAAGTGCTCCGCGACCTCCTCGCCGTCACCGCGATCCCGCGCACCGAACTGACCGAGGTCTTCCGGCAGGGCGAGGACAGCGCGATCACCCACAACGCCCACCGCATCAAGGCCGGCCAGAACGTCCACAGCACCAAGGACTTCTGGTTCATCAAGGTCCCCGACCCGCGGAACATCCCCGCCACTGTCCTGGACATCGCCACCCGCCGCCTGCCCGCCGCATTCGGCATCGCCCCCGCGGACATCCAGATCCTCGCCCCCATGACCAAAGGCCCGGCCGGGACCCACGAACTCGGCCTCGCCCTCCAGGCCGCGGTCAACCCCCCCCCACACCGACGGCCAGCCCCAGCACTGGGGAGACGGACGCCTCTTCCGGCGAGGCGACCGCGTCATCGCCGTACGCAACGACCCCCACAAAGGCGTCCTCAACGGGTCCACCGGAACGGTCACCGCGATCGACGACAAGGAACGCCGGCTCCACGTCACCCTCGACGGCGACGCCACCGTCCTGTACGGGTTCGACGAACTCGACGAACTCGACGAACTCCTCCACGCCGACGCCATCACCGTCCACCGTGCCCAGGGCAGCGAGTACCCCTTCGTCATCGTGCCTCTCACCACCGCGGGCCCCGCCTACCTCCTCCTGCGACGCAACCTGCTCTACACCGCCGTCGCCCGCGCCCGCCGCATGCTCGTCCTCGTCGGAGACGAAGAGGCACTCGCCAGGGCGATCAAACAACCCACCGCACCCCGCAACACCTCGCCCGCGCCCCGCCTGCACGAGGCCCTCACCGGCACAACGGTCCTCCCCCGCCCGCTGAGAGCCTCGGAACAAGTGGTCCTGTACTGAACGAACGGGGCTATCAGGGGCGTGCAAGTGGTTGTTGTCGTTCCGATCCCGAGGGTGCAGGCCGAACGGAGCCCGGCAGAAGATCCGGCCAAGCCGGCTTCGCGCCGACCCGAGCGTCGGGGCCGCAGCAAGCGCCCCCTCCACCAGTCGCGCGGCAAGCCATCGTTGGCAAGGCCGCGGTTGCGCAAAGTCCCTTCGACGGTGAAGCCGAGTTTCCGGCGACGGCGCGTGACCCGGTGTTCCCGGCCATGGCCCACCACTCGACGTGGTGGACGTCGAGGACGGCCCAGTCCCAGCACCAGCCCGCGCCGGCACGCGGCTGGTACGGAGACGGAGGCGCTCTTCGTCACGCCCTGCCGACATGCCGCCCCGAACGTTGGACACGCGGGCTCGGCGGCAGCCCTGGAGCGGGCCCTGGGGGCGCACGCCGTGGTGCTGCGCGCCGCTTTCCCTAAGTTCACAGATTGGACGGGCGTAGTATTTGGTTAAGTTCTACTGTTTGGGGGTCGAACCGTGAGGATCAGCATCGGCGGCGAGCGGGTCGAGGTGCCCGATGACCTGGGGCGCGCGCTGCTTGCGGCGCTGCGCGGGGAACGCTTGGTGGAGCCGCCGCTGGCCGCCACCTTCGACGACCTGACCTCCCTAGTCGCGCGGATCAGCCGCGTCACCCAGCACCTGACGGTGGTGAGGGAGCTGGCGATGTCCCGGGCGGACGCGACCGGCGGCTACTCCAACCGGCGCGCGCTGGGCATCGCGGCCGCGATGGCGCCGTCCCAGCTCGGCCGGGTGCTGGAGGGCCACGGGCTGCCGCGGGACCGCCGCAGCGGCGGAGTGAACCTCGTGTCCGCGTTCCGCACCACCGACGACGGCGTCCTCCACCTGGCCGCCGAGCCGGACGTGGCCGGCCTGTCGTCGTTCACCCTGCCAGCCACGCCCACGCCGAACGAGGCGATGGGCCTGGCGGAGTTCGCCGGCCGGGAGCTCACCTTCTACTACCGCCCGCAGGTCCCGATCGCGGTGGCCGACCTCGGCCGCACGGCCGGCTACACCCTGCGCGACGCCGACCAGAACGTGATCGGCTGCGTCACCGAGGACGTCTTCGACGCCCTGTTCGGAGACCCCCGCCTCGACCCGACCCGCCCCAACGGACGCTGAGGAGCGCCTGATGTCCGACGAGCTCTTCGACTCGGTCGACGCCCTGCTCTCGGGTGTGCGCACCGGCCTGCCCGCCCCGGCGGAACGGCAGCGGCTGCGTGTGGCGGCCGGGCTGACGGTCACCCAGGTCGCGGTTGCCCTGCGGGTGGACTCCGCCCTGGTGCGCGGCTGGGAGGACGGCAGTGCCGTCCCGGGACCGGACATCATCCCGGCCTACGCCCGCCTCCTCGGCGGCTTGGCCGCGCGCTTCCCCGTGCCCGAGGAGCCTGCTCCCGCGCCCGCCTCGGTGCAGGGTCCTGCGGCGCCCGGGCAGCAGGCAGCGCCGGTGCCGCAGCAGGTGATGCTGGACCAGAACGCGGACGGCTCGCTGGTGATGGGCCCGCCCGAGGCCTGCGTGCAGTGCGGGCAGCCGTCCGTCTACCGTGCCCAGGGCCGTCCGATGCATCTGGGCGGTTTCTGCCGTCCCGCCGCTCCCGCTGTCCCGGCACCCGCGCCCGTCTCCCCCCAGGCCGAGCAGCCGACCCCTGCCCCGGCTCCCGCCACCAGCGCGCCGGCCCCCCCGACCGGGCTGGTGGCTCCCGTGCCCGCGCCCGCTGTTGCGGCGCCGTCCCGGCCCGTGCCCGCCGCACCGGCGGCCCCGGTGGTGCGGGCCGACCGGCGCCCTGCGGCGGCCCGTACGAGCCGTCCCGCCGCGGCGCGCCCGGCCGGTGCGGCCGCCACCGCGAGCGCTGCCCGGTGGTGGCCGGTGGTCGCGCTGGACGCCGCGCCGGACGGAGGCTGGGCGCTGGACGTGCCGCAGGTCCCGGCCCCGGCCGGGCCGAAGCTCACGGACTGGTTCGCATGGCTGGGCACCGGCCTGCCGCTGCGCGTGGAGCGCGCCCACCCCGCCGGACGCGGCGGCGACGGCACGGTTTGCCTGACCGCCGCCGCCCTCAAGCAGCTCGGCCTGCCCGCCGCCCTCCCGGGCACCGAGAAGGCCCTGGCCTCGTTGCAGGCGAAGATGGCGAAGGCCGCTGCCCTGGTGGGCATGGAGCTGAGCGAGCACATCGGCCCGGCCTTCCACGTCTTCCGCCGCGCCGGGTCGGCCGGCGGTCCGAAGACCTCGGTGCGGATCACCGTCGCCCCGTGGCTCGGGCAGGGCGACGCCCGCCAGCAGGCCACCAGCGTCCTCGCCCTGCCGCTGGCCACCGCCCCCGACGGCACCAAAGACGCCCTCACCTTCGCCCGCCGCTTTCGGACCTTCACCACCGACCTCGGCGTCGCCCCGGGCGCGTCGGCCGCCTCCACCGGAATGCTGCTCCTGGACGCGGTGCGCCCGCGCGTGGAGTGGGTCAAGGACCCGGTGACGGGGGAGTGGTCCTCACACCTGCGCGAGGGCGCGCTCCCGACGGGGGACCTGTGCGTGCCGCCGGCCGCCGGTGCCCGGCACCCGCTCACCCGCCAACTGCTCGCCTCCGGCGAGGCGGTGTGCGAGGAGGAGGACTACAAGTGGTGGGCCCGCGAACTCACCGCCGCCGAAGCGGCGCGCCGGTACGCGGTCGCGGTCGACGTCTGCGCCTCCTACCTGTCCGTCACCGACTCCCTGCGCCTGCCCGCCGGCCCGCTGAAGCTGGTGCAGAACCCGGACTGGAACGGTGGGAAGACCGCCGGCCTGTGGTGGTGCGACTTCACCACCACGGCGGTCGACGAGTTGCTGCCGCACCCGGCCACCTTCCACGGCCGCCCGCCGACCGGCCCGGGCTGGTACGCCACCCCGACCGTCGCCTACATGGCCACCACCTACGGCTTCGACCCGGCGACCATCACCGAGGCGTACCTGTCCACCCACACCGTCCCGCTCCTCAAGGAGTGGACCGGGCACGTGCGGGCCGGCTACAAGCGCGCCTACGCCGAGCTGGGCCTGACCGACGGCCAGAGCCCGACAGAGTTCCTCGCCGCCCACGCCGTCCACAAGGACACCGGCACCGACCCGGTCCGCGCGGACGCCCTGGTCCTCGCCGGGCTCTACAAGAACATCTACAAGGGCGGCATCGGCAAGTGGGCCGACTCCGCCCGCAACGCCCGCCCCGACGAGACCGTCTGGCTCGAGAAGGTCGCCGCCGCCTGGTCCTACCGCCCGGAGATCCGCTTCCACATCATCGCCGCCGCACGGATCGCCGCCCACCGCCGCCTGCGCAAGACCTGGCAGCTCACCGGCCGGGCCCCCTTCGCCGTCAACGTCGACAGCTACCTCTACGCCGCCGACGCCCCGTCCCCCCTGGGGTTCCTGCCGGTCAAGGACGACGGCACCCCCGTCCCCGGCGCGCTCCGCCTGGGCATCGCGCCGGGCAGCCACAAGCACGAGGCCTCGATCCCGCTGGAAGCGGTCCTCGAGGTGATGGGCCGCCGCGAGCACCCCTCCCGCCTGGTCCACGACTACACCACCGACGGCACCGCCATCGACCAGAACCAGGACCAGGCCGCCGAAGGCGACGGCACCGAGACCGACGACCAGGAAGGCGGCAACTGATGGCCGGCAGGCTCCGCGGCATGTTCGGACAGGTACGCGAGGCACTGTTCCCCTCCCGCCAGGCCCCCGCGCAGTCCACCACCCAGGCCGGACACGTGCGCGAGCGCAAGTACGGCGGCAGCACCAAGGCCATGGCCGCCGCTTACGGCGTCGCCCCGCGCACCGTGCTGCGCTGGATCGACGGCACCCGCCACCCTAAAGGAACGGACGCAGAGCGGCTGCACCGCGAAGCGCTCGACGTACAGACCACCGAGCGCGGCCGCGAGCGCAAGGCCAGGCAGCTGGCCCAGCTCGGCACGATCTCCGGCATCGGCGCCAGGGTCGGCCGCACCAGTACCTTCGAGATCCGCGGCTCGGACGCGGTCCGGGCCCGCGACGTCCACCTCAGCCTCACCGGCGAACAGGCCGCAGCCCTCGCCCGCGCCGAGGACGAGGACGACGTGCGGCAGGTCATCGGCCAGGCCCTCGCCGACTACTTCAACGGCGGCCCCTACGGCGGCTTCACCGCCGACGACTTCGACTTCGACCCCAACGATTTCGACCTCAACTGACCGAACAGCACCAACAGCCAACTTGCCTACCTAAAAGGCGAGTTAATTCAAGACGAACACGGTCCGATGGTCGCGCCCCGCACCGGGAGCGGCGCGGCCATCGGACCGGCCACGACCGCTTGGACACAGCCGCGGCGGACGAGAATCCGGGGAATCCGGCCTCAGTGGCAGAACAGGACGAAATTCCGAACCGCATTCCCGACGCCCCGATGCCGGTTGCACCCGAAAGCGTTCGACCGCGAAAGCCACAGAACTCCACGGACGGGACAAGTCCTGATGACGACCGACGACCACCAGAACGACCACGGCCACGCTGACGCCGACCAGGAGCTGGCGGACCTCGAGGCGGCGTGGGCGCTGACGCCGGCGCGGTGGCGCTGCGCCCACTGCGGCGACCGGATCGCCGGGGAGGGCATGAACCTGGTTCGGCCCCATCCCGGAGCCGGGTCAGGACCGCGACGCCGGGCCGCGCTTCCACATCTACCGCAACGCCTGCCGCATCGCCGGCGGCCAGCCGCCGATGGCCACCCGGTAGGCGAAGCCGTCCGGCCGTCACCGTCGGGTGGCGGCCGCCGTTGAACCGCACGCACAGCCCGGAGGAGGGGAGGCACCATGCCGGACTCCGTGAAGCCGGTCCCGACCCCGCCGTACGCGGGCGGTTGGAGTTGGCCGCCTCCCGGCCCGCGCTGGCGGACCGGGACCTGAGCCGCCCGCTCCTGGACTCGCCACTGGTGCGCGGCGCGATCTGGCTGCGCTGCACCGCAGACGACGGCATCCGGACCCTGCACCACGGTGGCGCCCTCGCCCAGCACCCCGCCGTCAACGATCACGACGAGCACAAGGACGAGAACGACGGCCAGGAGCACGAACTGCTCGGCGACGTCCGTTGCCGGATCCGCCGCCGGGCGTCCGGGATGACCCTGGAGGCCATCCAGCAGGCCCTGCACGGGCCCGGGACGACGAGCGCGCGACCGGCTGATGAGGCTCGTTGAAAATCCCTACCCCGTGCTCGGGGTACGGGACAGACCTGCTCACTTGATCTCCCCACCCCCAGAGCGTTGACCTGGGACGGAGCGTCAGGGCTCCGGAGTCGCCCGTCAGCCAGCAGCACTTCGGGGCGGACCGGGCTGTCCAGGGTGGGCGAAGCCCATCGCGCAGCGACGCCGCAGGCGCCCTTGACCGACCGGGCCGGCCCGGACCCTACGGAGATGGGCGACTCCGGCCTTCGATGCACGCGCAACCAAGTGGGGAATCGAGAGCGAGCCTGGCCGTTTTCGCAGATCCTCATCACGGCACGCCGACGCCGGAAACGAGAGCGCCTACGCCACCGCTGCCGACGCCCTGGAACGCGCTGGCCCTCCACGCGCTGACCGACAACGACCACCAGGCCGTCCGCGACCTCACCCGCACCCTCGACCCCGCCACGCTGCGCCAGGTCATGGACTGGTTGGAGCGTACCCGCACCGGGGTGCGTCTGACCGACGCTCATGTGGTGGAGCTGATTGCCCAGGCCGCCGCGGCAGGGGTGCCGGGCGCGTCCCCCTGGCCCGGGCAGGGCTCCAGCCCCTGCTGGACCAGAAGCGTTCCCACGTCTGCGGCCCGAGTCCGGTCGTCCCGCCGGTCCGGCCCGCTCCGGAACCTCCCGGTGAGCAGTGCTGGCCGGACGGCCTCGAGAGGTACACCCTCCAGCAGACGTGGAAGCAGGGCCTGCTGCCCTGGAAGGCGAGCACCATCAGGACATACCGTTCCCGCTCGCACCAGCGGGGCATCTCCTTCCCTGCAGGCGTGCACGACAAGACGGGAACGCACCACTACACCAAAGAGGAACTCCGTGCTTGGCTCGCGGCCTGGACCGCGCAGTCCGGATCCGACAACCTGCCTCTGCCCCAGCAACAGTCCACGCCGGAGCCCGTCTCCACCAACTGACCGCGAACGCGCACCCCCCCAACCTCCACGGGCCCGCAGCCTCCCCAAGTGCTGTCGGCTGATGCAACACAGGGCTGCAACGCGAGATTTCGCATTACACCCCTGACCTGGGCCTTCGTCTCTCCGGGCGGCGTCCCGCCCGTCTGGCGGCGGGAGTGTTGCACCCCCGAACTGCCGGGCCTACCCAGCGCATCCCGAGTTCGGTGAGGCTGGCAGCGCGGGATCGGTAGTTTTAGCTGTAGCTCCAAAGGCGAGGAGCTGACGGGAGCCTGGCTGTGTTGTTGTCAGGTCGTCATGTCGAAGGTCGCCGACTCGTCGGCGGTTATCGGCATGCGGTACGGGTTGCCCTGGCCGTCTTGGAGAAGAGTCAGGAGCTTCTGCCCGTTGCAGATCTTCTCGACTGGGTGCCCGAGTAGCCACGCGAGGACCTGAGCGTAGTCGGTAGGAGCGAAGTCGTCGAAGACGGGTTTGGCTGACAGGCCGGCTATCGGCAGGGTCACTACCTCGACGTGGTCTTCGGTTGCGTGGAGGAGGTGTTTGGGGGTGCGGTTGAACAGGCTGGTGGTGTAGGCGGTCAGAGCTGCTACTTCGCGGAACTGTTGGGGGTGCAGGTCGAGGTGCTTGGCAGCTTCCAGACCGGGCAGTTCGACTGCCTCTGCCAGCGCTCCCCAATCCTGCATGGCTGAGACCACGACGGTTCGTCCGATGCGTATCGCGAAGAACGGGATGTTGATGATGTCCACGTAGTCGAAGCGGTTCCGGCGTTCTGTCGGCTCCATCGCGCGGAAGACGAATGTGGAGGCTGGGCGCTGCTTGTTGTTCCATCGGACTACGCCTCGAGCGGCTTGGAGCAACAGGTGGTGCATCCGGAACGATGCCAGAAATTCTGGGTCGATGATGGTCCCGCCAGCGGGGTCTCGTCGATCCCAGAGGAGTGACATCTCGCGGAACATCAGCCCGTAGTAGATCTTGCCCATCCATAGGAACAGGGTTGTCCGGTCGAGTGCGCGACCGCGTCAGGGCCTGCGTCAAAGGCGCGGCCTACTTCCATCTCGATGCGGGACAGGTGTTCGTTGTTGCAGCTGCCGCAGCACGGGATCTTGAGCTGGGAGTAGGGAAGGGTCGTGCCGTTGAGCAGATTGATCTTTGTGTTCCAGAGATCGAAGCGCCGCAGGAGCCACTGCGGGAAGACGTGCTCGTCGGTGCGGCTCGCAGGTGAGAGCGGCACGCCGCATAGGAAGCACTGGTCGTTGGTCAGCGGCTGGTCTTCGCCCAGCCGATATACGAACCGATCCAGCGCCGTTGAAGACTCGTCAGCGGTCATGGGATGAGATTACTGATCGTGTGGCGGCGATCCGAAAGGCCGGTCCACAAGTCGGCCGCCGGTTCCGGGCACCGACATCAACCAGAACCGGTGACGTTCGCGGACACGCTGGTGGGGTGCCAGATACACGCGTACGGAAGTCCTGTTCCCTGTACGGGCCGCCGTGCAGCCAGGGCACGCCGGATCCTGTGCCGAGACCTTCTCCACTCCGTGGTGGAGCAGCCCTGCCTGCCCCGTGTACCAGTGGCCGTGCTCGTACTGGATCTAGGCCGGCAGCGCCCGCAGCAGCCGCGCTCCTGCGGGACGCCGCTCAACGCCGCCAGCCGTGCCCCGCGCGTCGCCGTTGAGACGCACTTCGCTGTCCGGCCGCGCCCTGCCGACCAGGTTCAGGCGACCATCGACCTCGACCAGCGCCGCCAGAACGTCTACGGCGCCTACCCGGTAGCAGTCCGCGATCCTCGAAAGGAACGACGGCGTTATCTCCCCCTGCAGGGGAGCGAACCGGAACACACCGGGGCCCGGTCCAAGACCGTGCACCGGCGACTCTCTCCTACCGCCCATCGAGGAACCGCATCCTCTGTGCTGGCCCCAGTACAGTCACCGCCCCTCCTATTGCCAGCGGATGCCGAGTTCGGTGAGGCGGGCGGCGCGGGCGGTGGGGATGTCGGCGCGGCGGTTGCGGCTGTTGGCGATGAACAGGCCCAAGCTGACCTCGGCGCTGGTGCCGTCGGCCAGCAGCAGCGTCTCCTTGTGCTTGCGCGGGACGTTCAGGTGCCCCTCCCGCTCCCGGAACTGGACGGCGGCCGCGAGGTTGCGCTGCTCCTTGTCCGCGTGGCTCACCTTCGGGGCCGGCTTCTGCTCGGCGGCGAGGGGTTCGAGTCCGAGGACGTGCTCGAGGGCCCACTGCTGGGCGGGGACGAGCTTGTCCCAGCTGGCCTGCTGGGCGCGGGCCCATCCGGTGAGGTCTTCGCCCTGGACGACGATGCTGCCCGGCTCGGCGCCGGTCAGGGTTCCGCCGTTCTGGAGGTGGCGGCGGGCGAGGATGAAGCACCGCCGCCAATCCACCGGCCAGGACGGGCACCACCCCGGGTCGATCTCGTCGAGGGCGGCCTTCCTTTCGGCGGTCAGCGCACCGGTCCGGTCCAGCCCGGTCTCACCGGCCTCCGTACGGCGCTCCAGGGCCTCGGTGCGGCGTTGGGCGGTGCGCAGGTTCTTCATGATGGTCCCGACCGGCCGCCCGCCCCACACCGCGTCCGCGGGCGGGCAGGCGTGGCCGTGCTCGGCGGCGTAGCCAGCGATCGCGACCAGGTTGTCGGTGAAGGCGGAGTCGAACGCCGACCAGACCATGCCGAGGCCGTCCAGCTCCTTGACGCGCTCGGCGTCAAGGACGCCGGCGGCCTTGTAGCGGCGTTGGTCGGCCACCCAGGAGCCGAGCCGGTGCCCGGACGGCGCCTGGTGGGCGTAGGGCACCTTCACGTCCCCGAAGGCCGTCTTGTAGGCGAGTAACTCCTCCAGGCCGCGCCGGAACTCCTCCCGCTCCGGTTCCAGGACCCGGGTGCGGACGAACGCGGCGATGACCGCGGGGTCGCGCTGGGTGGAGAACTGGAGCAGTTGCTCCTCGGCGGGGCCGGAGCGCCGCTCGTCCGGGTCGCCGGCGTGCCTGGGCTCCCTGGGGGGCCGGGTCTCGGACTGCGGCAGGGCCAGGCGCTCGACGGCGGCCGCGTCGTGCGAGCGCAGCGCCATCAGCAGCTTCGCCAGCCCGTCGAACGCCCTCGACGACAGCAGCTGCTCCCCGCTCTCCTCGGGCCCGAGGATGACCGGGACGACGATGGTGGCGATCTTCCCGCTGCCCGGCGCCATGCGCAGGGCCCGGCCGACGGCCTGGACCAGGTCGACCATGGAGCCGCGCACGTCGGCGAAGAACACGCTGTCGCAGTCGAAGGTGTCCACCCCCTCGCTCAAGACCTTGACCGAGGAGAGCACGTAGCGCTGCAGCCGCAGCCCGTCGTCGGCGAGCAGCGAGGAAAACGCGCCCAGCGTGGCCCGGCGCTCGGCGACGGTGTGCTCGGACTCCAGCCAGCTCGTGCCGACAAGCTCCGGCGCAGGGTGCAGCGCCGGGTCCTGCTCCCACAACACCTTCGCCACCTCGGGCAGCCCGGTGCTGAGCGCCCGCGCCTCCGCCACCATGTGGTGGAACGACAGGACCCGCGCGAGGTCCCACTCGGCGGCGGCGGTCAGCACAGCGGTCTGCAGGGCCGCCAGACGGGCGCCCCGGTACTCCACCGACATCTCGTTCGCACCGCGCTGCTCCAGGCCCTGGAGAGTGGGGTCGGAGACGTCGACGCAGACGATCCGGTACGGCGCGATCACCCCGTCCGAGATCGCCTGCCCGAGCGGGTAGTCGTGGGCGATCGGCCCGAAGCCGGACAGGCTCTCGTCGTCCATGCTCGCGATCAGCTCGGCCGACTCCATCCCGGCCGCCGCCCGCTCCTGGTCCCGCTCCTTGACCGCCCACAGTCGCGGGGTGGCCGTCATGAACAACCGCCTGTCACAGGCGATCCTCGTGTTGTCCAGGATCGCCGCCCACGGCTTCCCAGCCTGACCACTGACCCGGTGCGCCTCGTCGACCACCGCGAGCGAGAAGGCAGGCAGCCCGGCCTGGTGCGCCTTCTCCAGGTGCCCCAGGCCCAGGCTCGCGTAGGTGGCGAACACGGTGACCCGTTCGGGGCCGGCCGTCCAGCGGATCAGCTCGGCCGGATCGGTGGTGCACGGGATCCCGGGCTGCTCGCTGCCCTTGAGCGAGCAGAGCCCCACCATCCGACCGCCGTGCCCCTCACGCTTCCAGACCCCCACCGTCTGCTCCAGCAGCGGCAGGGACGGTACCAGCACCAGTGTCCGCTCCGAGCGCAGCCGCCCGGCAACGTGCACGGCCGTGAGCGACTTCCCCGAGCCCGTCGCCGCGCGGATCTGGCACCGCAGCCCCTCCGCTGGCAGCAGACCCGACGCCGGAGGCGTCAGAAGTCGTACTGCCACATCGCATGCCTCTTCCTGATTAGGGCGAAGCTTTTTCATCATGATTCAGATTTCCCTTTCCTGGAATTCAGGCGACGTGTTCGGAGGGTTTACGGCGATTGGCTGCGCCATTTTCACGGCGTGGTTAGTCCTCGCCGGGGTCCTCGTTCTGGAGTGCACCGCTCGCACTCGGCGGTCTCCAGGTCGAGGTCGACGACCAGGCCGTCCAGGTAGAGCCGCTGACCGGACGTCAGGCCCAGGACAGGGTCGTCGGCCAGGCGGTGCAGGGCCGCCGCCACCAGGCCTCGGCGGCTGCGCCCAGGCTGTGGCGCATTGCCTCCTCGGGCTCGTCGGGGTGGTAGTGCTGGGCGATCCCGTAGGACTCGGCCGCCTGCTCCACCAGCCGGTCGAGTGCCTGCGCCCCCAAGCGATCGGCCGGGAGATCGGTCAGGCACAGCGGCAGCCTGGACGGGGCAGCGTCCTGGACCGCCGGGCGCAGGCACCTCACCCGCTCCCGCTGCCGGTCCTCCCGCTCCCGCAGCGCCTCGTGCCAGCGGAGCACCTGGGGGTCAGGCTCGCGGCGGTAGGAGTCCCACCTCTCGCTCTCCATCAGGTCGCAGGTGCGCCGCAGCTCGTTGCGGCGCACCGCGGCCAGCCGCTCCTCCCGGGTGATGGACCCCAGCCGCCCCTCCCCGCCGGCCGGAGCGACGGTGAGCAGAGGCTCGCGGATCCGCCCCCTGTCCAGCCCCTCGATCTCGCGGTGGATCTCCTCCCGCACCCCGAAACGGTCCTCGAAGCTCAGCGAATTCACCGACTGCTCCACAGCATTCATTCTTCCTCCGCCTCACGATTCCGCCGCCGATATTCATCACGCCGCTGATCCCACCCGACACTGCGGCGAGGAGCCTCCCGGAGCTGTGCCGCTAAGCCAGAGTCTAGCGGGCAGCTATCTTTGATGCATGAGAACGGGCGAAGCCCGCCCCTTCACCACCCCAACGAGTGACCCCACCTCATGACGACCCATCACCCAACCACCCACCCAAGGCGCGAAGCACCCCCACCACCCCAGCCAACCCGGGCGAAGCCCGGCACCCACCCCAACCCCACCAAGGGCCGAAGGCCCCACCCTGACACCCACCCAACTCCAGAGCAAAGCAAGGAGTTGACCCACCGCAACCCCAGGGCGCGCAGTGCCCGCCACCCCACCGATCGGGCGCAGCCCGATCCGGCCGGCGCAGCCGGCCCGCTGCCCGCGCGCAGCGCGGGCAGCCTCGGGCGAAGCCCGAGGCCCCCGGCCGAAGGCCGGGGCAGTACCGGCGCCAAAGGCGCCGCGCAGCGCCGAAGGCGCAAGCAACCCGGGCCGAAGGCCCGTGGTTACCCGGCGTAGCCGGG
>NZ_JBVJRP010000017.1:0-207845 GCF_055607525.1 Kitasatospora sp. NPDC036993 | reverse complement strand
TCCCAGATGCACGTCTCCCGGCTGCTCAGCGCCACCCTGGCCTGGCTCCGCGAGCAACTGGAGGACCGGGACGCCCCCGGCTGGGCCGACGAGCCCCGGCGGCCCGGGTGTCCCGGGTGTCCTGGGTGTCCTGGGTGCCAGGCTGAGCCTGCGGTGTCCGGCTGAGACGGTCGGGCCGGCCGGTCACAGGCCGGGCCCGTCGCAGGTCAGGCCGCTCACAGATCGGGTGGGTGCCGTGTCGAGTCCGAAGGCCATCGCGTCCGGGCCGGAAAGCGCTCCCGTCCGTCCGCCTCGGCTGCCCCGGCCCGGACGGCCCGGCTGCCCGCCGGCCGTCAGGCTGTGTCCGCATCAGGGGCGTTAGCGATCGCGGATCCGGGGTAATCGCCGCGGCGGACCACGGGGGCGGCGCAGCGAGGAGGCGGACAGCATGGACGGACGCGAGCAGGCGGAGCCGCGCGGAACCGGTGGAACCGAGCGGGCGCGGGTGCACGGTTGGGCTCCGGGGCGGCGGCTGGGGCCCCGTCCGGGCCCGGGGCTGCGCGGCGTCGGGCTCGGTCTGCGCGGCCGGGCCTGGGACCTGGTGCGCGGCGTGCGGCCGCGCACCGTCCTCGGGCTCGCCCTGCTGTCGCTGGGCCTGCTGGCGGCCGGTCTGGGGACGTCGAAGGCACCGTTCCTCTGGGGCCTCGCGGGCTGCTGGGCCCTGGCGCTGGCGATCGCCGCCACGGTGCTCCGCGCCTGCGCCGACGGGCGGGGGGACGGGGGGTGAGGGTGTTGTCCGTACCGTCCGTGCTGTCCGCGGTGCCCGTGGTGCGTCCCGGGTGGGTCCGGGCCCCCGCCCTCGCGGCATGGTTCCACTGTGTGATCGGCGCATACTGTCCGTAAACACACGGAGGTGTTCATGCCCATGGTGGATGTCGCGGCCCTCGGCCGGCTGGTCGCGGAGTACGAGGCCCTGTCCCCGTCGCGCTCACCGGAAGCCCGGCAACGGTTGCGCGACGTCTGCTACACGATCGGCATCTACACGGGGGAGGCCGACGCGGCCCGCGCGGTCGCCCGGGCCCGCGTGCTGCTGGACCGTCAGGCAGCCGCAGGTGACGGCGGGGCGGCGGCCGGGACCCCGGTCCCGGACCGCGCCCGCGAGAACCTGCTCGCCGAACTCGGCGACCTCGCGGCCCGTGAACAGGGCCGCCCCGGGCCCTTCTCGACACTGCACGACATCGTTCAGCTGACCCGCGTCACCGTCCCGGACTGCGTGGGCGCCGCCGTGAGCACCTGGCACGACGACGGCTCCGTCGAGACCTTCGCGGCCACCTCGTCGTACCTGATGGCCCTCGAACGCGAACAGGGCGAGGCGGGCGCTGGTCCGCTGTCCCGGATCCGCCGCCAGGGCGAGGGGCAGGTCGTGGTCAAGCTGGACCCGGGCCGTCCCGGCCGCTTCGCAGACCGGGCCCGGCGCTGCGGCGTACGGGCCGTGGCCAGCGCCCACCTGCGCACCCACCCGCACGGGTGCACCGCCTTCAGCGCGTACCTGCGGACGCCGGCCGATCCCGGCACACCGGCCCTCGGACTGGTGGAGGTGCTCGCCCTCCAGGCGTCCGTCGCCCTCGACCGCTTCGCACTCTCCCGGGCGGCCGCCGACCTGCTCGACCGCCGGCACGCCACCGGCCTGGCCATCGGCATCACCGTCGAGCGCTTCGGCGTCACCCCGCACACCGCGATCGGCCTGCTGGTCAGGGCCGCCCAGCGGCTGGGCACGGACCTCGACACGGTCGTCCGGCGCCTGGCGGGGGGTGAGGAGTCGTAAGGGAAGGGGCGTTCCGGCGGTGGCTGTCGGGCCGCCGCCGGAGACTGTCGAGGGGTGGGGAACCGGACGTGCTCAGCGAGCTTCGCCTTGGCGCGAGGACCAGGCGGCCGTTCCGAGGGTCAGCAGCACCGACAGCGCGAACGCCGTGAACAGGTGCTCGCCACTCAGCGCCGCATACCCCAGCAGGGCCGCCTGCGCCCCGGCCGCCGGCACCAGCACGCGCCTGCCCCGGTCGGCCGGCAGCCGCCAAACCGCCCGTACCGCCCACCCGTTGAGCCCGGCCATCACCAGCCCCGCGCTCGCGAACACGTACGGCACCGCCTTCGACCGCGGGGCCAACTCGTCCTCGAAGCCGACGCCGTTGTAGAACAGCGGCACCGCGATGCAGAAGAACAGCACCACCGCCACCGTCTCCAGGGTCAGCAGCACGGTTGCCGCGGCCTGCGACAGCCAGGTGAGACGGGACATGGGTGGGGCCTTCCGGTGGTGAGGTGAGGGTGACGGAGGACTCGTCATCGCGGCGCGGTCGCCCGGCAAGCCGTGCGGATGATGGTGCGCGGGCCGGGGCCGGGGGGTGTCGCGCGCTGCTGCGGGCATGGCACGATGTGCGGGCTCCTTGACGCCATTCGAAGCTGCTACTGACGGGGCGCCACAGCATAGTCAAGAAATGGCAAAGGCCGCGCTGTGCCGCAGGTCGGAAGGCCTCCTCCCCGCACCCGCGGGGGTCAGCCGCTCGTCGACGACGTGCCGCTGTTCGTCCCAGCCTTCTCCCTGCCTGCACCTCACCAGCAGGGGCGCGCCGCTGGCGGCAAAGCGGTTCATCAGATGAACGCCCTTGCCGGGCTCCTCTACGGCGGCTCAGTGTGCGGGGTCGGCGCCGCACCCGGCTGTGGTGAGGAAGGCGGCGACGGCGGTCTTGGCGCCGCGCGGGTCGGAGGCGTCGTACGGGTTGTGCGAGAGCACGAGTTGGCGTCGGCCGTCGGCCGTGCCGGCCACCATCGTCGAGTAGCCGGGGAGGTCTCCGCTGTGGCCCCAGAGCACTCCGCACGGCGTGTCGAACCGAGCCAGCCCCAGTCCGTATCCGCGCCCGGGCCCCGCGTCCACCGTCCGGGTCATCTCGGCGAGTTGGGCGGGCGTCAGCAGCCGGCCGCCCAACAGGGCGGCGGTGAACCGGTTGAGGTCGTCCGCGCTGGATATGCCCTGCCCGGCGGCGCCCAGGACGGACGGGTTGAGTTCGGTGATGTCCACCGGCCCGGTCGAGAGCTTCACGTAGCCGTGGGCGTGCGGGCCGGGCAGTCGCGGCGAGAGCCCGGGCATGCTGGTGTCGTGCAGTCCCAGCGGCCGGATGATCCGCCGGTCGACCTCCTGCTGCCAGGAGTGGCCGGTGACCCGCTCGATGAGCAGGCCGGCGAGCAGGTAGTTGGTGTTGGAGTAGTGCCATCCCTGCCCTGGCGGGAAGTAGGGGGCGTTGCCGTTGGCGAGCGCGAGCAGTTCGGCCGGCTGGTAGGTGCGCCAGCGCGGTCCTGCCAGCCAGCTGCGGTACTGGGCTTCGTCCTGAGGATCGAGGCCCGGTGCATCGGTGTAGTTGTACAACCCGCTGGTGTGGTTGAGCAGTTGGCGGATGGTGATGGTCGCGCCGTTCGGTACCGCGCCGGGCAGGTGGCGTTCGATCGGGTCGTCCAGGCCGATGCGCCGCTCACCGGTGAGTTGGAGTACGACGGTGGCGACGAAGGTCTTGGTGACGCTGCCGATCCTGAACCGGGCCTGAGCGGGCACCGGCGCGCCGGTGCCCAGGTCGGCGACGCCGGCCCGCCCGCGCAAGATGGTCCGCCCGTCCTGGCGGACCTCGCCGACGGCTGCCGAGGAGCCGGCGTCGACGATGCCCTGCAGTGTGGTGCGCAGCGCAGCAACCCCGGCGGTTTCCAAGCGGAGTTCCTGGCGTCCGCCCGTCGGCCGGGCGGGGGATGCGGCGAAGCTCGCGGATGCGCCGGTACCGAGCAGGGCGGCGGCGGTCAGGAGCGCGGCCGCCGAGCGGATGCCGAGTCCCGCGGGGCGCGAATGTGTCGTCACGTCTGACATGGATTTCCCTTCGGGAGCAGGCGCTTGTCGCTGCCCCTGAAGTGAGCCTGCCGGTGGGGTTCCCGTCCGGGCATCCGTCGAAGGTGTCGCACCGTGTCCTACCTGAGGCTGGTGGACCCGGCACCCGTGCGGCCCTGTGGAAGGATCAGAGGCGAATGCTGGCCGGCCACCCTGGGCGCGTGTCTGTGGGCTTCCGTCCGTTCGCTGGGCAGGGCCCGTGGGCGCCCAGGTGCCAGGTTCGGCCGTCGGTCGCCGGGATCCGGTCAACTCGGCTGCGAGGCAAGTGGAGTTCGATGGATCGCAGGCGCACCGGAAGCGGCGGCTTCTAGGCTCGCACGAACAATGGCGTCGTGAGGGGGAGTGCCGTGACCCGTAGGCCTGTCCGGCGGCGGCGCCGTGCGACCACCGTTCGTCGGGTCGTACGGAAGGCGAAGGCCAACCCCCTGCCGTTGGGTATCGCCGCGCTGGTCGTGGTCGCCCTGGCCGTGACGATAGTCCGTTGGTTGGCTCAACACCTGGTGCTGGTCGCCGCGTTGATCGCCATCGGAGCGGTGGCAGGCCTCGTCGTGCTGCGCTCGCGAGCGCGGACCGGCCGACGGGAGCTGGAGGCGCGGACCGCCCAACTGCGGCACATCGGGCCGTTCCTGGAGATGACCCCCAAGGCCTTCGAGCACGCGTTGGCCGACCTGTGCCGTCGGGACGGCTGCACGAAGGTGACGGTGGTCGGCGGCGCCGGAGACCTCGCGGCGGATGTCCTGGCCGTCACTCCCACCGGGCAGCGGCTCCTCATCCAGGCCAAGCGGTACGGGCCGAAGACCTTCGTCGGCTCCCACGACGTCCAGAAGGTCAACGGCACCTACCGCGACGTGCACCACTGCGACCTGGCCGCCGTGGTGACGACCAGCTCGTTCACCAAGGCCGCCGCCGCCTTCTGCACGCAGGTCGGCATCCGTACCGTCGACCGGCGAGCGCTCGCTCTGTGGGCGGACGGGCGGGGCGGCCCGCCGTGGGCCTGAGTTCACCCGTCCGCGCGTTTCGGGTTCGGCCGGGGACAGCAGGAGCCGGCGCTGCTCCCGGTCCAATTCGGCGACGAGGAGCTGGAGTTCGTCACCGATCCGGACCGCACCCGGCGGCTCCCCTTCGGCGGGCGCGAGATTCCGTAGCCGCACCAGCCCTTCGACGCCGTCGGTGACTTGGACGAACACGCCGAACGGGACCACCCCGGTGACCCGCCCCCGCAGCCGTTGACCGACCGGGCTGCGGTCGGCGAACGCCTGGAACGGGTCCGGTCGCAGCGCCCGCAGGGAGAGTCTGGCCTCCAGGTTCCAGGTGTCGGCCTGGAGGAACTCGCACGTGACGCGCTGCCCGACCCGTACGACGTCGGACGCCGCCTCGATGCGCCGCCACGACAGTTCGGGGACCGTGATGAACCCCACGCCGGGGAAGAGCGGGTGGTCGGGGCCGTCGTCCAGCGCCACGAACACGCCGTACCGTTCGATCGCCGCGACGGTGCCGGAGAGTGGCCGGCCGATGCTCAGCGATGCCAGGAACACCTCCAGCTCCGGGCTCCTGGGTGCTCCATCCATGCGACCCAGTCTTCCATCGTGCCCGACCGGTCTGTCGGTGGTCCCGTCTAGCCTGACGGCGAAGTGGACGTCGAAGGACGTCCCGGCGGAACGAACAGGGCGGGTGCGGTACATGAGCGTGGACTTCTTCTGGCGGCGGGTGGACGGAGGACTGCTGGACGAGCTGTCGCCGGGGGAGCTCTTCGACCTGGTGCCGGATTGGTTCGACAGCGAGTTCGGACCGCAGCATCAGGCGGGCACCGTGCTGGCGGTGGAGAGCAACGGATACCTGATGCACGTCGCCCTGATGGAGGCGGTCGGCGGCGCGGGGCCGGACCTGAGAACCGCCCAACTGCCGGTGTTCGCCGGGGAGGAGCGGGTGATCGCCGATGAGGAGACGACGATCCGGGTGCTCCGGCCCGACGAGGTCCGGGCGGCGTCGGCCTTCCTGGAGCGGGTCGGCGTCGACGACCTGGTGAGCACCGTGGGCGCCGCGCTGGCGGAGAAGGTCGCCGACCTCGGATTCGCGACTCCGTGGTCCGAGGAATGGGCCGGCCACCTGACCGCCGACCTGCGCGCGCTGAAGGACCTCTACGCCGTGGCCGCCGCTGCCGGCGATGCGATGGTCAAGTTCGAGTCCGCATGACCTCCTGCGGGCCGGTTCGGCCGAGTGTCAGTGGCATGCGGTTGGGTGTGCACCATGTCCTCGCCGTGGCGGGAGGAGGTCCGCGCGCACTGGCCAGGACTGCTTGACGGCCTGCCGGCGTCGCTCGCGCAATACGCCCAGGCGCCCGAGTTCGAGTTCGACGGGTTCTTCGACGCGACCGTGTGCGCCTGGTACGAGACCGGATCCAGCGGCTGGCAGTGCGGACCGGTCGACTTCACCGACGGTGACACGGACGGTGCCGACTGGCTCTTCGAGGTCCTCACCGGTGCCGACGCCGCGCAGGCGTTCATCGACTACGCGGAGGAGTACCACGAGCGGTCCGTCGACAGGGAGGCGGTGGAGTCGGTCCTGAAGGGCGCCCCGCTCGACCGCCGTACGGTCTCCGCGCTGGCGGACACCGTGGACTTCGACGCCGTCGCGGCGCGGGCACGTGCGTGGGGCTGGACGGTGGTGGACGGCTGACGCTGCGGGGGAGCTTCTCGACTGGCCGCAGCAGGTTCTGCCGCGGCCGGTGAACTCCTCGTTGTCTCATGGGCCTGCGCGGACTTGAGACCGGCATGGACGATTCCGGAGGTGGAGCATGCCCAGGCGTGACTACGAGGACGGCCCGAACGCCCCGAAGGTGAACAGCCTGGTTCCGGCCGCCTCCGTCGTGGTGACCGACGACGCGGGCCGCATCCTGCTCCAGCGCCGGACGGACAACGGCATGTGGGCCCTTCCCGGCGGCACGATGGACATCGGCGAGTCCATCGCCGCGTGCGGCATCCGCGAGACCCGCGAGGAGACCGGCCTCGACATCGAGATCACCGGGATCGTCGGCACCTACACCAACCCCGGGCACGTCCTTGCGTACGACGACGGCGAGGTCCGGCAGGAGTTCTCCGTCTGCCTCCTCGGACGCCCGATCGGAGGGGAGCTGCGGGTGTCCGACGAGTCCCACGACGTGGCGTGGTTCGTCCCGGCCGAGACGGACGAACTGCCGATGGTGCCGAGCATCCGCAAGCGGCTGACGGACTGGCGCTCGGGAGCGATCCCGGTGGTGCGGTGACCGGCGTCGTCGGGCCGGGTGAACGGTGGTGCAGTCTGGGCGCGGAGCGGCCGACGGCCTTGATGCTGCCGCATCGCATGGTGCGGACGGTGTCGGCCGACGGCTGACCCCTGCGGGGTGCGGGGAGGAGCTCAAGGAACTGTGGGCGACCAACCAGGCCGCCGGCTGACCCCCACGGGTGCGGGGAAGAATTCCAAATCGGATTACCCAGGGTGTCCTTGATCGGCTGACCCCCGCGGGCGCGGGGAGGAGAGGACGTCGGATGCGGCGAGGGTGATGTCGTACGGCTGACCCCCGCGGGCGCGGGGAGGAGACTTTGTGGCCTGGGGCGATGCGGCGACCTTGCTGTTTCTTTGCATCGTCAAGTGCGTCCCTGCCCGAACGCCTCTCCACTGTAGATGAACTGTCGAGATGTCAAAGAGCCCGCGAATCATCCCATGTGCTTGCCCGCCACGGGCGTCCGCCGCCACCGCTGTGCGGCCCGCAGACAAGTGTGAAGGCGGGCCCAGGCCAACCCCTGCCGGGGGTGCAGCCGGACTCTTCCGCCGCCCCGCCCGCTCCTAAGGTTGATCATGTGCTCCCGCAGTCAGGGCCGAGGCAGGGGGCTGCGATCATGAGCGGTCCGCGCCGTGCCCGATCGGAGGCCCCGTGAGCAGCCCGCAGACGACTCCTGTCGTCAGAGAACCACACGGCGCCGCACAGGAGTTGCGCGCCGCCGCACAAGCCCTCGGGCGGCTCGCCGTCCTGACGCTGCTGATACCCGTCGGCGTGGTGCTCGCGACGGCCTTCCTGCTGTCCTTCCTGCTCTGGGGCTGCCTCGGGATGTTCCCGCTGTTCCCGGCGGTCATCAGGCGGGTCCGCGCCGTCGCCGTCGCCGGCCGCTGGGCGGCCGGCCACTGGTCGCAGGTGCCGGTACCACCGCCGTACCGGCCGCGTCCGGCCCTGGAGCGCACCCTGCACGGCTGGTACTGGACCGGCCACGACTACCACAGGAACCGCTGGTTCGCGGGTATGTCCCTTGACGTCCGCTGGCTCTGGAACGACCCGGCGACCTGGCGTGACGCCCTCTGGCTGATCACCGACCCGCTGGTCGGCGGCGGCATCGCGGCCGGACCCGTGCTGCTGGCCGGCGCCGGCCTGTACGGAATCGTCCAGGCGCCTCTGCCGTATGACCTGCCGTTCGGCGGCCTGTCCGCCCTGCTCCTCGGTCTGCTCGGCCCCGTACCGATCGCCGGGGGCCTCGCCCTCGCCCGGCCCGCACTGCGCCTGCACGGCCGCTGGACCCGCAGTCTGCTCGGCCCCACCGAGCGCTCCCGGCTCGCCCGGCGGGTCGAGCAGCTCACCGAGATCCGGCTGGACGCCACCGAGGCCCAGGCTGCCGAACTGCGCCGGATCGAAAGGGACTTGCACGACGGCGCGCAGGCCAGGCTGGTCGCGGTGAGCCTGCGCCTGGGCGCGGTCGCGGCGCTGATCGACCGCGACCCGGAACAGGCCAAGCGGGTGGTGACGGACACCCAGGAGAACGTCACCCAGGCGCTCCAGGAACTCCGCGACCTGGTGCGCGGCATCCACCCGCCGGTGCTCGCCGAACGCGGTCTCGCGGAGGGCGTGCGGGCGCTGGCGCTGGACGTCCCGCTGAAGGTCGAGGTGCGGACCGAACTGCCCGGACGGGCCGAGGCGCCGGTGGAGTCGGCGGTCTACTTCGCCGTCAGCGAGGCGCTCACCAACGCCGTCAAGCACGGCGACGCCCGGCACGCCACGGTGCACCTCTCCCACACCGCGGGACTGCTGCGCGCCGAGGTCACCGACGACGGCCGCGGCGGCGCCGACCCCGGCCTGGGCAGCGGCCTGCGGGGCATCCGGCGCAGACTGGCGGTGTTCGACGGTACGCTCACGCTGACCAGCCCCCCGGGGGGTCCGACCAGGCTGATCATGGAGCTACCGTGCGTGTTGTCCTCGCCGAGGACCTCGTCCTGCTGAGGGACGGCCTCTCCCTGCTGCTGAGCGCCCACGGGCACGAGATCGTCGCCGCGGTGGAGAGCGGCCCCGAACTGGCCGCCGCACTCGCCGACCACCGCCCCGACATCGCGGTGGTCGACGTCCGCCTGCCACCCACCTACTCCGACGAGGGCCTCCAGGCCGCACTCGCTGCTCGCCGTGAACGGCCGGGCCTGCCCGTCCTCGTCCTCTCCCAGCACGTCGAACAGCTCTACGCCCGGGAGCTGATCGCCGACGGCGCCGGCGGTGTCGGCTACCTCCTCAAGGACCGGGTCTCCAAGGCCGACCAGTTCGTCGACGCCGTCCACACCGTCGCGGCGGGCGGCACGGTGATGGACCCCCAGGTCATCTCCCGGCTGCTCGCCCGCAACGCCTACGACCAGCCGCTCGCCCTGCTGACCCCGAGGGAACGCGATGTCCTCGCGATGATGGCCGAGGGCCGCTCCAACGCGGCGATCGCCCAGCGGCTGCACTTCAGCGAGGGCGCGGTCAGCAAGCACACGTCCAGCATCTTCGCCAAGCTCAACCTGGGCGCCTCCGACGACGACAACCGCCGGGTGCTCGCCGTCCTCGCGTACCTCGACGGGACGCGCACTGGCTGAGGCCGTACGGCGGGCGGGCGTGGAGCGGGTGACACGCGCCCTCGCGGTGGAAACCCCTGGGAAGGCGGCGAGTCGGGCGCGCCGAACCCCCGGGGATGCGGGGAGGAGGCCTTTACCACGCTCTTGGCCGCCGGCTCGTACGGCTGACCCCCGCAGGTGCGGGGAGGACCGTGTCCCATCTGCGCGGCCGACAGCGGTTACGTCGGCTGACCCCCGCGGGTGCGGGGAGGAGACTTCGTGACCTGGGGCGATGAAGCGAGTTTGCGATTTCTTTGCACGGCCGGACGCCCCCCGTGCGAGCATCCCCGCCGCCGTGGCCTGACGAGATGTCAAGGAGCGCGTGAATCATCCCACGCGGCACTGAGAGAGCAGTAGCCGGAGCGTGAGCAGCAACTGGCGCAGGGGCGCCGGGCTTGGTGCCGCGTCGACGAACCGAGCGCAGGGTCACCCGTCTCCGCGCCCGCGCGAGTTCAGTCGCGCCGCGCGCCCCCGTCGCCGCCCCCCGGCGCACGAATACTGTCACAAATATGGCCGTTGTGCCGCGATGGTGATCATTTAGGAGTACATGGCGAATGTACTGAATATTCCCCTGACTGGTCATCAGGTGTAAGATGGAGAAACCGCGGCTCCGTGCCGAGAACGATATCAACGGGGGCAGTCATGGCTCGTCGATGGGAAGCCGATCCTTCCGCTTCGCTGCAGAAGCGCCTCGGGAAATCCGCCAAAGAACTGGGATCGTCCGACGAGAAGGACGAATGCCCGGACATCTGGCAGCTCTCGAACGGCGATGTCGCGGTGATCGGCCGTGACCTCACGGAGAACTATCGCGGCCGGCTCCCCGAGGGCGTCGTCCTGGGCGCGGACGAGCGGCTCGTCGTCATTCCCGGCCTCATGCTGAGCACGGCGAAAGCGGACATCCCGGATGCCTGATCGGCACGCTCCCGAGCTGCGGCCCGAGTGGGGCGAGTCGCTCGCCCGGGACGACTACAAGCGCGACTTCCGTGAGCGGGACGCGCTGGTCCGCGGCCGGGACTCGTGGAAGCTGGAGCGCCGCCAGCACTTCGAGGAGCAGGGCAGTCCGAGCTGGGATGCCGCCCGTCGGGGTGACTGGGCCGAGGCGTTGCGGCTCCTGGAGGGCCGGCGCCAGGCGCTGCTCGCGATCGGGCGGGAGGACGCGGCGCGGCAGTCGTTCTTCCACCGGGTGCGGGTGGTCGAGCGGCCGTGGACGGACTACCTGTGGTGGCAACTGCACTCGCTGCGGATCCGGGCCGAATGCGGCGAGCGGATCCGCATTGTCCGTGCCGCGGCACTGGCCGCTTCCGAGGAATTCGGGCCGCTGCCGGAAATCGTCGTTCTCGGCGGCCGTACGCTCTACCAGGTGCGCTATTCGGACACGGGAATTCCGGCCGGCGCGGTCAGGTACACCGATCCCGGTCTCGTCCGCCGCTGGGAGGACTACCTCGCGGATCTCCACCGCGCGGGCGAGGACGTCCGGGCCTACTTCGATCGCGAAGTGGCTCCTCTTCCCCCACCCGTACGGAATGGGAGCACAGTGGCGGCCGAGCGCGATGGGAATGCCGTCGGCGCCGGAAGTACGCGGTCCGCGGTGTCCGGTTCCTCCGCTCACGACGTCGTCCAGGCCAGGGACGTCAGCGGAGGCATCCACTTCCACCGTGCGACCGGGCGTTCGGACTCCGCTCCGACACCCCGCCAACTGCCCGCGGACGTCCGTGGTTTCGTCAACCGCGTCGACGAAATCCACCAGCTGGACGACGCCCTGACCGGCGAGGAGCAGCACCCGTCCGACCCGGCCGTCGTCGTGATCGCCGGAACCGCCGGCGCGGGCAAGACCTCGCTCGCCCTGCACTGGGCCCACCAGGCCCGCCACCGGTTCCCCGACGGCCAGTTGTACGTCAACCTCCGCGGCTACGACCCGGGCCGGCCGGTCACCGCCCACGAGGCGCTCCACCGCTTCCTGACGTCCCTCGGCGTCAACGCCGGGTCCGTCCCGCACGACCCCGACGCGGCCGCCGCCCTCTACCGCTCCCTCCTCGCCGAACGCCGCGTCCTGGTCGTCCTCGACAACGCCGCCAGCGCGAACCAGGTGCGTCCTCTCCTCCCCGGCAGTACCGGCAGCCTCGTCCTGGTCACCAGCCGCAGCCGGCTGTCCGGCCTCGCCGTCCGCGACGGCGCCCGCCGGCTCACCCTGCGGACCCTGCCCGAACCCGAGGCCGTCGCCCTGCTGCGCGCCGTCACCGCCGGGCACCGGCCGCAGGACGACCCCGCGAAGCTCACCGAACTCGCCCGTCTCTGCGCGCAACTGCCGCTGGCCCTGCGGATCGCGGCCGAGCGCGCCGCCAGCCTGCCGCACATGGGTCTGGACGACCTGATCGGCGACCTGCGCGACGAATCAGCGCTCTGGGACGCCCTCAGTGTCGGGGAGGACGAGGACGCCGACGCCGTCCGTACGGTCTTCGCCTGGTCCTACCGGGCGCTGCCGGAACAGGTCGCACGCCTCTTCCGCCTCCTCGGCCTCCATCCGGGCCCGGACTTCGGACTGCACGCCGCGACCGCCCTCGCCGGCCTCACACCCAGTCGCACCCGCCAGCTCCTCGACTCCCTGGTCGGCGCCCACCTCGTCGAACAGAGCGCACCCGACCGCTACCAGTTCCACGACCTCCTGCGCGCCTACGCCACCGACCAGGCCCAGCAGGAGGAAACCCCCGCCCAGCGCCAGGCCGCACTGCGCCGGGTGCTCGACTGGTACCTGCACACCGCCGACGCCGCCCAGCAGTGGCTGCGGCCCGCCGAAGACCGGTTGGCACTCGACCCCGCGCCCGACGGAGTCCAGCCGACGGCCTTCGCCGACTACAACGCCGCCGTGGACTGGGCCGAGCGCGAGCGTGCCAACCTCCTGCAAGCCGTCCACACCGCCCGCGCCGCAGGCGAGGACCGGCGGACCTGGCAACTGGCCGCCGTCCTGTGGAACGCCCAGGCCCCCTCCGCCCCCGGCGCGGACTGGCTCCCCGCAGGCCGGCTCGGTCTGGGTGCCGCCGAACGCCTCGGCGACACCGCCGCTCAGGCCCTGTTGCTGACGGACCTCGGCATGGGGCACACCAGGATCAACGCCCTCGACGACAGCCTGGAGCACCACCGCAGAGCCCTGGCGCTCTGGCGCGAACTCGGCGACGGGCCCAACGAGGCGCACTCGCTCAACCTGCTCGGGCTGGTCCACCTGCACAGCAGGCAACTGGACGACGCCGCACGGCACTTCGAGCAGGCGCTCGCGGCTTTCCGACAGGCGAACGAGGCGCACTGGGAGGCCACCACACTCTCCAACCTCGCCAGCACCCACTACCGCGCCGGCCGCCTCCCCGAGGCCGAGGCCGCCGTCGGCCAGGCACTCACCGCCCACCGCGCACTGAAGAACCAACGCGGCGAGGGCAACGCCCTGCGCCTGCTGAGCGACATCCAGCGCGACGACGGCGACCCGGCCGGCGCACTCGCCTCGGCACACGCGGCCCTCGACATCGCCCTGAACCTCCGCGACCACCGCCTGGAAGGCTTCTGGCTCATCACCCTCGGCGACGCCCAACGCGCCGACGGCCAACCCACCGAAGCCCTCGACTCCTACCAGCGCGCCGCCGTCCTCCACCGCCGCCTCGGCGACCGTAGCCGCGAAGCCCTCGCCTGGCACGGCGCCGGCGAGACCTACCGCCACCTCGACCGCCCCGCCGAGGCCGCCGCCTTCCTGCGCCGGGCCGCCACCGCCCACCGCGACCTCGGCGACCCCTGGCACGAGGCCCTGGCCCTCGCCGCCCTCGCGGCAACGGTGTCCGGCGACGACCCCCAGGCGGCCCGGCAGCACCGGGCGGAGGCCCTCGCCCTGCTCGCCGGGTACGGCGACCCGCGGGCGGCCGCGGAGCGGGAGCGCCTCGCGGGGCGGGCGGGGGAGGACTGACGGCGGGTCGGTACCCCGCGGGCGGCGGGGTCGGGAGCCGTCGGTGACGGCCGTGTGGACGCCGATCGGTTGACCCCCCGCGCGTGCGGAGAGCAGGGGGCGCCGGGGTCGAGTCGCGTACGGGTGACCGGCTGACCCCCGAGGGTGCGGGGAGGATCCCGAGCCCATGGGGTCGATGACCCGGCACGCCGGCCGACCCCCGCGGGTTCGGGGAGGAGCGCCGCCTCGACGTCACCCTCAACACGACCGATGGCTGACCCCCGCGGGTGCGGGGAAGGCCCGATCTACAAGCTCTACGCCGGTCTCGACGTCGGCTGACCCCCATGGGTACGGGGAGGCAGCGGCGTTGGCGCGTGCGTAGCGGGTGCCGTACGGCCGACCCCCGCGGGTGCGGGGAGGAGCCTCACGGAGCCACACTCGCTGACGAGGTCTGTGGCTGACCCCCGTTGCGGGGAGAGAAGTCAGGCGGCAATCGAATCCGAACCACGCCGGCTGACCCCCGCGGGTGCGGGGAAGAAGCGATGATGTGGCTCAAGGCCTGGAGGCTGTCGGGCTGCTCCCCGGGATATCCGGGGAGCAAGCCAGACGACGGCCTGTCTGACCGGCGTCATGCGCCCACGGGCCGGAACCCGCGGGGGTGCGAGACACCCTATCCGCCCGCCGTCGGCCGGATCAGGAGCAGGCCCGCGCTGTAGGAGCGGGCGCGGCCCACTCCGGTGGTGAGGGCGTCGGTGAAGGCGGCGGGGTCGGTGACGGTGAGGGCGCCCTTGATCTCGGCGCGGCCGATCTTGGCGCCCTGGTGCTTGGCGCTCAGGCCGAGTTTGGGGAGCATCCGGATCGCCAGGGTGTCCGGGTCGCTGTCGGCGCCGATGCGGCGGACACCGCCCGGGCCGACGCGGTCGGCTCCGGCGGGCTGGAGTCGGGCGGCGAACCAGTCCTTGACGTGGCGGGGGGTGGTGTCGGAGAGCCGCTTGCGGGCGAGGGTGCCGTCGCCGGCGCGGGTCTGGCGGTCCCGGGTCGGGTTCACCACGATCCGGAAGCCGAACGCGGCACCCGTGCGGACCGTGGTGTCGACCTGGAGGAGGGCGATCCTGTCGGCCAGGGCCGCCCGCGGGATCGCGGACCAGTCGGGCTGCACGCGCGACTGCACGATCACGACCAGGCTGTTGGTCCTGAGGTCGAGCGTCCAGGTGTTGAGGATGCCCATCTGGGCGCGCGGGTCCGCCTCGCCCGGTTCCGTCCACCCGTAGAAGCCGGACATCACCAGTCGGTGCATGATGTGCGGGTCGAGGATCGCCTTCTGTGCCAGGGCGTGGGTGGCGTCGAGGTGCAGGATGCTGTGGCAGGCCACGAAGCGGGCGGTGGCGGTGGAGGCAGTGGTCACAGCAGGTGGTCCCATCCGATGGACTCGCCGGGTTCGATGCGTACGCGCTGTTCCCAGCGGGGCGCGTAGGACCGGTGCACGGTGTGGAAGCTGACGGGGTGGTCGGTGACCGAGGAGGCTCCGTCGGTTCCGGCGGGCACCTCGATCCACGTCCAGGGGCGGGGCGCGCAGTCCTCCGTGAGCAGCCTGGTGGCCGCGAGGACCTCTTCGAGGCTCCCCGCGTGGACGCCGCCGGAGATCTCGCCCGCGGGCGGGCAGTTCTTGCGTCCGAGCCAGAGCAGGCGTCGGGGCTGTTCGAGGGCGGTGGCCAGTTCCTCCAGCAGGTCCCGGTCCGGGTGTTCGACGGCGGCGACGAACTTGGCGTCCGCCAGGTAGCTGCGGCTGGTGATCATCGGGTCGCGGCCGACCCTGCGGGCGAGCAGCGGCCCGCTCTCCGGGTCGGGGGCGATCCCCTTGGGGACCCCGTACCAGCCGGTGAGGGCACGGGCCGTCATGGCGCCGAACGCCGGGCCGGTGGCCGTTTCGAGGGCGGTGGCGGCCTGCTGGGCGCGCCGGTGGTCGGTGATCAGGTCGCGCGGGCGCAGCGGGTACCGGCCGCCGCCGACGGTGTGGTAGTCGCGGACGGGGGTGCCGGGGCGGTCGGCGCGGACGGCGTAGCGGAGTTGGTCGAGCGGGTCCAGCGCGTCCTCGCGGGAGTAGCCGGCCGCGGCCGCGAGCATGCCGATGAAGCCGGACTTGGTCGGCCTGAGGTGGGTGTCGCGCCGGTCGAAGCGGGCGACCAGTCCCCAGGCCTGGAGCGGTCCGGCGAGCCGGGCCAGGAGCACGTACGGCTGGGTCACGGGGCGGTCAGCTCCTCGGCGGTGTCTGCCTCGGCCGCGGCGAGGGCGCCTTGGGCGGCGAGTTCGTCCAGGAGGTCCTGGATGCCGAGGTCGTAGGTGAGAACGCGGCCGCCGGCGATGTCGGAGCGCTTGCGGGTGACCAGCCGGTGGTGCTTCAGGAGCCTGGTGGCGGCGGCGAGGCTGGCGCCACCGTCGGCTTGCTCGTCGATGGGGTCCTCGAAGACGGCGGAGTAGTTGAAGGGGCGCTTGCCGTCGAAGGCGAGGACCAGCTTGGGCAGGGAGCCGGTGGAGGCGGTGGTGTTCTTCTTGGCGGCCGGCATGGCGTCGACGAACGCCTCCACGAACTGGCGCTCGGCGGCCACGGCGGCCTCGTCCGCCTTCTCGGCGCTCAGGCCGCCGGCCATCAGGTTGACGCGCAGCTGGACGCGGTCGAGGGCGGCGTGCCGGTAGAAGGTGCCGGAGATCAGGGACTGGTAGCCGGTCATGCCGGCTCCGGCGTCGTCGGCGGCGTCGAGGTAGTCCAGGGCGTTGGCCTTGCGGCGGATCTTGGAGTCGTCGGCGGCGCTGTAGAAGTCGTCGATCTGGGCCGCGGCGTGGACGGTGAAGGCCGGGCCGGTCATCACCGCGCCGTCGACGTTCGGGGAGTCGGCGATCTCGGCGAGGAAGCGGCCGTAGAGGGCGATGTCGATGGCGTCGCGGGGCGCCAGGGCCGCCAGGACGGCGGCGCGGACGGCCTTGGGCAGGGTCGGGATGGCGGTGTCGGCGGCCTCCTCCACCTCGACGGGCAGGGTGTCCTCGTCGGCCGCCGCCGCACGCCTCTTGCCCTTGCTCCTGGCCTTGGCGGTCTCGGCGACCTTGCGGGCCTCCTCGAATTCGCCGGCCCAGGAGACGACCCCGTCCCGGTTGGCGGCGAGGTATTCCGCCAGCTTGGCCCCGGCGTCCTCGGGGGCGAAGAGCAGCACCTTGGTCAGGTTCCGGGTGCGCTCCTTGTCGCCGAACTTGAGGCCGACGCCCTCCAGCACGGCCTTGGCGACGGGCAGCGCGTCCTGTTCCTCCCAGCCCAGGCCCCGCAGCGCCTCGGCGGTGAGCAGTGCCCACTCGCGGGTGCGGATGCCCATGGTGTAGCCGGCCAGGGCGCCTTCACCGGCGTTGGCCTTCTCGCGGCTGAGGGTGCGTTCGGCGCGGCGGCGGGCCTGGGAGGTGATCAGGTTCCGGGTCTCGCCGCCGAACGGGATGATCTTCGCCATGCCGTTCTCGTCGCGGACGGGCAGGACGGCGACCAGGCTTTCGATGGCGTGCAGGGAGAGGAACTGGTGGCCGTCGAGCCGCTCGGCGACGGCGCTGGTGCGGACGATCGTCATGTGGTCAGCCGTTCTTCTTCGCAGGGTATTCGGGGGTGTAGAAGGCGCGGGCCCAGCTGTACGGGGTCGCCCTGCCGGTGGCCTTCCAGGCGGACAGGTCGTCGGCGAGCCGGGCCCAGGAGGGCGGTGCCACCTCGCAGGCCCGTGCACGCTCGACGGCGTGCTGCAGGTGGCGTACGGGCAGTTCGCGGGAGGCGACCAGGCGGTCGAGGAGGCGCTTGGCGCCCGGGTCCTTCGGGCCGCGGGCGGCGGGGGAACCGATGCGGCGAAGGGCGTCGCCCATGGAGCCGTAGCCGGCCTGGGGCACGCTCCTGCCGGCGTGGTAGCGGGCGAAGAGGAACGCGACCCGCTCGTACACCGCCCGCTGGTCCTCCTCGGGGCTGAAGGAGGCGGCCCGTAGCCTGGGCTCCGACAGGGCCTCGGGGCGGCGCAGTTCGGCGAGGCGGCCGTAGTCGTGGGACCAGACCAGGCTGCACAGCCAGCTGGTGAGGTGCTCCGCGGGCGTCCGCTCGGCCGGGAGGGCCCCGCCGGGTGCGTCGTCGCCGACGGCGACCGGACGGAAGACCTCGTCAAGGTTCAGGGACAGCTGCTCGTCAATCACGCGGGGGCTCCTTCAGATACGGCGGGCAAGCGGAGCTCGCCAGCATCTTCTTCAACTTCTGCTCCGCCTTGGCCCGGGCGTTCATCCCCCGCCCGCCGGGCGGCAGCGAGGCCAGGCGGGCCCGGAGGACCTTCCGGGTCAGCTCGTGGATCTCCCGGCCGAACTCCGCCAGGGGGCCCTCGCCCGGGTCGGTCCCGGCGCTCACGTCCGCCATCAGGAACGAGAAGTGGTCGGCCGCGCCGGCCCACAGTTCCGGCTCGGCGTGGAAGCGCCTGAGCAGGGACGCCTTGTCGGCGGGCTTCGGGTTGGGGTACGCCTCGTCCCTGGCCACGACCGCGGCGGCGTACAGGGCCTTGGCGGCGTACTCGCAGATCAGCGAGCCGTCGTCGGAGGCCCACTTGAGCTGCGCCTCCCGGCCGGGCACGTACGGGAAGGTGTCCGAGACCCAGGCGGTGGCGGTGGCCTGGCGGGAGATCAGGCCCACGGCGGTCAGGCCCACCCGGCGGTCGCGCAGGCCGGCGAGGCGGTCGTACAGGCCGGTGCCCTTGGCGAGCTTCGGATCGGCCGTGGCCGCGGCCGCGTACAGCGCGTGGGACTCGCGCCAGAGCGCGCGTTCCTCGCTCGGCCGCAGCGGCTCCGGCTCGCCGCCGCTCCTGCGCGGGGCCAGGACCGCGTCCTGGAGGTGGACGGGCGGCAGCGGGTCGAGGATCTCGCCCGCGGCCCGCAGGACCCGGTCGACCATGACCCTGCCGTCGACCAGGACGGGGCGCAGGAGGATCGACCGGCCGAGGAAGGAGTGGAGGTCGGCCGGCCCGTCCGGCAGCCGCGACGCCTTCCGGCCGCGGAAGGTGCGGCGGCCGCCGGGGCGGTCGGCCGTCCAGGAGTAGTTGAAGGTCCCGGTGTCTCCGGGCTTGCACGGAGCGATGTTCAGCCGCAGGGTGTCGCCGAGCGTCCGCCCCCTGGCCACTACGCGGATGCGGGTGCCGAGCCTGCCCACCGCCTGGTAGGTGAGCTGAGGGCCCAGCCAGTCGGCCTTGGCCATGGCGCGCCCGCCGAGGCCGTAGGCGTGCTGGGTCAGCATGGCGCGGAACGCCGCGTCCGGCGCCATCGGTTCGGGGTCGTGGAGGTGCACCTTGTCGAAGAACTGGTTGTAGTCGCCGGTGCGTTCGATGACGAGCTGGGCCGAACCGACGCCGTGCGCGGCCATGAACGGGGCCAGCAGCGCGTTCTGGCCCAGGGGACGCTCGGGGTGGAACAGGTCCCAGCGCTCGGGCGGTTCCTCCTCCAGCCAGGTGGCCGCCTGCTCCAGCGGGTGCTCGTCCTCCACCCACTCGCGCCAGGCGGCGGGCGTGGCCGGCACGCACTTCGCCGCATACATGATCGCCATCAGGTACTCGAGTACGGCGACCTCCTCACCGGGAGTCGAGCTGACCAGCGCGGTGAACTCCTCGGCGTTCCTGAGGAGTTCGACCAACCCCGCGCGCCGGACCCCGGCCGGACGTACAGTCGGGTCCTCCCCTTGCGCGGGCCGCTCCGGGCCGGGGCGTGTCAGTGCCGGCTGGCATGCTTCCGTCCGAGGGTCCCAACTCGACAGTGCGTCCCGAGATTCCAGGAAATCTCGGGACATCCTTGAAATTTGACGCTTCGTCACAAAATCGGACCCTACTAGCCTGGGAGCGGCCGAGCGGTGGAAGTGCACGAAATCACCCGTGCGGGGGTCATGCTGTGGGGCAAGACCGACCGTTTCAAGATCAGCGAGAAGCGGGGCGGCCCGCCCTGGAACCCTCTCCTGGCCCACATGCTCGACACCGCGGCCTGCGCCGGAGAGCTGTGGGACCACTACCTCGCGACGCCCGTCCGCGACCGGCTAGCCGAGGCGCTGGGATCCGGGGACGCCGTCGTCGCCCGGCGGAACGCGATGCTCTACGCCGCCCTCCACGACCTGGGGAAGGCCTCCGCGGGATTCCAGCTCCAGTTCTTCGACACGGACAAGGGGCATCTGCGCAAGGCCGCCAAGGAGTGGCTCGCGATGGCCCGCCGGAACGGACTGCCGCTTCCCGCCGACCTCCGCGCGGCCCGTCGGCTGCGGCACGAACTCGTCACCGCCCACTGCCTGCCCCGGCTGCTCGGCTGCGCCTGCCAGGACTGCGGCGGCACGGGCGCCCCGCACCTGGGCCTCCACCGGGTGGCGCTGCTCCTGGGCGGCCACCACGGTCACATCCCCGGTCCCGACCTCCTCCAGCGGGCGCCGACGGCGGCCCCGCCGCAGCACTGGGACGCCGTCCAGTGGTTCCTCGTCAGGGCGGTGGCGTCGTTCCTGGACGTCGACCTGAAGCGGCTTCCGGACCAGACCTCCTTCTCACGGCCGGCGGCCGGGCCCCTGTTCGCCGGCCTGGTCGTCGCCGCGGACTGGATCGCCTCCGACGACAACCGCTTCGAGTACCGCAGGACGGGGGACGTCCGGCAGTGGTGGCACGACGCGAGGAAGTCGGCCCGCACCGCGGTGCACGACCTCCGCCTCCGCGGCTGGACACCGAAGCCCGAGCCGTGGGCCCGGCTCTTCCCCGGCACCCCGCAGCCCCGCCCCTTCCAGGCGGCGGCCATGGCCGCCGCGCCGGAGGAAGGGCCGGCGCTGGTCCTCATCGAGGCCGGCACCGGATCGGGAAAGACCTCCCTGGCCCTCTGGTACGCCCACCACCTCGCCCGCACCAACGGCTACCACGGCTTCTACACGGCGATGCCCACCCGGGCGGCCACCGACCAGGCCGCGGTGGAGCACATCGAGTTCCTCGCCCGGGCCTTCGGCCGGCCCGGCGACGCCAACCTCGCCGTCGTCCACGGGACCGCGGAAGCGACGGACACCGTGCACCGGCTCCTCGACGCGGGCGAGGCCCCCGCGCCGCCGGACGACCTCACCGACCTCACGCCCTTCGTCGAATCCACCCTCTGCGACCGCCACGACCAGGACGAGGCCGCCGCCGTGGTCCTCGACCCGTGGTACCTCCGCCGCTGCCTCGGCCTGCTCTCCACCTTCGGCGTCGGCACCGTCGACCAGGTCGCCCTCGCCTCGCAGCGCTCCGCGCACTGGTTCCTGCGACTCTTCGGCCTCGCCAACAAGACCGTCGTCATCGACGAGGCCCACGCGTACCAGCTGTTCCAGGAGCGGCTGTTGGAGGCGGCCATCGCCTGGCTCGCCGACGCGGGGGCCTCCGTCGTGGTCCTCTCCGCCACGCTCCCCGCCGCCACCCGGGAGGCACTGGTCGCCGCGTGGTGCCGTGGCCACCGCACCGTCGTCCGGCCCACCGACGCCAAGGGGCCCGTCACCCTCGTGGACCGGCACGGCCGCGTCACCCGCGCGGCCCCCGACGAACCACCCGACGAACTCCACACCCGGCTCGACCTGTTGCCCGACCCGGGCGCCGCGGCCCTCGCGGGCCGGCTCCTGTGGGAAGCCGCCGCCGGGGGCATCATCACCGTCATCCGCAACCGGGTCGGCTCCGCCCACGAACTCCACGCCCACCTGGTCGAGCAGGCCGAGCGCCACGGCTGGCGCCGTGACGAGATCCTGCTCCTGCACGGCAGGCTCGTGGCCCGCGACCGACTGCCCAGGGAAGCCGAACTCCGTGCCCTTCTGGGGCCGGGGGAGGACCGGTCGACGGCCAACCCGCGGCGCCCGGCCCGCCTGCTGGTCGTCGCCACCCAGGTGATCGAGCAGTCACTGGACCTGGACAGCGACCGCCTCTACACCGACCTGGCCCCCGTCGACCTGCTCGTCCAGCGCCGGGGCCGCCTCCACCGGCACGCCGTCAACAACGGTGCCCGGTCCGCCGGCATGCGGACCCCCCGGATGACCATCCTGTGGCAGCCGGACCAGGCGCACCTGCCGCTCGTCCAGCCGCCGGCCGGCCGAACCCCGGGCAACCGCGACGCCCTGGTGTACGCGCCCTACGCACTCGCCGCGACCTACCACCAGCTCGCGGAACGCACCGTCGAGCCGGCCTGCCCGGACTGCGAGGACGCCCGGCGGGCCGATCCGGCCGCCCGCATCGCCTGCCTGTCCACCCCACGCGACAACGAGGCCCTGATCGAGTCCGTCTACGATCCGGCGCCGTTCCCCCGGACCCCCACGGGGGCGCTGCTGTCGACGACGTGGGAAGACTGGAACGCCGAACTCGCGAAGCACACCAACGCAGCCAAGGCCTACGCCCTGCAGCCCTACCACCCCGACGACGGCACCCCCGGCGACATCCACCTCCTGGAGAGCGGGGGCGCGAACGGCCACGGCAACGACGGCGCTCCAGGCCTGGCGGCCCGGTCACGGCTCGCGGAGCGCTCCGTCGAAGCGATCCTGCTCTACCACCACCCCTCGGACGGCGAACACCCCAGCAACCACTACAGCTACGACCCGCGGGGCCGCATCAGGGCCGACCTCAAGCGGTACAGCCGCCGTGTCGCGGACCGCGCCGCCCGGCGGGCCCAGCAGCAGCACCTGCTGCTCAACACGGTGTCCATCCCGTACCACTGGTTCGAGCACCTGCTGCCCGCCGAGTACTGGAAGAACCCCGGCATCGGGGTCCTCCGCCATCGGCACGTCATCGTCCTGAAGCCGGACGGTACGAGCCGGGACGGCCACGCGCCCAAGTGGCTCCGCTACGACTCAACGCGGGGCCTGCACCTGGCTTTCCGGTCATGAGGCGGTACTCTGCCCATCCCTGCTCCCGGCACCAGCGGGGATGGGCCCGATGTTCCGAGCTCTCTGCTTCCATGCTCCCCGCGGCAGCGGGGGAGATGCCGACCTGCGACCACCGGTGTACCCGGCAGCGTGGCGGGCTCCGGCCCTGATGCCGGGCGGCGACGAGGGCGCTGCACCGGGGCCCGAGCGGGTGTTCGGGAGCGGGTGAGTGTGCGGCATTCGGTGCGGTCGGGGTGAGTGGCGTGGCCTGGCCGCGCGCGAACTGCGAGGGCGGTAGCGTCACCCTTGGTCACCGGAGTGTCACGGTGTGCCCTCCTTGGAGTGGGCGCCCGACCGGGCCCTGGAGTCGACCAGCCGTCCCGATCGTCGAACCGACAGGAGCGTCTTCCGTGGCCGTACCCACCGCCTTCGACCAGCATGCCAGCGGCTACAGCCTCCCGCACGCCTACTGGCTGGCGAAGGCCTCCGATCTGGCCTACAAGGACGAGGCCACCATCGAGGAGCAGGCCCACGCCTGGGGGTTCGACGAGGTGCGCCACCACCGGACGAGCTTCACGCCGCCGTTCCCGCTACAGGACACCCAGGCCTACACCATGGGTGGCGAGAACATGATCATCACCGCGTTCCGCGGCACCGAGCCCGCGCAGATCCGCGACTGGCTCACCGACGGAACCACCCCGCCCTGGCCGGGCCCCGCCCGGACGGGCTACGTCCACTACGGCTTCGCCGAGGCCCTGGACTCCATCTTCCCCGACGTCGCCAAGGCCGTCTCCGACCTGCGGACCGACGACCAGACCGTGTGGTTCACCGGGCACAGCCTCGGCGGCGCCCTCGCCATGCTCGTCGCCGCCCGGCTCGACCTGGAGGACCCCCGGCTGGCGGCCGACGGCGTCTACACCTTCGGCCAGCCGCGGACCTGTGACCGGCTGCTCGCCGCCGCGTACAACAAGGGCCTCCAGGGGCGCACCTTCCGGTTCGTCCACGGCAACGACATCGTCCCCGAGCTGCCTCCGGAGCCCGTCTTCACCCATGTCGAGACGCTGCGCCACATCGACTCCGCGGGCCGCGTCAAGGAGAAGGCCGGGCTGGTCTCCGCGCTGACCGACCGGGCCAAGGGGCTGGGCACCGCGGCCTTCTCCCCGGACGGCGAGGGCATCCGCGACCACCTGATGCGGAGCTACCTCGCCGCGCTGGAGAAGGCCCTGGCCTGATCCGTGCCGCTCCGAGGTCCGGGTGCGTCCGGTCCCGCCTGGCGCACCCGAACCCGGGCCGGAGCGGTCAGGCCCGTTGGCGTGGGGTGAGCAGTCCGCTCTCGTAACCGATGATCACCAGTTGGACCCGGTCGCGGGCGTCGAGCTTGTCAAGGAGATGGCCGAGGTGGGTCTTCACCGTGGCCATGGAGACGTAGAGCTCCCGCGCGATCTCCGCGTTGGACCTGCCGGCGCCGACCAGTTCGAGGACCTGCCGCTCCCGGCCGGTCAGGCCGTCCAGAGCGGGGGGCGGGCCGGGCGGGTCGGTGGCGGGGTGGCGGCAGAACTCCGCGATCAGGCGCCGAGTGACGCTCGGGGAGAGGAGGCTCTCCCCGGTGGCCACCACCTGGATCGCGCGCAGCAGTTCGACGGGCGGGATGTCCTTGAGCAGGAATCCGGCGGCTCCTGCCCGCAGTGCCGCGAAGACGTGCGCGTCCAGGTCGAACATGGTGAGCATCAGGACCCGCACGTCCGGGCTGTGTTCGCAGATCGCCCGGGTGGCCTCGATGCCGTCCATGCCGGGCATCCGCACGTCCATCAGCACCACGTCGGGCCGTTGTTCGGCGGCGAGTTCGACCGCGGCGGCGCCATCGGCGGCCTCGCCGACCACCGTCAGGCCGGGTTCGGCGTCGATCAGCATGCGGAAGCTGCCGCGCAGTAGCGCCTGGTCGTCCACGACCAGGACACGGACGGGCTCGGTCACGGCATCCTCCATACGTTCGTTCTTCCCGCTTCGATCCTGCCGCCGATCAGGGCTCAGCACCTGCGGTTTCCGCTTCGGTGGTCCGGTAGGGGAGCTCGGCGCGAACTGCGAAGCCGCCGTGGGCCAGTGGGCCCGCCTGGAACCGTCCGCCGAACAGCTCGACCCGCTCCCGCATCCCGATCAGGCCGTGGCCGCTTCCGTGGCCGGGGGTGTCGGAATGCCCGGGGCCGTGCCAGGGCGGCTGTCCGCCCGGGCCCGGGCGGCGGGTGCCGCGGCCGGGGGCGGCAGCCTCGTTCGTCACGCCGACGCGCAGCTCCCGGCCGTCGGCGACCAGTTCGACCCGGCACCGCGTGGGGCCGGCGTGTTTGAGGACGTTGGTCAAGGCCTCCTGGACCACCCGGTAGGCGGAACCCTTCGTGCAGCTCGTCGGGGAGCAGGGTGGAGGTGGCGGGCGCCGGCGAGAGCTTGCGTCGGCCCGGGCCTCCAACTGTGCGACACGAACCGACGGTTCGGGCGCCGGCGGGGAGTGCGCGCAGGGTGGCGGGTGGGCGTGCTCGGCTCAACTTCCGTGATCGGAGGGCCCGGTGATGCCGTCGCCGATCGGCTTGTCCGTCGGAGTCGGCCTACGGAGCGGAGGCGGCGGGGGAGGACTGACGTCGCGGTGTGCCGCGGTTCGCCGACCGGCGCTCGGTGCCGGAGGCCGAGGCTCCCCGCGGGTCGGGCGTCGGTCGGTTGTGGCCGTGTGTGGGATGCCCGGCCGGTCGGGGGATCCGGCCGGTGATCTTGGACGGATAGGCTGCCGTGATGTCAGGTCCTCGCGGAGAGGACGGAGCTGATCAGGATCGGTGGTGTACGGAGATGATGGGACCGGCGCATTCGCTGTCGGGTGCGACCGCATGGCTGGGGGTGGGGGCGGTGGCGGCCGGGATGGGGGAGCCGATGCCCTGGCCGGTCCTGCTCGCCGGGGCGCTGATCTGCGCGGGGGCGGCGCTGGCGCCGGACCTGGACCACAAGGCGGCGACCATATCCAGGGCGTTCGGGCCGGTGTCCCGGGCGCTCTGCGAAGTGATCGACAACCTCTCGTACGCGGTCTACAAGGCCACCCGGGGCAAGGGGGACCCGCGGCGCTCGGGCGGACACCGGACGCTGACGCACACCTGGCTCTGGGCCGTGCTGTGCGGGGCGGGCGCCGCGGCGGTGGCCGTGTACGGCGGCCGCTGGGGCGTGCTGGTGGTGCTGTTCGTGCACATGGTGCTGGCGATCGAGGGCCTGCTGTGGCGGCACGCCCGGGTCTCCAGCGACGTCCTGGTGTGGCTGCTGGGGGCGTGCAGCGCGTGGATGCTCGCGGAGGTCCTCGACAAGCCGGGCAACGGCTCGCAGTGGCTGTTCGAGGAGCCCGGGCAGCAGTACCTGTGGATCGGGCTGCCGATCGCACTCGGCGCGCTGGTGCACTGCCTGGGTGACGCGCTGACCGTCTCGGGCTGTCCGGTGCTCTGGCCGATCCCGGTCGGGCGCCGGCGCTGGTACCCGATCGGTCCGCCGAAGGGCATGCGGTTCCGGGCCGGCAGCTGGGTGGAGATCAAGGTGCTGACCCCGGTCTTCATGGGGGCCGGCGGGCTCTGCGCGGCGGGGGCGCTCGGCTTCTTCGGTAACGGCTGAGGCGGAGTTTGGTTCCAACGGCTGCGGGCCGGTGCCGAGTTGGGGGATCATCGGCCGGGTAGGCGCTGCTCGGCGCGGGAGGCCAGGTCTCCGGCGCCGGGAGCGTGGTCCTCGCAGCCGTGGGAGCGTGTCAGATGGTGGCGTCCGTACCGGGAGAGGTGGCGATCGTCACCGGCGCCGCCAGCGGGATCGGCCGGGCGGCGGCGCTGCGGCTGGCCGGGGCGGGCTGGACGGTCGCCGCGGTCGACGTGGACGCGGCCGGTCTGGAGGGGCTGGCGCAACAGGCCCCCGGGGTGCGTCCGTTCGTCTGTGACGTCACGGACCGCCCGGCGGTCGCCGCTGTGGTCCGTGACGTCGGCAGCGAACTGGGGCCGCCCCGGCGGCTGGTGCACTGCGCGGGCGTCGGCGTGATGGGTCGGCTGCTCGATCAGGACGCGGCCGGCACCCTCCGGGTGATGGAGACGGTGTACGGCGGCACGCTCCACCTGGTGCACGCCGTCGTCCCCGGCATGGTGGCCCGGGGCGGGGGCCAGGTGGTGCTCCTCGGCTCCATCGCGGGCTGGGTGCCGGTACCGATGGGCGGGGCGTACGGTGCGGCCAAGGCCGCGGTCCACTTCCTCGCCGAGACCGTCGCGGCCGAGCACCGGAAGGACCGGATCCAGGTCGTCTGCGTCTGCCCGCCCGCGGTGGAGACCCCGATGCTGGACCGGATGCGCAGCGACTCCCCTGAACTGATGGGCCGGGTCAGCGGGTTGAGCCCCGAGGCGGTCCTGGAGTCGATGGACCGCGCCCTGGCGCGGGGCCGGCTGTGGGCCTTCCCCGGGCGCGGTACCCGCGTGATGTGGACCGCCCGGCGTCTGGCACCGCGTCTCCTCGGCCGGACGATCGGCCGTCTCGTGGTCGGGAAGTAGCCGGGGGCGAGGCTAGCGGTACCGCCCGGAGGCCGAGCAGAAGTCCACGCAGCCGCGCATCAGTGAGCGCAGGTCCGTCACGTACCGATAGACGGGGGAGCGGTCCTCGACCGCGAGCCCGAGCCGGTCGAGCAGGCGGGGCAGACCGGCCTCGGTGCGCAGGAAGGAGTCGGTGTAGCCGCGGACCATGGTGTGGATCCGGGCGAGCGCCTCGGGCCGGGTGATGCCGTGCTGCCGTTCGAGGACGATCACCAGGTTGTGGTGGTCGCCCGCGAGCTCCTCCTTCGTGAGGGACTGCACGTCCTGGGTGATGTTGACGACGTGGGTGGTGAGGTGGCGCAGTGTGCGCAGGGGCCGGCTGCGGAGGACGTCATCCGGGACCTCGTACCGGCCTGCCCGCTCGGCCGCGTCCATCTCCAGGCGCACGGCGCCGGTCAGTTCGCGCAGGGCGAGGTACTCCTCGGCGCCGAGGACGACGCCCTCCCGGCGCTGTCGGCAGCGGGTGAGGCAGGAGGCGAACCAGTCCGCCCAGTTCTTCCCGGTGCGCGCCACGAACGCCGGTGACATGCCGTCGGTCCACCGCTGCCAGAGGTCGGTGAAGGCGCGGACGTGCGGGTCGGCGGGCAGCCGGCCCGGCTGCGGGCCCGGTGCGTCGAGGACGGCGGCCAGGGAGGTGAAGAAGGCGTCGGCCCGGCCGGGTTCGCCGATAAAGGCGGGGTCGTCGGGGAAGTCGTTCCAGACCGACCACCAGGAGACCCAGTCGGCCACCAGGTCGAGGCCGTCGCCGGTGGCGTCGGGGTAGCTCAGGCAGGCGAACAGGGCCATGTCGTACCGGTCGTGGCGGCGCAGGGCCGCGTCGTCGGGGGCCAGGCCCATGCGTCGGACCCAGTCCCGGGTGTGCGCGGTGACCCGGGCGCGGTCCTGGCCTATTCGGTACGGGAAGGGCAGGTCGAAGTGCCATGACCGGGTGTCCCGGTGGGCTTGCGGGGTCGGCAGGGTGATGGAGGGTTCCACCGGTGAGGACTCCTCGTGAAGGCGGGAGGGCGCGGATGGGCGACGGCGGCTGCGCGCCGTCCGTTCAGCCCGCGGCGAGCAGGCCGTCGACCAGGGCGCGGAGGCCGTCCTGGTAGGTGTCCCCGGAGGTGAGCGGGGCCCAGCGGTCGGCGAGCCCGGCCAGCCGGGGCAGGTGTTCCGGGTCGAGGTCGGCGAAGACCTGCTGGCGGTGGGTCGGGCGGTCGTCCGCGGCCCGTCGGCGGGTCGCCGTCGCGCGGACCAGGATCTCGCCGGCGGTGTAGTACCAGATGGCGCGGTAGCCCTGGACGGCCCGGTCCGGTGACAGGCCGCACCCGATCAGGCCGTCGACGATCTGCTCGACGAACCACAGGGAGTGGGCGGACATCAGGTCGTCCCCGGTCAGCACCTCGACGATCCAGGGGCAGGCGGCGAGCGCCCCGTGGATGGCGGCCGCCGCGGCGACGACCCGCTCGCGCGGCTCGGCCGGCAGCCCGGTCGGCCGCAGCGTCCGCGCGGCGTAGTCGTCCAGCAGCAGGACGAGCAGCTCCTCCTTGTCGCGGACGTGGTGGTAGAGCGCCATCGGCGTGCTGCCGATCTCGCCGGCCAGGCGCCGCATGGTGAGCCGCTCGACGCCCTCCTCGTCCACGATCCGGCGGGCCGCGGTGACGACCTCCTCCCGGGAGATGCGGGGAGGCCGGCCGGTGGCCTTGCGCGGTGCGGCGGCCCCTCGCGGTGCGGCGGCCTTGCCCGGCCCGGCGGCCTTGCCCGGCGCGGTGCCCGTGCGCGGCGACGAGGACGTCGAGGAGGCCGAGGACGTCGAGGCCGGCGGCTGCGGTTCGGCGGGCTGCTGCATGCCCCCATCATCACCCGGGACTCGACAGCGGCGATCATCCGGGGCTACTTTCTTTACATGTATAAAAACCCACGAGGGCGCCCCGGCCTGGTGCTGGCGGCGGTGACCGTCGCGCAGTTCGTCTTCGCCCTGGACATGTCGGTGGTCAACGTCGCCCTGCCCGCTATCAGGACCGACCTGGGCTTCGCGCCGCTCGACCTCTCCTGGGTCGTGCACGTCTACGCGCTCACCTTCGGCGGGCTCCTGCTGCTGGGCGGCCGCGCCTGCGACCTGTACGGCCGGCGGCGGCTGTTCCTGCTGGGCCTGGCCGTCTTCGGGCTCTGCTCCCTGGCGGGCGGGGTGGCCCAGGCGCCCTGGCAGCTGGTCGCCGCCCGCGCCGGACAGGGCGTGGGCGCCGCGGCGGCGGCCCCGGCCGCGCTCGCGATGCTCACCACCACCTTCACCGAAGGCCCCCGCCGGGTGCGCGCGCTCGGCGTGTGGAGCGCGGCGAACGCCGCGGGCGGAGCGCTGGGGGTGCTGGCAGGTGGGGTGCTGACCGAGTACGCGAGCTGGCGCTGGGTCATGCTGGTCAACCTGCCCGTGGTGGCGGTGGCGTTCGCGCCGGCACCCGGCGGGGGACCGGAGGAGGCGCGGCCCGTACGGCGGGAGCGGCCCGACGTGCTCGGCGCCGTGCTGGCGACCGCGGGGATCGGGCTGCTGGTGTTCGGCGTCGTCCGCACCGACGTCCACGGGTGGGGCTCCCCGGCCACCCTGGGGACGCTCGCCGCCGCGGTCGTGCTGCTGGCCGCCTTCGCCGTCACCGAGACCAGGGCCCCCGCGCCGCTGCTCCGCCTCGGCCTGCTGCGCAGCCGCTGGGTGGCCGGTGCCAACGCCCTGGTGTTCCTGGCCGCCGCCGGGCAGTTCACGGCCTTCTACTTCGTCTCCCTCTACCTCCAGCAGGTGCTGGGCCTGGGCGCCGCCGCCACCGGCCTCGCGTTCCTGCCCTTCTCGGCCGGACTCGTCGCGGGCACCGTCGTCGCCACCCGGATCACCGCGCGCCGCACACCCCGCGTGGCCCTGGTGCCGGGGGCTGTCCTGGCCGCCGCGGGCCTGGCCTGGTTCGCGTCGATCAGCCCCGACGGGGGCTTCCTCACCGACGTCCTCGGCCCGTCCCTGGTCACCAGCATCGGCACCGGGCTGGTCCTGGCGCCGGTCGCCGCCGCGGCGACCACCGGCGTGGCCGCCCGCGAGGCCGGCATGGCCTCGGGACTGCTCAACAGCTCGCGCCAGCTCGGCGGCTGTGTCGGCCTGGCCGCCCTGGCGACCGTCGCCGCCCACCGCACCGGCGGTGCCACCGACCCCGCCGCCCTCAGCGACGGCTACGCGGCGGGACTGGCCGTCACCGCCGTCCTCTTCGTGCTCGCCGCGCTCGTGGCGATCGCCGTGCTGCCCCGGCGGCGGCCGGAAGACCCCGGCCCCCGCCCGCTCACCCCCGCGGAGAACCGACTGGAAGGAACCCGCTCATGACCACCGCTCCGATCGCGGCCGTGAACCTCTTCGCCTCGGCGCTGCACATCCACCCCGACGGCGACGTCACGGCCACCGGGCGGCGGATGACCGGTGGCGACACCGGGGCCTGGCAGATCGCGACCTTCCACGTGGAGACCGACGCCGACGTCCACGCCGACCACTGGGAGATGCACCCCGAGGCGGAGGAGGCGGTGTGCTGCCTGGCCGGCGGCGTCCGGCTCCACCTCCGCCCGGTGGAGCCCGGGGAGGCGGGCGAGGCCGAGACCGTGGTGCGCCTGACGGCGGGCACCGCCGCGATCGTCCCCCGGGGCCGCTGGCACCGGCTGGAACTCGACGCCCCCAGCGACCTGATGTCGATCACCCTCCGTACGGGCACCCGGCTGGAGCCGCGCACCGGCGCCACTGACGTGGGTTGACGAGGGCCGGAGCCGACGCGAGCCGGAGCTCACGAGGACCGGACGGCGCGGTGGGCCGGCCCGCCGTCCGGCCCACCCCGACCGTCGGACCGGCGGTCGGACCGCCGGCCGGTGCCGGCGATCCCGGCCAGCAGGGCGGCGAGCTCCCCGGGCATGGACAGGAAGGGGGAGTGACTGCTGGGTAGCCGGTGCACGGTGTCGGCGCGCGCGGCGAGCACGCGCTGCCGGGAGGGTTCGAGCGCCCGGTCGTGCTCGCAGACCACGTAGCTGGACGGCACCGTGCGCCAGCCCGCCGTGCGCACCGGTTCGGTGAAGGACCGGACGCTCTGCGGGGTCAGCCGCGCCACGGCGCGGTCGGCCTCGGCGCCGGGCACGTCGGCGAAGAACACCTGCCGGGCGTCCTCGTCCGGCGGGGTGTGGCCCGTGTCGTCCGCCGGGGCGGGTGTCCCCAGGAAGGAGAACAGGCTTTCTCCGGCGTCCAGTTGGAAGGCGGCGAGGTACACCGCCCGCACCACGTTCGGGGCGCCCGCGATCGCCTCGGTGACGGGGGCGCCGCCGTAGGAGTGGGCGACCACCACCACCGGGCCGTCGATCCGCCGCAGGTGGTCGCGGACCGCGGCCGCGTCCTCCGCCAGGCCCGCCGGCCGGGTGCCGTCGGAGCGGGCGGGGACGGAGCCGACGGGGGCGGAGCTGGGCAGGTCGACGGCGTGGGAGCGCCAGCCCTCGGCGTCGAGGGCGGCGCGTACGGCGTCCCAGCACCAGGCGCCGTGCCAGGCGCCGTGGACCAGCAGGAAGGCGGGGCGGTCGGGGCCGGCGGTCATGCGGGGGTCCTCCGTCGTCCGGGAGGTGATCGGTGGGCCTGTTCGAGTATCCGGGCCGAATGTGACGGGCGTGTGGCGGCGCGTGGCTGCCTGCTGTGATCTGCCGCTCAGCGGCTGCCGGCGGCACAGGCGGCGGGCGGCACAGCGGCCGGAACGGCGGTCGGTGCGGCGGTCGGTGCGGCAGTCGGGGAGGCGGGTGAGGAGGCGCCGGGCGCCGCCACGCCGCCGGTGAGGCCGTGCCGCTCAGCCAGCACCCCCGCCTGGAAGCGGCTGTCGGCGCCCAGCGTGCCGTACAGGCCGGCGATGTGCCGGCGGCAGCTGCGCAGTGAGAGCCCGAGGCGGCGGGCGATGACCTCGTCCTTCAGCCCGTCGGCGAGCAGCCGCAGGATCGCGCCGCGCAGTTCGTCGGAGACGGCGCGGGCGGCGACCGGCCCGCTGCGGAAGGCTTCGCCCCGGTGCCAGAGCGTCTCGAAGGTGTCGGCCAGGTGGTTCACCACGGACGGCTGGGTCACCGGCACCAGTCCGTCGGGCCGCCCGTGCTCCGGCAGGAACGCGCTCTCCCGGTCGATGACCAGCAGCGGTCCGCAGCTCTCCCCGGTGGTGCGCACCTCGGCGCCGGCCCGCGTCGCGGCCCGGGCCCGGCGCTGGGCGGGCAGGTGGAAGCGCGCCGGGTGCTGGAGGATGATCCGGACGCTCAACGCCGCTTCGGCGAGCGGCAGTTCGGCCAGCAGCAGTTCGGCCAGCCCGGCCGCGGCCGGGTCGCCGCCGGGGCAGCAGAGCAGCACCTCCCGGCGGGCCAGGAGCAGTCGGCCGACGACACCGGCGTGCGCGGTTCCGGGGCCGGCTGCCGCGGCGGGCTGCTTGGTGTGGAGGTGCTCGGGCCCGGCCTGCTCCCGGGCGGGTGCCGGGGTGTCGGCGGGGACGGGCCGCAGCAGCCCGCGGCGCCGGGGCACGTCCACGGCGTGGCCGACGGCGTGGTCCACGGCGTGGCCGGCCGGATGGCCGCAGGTGTGCTCGGCGACGGAGCGGAGGCCGTCCGCGCCGGACTTGTCCTGGCGGACGGCCCAGCGGTAGAAGGTGACGGAGTCGTGGTCGGTCTCGGGGGCGGGGGCGGGGGCGGGGGCGGGGGCGACGGAGGCCTGGGTGTCCAAGCTGGGTGTCCTCGCTGGTCGGGCCGGGGACGGCCGCCGCGCGGCGGGCGTTCGGCCGGCGGTGCGGCGCCCCGGGGGCGGAAGGGCCGCCGGCGCGGGTGCGGTGAACGCAACCCGGACGGTTCCACGTTGTTCCATGGCGGCCCTCTTGACAGCAGTGGCAGGTGACAGTCGCGTCCGGTGGACGACTGCTCCTCGGAGCGGTCGTCCGATAATCGCCACAGGTCGCGACGGCAGCCAAGGGGCGGGGAGGGTCAGGAAGATGATGGCCGACTGAGGAGGGGTGGATGAATCCGGTGAACACGGACACGATCCGGTCGTCGGGGCGGGAGGCCCTGCTCGACCACGAGGCGCGGCTGGTCTACGAGTGGGCGGTGCGGCACCGGCGGGTCGAACCGGCCGACCTGGCGCGGATCGCCGGCGACCTCGGGCTCACCGAGGCGCGGTGCCGACGGGCCGTCGACCTGCTGGTGGAGCTGTGCCTGCTGATCCAGCGACCGGGGGACGAACCGGACTGCCTCGCGGCGGTCGGCCCGGACGCGGCCGTGGCGCGGCTGACCGGACCGGCGGAGGCCAGGCTGCGGCTGTACGAGGCCGAACTGGGCCGGCGGCTGGCGGCGCTGGCCAAGCTGCGCGCCGAGGTGGCCTCGCTGGAGCCGGTGTACTGGTCGCAGAGCGGCGAGCCGGCCGGCTCGGTCCGGCTGCTGGAGGACGCCCAGGCGGCCCGCGCGGCGCTGGACTCGGTGGTGGGCGCGGCCGAGGAGGAGGTGCTGGCGATCCGGCCGGGCGGCCGGCACCCCTGGGCGGACCTGGACCAGGCGCTGCCCAGGGACCTGGCCCTGCTGGAACGGGACGTTCGGCTGCGGAGCGTCTACCAGCACCCGACCAGGTTCGACCCGCCCACCCGCTCCTACGCGGAGCGGGTCACCGCCGCCGGGGCGCAGATCCGCACCCGCGCCGAGGTGCCCGCCCGGCTGGTCCTGGTGGACCGGACCACGGCCTTCGTGCCGGCCAGGCTCGCCACCGGCGGGGCGCTGCTGGTCCGCGAGCCGTCCCTGGTGGCGTACTTCGTCCGGCTCTTCGAACACGAGTGGAGCCAGGCCGTCCCGTACGACACCGCGCCGACCGCGGCCCGCGCGGTGTCCCGCGAGGTCGAGGGCGTGATCGCGGTGCTGCTCGCGGCCGGGGAGAAGGACGACGCGATCGCCCGGCGGCTGGGCATGTCGACCCGCACCTGCCGGCGGCACATCGCCGAGCTGCTGCAACGCCTCGGCGCGCAGAGCCGGTTCCAGGCCGGCGTGCTGGCCGAGCGTGCGCGGCTGACCGTCCCGGTGGACGCCACGGCGCCGTGCTGAACCGGGCGGCCCGCCGGGGCCGGGGGTGACACGGGGCGGCTGCCCGCCGGGACGGCCCCGGCGGGCAGCCGCTCTCGGCATCAGCGTGAGGTCTCGTCCGTGACGGGGACCTCGTGGCGGATGTGCGCCACGCTGCTCAGGTGGCTGCCGATGAAGGTGGTGGGTGTCGCCGCCAGGGCGTCCCCGTCCGCCTCCAGACCCTGGAGCGCGAGGATCCGCGGCATCAGGCGGCGTCCTCGTCGGTCAGGTGGGTGTGGGTGAACTGGTGGATCGCGGTGCTGATGTAGCTGTACTTGGCGGCGGCGAGGGTGGCGTCGTCATCGCTGCGCAGGCCCTGGAGGGCGAGGATCCGGGACATCAGGCGGTCTCCTCCTCGGCGACGTGGGTGATGGTGAAGTTGTGGAAGGAGCTGCTGATGTAGCTGTACTTGGCGGCGGCGAAGGTCACGTCGTCTTCGCTGCGCAGGCCCTGGAGGGCGAGGATCTGCGACATCAGCGGGTCTCCTCGGCGGTGACGTGGGCGTGGGTGAACTGGTGGAAGGCTGTGCTGACGTGGCTGAGGACGTTCGTCTTGGCGACGCCCGCCTCGGAGCCGGTCTCGGGCTGGAGGCCCTGGAGGGCAAGGATCTCGGACATCAGGAGGTCTCCTCGGCGGTGACGTGGGTGTGGGTGTACTGGTGGATGAAGCTGCTGAGGTAGCTGTAGCTCCTGGCGACGCCCAGCTCGGAGCCGTGCTCGGTCTCCAGGGCCTGGAGGGCGAGGATCTGCGACATCAGTGGATCTCCTCCTCGGTGATGTGGGTCTGGGTGTACTGGTGGCTGAAGCCGCTGTGGAAGCTGAAGTTGTAGCTGTTCCCGGCGACGGCGGCCTCGGTGCCGGTCTCTGCCCGCAGCCCCTGGAGGGCCAGGATCCGGGACATCAGCGGGCGTCCTGGTCCGTGACGGCGACCTCGAAGCGGAAGTGCGCGAAGCTGCTCAGGTGGCTGCCGACCACGGCGGCGTCGGTCCCCGGGCCGTGCTCGGTCTCCAGGGCCTGGAGGGCGAGGATCTGCGACATGGTGGTGCCGTCCTTTCGGTGTCGGTAGCGGTCACCGGATGGTGACCGTCGTGCGTCCCCCGCGGTCAGGGCCGGGGGAGGTCCGTGATGCCGGGCAGCGGCACCGGGCCGAGCACCGCCTCGTGCAGGACGGCCAGGATCCCGGCCGCGCCGGTGGCCAGGTCCGCCGAGAGCCGCATCGTGCGGCGGCCGGGGAACACCAGGTGGCCCCGGTGGGCCATCACCTGCCACTCCAGCAGCCGCAGGTGGCGTTCGGCCTGGGCCCGGCGGCCGGTCCTGAGCTGGTGCAGCATCAGCCCGGCCCGGCCCTCGAAGAGGCCGGAGGCCGCGACCAGCTCGGGGAGGCAGCCGCGCCCGGCGGCGGCCGTCGCCTCGGCGAACCGGGCGGGCAGCCGGTCCTCGCCGGTGCGCCGGGCCAGTTCGGCGATCACGCCGGCGGTGCCCACGCCGCCCGCGGCCAGGTACGGCAGCTTGCGGTGGTGGCGGTCCTCCAGCAGGAAGAGCATCCCGTCGGAGATGTCCGCGCCGTCCAGTTCGCGGCCCAGCGCCGCCTCGGCCGCCGCCAGCCAGCGCGGCTCGCCGGTGTGCTCGTGCAGCCGCAGGAACAGTGAGGCCTGGCCGGTCCAGCCGTCCAGCAGGCCGCGCAGCCGCGGCGCGCGCTCCTCCGCGGCCAGCTGGTGCCCGAGGGCCAGGGCCTGTTCGGCGAGCTGGTCCCGGCCGAGTGCGCCGGCCAGGTCGAGCAGCCCGAGGGCGATGCCGGCGCGGCCGGAGCCGAGCCCCGGATCGGCCGGCGGTGCGGTGGCGAGCAGCCGGTCGACCAGGGCGCCGGCCTCCTCCAGGGCGCCGAGGCGGGCCAGTGTCCAGGCGATGCCGGTCAGCCCGTCGTACAGCCCGGCCGGCAGGTCGGGCGCCGCGTTCGTCCTGGTCAGCAGCCACTCGGTGTGCTCGGGCGGGACGGGACGGCCGCAGGCCCGCAGCGCGTACAGCACGCCGGCCGCCCCGTGGGCGAGGCCCAGGCCGCCGTGGCCCGGACCGAACTGGGCGATGTCGCCGGGGAAGAGACGGTCCGTCCGCTCCGGGGTGGCCATCGCCAGGATGCCCTCGGCGAGCGAGTCCAGCACCGGGCGCCAGGCCGCGGTGTCGGTGGCCGGCTCCTGCGGCCAGGCCGGTGCCTGGCCGTGCCCGTCGTCGGCCCGGTGGCGCTCGGTGGCGCCCGGCGGCAGCGTCCCGCCGGCCGCCCGGTGCAGCGCCGCGGCGGTCTCGGCCCCGAAACCGGGCGGTACGGGGTAGCGCCGCTCGATCTCCCGGTCGGCCAGCTCGGCCTTGCCGGAGTCCAGTCCGAGCAGCTGGTTCACCGGCAGGAAGAGGTAGAGCCGCAGCGCGGCGAGCGCGTACGCGTCCACCGCGGTGCCGCGCCGGGCCCGGGGAGAGACGAAGCCGGGCGTGCCCAGCGGGGGCGCGGTGCCGTCCTCGGCCGGGAAGGTGATCTCGAAGTCGACCAGCGCGCAGCGTCCGTCCGGCCTGACCAGAATGTTGTTGGGCTGGAGGTCGCCGAAGACCAGCCCGCGCCGGTGCAGCGTCGCCAGCATGCCGGAGACCTGGTCGACCACGTCGAGGGCCCAGGCGGTGTACTCGGCCAGTTCGGCCTCGTCCGGCTCGGGGCGGGCGAGCGGGCAGGTGCGGGTGAAGACCTCCTCCAGCCGCTCGCCCTCGATGTACTCCTCGACCAGGTAGTGGTGCTCCCAGACCTGCCGGTACTCGTACAGCGCGGGCACGAAGTCCAGCCCGTCCAGCGCCTCCAGCACCCGGCGCTCGCTGTGCAGCCGCTGCACCGCGTCCCGGCGGGCGGCGTCGAGCCCGGCGTGCGGGCGGGCCTCGCGCAGCACCACCTTGCGGCCGTCGCGCCGGTCGGTGGCCAGGTAGATCCCGCCGCCGTTGGAGAAGTGCAGCGCCTTGCTGACCTCGAACGGGAACTCGGTGTCGGAACCGGCCGCCTCGCGCTCGGCGTCGGCGGCCTGCTGGGCCGCGACGACCTCGGGCACCGGCACCCAGTCGGGCACCGCGAAGACCGTGCCGCGGGTGTCGGGGACGGGCTCGCCGTCGGGTCCGAGCATGGCCGGCACCCGCTCGCCGTGCCCGTCGGTGCAGTAGCGCTCGACGAACGAGCCGTAGCGCAGGTAGAGCGGGCCCTCCCCGTAGCGCAGGTCGCTCAGCACGTACGGTCCCTGGACGCCCTTGAGCAGGGTGGACAGGTCGTCGAGCACCCGGACCAGCCGGGCCTCGTCCTCCGGGTAGAGCGTGATCAGCTTGCCGCTGGAGCGGCGGTCGGCGTACTTGCTGTTCGCCGCGAGCACGGTGGCGGGGCTGCGCAGGAACTTCCAGGTCAGCTCGTGTTCCAGGCAGTACGCCAGGACCTGGTCGATCACCCGCCCGGCCTCGTCCGTCGTCGCCGAGACGTGCACCTTCCAGCCCTGCTCGGGCAGTCGCGCCCCGGGCGGCCTCAGGTTGACCCAGCCGCCGTGCTCCTGGCGCCGCCAGCCCGGCGGGAGCGGGGCGGTGGCGGCGGCGAAGCGGTCGTCGGGGCGCTCGGCGCGGACCGGCTCGTCGTAGAACAGCGGGTCGGCGAGGCAGTGGCGCTCGTAGAGGTCGTCCATGCCGCCCGCCTCAGCCCGCGGTCCGCGTGCGGCGCCCGTCCGGGCCCGGTGCGGTGGCCGGACGGGTGCCGGTTGTCGTCGTCATGGGAGCCCCCCGGGTGCAGTGGATCCCGCCGGACGCGGGCTGCGTCCGACCCTGCCAGCAGCTCCGCCCGGGGTCGACGGATCCGATCCGCCACCTTCCTGCCAGGGCGGCTCGCGGGCGGATCCGATCCGTCAGCTTCCTGCCGGGGCGGGCGAGGCCCGGCAGGTGGTGCGTTCAGCGCCGGGGGCGGGCCGCCACGGCCGTGACCGGCGTGCGTCCGGGGTCGGGCAGTGGGGCGGCGGCCGGCTCGGGGAACCGCTCGGCCGGCGGCCCGGTGAACCGTTCGGCCGGCGGCCCGGGGGCGAGGTAGCGGCCGCGCACCGCGGCGACGATCTCGGCGCTGGCCTGCCCGGTGCCGTACGGGGAGGGGAGCTGGGCCAGCCGTTCGGCGGCGGCCTCGTCGGCGAGCAAGTCCCTCAGGGCGCGGGCGAGTTCGTGGCCAGGACGGGCGAGGCGGGCGAAGCCGGCCTGGACGGCCTCGGGGCGTTCGGTGGAGTTGCGCACCACCACGAGCGGGCGCTTGAGCACCGTGCACTCCTCCTGCACCCCGCCGGAGTCCGACACCAGCAGGCGGCAGTGCCGGGCCAGCGCGAGGAAGCCGGCGTGGTCCAGCGGGTCGATCCGGCGCAGCCGTGCGATCGGGCCGCGCAGGCCGTGCGCCTCGACGGCGGCCCTGGTCCTGGGGTGCAGCGGCAGCAGCACCGGCAGGTCGAGGGCGGCGAGCTGGTCGAGGATCTGGGCGAGCCGCGCGGCGTCGTCGGTGTTCTCCGGGCGGTGGATGGTGGCGAGCACGTAGCCGCCCGGGGTGACGCCGTGTCCGGTCACGATGCGGTGGGCCTCGGCCTCGGCGGGCAGGGTCTCCAGGGTCGCCTCGACGACGGTGTTGCCGGTGATCACCACCCGTTCCGGGGGGATTCCCTCGCGCAGGAGGTGGGCCGCCGCGGTGGCGGTGGGCGCGCAGTGCAGGTCGGCGAGCGGGGCGATGAGGCGGCGGTTGGCCTCCTCGGGCATGTCGGGGTCGAAGGAGCGCAGGCCGGCCTCGACGTGGACGACGGGTATGCCGGCGCAGTGTGCCGCGAGCGCGCCGGCGGCGGCGGTGTTGGTGTCGCCCTGGACGACGACGGCGGCCGGCGGGCGGGCCGCGAGGTGGTCGCTCAGCCTGCTGACCATGTGGCCGATCTGCCGGCCGCGCGGCTCGCCGCCGACGCCCTTCAGCAGGTGGTGCGGGCGGGGCAGGCCGTACTGGGCGAAGAAGGTGGTGGTGAGGGCCGGGTCCCAGTGCTGGCCGCTCCAGACGATGCGGGCCTGCGGGCCCAGCAGGCGGGCCACTCCGGCGAGTTTGACGATCTCCGGCCGGGTTCCGAGGACCAGGGCGACATCGGTCGAGGACATGGCGCTCCGAAGGGGCGAGGGGTGGGGTGCTGCGGAAGTATCAGCAGACGATAGGGATTACTTGGGGAGAAATATCCGCACATCGGACAAATGTCACCCGTGTGGCGCAATGTCGACCCATCCGGCCTTGATCGAGGCGTCCGTGCGGGCAGCCGCGCAGGGGGCGGCTCGCGCCTCCGGTCATGTACGGATCGATGTGCCGGACCGTCAAGGCCGCTCGTCGGGCGTCCACTTGGCCGCCGTTCGTCGAGTGCGGGATGCCGGCTCACCGACGTCGCCGCGCGGTCCGTTACGGCAAACGGGTGATTTCCACCCGAATGGGCGCGCCGGACCTATCCGATCATCCGATCGGCCCAGCACCATACGGCTCCAGATCGCAAAGATCGGGACAACCCGGTCACAACGAGAGGAACCAGCCATGTACGGACCCATGGGCGGCGGCATCCCCCCGGCCGCGGCGGGCGGCGGCGTCCTGGCCTCGACCGGCTCTCCCGGTCTCGGCATCGCGGCCGCGGCCGGCACCGCCCTGGTGCTGGTGGGAGTCGCCCTGCTGCGGCGCAGCCGCCTGGCCGCCGACCGGGACGAGCCGGGCGGCCGTCACCGCGACGACGCGTAGTCGCGCGCCGCCGCACCAGTCCGTCCTCCGCCAACTCGCCCTTCCCCCAGGGAGTTTCCTCGTGACCGCAGACGTCCACCCGCAACCCGCCCGCCCGCCGGGGCCGGCCCGGTCGCGGCTGTCGCAGCACGGCCGCGGCCCGCTCTCCGGCCGGCTGCTCGCCGGGGTGGCCGGGCCGCTGCTGCTGGGGCTGGGCGGGTTCCTGGTCGTCGGCGAGCGCGCCTACCGCTTCCGCGAGATGGCCGGGGCCCGGTGGCTGGTCGAGCACGGGCTCGGCCTGCGGACCCTGCTGCTGGAGGCCCCCGACGCGCCGGTGCTGTACGCCGGCGGCGAGGGCGGGCTCGGGCGCGGGATCGCGCTGACCACCGGATGCAGCAGCGCCCTGCTGATCGCCCCGCTGGCCCTGGTGGCCGGCGTCCTGCTGCTGTTCGGCACCCGCGGGCCGGGCAGGGTGCTGCTGGGCTTCGTCCTGGCGGCCGCCCTGGTCGTCGCCGCCAACCTGGGCCGGCTGACGCTGATCGTCGCCATGCAGCACCGCTACGGCGACGAGGGGTTCGGCTGGACGCACGTGCTGTTCGGCTCGGTGCTGATGATGGCCGCCGGCCTGATCGCCCTGCTGCTCTTCCTCTTCCTGATCACCCGAACGTCCACCCGCGACGCGGAGGCCGATGCGCCGTGACCCTGCTCGACCTGTCCGTCTCCCTCTCCTTCGTGCTGGGGGTCGGCTTCCTCGCCTACGTCGCGGTGATCGTGCGCAACTTCCTGCGGGCCCGCCCGGACGCCCCCGGCGACCCGAGCCGGTTCGACTGGCACTTCCTCATACCCTGCCGGGACGAGGAGGCCGTGATCGGCACCACCCTGGACTACCTCGCCCGGCACTTCCCCCTGGCCCACGTCTGGGTCGTCGACGACCACTCCGAGGACCGCACCGCCGAGGTGGTGCGGGCCAGGGCGGACGAGGGACGGCCCGTCCACCTGGTCACCCGGCGGCTGCCGCGGGCCCGTACCGGCAAGGGCGACGCCCTGAACTCCGCCTACCGGGCCCTCGAAGCCCGGCTGCCGGAGGACACCGACGCCGACCGGGTCGTCCTGATCGTCCTGGACGCCGACGGGCGGCCCTCGCCGGGGATGCTGGACTGCTTCGCCGGAGCGTCCTTCTTCGGCGACCCGGCCATCGGCGCCGTCCAGGCCGAGGTCCGGATGTCCAACCGCGACGTGGCCGTGCCGCTGCCCCACCGCGGGCGCCTCGCCAACCGGTTCGCCCGGCTGCTGGCCAGGCTCCAGGACATCGAGTTCCGCGGGCCGATCTCCGCGATCCAGATCACCCGCCGGCTCACCGGGACCGTCAACGTGGGCGGCAACGGCCAGGCCAACCGGCTCAGCGCGCTGCGCTCGATCGACCCGGGCGGCGGCGAGCCGTGGGGCCGGGCGCTGCTGGAGGACTTCGAGCTCGGGCTGCGGATGATGCTGGCCGGCTGGCGCAACGGCTACACCACGACCGCCTGGGTGGACCAGGAAGCCCTGTGGAACGTCCGGCAGTTGATCACCCAGCGGGTCCGCTGGGCGCAGGGCTCGATGCAGTGCGCGCCGTACCTGCGCCGGGTCTGGCGGTCCCGCGAGTTCAGCACGATGGGCTTCCTGGAAGTCCTCTACTTCATGGTCCAGCCCTGGCTCCAGGTCGTCGGCCTGGTGGTCTACACCGTGCCGATCGCCGCCTTCGCGTACAACGCGGTCTTCTACCCGCGGTTCGTGCTCGCCTTCCTGGGCCAGGGCGGCGCGGTGCTGATCGCGCTCTACCTGCTCCTCGGGGTCGCCGAGTTCGCCCTCTGGGGGCCGCTGTACCGGCGCCGCAGCGAACCGGGGATCAGCCGCCGGGCCGCGCTCGGCTACGGCCTCGCCCTCGCGGTGTACGCCGCGACCACCTACCTCGTCGCGGTCCGCGCCTTCTGGCGGATCGTGCGGGGCAAGGGCTCCTGGCAGAAGACGGCCCGCACCGCCGCGCCGCTGCCGGCGCCCGCGGCCCAGGAGCCCGCCCCCGCCCAGGAGATCGCCACCGCCTGAGGCACCACCGCCTGAGGCACCACCGCCTGAGGCCCATCGCCTGAGGCACCGAGACTTCTCCCCGGCCGGTGAGGCCGCGCCCGGAGCCAACGCCGAGGCCGGCCGGCGGAGTCGACGCACCACCCCTTCCCGCCCCACGGCGGACGATCCGTTCCGCCGTGCGACACGTCCGAAAGGCCAACCCGTGAGAACTCGTACCCGCAACCGCGTCCTCGCCGGCACCGCGCTCGCCGTCGGAGCCCTGACCGTGGCCTCCCCGGCGTACGCCGCACTTCCCGCCCCCGTGGCCGACGCCTACGTGGTCTCCACGCAGGCGCTGGGCGGGATGGTCGCCGTCGCACCCTCGCCCCACTCGGCCTACCCGTCCGGCGGCACCCAGACCCTGGTCGGCCTCAACGTCGGTCCGGTCGCCACCACTTCGGTGCTCACCGCGACCACCGCGGGCAACCCCGCCGACGGCACCGCGTCGGCCTCGGCGACGGTCGACAAGCTCGGGCTCGACCTCGGGGTCGCCTCGGTCTCGCTGACCGGCATCAACTCGACCTGCACCGCCACCCCCGCCGGGGCCACCGGCAGCGGACTGATCGCGGGCGGGTCGATCACCGTCGGCATCATCCCGACCAACCTCCAGGCCAACGCCCCCGCCAACACCAGGATCGACATCCCGCTCGTCGGCTCGATCGTCCTCAACGAGCAGACCACCGACGCCAACGGCGCGCTGACCGTCAACGCCGTCCACATCACCCTGCTGCCGGCGCTGAACGGCGCCAACCTGGTCATCGGCCACGCCGAGTGCGGCGGGGCCGAGCCCGCGGCGGCGGTCCCGATGATCAACGCGTCCGTCGCGGGGGCGGGCGGCGGCGCGGTGGTCGCCGGCATCCTGGCCACCGTCTACGTCCGCCGCCGCAACGCCAGGACCGCCACGACGGGCGCCTGACGGCGGGAGGGTGGCCGGCCCCCGGGCCTGGCCTGGCGACGGGCCGGACGGCGGGCCTGGCGACGGGCCGGACGAGGCGCCGGCCACCCTCCGCGCGTCGCCGCCGTCAACCTGGCTTTCCGTGGGCAACTCCTTCGCGTGAAGCCGCTGTCGGCCGGCGGGCCGGGCCCCAGGACCCGGCCCGCCGCTACCAAGGGCCGCCCCGGCCCGCCCGGGGCGGCCCTTCCGCACCCCCACCCCGGGACCCTGCCGGGCGGAACGGCCTGACCCTGTGCGATCGGTCGCCTACCCTACGAACGGGCCGGCCGCACCGGCCGTGGCCGCTCTAGGAGGAGTCCCGTGTCGTCCTGCGACCCCCAGCACGCTCCCGTCGGCGACGTGAGCGCCGCGCTCATGGTGATCGACTCCCGGCTCAAGGCCGTCTACGACGGCAAGAGCGGGACGGACCCCGAGCACCAGCGGATGGTCGACCAGCTCACCGCGTCCTTCGGCCCCGCGCAGGCCAAGGCGCTGCTGGACGGCGCCTGCACGCTCGTCTACATGTACATGAACTGGCTGCGCTCGGCCTTCGAGCAGCACGAGGAGGACGTGGTCGAGCACGTGCTGCCCAGCCTGGTGGCCACCATGCGGATGATGCCGAGGACCTTCCGCCCCGAGGTGATCCCGATGATGGCCGGCCTGCTGGTCGCCGCCGGCACCGGGCTGAGCCCCACCCTGTGGCGCGCCCAGTACGGGCAGTGGACCGAGGCGGAGATGAATCCGCTGGAGGCCATGGTCGTCCTGCTGGCGGAGTACATCAACCGGATCTCCGGCAACGGCAACGACTTCGCCACCAAGCTGGTCACCGAGGCCCTGTCCAAGCTGGACCAGGACTGAGCCGCCCGACTTCACACCCCCGGGGCCTGCCCCCGGACGCGCCGGTGGCGCCGCCCTCGGTGGGGCGGCGCCACTGGTGTCCTGCGGGTGTGCGGTCGGGCGTCAGCTGTGCCGGCCCGGCCTGCGGTAGGCGACGAAGCAGAGGGTGCCGCCGCCGAGGAGGGCGATGGCCCCGAGCGCGGCGATCAGGGTGTCGGGGGAGGAGCTGCCGGTGTGCGGCAGCTCGCCGCTCTCCGACGGCCTCGGGGTGTGCGGGTGGGTGTGGGTGTGGGTCGGGGTGGCCGTGGGGCTGGGGGAGACGGTCGGCGACGGGGACGGCGACGGCGACGAACTCGGGCTCGGCGACGGGGACGGGGACGGCGAGGGGGACGGGGACGGCGAGGGGGACGGGGACGGCGAGGGGGACGGGGACGGCGAGGTGGTCTGGAGGACCACCCCCATGTCGAGGTCGAGGTCGCGCTGTCCGCCGCTCAGGGTGACGGTCTGGGTGATGCCGGTGGCCGGGTCGGCGTCCGAGTCCTTGGCCGGGTCGGTGCCGGCGTGCCGCGTGGTGACCTTGGCACCCGGGGGCAGCGTGGTCAGGTCGAACTGCACCGCGTAGCTGCCGTCGGGCAGGTTGTCGAACAGGTAGTGGCCGTTGGCGTCCGTCACCGTGGTGACCGGCTTGCCGTCCTTGTCCCGTACGGCCTGGCCGGCGCCGTCCAGCAGCGTCACCTTGACCCCGGCGATGCCGGTGTCACCGGGCTTCTGGACACCGGAGCCGTCCTTGTCGATCCAGACGAAGTCGCCCAGGGCGTTGTTCGAGGGTGCGACGCGCTTGACCGCGACGCCGACCTTGGCGGGCTCGGCCGGCAGCAGCCGGCGGCCCTCGTTGTCGACGGCGGTGAACGCGAAGCTGTTCCAGGCGTAGTCCCCCTCCGGCGCGTCGTAGGAGGCGACCATCGGCCAGGTCAGGGTGAAGGACTCACCGGAGGCCATGGCGCCGGGGCGGCGGATGCGGAACCAGGTGGCCGTCCCCGGGCCGGGGAAGGTGCTGCTCCAGACCGCCGCGCTGTTGCAGCCGGTGCGGTCGACCAGGAGCGGGTCCACGCAGGGGTCGGGGTCGGTGGTGTACTCGATCACCACGGTCGGGTCGCTGCTGGTGATCGGCTGGGTCAGCGAAGGGGTCCAGGCGCTGCCGCGCGGGGCGTCCTGGGTGAGCACGTAGTCGTCGCCCGGGGTGGGGAGCCTGTCGTACGCGAGGAAGTCGGTGACCGGGTCGGGGGAGTCGTTGCGCACGGTCATCCGGTAGGAGATGCCGCCGCCGGGGGTGGTGGTGCCGATGCTGACGTAGTCGGCGTCGAGGTCGCCCTTGACCTCCTTGTAGGAGCGGAGCACCGCGGGTACGTCCACGTTGATCGTGGACGAGGCGTGGCAGAGCAGCTCGGTGGTGTCGCCGTTGCCGTTGAGGTCGAGGATGTCCGGGGTGCTGCCGCTGTCGGAGCCGGAGAACATGCAGGAGACCGGGTGGGTGGGCTGGTCCACGGTGACGTAGACGTCGTTGGTCAGCTCGCCGGAGCGGATGCTGCTGGCGACCTGGACGTCGAAGAGCATCCGGTAGGCCAGTGCGTCGTGCAGGTACGTCGAGTCGGGTGCGCCGGCCGGCCACTCCATCCGGAGGATCTGCCGGCCGTCCGGGCCCGGGGTCACGGTGATCGACGAAGGGGCCTTGGCGTCCGGGTAGTTGGGGTCGGGCCGGGCCGAGCCGTCGATGTAGACCACGCCGGCGGGCAGCATGTCGTACAGGACGAGCGGGCGGTCCAGGTCGTGGGCGCTGCGGTTGTACGGGATGACCTGGAAGGTGGCCTTGCCGCCGGGGGCGGACAGCTCGCCGGCGACGGTGGTCTTGGCCGCGCCGAGGTTGGTGGCCTGGGTGATGGTGGTCTGGGCGCAGGCGTTGGCGGAGGCGTTGTTGGTGCCGTCGGTGGCGGTGGTGTCCACGCAGTTGGTCAGCGGGGCCGGGGCCTGGCGTCCGTCGTGGCCCGGGGTGGCGACCTGGGTGACCAGCTGCACCGAGTTGCCCGGGCTCCAGCCGGTGGGGATCGGGCCGTTCCAGGTGAACTTCAGGCCGTCCAGCCAGCGCCCGGCCGGGAAGCCGAGCACGTCGTTCGCCGGGTCGCCCGCGCCCTGTTCGAAGGTGAGCCGGCGGGCGCCGGAGCCGTTGAACGGGGTGCCGGGGGTGAAGGTGAGCCAGGTCGGGTCACCGTTCAGGCGGTACTGGAGGGTCAGCTGGATGCTGGTCGGGTTCCACGGCTCCAGCTGGAGGGACTGCGGGAAGATCCAGTTGTAGATGCCGTCGGTGGAGCCGGCGCCCGGGTCGGTGATGGTCAGGCTGGTGGCCGGTCCCGCGGTGTTGGTGGCCGACAGGCTGAAGGAGTTGAGGTCGCCGGACGTGGTGGTGTCGCGCCAGGTCTTGCTGGCGGTCACCTGCACGCCGGTGACCGGCGGCTGGAACTGGCCGGTGGTGGTGCTGGAGGTGTCCAACTGCCGCTCGGCCTCGGTGAGCGGGGCGCCGAGCAGGTTCACCGTGTTGTCGGAGGTGGTCCCGTCCGGGAAGGAGGCCTCCGGATAGAAGACGACGAGGGCGCCGGGGTTGCGGCAGCCGCCGCGCCCGTTGCCGGAGACGAACGGGCCGATGTCGTAGCCCCAGGTGTTCGGGCCGGGCGCCACCTGTGTCCAGCCGGGCGAGCGGCCGGTGTCCACCACCGCGCCGGGCGGCAGGGTGTCGAACAGGCGGCTGGTGTCCAGGTCGACGTTGGGCACGTTGTCGGTGGCGCAGGCGCTGAACTGGTAGGTGACGGTGCGTCCGTCGCTGCTGGAGGTCTGGATGCCCTTGGTCACCGTGTACTGCGGCTGCACCTGGGCCGTGGTGTTCGCGGTGGCGGTCTGGGTGGTCTCGCCGGTGGCCGACATGGTCGCCGAGTTGGTGGAGGCGGCGCCGTTCGGGGTGGAGAAGTTCGGGTACTTCATCGACACCGCGATGGTGGCGGTGGTGCCAGGACTCAGGCTCTTCAGCTTGATGTCCATGGTGCCGCCCATCGCACCCGCGGCGGGCACGGTGGAGGCGGCCTCGTCCACCGAGGACGGGTCCGGCGTCCAGCCGAGGAACTGCATGTTCGACGGCAGGGTGTCCAGGATCTCGCCACCCGTGCACTCGGTGACGGAACACGTGTAGCGCAGGGTATAGGTGACGATCTCCCCCGGGGAGACGGTTGCCTTGTCGACGCTCTTGGTGAAGGAGATCGCGGCCTGGGCCGGTGGTGCGAGCACGCTGCTGCTCAGCAGCGAGCCCGCCACCAGTGCCAGGACGGAGGCGATCCGTCCGGTCCGGTATGGAATACGCATGGTGCGCAGTCCAGCCGATCGCCCAGCCGGGCCGATCGGCGACACGGGGCGGGTGACGGTGATTCACCTGCCCGGCGGTCGCCCGCCCGGCGGCACCCCCGCCTCCGCCGCCGGCGGTCAGCCGAGCATCACGCCGGTCTCCCTGGCCAGGGCGTCCAGGCCGTACCTGGTCACGTGCTCGACGTTCTCCAGGTCGATGGTGCGGACGCCCTCGGAGGCGAGCCGCTCGTTGATCTCGTCCAGATGGCGCTGGACGACCTGCTTCTCCGCCTCGGTGGTACGGCCCTTGTGCGGCCGTCCGGCGTGTTCCAGGCTGGCGTAGTCGACCCGCTCCCGGCCGCCGGAGCCCGCCGTCCCCGGCACGGCGGCGCGCTCGGCCGGGCGGGCGCCGCGCAGCACCTCGGCCATCGGCGCGGCCGAGGCCAGCCGGTCGAACGCCCCGGCCTCCATCACCACCGTCTGCGGCCGCTCCCGGCCCGGGTGGTGCAGCTCGATCGTGACCAGGTCGAGCGCCAGCTCCCGGACCTCGCCCAACTCCCCGGCGAGCGCGTCGATCTCGACCGGCCCCTCGGCCAGGTCGGGGTGCTGGAGCACCACCACCCGCACCAGATCCCGGTCGCTCTCCACGTGCTCGCCGGTCAGGTCCGAGAACCGGATGATCTTCTGGCCCATGTCTTCCCTCTCCTGCCCCGGTGATCAGCCGAGAGCCTACGCCCGGATGATCACCGCCACGGACGTGGCGTCCGGCCCGGGCCCCCGACGCCGTGGCGGGGTGCGGCCGGCGGGAGGCCGGCCGCACCCCGTCGGTCACAGCGCCCTGGCCAGCCGCTCGGTGAGCAGCCGGGTGAAGCGGGCCGGATCGGGCAGCTCGCCGCCCTCGGCGAGCAGCGCGCCGCCGTGGACCAGCTCGGCGATCTCCGCCAGCGCCGGATCGGCCGGGTCGGCCTCGTGCGCCGTGCGCAGCGAGACGACCAGCGGGTGCGCCGGGTTGAGCTCCAGGATCCGCCTGACCGGCGGCACCTGCTGACCCATCGCCCGGTACATCTTCTCCAGGGTCGGGGTCATGTCCTGGGCGTCGCCGACCACGCAGGCCGCCGAGGTGGTCAGCCGCGAGGACAGCCGGACCTGCTTGACCTGCTCGGACAGGGCCGTCGTCAGCCAGGTCAGCAGGGCCGCGAAGTCCTGTTCGCGCTGCGCCCGTTCGGCGTCGGCCTGCTCGTCCCCCTCGGCCGGCTCGTCCAGGTCGACCTGGCCCTTGGCGATGGACTGGAGGCGGTGGCCGTCGAAGCCGGGGACCCGCTCGACCCAGACCTCGTCGACGGGGTCGGTGAGGATCAGCACCTCGTACCCCTTGGCGCGGAAGGCCTCCAGGTGCGGGGAGTTCTCCACGGTGGCCCGGGTCTCGCCGGTCAGGTAGTAGATCGCGTCCTGGCCGTCCTTCATCCGCTCGACGTACCCGCGGAGGGTGGTGGTCCGCTCCGGGTCGTGGGTGGAGTCGGCCGACACCAGCTCCAGCAGGGCCTCGGTGTTGTCGGTGTCCTCGATCAGGCCCTCCTTCAGCGCGCGGCCGAACTGGGACCAGAACGTCGTGTAGGCCTCGGCGTCGTCGCGCTGCATCTCCTTGACCGCGCCGAGGACCTTCTTGACCAGGCGCCGGCGCACCGCGCGGATCTGCCGGTCGTGCTGGAGGATCTCGCGGGAGATGTTCAGCGACAGGTCGTGGGTGTCCACCACGCCCTTGACGAAGCGCAGGTAGTCGGGCATCAGCGCTTCGCAGTCGTCCATGATGAACACCCGCTTGACGTACAGCTGCACGCCGCGCTTCGTCTCGCGGGAGAACAGGTCGAACGGCGCCTGCGCGGGGACGAACAGCAGCGCCTCGTACTCGAAGGTGCCCTCGGCGCGCATGTGGACGGTCTTGGCCGGGGGCTGCCAGTCGTGGCTGATCTGCCGGTAGAACTCGTGGTACTCGGCCTCGGTCACCTCGGCGCGGGGGCGGGCCCAGAGCGCCTTCATCGAGTTGATCGTCTCCACCTCGGGGGCGGGGGCGTCCTCGGCGGCGTCGGCGTTCTCGGGGTCGGTGCTTCCGGCGTCGGTGTCGCCGGCGCCGATGCTTCCGGCGCCGGTGTTCTCGGTGGCCATCCGGATCGGCCAGCGGATGAAGTCCGAGTACTGCTTGACGATCTGGCGGATCTTCCACCCGGCGAGGTAGTCGGCCAGGCCGTCCTCGCCGTCGGCGGGCTTGAGGTGCAGGGTGACGGAGGTGCCCGTCGGCAGCCCCTCGACCTCCCGGAGCTCGTAGGTGCCCTCGCCGTCGGACTCCCACTGGGTGCCGGACTCGGCACCGGCCCGCCGGGTGCGCAGGGTGACCTTGTCGGCCACCATGAACGCGGAGTAGAAGCCGACGCCGAACTGGCCGATCAGGCTCTGCGCCGCCGCGGCGTCCTGGGCGCCCTTGAGCTTCTCCAGCAGGCCGGCGGTGCCGGACTTGGCGATCGTGCCGATCAGGTCCACGATCTCGTCCCGGCTCATGCCGATCCCGTTGTCGCGGACGGTCAGCGTGCGGGCGTCCCGGTCGACGTCCAGCGCGATGTGCAGGTCCGAGGTGTCGGCCCCGACGTCGGAGTCGGTGAGCGACTCCAGGCGGAGTTTGTCCAGGGCGTCGGAGGAGTTCGAGATCAGCTCGCGCAGGAAGATGTCCTTGTTCGAGTAGATCGAGTGGATCACCAACCGGAGCAACTGACGGGTCTCGGCCTGGAATTCCAGCGTCTCGACACTGCTACCCACTCTGGGGATTCCTTTCTGCCCGAAGGGAACGGGGGGTACGGATGGGCCTGGGCCCGGTCGGCTCGTCGCCGGTAACCGCATCGTAGATCCTTCCGCCCTCCTTCCTCCCCGCCTTCGCCGGTTCCGTCCCGGCAGCGGAGGCGGAAGCGGCTCCGGCCGTGCCGGCGGCCAGGCGGTCGACCTCGGCCCAGGCGTCGAGGTGGGGGCCGCGCAGGGCACCGTCGCCCTCAGCCAGCCGGTCAAGGGGGCGCGCCTCAACAGCCGGGCCGCGGTGGACAGCGTCTGCCAGGCCACCTTCGGCGCCGGCTGGCGCGAGGCCGAGTTCCACGACGGCCACTACGGGGCCGACATGTCGCAGACCGGTGGCTGGACGTTCCGGGCTTACGGCAACATCCCCGGCAACACCCGCTTCTGGACGGCCATCAACGACCAGCCGGCCAACCCCTGGAGCTGACCGGACGACGCGGGCGGACGGCATCGCACCGGACGTCCTCGCGCCGGGTGTCCGGGCGGACGGCATCGGTCACATTTCCGGATTCACCGACGATCCGTCCGTGTGCGCCACTACTCTCGGGCGCGGACGGACGGGCGTCGTCCTGGACCCGGAGGAGGACGGCGTGGACACGGTCACCGCACGGCTGGCACCACCGACGGACCGTCAAGCGGCGGTCTCTCGGCCGGAGAAGGCGGGCCTCCGGTGACGTTCACCGGCCGCCCCGGCGCGGACCCGCTGCTCGCCGACCGCATCACCGAGGCGGTCCTGCTGGCCGGCCTCCCCGTCGCGTACGGCGGGCACGGGGCGGGCGTCCACGTGCGCCCGGCCAGGCCGCTCGACGAGCGGGACGACTGCGCCGGCCTGATCGCCGTGCACTGGGAACCGGGCCCCCGGCTGATGGCCGCCGCGGCCATGGAACAGGCCGTCAAGCCGGCCACCTCCGCCCGCACGCTCGTCATCGACAGCATGAACAACGCGCTGGCGGAGTTCCTCCCGGCCTTCGGCCTGGAGACCGCCCCGGGCCGCCCCGGTGGCGAGACCAGGTTCGGCCGCGCCGACGGCCCGCCTCCGGCGGGGGAGCAGGACACCGCCGCCCCGGCGCCGGCCGGCGCCCGACCGCAGGACCTCGGCATCGGCACCGACCTGGTCGAGGCGGTCCGCCGCGCCGCCGCGCTCGCCGGCCTGCCCGTCGCCGACCACCTGCGGGCCCCCGGCATCGTCCTCGACTCGTGCCGGTCCGTCGCCGCCGACGACGACCCCATCGGCCTCGCCGACCTCGACTGGAACCCGTCCCGGCGGCTGTCCGCCGTCGCCGACGGCGACACCCCCGACGCCGAGCGGGCCGCGCGGGCCCGCACCGCCGCCCGGGACGCGATGCGGCACGCCTTCGGGGCGGTCCTCGGTGCCTGCGGTCTCGATCTCAAGTGGCGTCGGCCCTCGGGCCTGCGGTATCAGCTGCGCGCCCACGGGCCGGCCGAGCAGCCGCCGATACGACGCTGATCTCCCGGGGCACCCGGCAGCCGTGCGGTGCGGCGCCGGTCACGGGACGTCGGCCTCCTCCCGCGGTTCCCCGGCGGGGCGGGGGAGTCGCCCCGCCGTGGTGCCGCCGGCCGCCCGGCGCCACGGGGAGCGGAGGCGGTGGGCCAGGCCGCTCGCCGCCACGCAGAGGCCCAGCCCGGCCCACAGCAGCGGGGGGTTCTCCAGGCCCACACCGATGACGGCGGGCCCGACCGCGTAGGACACCGTCCAGGTCAGCTGGAACAGGGACATGTACGGCCCCTCGTCCCCCTTGGGCGCCATCGCCACCGCCTGCGCGGCCGCGGTGGGCTTCGAGGCCAGCTCGGCCAGTGACAGGACGGCGGCCACGAGGACGGCGAGCGGGCCCTGGAACGCGGGCGGGACGGCGGAGACCGTGGCCGTCAGGGCGATGGCCACGGCGACCGCGCCGATCGCCGGCCGGAGGATCCGCGACCGGCTCCAGCCGGAGAGCCGCCGGCTGATCGGCATCTGGAGGCAGGTGGCGGTGGCGTAACGGACGGCGACCACGACCGTGGGCCAGTACGCGTCCTGGTGGAGGGTCTCCACGAGGTAGACCGGGAAGGCGACGGTCGGGATCAGCCAGGCCGCCGACAGCAGCGTCTGCGACACGACGAGGGAGACGAAGGGCCGGTCCCCGAGCGCCGCCCGGGTGTCGGACCTCGCCGCCCGGTGCGCGGGCCGCCCGACGGCCGGCACCGCGACCCCCAGCAGCAGGACGGCCGCGAGCAGGGAGCTCGCGCTGTTCAGGGCGAGCGCGATCTCCAGGCCGTGTCCGCCGGCGAGGGCCAGCAGGGCGGTCGCCGCGAGGGTGCCGACGCCCAGCGACGTCGTCTTGAGCACGGTGACCGCGGAGAACCACCCGGTGAGCTCCTCCGGCTTCGCGAACCGGGCTACCAGTGTGGGCCAGGCGGCCCCGTACAGGCGGTCGGAGGCGGTCACCAGGAAGGTGGCGGCGGCCACCGTGAACAGGTTCCCCGCCAGGAAGAAGAGGCCGTACCCGAGCGCGGTCAGGACGTTGCTGACGAGCAGGCAGGACTTGGGCCCCACCGCCTGGACGGCCCGTCCGCAGAGCGGCACGACGGCGAAGGAGGCGAGCGAGCCGACCGTCACGGCGGTGCCCGCGGCGGCCGCAGGGAAGTGCCGGACGGTGACGAAGTACAGCAGCGACAGCGGCAGGAAGACACCGGCGCCGACGGTGTCGATCGCCACCGAGAGGAAGAGCCTCCGCTGCCGACGGAACCGCCTGCCCCCCGTCACGCCACCCCCACCCCTCGAAGCCGCCTCCGGAGGGTCCGTCTTCAGACTCGCGCCTGCGGGACGACGCTCCCCCGGCCTTCGGCCGGGAGGTACCCCCAGGGCACGCACCTCGCCGCGTTGTCGTCGGTCGCCAATGGCCCCCAGCCTGGCGGCCGGGAGGCGCCCCCACCGCAGTGGCTCCGCCCCCAGCCTTCGGCCGGGAGGTGCCCCCACCTCCGCCTTGCGATGCACGCACCCCAACGCCGCCCCGCCCACCCTCCGGGCGGACGACGGGAGTTTGAAGACGGACCCTACCGCGCGTCGCGCAGCTTGAGAATGTACGCCGCGGTCAGCGCGACCGCACGGTCCTCGTCCCGGGACAGCCCTTCGAGGGCGCGCGACGTGGTGGCGCCCGGGATGTCCGCCAGCGCCTGGGCCAGCCGCCGGCGTGCGGACGGCCCGGCGCCGTCGCCGGTGAGCCGGCCGACGAGCCCGTCGGCGATCCGGTCCGCCAGCGCCGGGTCCCCCGCGAGCGCGCTCAGCGCGTCGGCGGCGTCGACGTCGTTCGCCTCCTCGACGATCATGTCGATGAGCGTCGGGACGGCCTCGGCCACCCCGCGGGCCCCGAGCGCCAGCGCCGCGCACCTGCGGACCGCCACGTCCCGGTGGGTGAGGGCCTCCCGCAGCAGCGCGGTCGCCGTCCCGTCGGGGAACTCGGCGATGGACCGGACGGCACGCCCGCGCACCTCGGCCGAGGGCGAGTCGAGACCCGCCGCCAGCAGGCGCGGCCCGTCCCCGCCCGACTGCGCCAGCGCCCAGCGCAGGGCCCCGGCGACGTTCGGGTCCGACTCGCCCAGCACGGCCTCGACCAGTGCCTCCACCGGCACGGGGACGTCCTCGCCGGCGGACAGGGCCGCGCGCTGCCTGGCCCTGGGGCTCTTCGACTCCAGGGCCTGGAGCAGCGCGACGATCCGCAGGACCTCCTCCCAGCCCGCCGGTTCCGCGGCCCCGATCCGGCGGAGCCGGGTGAGCAGCTCCGTCTCCGCCGCGATGCGCTCCCGGGTGCGGCGGACGAGGCCGTCGACCAGCTCCGCCGGCGCGAAACCGGGCTCGTCGAGCGCCCGGCCGACGTCGCGCAGCGACAGGCCCAGCGACCGCAGGCTCTCGACGTGGAAGATCCGCCGGATGTCCTCCTCCGCGTACTGGCGGTAGCCGGAGTCGGTGCGCCCCGTCGGCCGCACCAGGCCGAGCGACTCGTAGTGCCTGAGCATCCGGGCGCTGACCCCGGACCGCCGCGCGACCTCGCCGATCAGCACTGCCTACCGTCCCTCCCGGCCGCCCCCGCCGAGGGCCACCGTGCGCTTCGCCTCCTCGACCGCGAACCCGGACCCCGCGTCCGGGTCGCGCCACAGCTCTTCCGTGGCGAGCGCGTGGGCGCGCACCCGGGGGTCGGGGTCCGTCGCCGCGGCGTCCAGCACCGGCAGCATCACCTCCCCGAGCGCGACCAGCGCCCGGCTGAGGCTCAGCCGGGTCTCGTGTCCGCCGCGCCCGAGCTGGGCCGCCAACGATACGGCCAACCCGTGCTCCGCACCCTCGGGCACCAGCACGACCGCCGCCCGCCAGGCGCACCTGGCCACCTCCTCGTCGGCGTCGGCCAGCAGCGCCGGGGTGATCACCGGCCAGGCCCGCCGGTCCCCGATCTTGGACAGCGTGTGCAGCGCCTGGCTCCGTGCCCGGGCACGCTCCGAGCGGACCTCGTCGAGCAGCGCCGGCACCGTCAGCGCCGCCGGGTGCCGGGTGAGCGCCCAGGTGAGCAGCTCGCGCACGGAGAACTCCGGTTCGACCGCGCACCGCTCGACGAGCGTGCCGACGGACCCCTCGTCCGGGCTCGTGCCGACGGCGAGTGCCGCCCGGAGCCGGACCGACGGATCGCCGTGTCCCAGCCCGCGGAGCGCCGCCCGCACCGTGTCCGTGTCCTCGTTCGTGCTGGTCATCGGGACCACCTCCTCGGACCCAGTGAAGGGCTTGTCACGGTGTCAAGGTCAAGCGGAACCGAAAGTCCGGTCTTACGGTGAAATACGGGGCTTGTCCCTCCCGTCTCACCGTGCCCGCGAGGCGGTTGCCACCCGAAGGAGCCCGAGTCATGGCCAGCAGTGCTACCGGAGTCGGCCCCACCACCCGGGGCCCCGAGCGCTACCCGCACGCGAGCGGGTGGACCATCTTCGCCGGGGTCATGCTGATCACCGCCGGCATGATGGCGGTCTTCCAGGGGACCGCCGCCATTCGCAAGGACGGTCTGCTCATCGTCACCCGCAGCTACGTGTACGCGATGAACACCGAGGGCTGGGGATGGATCCACCTCATCCTCGGGGTCGTCGTGATCGTGGCCGGGGTGGCGGTCTTCAGCGGTTCCTTCTGGGCGCGCGTCGTCGGGGTCGTCGTGGCGGGGCTGGGAATGCTCGCCAACTTCCTCTGGCTGCCGTACTACCCGCTGTGGGCCGTCGTCCTGATCGCGATCGACGCCCTGGTCATCTGGGCGCTGTGCGTCGGCAAGGTCGAGAACGCCGGAGGGGTCGGGAGCGTCGGACGGGCCGGGAGTGTCGGAGGGGCCGGGAAGGAGGCCTGATCCGGCGTCACCTGGTCCGTCGGGCTCACCCGGTGGGTCCGCGCGGTGGTTCAGGCGGTCCGCACGCTCGCATCGGCGCCGCGAAGGGCGGGAGTCGCCCAGGTTCTACGGCTGCCTGGCCGTCGGCTCCGGGCTGTGGGGTCCGGAGCCGCTCCGGGGCGTCACCAGCATCCGGATGTCGTCGGCGGCCCACAGGACGAACCGTTCGACCGGGACCACCCGGTGGCCCGGCTCCGGCCGGAAGCGGAAGCGCCTGAGCAGGACGGCCAGCAGCACCAGGGCCTCCACCCTGGCAAGCGCGGCCCCCTCGCAGCTGCGCGGCCCCAGGCCGAACGGGATCCAGGCCAGCCGCGGACGCCCGGCCGACTCCTCCGGGGTGAACCGCTCGGGCCGGAACCGCTCCGGCTCCGGCCAGTAGGCGGGGTTCAGGTGGACCGCCCAGAACGGGTAGAAGACCACCGCCCCGGCGGGGACCGTGTACCGGCCGACGGTCAGCGGGTCGGTGGTCAGCCGGGCGCCGTAGGGGCCGGGCGGGTAGCGGCGCAGCGACTCCCGCAGGGCCATGTCCAGGTAGCGCAGGCGGTGCAGGTCGGCGTACTCCGGCGCGGGGCGGTCGCCGAGGACGCGGTCGAGTTCCGCGGTGACGCGCTCGGCCGCCGCCGGGTGCCCGGCGAGCAGGTGCAGGGTCCAGGAGACGGCGACGCCGGTGGTGTGGTGGGCGGCCAGCAGCGTCGCGAGGACGGTGTCGCGGATCCGCGCGGGGCTCTCGCCGGCCTCGACGAGGGCGCCGATCAGGTCGCTGCGGTCGCCGGGGAGGCCGGGGCGGTGCGCCGCGATCACCCGGTCGACCGTGCTCCGCAGGTGGGCGAGCGCTTGGGCGGTCCGTTCGGCGCGCCGCTCCGGGGCCTGCCCTGACGGGACGTGGTAGAGGCGTTCCAGGTAGTCGGTGAGCACCACCTCGAAGGCCTCGACCACGCCGTCCGGGTCCTCGGCCACGCCGGTTGGGTCGTCGACCCCGCCGGTCGGGTCCTCGGACCCGCCGCCCAGGGCGAAGGCGCGGATCATCCGCAGCGAGACACCGGTGAGTTCCCGCTGGAGCCGGACGGCGTGGTCGGCGGGCAGGGCGGCCCAGCGGTCGGCGAGCCCGGTGGCCAGGGAGGTGAAACGGGCCAAGTGCCGTTCGTGCGAGGGCCGTCCGGCCAGGGTGGTGAGCAGCAGCCGACGCCACGGGGTGTGCTCCTCGGCCGGGAGCGTCTGGAGGTTGCCCGTCTCGAACAGCGGGTCCAGGAACGAGAACAGCCGCCGCGGCCGCTCGTCGAGGTGGGCGGTGGCCTCCAGCAGCACCGGATCGGCGATCGACACGGCGGTCTCGGCGCCGGGCAGCTGGAACCGTACGACCGGTCCGTACTCGGCGTGCAGCCACAGCTGGTAGGCGTGCAGGCCGCCGGCCCGTGCGACGGCGCCCGTCCCGCCGTCCGGGCGGGGCGCGGGACCGGGGATGTTCATCGGACCTCCTCGGGGCGGCCCGATGGATTCGCCCCGACGGATTCGCCGAGCCGGACGCGCCCCGCCGGATTCTTCCCGCACCGGGCCGCGGGCCGTCGGCGCAACGCCGCCCCCGCGGCCGGGAGCGGAAACCATTTGGCGACCAGCCCGGGGAATCTTGTATGGTTCCCAACGAATCATCCAGAGGGGTGGAGGGACCGGCCCTACGAAGCCCCGGCAACTCCCCGTTCGACCCGGCGTCCGAAGTACGCGCCGGTGCCGTCCGGGGTCAGTGCCAACTCCGGCCTGCCGCCAATGTGGCGCGGGAAAAGATGAGGAGACACGGTGCTCTCTGTGCTGTCCTTCGCCCGGGCGCTTCCCGCCCCGGCCCTTCCGCGTACCCGTCTCGTGCCCGGCGCAGGCTATCGGCCGACTTCCCCGGCCCGTCCTCGCTGATCCCCCCCTGCTCCCCGCCAGGAGCCGTCCGTGAGCGGAACCCACCCGCCGCTCACGGGCATTGAGACTGGAGTACCCACCCATGGACAACACGAGCGGCGTCGGCGTGCTCGACAAGGTCACCTCGATCCTCGGCATCCTGGAGGCCGGGCCCACCACCCTGGGCGGCCTGGTGAGCGCGACCGGCCTGGCCAGGCCCACCGCGCACCGGCTGGCCGTCGCGATGGAGCACCACCGCCTGGTCAGCCGTGACCTGCAGGGCCGGTTCACCCTCGGCCCCCGGCTCGGCGAGCTCTCGGCGGCCGCCGGCGAGGACCGCCTGCTGGCCGCGGCCGGCTCGGTCCTCACCCAGCTGCGCGACCTGACCGGCGAGAGCGCCCAGCTCTACCGCAGACAGGGCGAGATCCGGATCTGCGTGGCCGCCGCCGAGCGGCTCTCCGGCCTGCGCGACACCGTCCCGGTCGGCGTCACCCTGCCCATGAAGGTCGGCTCCGCCGCCCAGATCCTGCTCGCCTGGGAGGAGCCCGAGCGCCTCCACCGGGGCCTCCAGGGCGCCCGCTTCACCGCCACCGCGCTGAGCGGCGTACGGCGCCGGGGCTGGGCCCAGTCCATCGGCGAGCGCGAGCCCGGCGTCGCCTCGGTGTCCGCCCCGGTGCGCGGGCCCTCCAACCGCGTGGTGGCCGCCGTCTCCGTCTCCGGCCCCATCGAGCGGCTCACCCGGCACCCCGGCGCCCAGCTCTCCCGGGCCGTCCTGGAGGCGGCCGAGCACCTGACCGACGCGCTGCGCAACGTCTGACCCGCCCTCCTGCCCGCACCGCGCGGCGCCAGACGGGGCCGTGCGGTGCGGAGGGCGGCCGCTACGGGCGGACGGTGAGCACCAGCTTCCCCACGACCCGGCCCGTCTCACCCTCGGCGTGGGCACCGGCGGCCTCGGCGAGCGGGTACGTGCCGGAGACGTGCGCGCGCAGCTGCCCGGACTCGGCGAGGGCGGCGATCGCCGCCATGCCTGCCTGGTCGTGCTCGACGATCATGGTCTTCGCCGTCACGCCCAGCTCGGCGGCGCGTTCGGCCAGGCCCTCCAGGCCCTGGGGCAGGATCGACACCAGGACGCCGCCGGGCCTGAGCGTCTCCAGCGAGCGCAGCCGGTCCTCCCCGCCCAGCGGGTCGAGCACCACGTCGATGTCGCGGGCCTCCTTCACGAAGTCCGCGGTGCGGTAGTCGATCACCTCGTCCGCGCCCAGGCCCCGGACGACGTCGTGCTTGGCGGCGGACGCCGTGCCGATGACGTACGCGCCGCGCGCCTTGGCGATCTGTACGGCGACGTGCCCCACGCCGCCGGCCGCCGCGTGCACCAGGACCCGCTGCCCGGGCCGGACCCGTGCGGTGTCGACGAGGGCCTGCCAGGCGGTGAGCGACACGAGCGGCAGCGCGGCCGCCTCGACGTGGCTCAGTGCGGCGGGCTTGGGCACGAAGGCCCTGGCGGGGCCGGTGACGTATTCGGCGTGCGCGCCGGCGCCGTGCGGGTAGGGCAGCATGCCGAACACCTCGTCGCCCGGGGCGAGGAGCGAGACGCCGGGGCCGACCGCCTCGACGGTGCCGGAGACGTCCCAGCCGAGGGTGAACGGGGGTTGGCCGAGGAAGTAGCCGTGCCGGCGGTGCTTCCAGTCGGTGGGGTTGACCCCGGCGGCGTGGACGGCCACGAGGACCTGGCCGACGCCGGGTTCGGGGCGCTCGGCCTCGGCCTGGTGGAGGACGTCCGGGTCGCCGAGGGTGGTCTGGGTGATGGTGCGCATGGTGTTCCTGGTCATGGATCCAGCCTGCGGCACGGCCCTGACCTGGGAAATGGCAAGATTGCCAAAGAACGATAGAATCATGCCATGGCTGCGATCGAACCCCGTGACCCCGGTGACCGGCCGCCGCACCGGGTCGTCGTCCTCGCCCTCGACGGCGTCTACCCCTTCGAGCTGGGCATCCCCAACCGGGTCTTCCCCGGAGTGCCGGGGGCGTACGAGGTGGTGACGTGCGCGGCGACGGACGACCGGACGGTCGGGACCGACGCCGACTTCACGATCACCGTCGGGCACGGGCCCGAGGCGCTGGAGAGCGCCGACACGGTGATCCTCCCGCCGTACGACCTGCGCCACGTCACCGCCGAGCTGCCGGAGCCGGTGCGCGCGGCCCTCGCCCGGATCCGCCCCGGCACCCGCCTGGTCTCCATCTGCACCGGCGCGTTCGCGCTGGCCGCCGCCGGTCTGCTGGACGGGCGCCCCGCCACCACCCACTGGTCCGTGGCACAGGTCTTCCGTCGGATGTACCCCCAAGTCGCCCTGGACCCCGACGTGTTGTTCGTCGACGACGGCGACGTGCTCACCTCGGCCGGCGCCGCCTCCGGGCTTGACGTGTGCCTGCACGTGGTGCGCTCGGACCACGGCAGCGCCGTCGCCAACCGGATCGCCCGGCACTGCGTGGTGCCGCCCTGGCGCGAGGGCGGCCAGGCCCAGTACATCGAACAGCCGATGCCCCCGGAGGGCGCCAACGGCACCGCCGCCACCCAGGCCTGGGCGCTGGAACACCTCGACCGGCCGCTCGCCCTGCGGGAGCTGGCCGCGCACGCCCGGATGAGCCCGCGCACCTTCGCCCGCCGCTTCCACGAGGAGACCGGGACGAGCCCCGGCCGCTGGCTGATCCAGCAGCGGGTGCACCGTGCCCGCCACCTGCTGGAGACCAGCGACCTCCCGGTCGACCGGATCGCGACGGAGATCGGCTTCGCGACCGGAGCGTCCCTGCGCCAGCACCTGCACGCCGCGATCGGTGTGACCCCGCAGGCCTACCGCACCACCTTCCGCCTCCGGGGCGGAGCCCCGAGCAGGGCCTGAGCCCCGCGCTCCGGTCAGGTGCGGGCGAAGCGGTCCCGGGCCGACCTGAGGATGTCCATGCTCGCCGCCCTGTTCGCCGCCGCCGTGGTGATCCTGAACAGCGCCTCTCGGTAGGGAGTGAAATCCCCGTAGTCCGGGTCCCCCTCGAAGACGTGTTCCGTGGTCCTGATCCCCTCGTGGTACAGCACCTCGGGGACGTCGGGGGATCGGAACTCCAGGCGGGTGAGCGAGCCGACGGCGATGGGCAGGGACTGCTCCAGGGGAACGACGCGGATGCGGATGCCGGGCTTCTCGGCCATCCGGAGCAGATGCTCTATCTGCTCCACCATCTGCGCGGCGTCCCCGACCCTCCGGTGCAGCGTGCTCTCGTCGAGCAGGAACACCGAGCTGGTGTCGGAGGCGAGGAATCTGCGTTGCCGCTCCATGCGGAGCGCCACGCGCGACTGGAGCGCGGCCTGGGAGGCGATGCCGCTCTCGTCGTGGTGAAGGGCCGTTCTCTCCGCGAGTGCCGTGCCGTACCGCTCCGTCTGGAGCAGCCCCGGGATGACGGTGGCCTCGTAGACGTGCATCCACTCCGCCACGGGTTCGAGGGAGAGCAGCCGGGACAGCGCGCCGGTCGGTCTGCCGTCGTACTCGCTCCACCATTCCCGGGCCTCCGCCTCGGTGCGCAGCCGACGCAGTTCATCGCGCTCGACCGCCGGAACGCGGTACAGGTCCGCCAGGAGTTCGAGGAGTTTCGGGCTCGGGAGGCCGACCCCCCTCTCGAATCGGCTCAACCGGGATGCGGACAGGGCGAGTTCACTGGATGCCGTGGCCAGTGCCAGGCCGAGGGAGTGGCGTGTTCTGCGGAGGCGGTTCGCGAGGGCGAGGGCCGCCGCGGTCGGACTGCCTGCCGGAACGTCAGGGGACTGCGGGGCCGGGTCGGAACCGGAGGGTGCGGTCTTCGGGTGCCGTGCCGCCTGCCCGGCGTCCCGCATTCCACCGGCCACCGGCTCCGGTCGTTCGGCCGTCCGCGTCGCCGAGAGCCAGAGCCGCCTGAGCGCTTCCCGCCCGGGTTCGTCCAGGTCCAGTGCGGTGGCGAGCGAGCGGAGGACCTCCCACCCCGGCAGCGTCTCGCCGGAGAGCGCCCGGCTGACCGTCGAGGCGTTGACGCCGGCCCGCCGCGCCAGCTCGCGGATCGACACGCCGGATTTCCCGGCCAGTGCCGCGAGGTGGCCGGACAGGTCGGTCGGCAGTCGTCCGCCGGTGTCCGGTCCTGGACCCGCGGCATCGCCGGTCCTGAGTTCGGCCGCCGTCTCCCGGCGCAGGGTGATCCAGTTCCGGCGGTCCCCGTGCCAAGCCTCCACCAGGGCGGCGAGTACGGGCTCCGAGGGCAGTCGGGTGCCGGCGAGTGCCGCGTAGACGGTCGAGAGGGGAACGCCGGTGCTCCTGTGGGTCTCGGTCGGGGTGAGGGGCGAGGCCCGCTGGAGGGTGCGGAGTTCCTCGGCGAACAGCGCGAGCGGGTTCGGTTCGGTGTCGCCGGCCTGCCGCTGCTCCAACTCTCGTTCCCCCGGCTCGACATGGACCATCCGGCACCCCTACTCTCGGTTTGCCTCGCAACACGCAACACGCTGCGAGGTGGTGTCGCATGCTCAGGTTACTTTTCCGGAGGCCGGCTTGTTGTCCACCGTGGTTGTGCTCCGCACCCTGCTGGCCCTGTGCCTCGCGGGTTTCGTGAGCGTCGGAGCATATGGGGTGGCGCGGTGGTCCGGCGAGGACCGCCGCAAGGCGGCGGTCTGGGCGGCCTGTAGCTATCCGGTGGCGCTGGGGATGCTCTTCGCCATCATCGACCAGCTCCGCAGAAACTGAGCAGTCCCCTTGGACGGAGCCGACCGGGCCTGCCACGTGCACCGACAGCGGGCTGCGTGGGAAGTCGGCGGGCCGACTTCCCACGCGGGGCCTCCGGGCGGCCGAGCCCCCCGGCCCGGCCGGCCGGAGGCGGGTCAGGCGCCGGCGGAGGCCAGCCGGGCGTGGCGGCGGGCGGCCGCCTCGGCGGGGTCCAGCACCGGTACGGCGGCCAGCAGGCCCTTGGTGTAGGCGTGCTGGGGGGAGTCGTACACCGTGGCGGCGTCGCCCTGTTCCACGATCCGTCCGGCCCGCATCACGGCGACCCGGTCGCTGACCTGCCGGACCACGGCGAGGTCGTGGGCGATGAAGACCAGCGCGAGGCCGAGGTCGCGCTGCAACTCGCCCAGCAGATCGACCACCTGGGCCTGGGTGGTGACGTCCAGCGCGGAGACCGGTTCGTCGCAGACGATCAGCCGCGGCTCCGGTGCGAGCGCCCGGGCGATGCCGACCCGCTGCCGCTGCCCGCCGGAGAACTCGTGCGGGTAGCGGTGGTACCAGTCGGGGTCGAGCCCCACGCGTTCGAGCAGTTCGCCGACCCGGGCGCGGATCCGGCGCTCGTCGGTCTCGCCGTTGATGCGCAGCGGGTCGGCGACGGACTCCCCGATGCTGCGGCGCGGGTTGAGCGAGGACACCGGGTCCTGGAAGACCATCTGCAACTCCCGCCGGAGCGGGCGCAGTTCCTTGTCCCCGAGCGCCCCGATGTCCCGACCGCGGTAGTGCAGCCGGCCGCCGGTCGGCTCCAGCAGGCGGACCAGCATCCGCCCGAGCGTGGTCTTGCCGGAGCCGGACTCGCCGACGACGCCCAGCGTCTCGCCGGCCCGCACGGTGAGCGAGACGCCGTCCACCGCGGTGACGGGGGCGGCGCGCCGGCCGAGTCCGCCGCGGGAGGCGAACTCCCGGCGCAGGTCGGTGGCTTCGAGCAGGACGTCCCCGGTCGGCCCGGTCGGCCCGGTGGGCTTGGCCGGCTCGCGCGGAGCGCCGGGCGCGTCGACCCGGGGCACCGCCGACAGCAGCGCGCGGGTGTACGGCTCGCGCGGCGCGCCCAGCACCTCGGCGACGGGGCCGTGCTCCACCGCCCGGCCGTCCTTCATCACCAGCACCCGGTCGACGCTTCCGGCCACCACGCCCAGGTCGTGGGTGACCAGGACCAGCCCGGCCCCGGTCTCGGCGCGCAACTCGTGCAGCAGGTCGAGGATCTGGGCCTGGACGGTGACGTCCAGCGCGGTCGTCGGCTCGTCGGCGACGATCAGCCGCGGCTCGCAGGCCAGGGCCATCGCGATCAGCACCCGTTGGCGCATGCCGCCGCTGAACTCGTGCGGACGCGAGCGCGAGCGCCGCGCCGCGTCGGGGATGCCGACGCGGTCGAGCACCTCGACGGCCCGCGCCCTGGCGGCCCGGCGGGAGGCGTCCCGGTGGACCCGGACGACCTCGGCGATCTGGTCGCCCACCGCGTAGTACGGGTCGAGCGCGGAGAGCGGGTCCTGGAACACCATGGCGGCCAGTCCGCCGCGCAGGCGCCGGAGTTCGGCGCCCTCGGCGGTGACGGCGTCGACGCCGGCGACCCGGACGGTGCCGCCGATCCGGGCGCCGGTGCCGCGGTGCAGGCCGAGCAGTCCGTAGGCGACGGTGCTCTTGCCGGAGCCGGACTCGCCGACGATGCCGTGGGCCTGTCCGGCCTCCAGGGTGAAGCCGACGCCGTCGACGGCGCGGACGTGGCCGTCGCCGACCGGGAAGTCGACGACCAGGTCCCGGACGTCGACGAGACTCCCGGCCTCGACCGGGGACGCGGGGCTCATGTCAGGACCACCCTTCGGTCGGTCACCGCGTAGAGCACGTCCGCGATGACGTTGGCGAGGACCACGCAGAACCCGGTGACGAGGGTGAGGCCGACGACCGTCGGCAGGTCGATCAGGCCGACCGAGGTGACCAGCAGCTTGCCGAGCCCCGGGAGGCCGAAGAGCGACTCGGTCAGCACCGCGGACCCGAACATCGTCCCCAGGTCGATGGCGGTGAGCGCGATCACCGGGGTGAGCGCGCCGCGCAGCGCGTGCCTGGTCACCAGGTGCCGCTCGCTGACGCCGTACGCCCGGAAGGTCCGGATGTGGTCGTCGGCGAGGGTCTCCAGCATGGAGGAGCGGGTCAGCCGGGCGTACTTGGCGGACTCGATCAGGGCGAGCGAGACCCAGGGCAGCAGCAGGCCCCAGAACCACTGCTGGGGGTCCTCGGTGAGCGGCACGTAGCTCGGGAACGGCAGCCACTGGAGCTGGGCGCAGAGGACGATGAGCAGCACCAGGCCGATGACGAAGACCGGGACGGAGCCGCCGGCCAGCGTCAGCGCGGTCAGCAGGCGCTCGCTGAGCCGGCCCCGGCGCAGTGCGGAGAGCAGCCCGGTGCCGACGCCGAGGATCAGCCAGAGCACCATCGCGCCGAGCGCCAGTGAGGCCGTCACCGGGAGGCGGGCGGTGATCATGTCGGTGACCTGCTCGCCGCTGCGGTAGGAGACGCCCAGGCAGGGCGCTGGGCAGTGCAGCAGGCCCGTCCCGGCGCTGAAGTCGCGGCCGGCGACGATGCCCTGGAGGAAGTGGGCGTACTGGAGGTAGACCGGCGCGTCGAGGCCCAGCCGTTCGCGGACCTGGGCGACCTGGGCGGGGCTGCACTTCTCGCCGCAGGCCAGCTGGGCGGGGTCGCCGGGGGCGATGTAGAAGACCGCGTAGACGATCAGGGAGAGGGCGAGCAGGACGCCGAGCATGCCGGCGGCCTTGCGGAGCAGGAAGCGGGTCATGCGGTGGCCTCCTCGGCGGTGGTCTGCTCGGAGGCGGTCCCCTTGGCGGCGCTGTCCCCGGCGGCGGCCTGCCCGGCGGTGCCGTCCGCGGTGGCGGCCTGCCCGGCGGTGGCGTCCGCGGTGGTGCCTGCCGTGGCGTCCTTGGCGGTGCCGCGCGCGGTGCCGACCCGCAGCCGGGAGGCCGCGCGCGGGTCGAGTTCGGTGCGGACGGCGTCGCCGAGCACGGTGAAGGCGAGCACGGTGACGAACAGCAGCGCGGACGGCAGCAGGACGTACATCGGGTCGGCGCGGAACCAGGTGGTCGCGCCGGAGAGCATCTGGCCCCACGAGGAGGTCGGCGGCTTGACGCCCACGCCGAGGAAGGAGAGCCCGGCCTCGGCGATGATGTTGGAGGGCAGCAGCACCGCCGCGTAGGTGATGACCGGTGCGGCCAGCGAGGGCAGCAGCTCCCGGCGGGCGATCCGCCAGCGGCTCGCGCCGGCGAGCCGGGCCGCGGACACGTAGTCGAGCTGCCGGAGGCTGAGCGTCTGCGCCCGGACCACCCGGGAGGTGCCGGCCCAGCCCAGCAGTCCGATGACCAGGGTCAGCAGGAGCGGGCGGGGGAAGCCGGGCGGCACGACCGCCATCAGCGAGATGGCGAAGACGAGCGAGGGCAGCGCGAGCATCACCTCGGTGGTGTTGCCGATCAGCTGGTCGACCAGCCGGTTGCCGAGGCCGGCGGCGAGGCCGATCAGGACGCCGAGGGTGACCTGGACGAGGGTGGCGCCGACGGCGACGAGCAGCGAGATCCGGGCGCCGTGGACGAGCCGGGCGAACACGTCGCGCCCGGTGCCCGGTTCGACGCCCAGCCAGTGGTCGGCGCTGACGCCGCCGAAGGAGCCGGTGGGCACTCCGCCGGCCGCGGAGTCGAGCAGGTCGTTGTGGTAGCTGGTGGGGTCCTGGCCTTCGAGCGCGCTGAGCAGCGGTGCCGCCGCCGCGACGAGGGCGAGCAGGACGATGACGAGGGTGGCGGCGAGGGCGGCGCGCCGCGCGAGCAGCCGCCGCCACACCTGCCGTCCCCCGGGCGCCGGGGAGGAGGTGAGGGCCTCCCCGGCGCCGGGCTTCTGTGGAGCCATGGTTGTCCGACCGATCCGTCCGGTCCCGTCCGCTACTTGACCGCGACCTGGGAGATGTCGAGCACGCCGGTCCAGTCGCTGATCACGATGTTGCGGACGTCCTTGCCGGACAGCCGCTTGTAGACGGGGTGGTACAGCGGGACGGTGAGGGCCTGCTCACCGATGCGCTTGTCCAGGGCGCCCCAGCGCTTGGCGGCCTCGGCGTGGTCGGTGATCTTGTTGATCTGGTCGATCTCGTCGTTCACCGAAGGGTCGTTCAGCTGTGCGGAGTTGAAGTTGTAGCCGTCGGTGACGATCTGCCGGCCGTCGAAGATCGGCGCGAGGAACGGACCGCCGGACGGCCAGTCGGCGCCCCAGCCGCTGAGGAAGAGGCCGGGCTCGGTGGCGACCTCGTGGACGGTCTTGGAGTACCGGGTGGAGTCCAGGGCCTCCAGCTGGACGGTGATCCCGGCCGCCTTCAGGCCGTCCTGGACGGCGGTGGCCAGGTCCGGGCCGTAGCCCTTGCCCGCGGCGGTGGAGTGGGTGAGCGTGATGGTCAGGCCGTCCGGGTAGCCGGCCTCCTTCAGCAGCTCCCTGGCCTTGTCCGGGTTGCCGGTGGCGCCGGCCGGGAACGGGTCGTACGGCGTGTACCCGAAGGTCTCCTGGCTGGGCAGGTAGGTGGTGGCGGCCTCGGCGAGCGAGGAGCCGCCGGCGGCGTTGACGACCGAGGTGCGGTTGATCGCGTAGGAGACGGCCTGGCGCACCTTGGGGTTGTCGAAGGGCTTCACCTTGGGGTTGAACGCCAGGTAGTTGGTGAAGCCGAAGTGGCCGGTGCCGACGCGGGCGGCGAGCGCCTTGTCGTCCTTCACCTGGGCGAGTTCGGAGGGGCCGAGGTTGGTGTCGGTGGTGACGGCGGCGGCGTCGGCCCCGGTGCCGGTGGTCAGCCGCTGGTTGATCACGGCCGGGTCGAGACCGGACTGCACGTCGACGGTGTCGGGGTACGCCTTGCGCTGGTCGTCCGTCGCCGAGGACCAGTTGGGATTGCGCTTGAGGACGATGTGGGCGCCGTCGTTCTCGTTCTTCTCCACCTGGTACGGGCCGGAGGAGACGGGGTGGTCCTGGTACTTCGCCCCGGTGTCCTTGGCCTTCGGGACGGGTGCGAACTGGGTCTGGGTCGCGAGGTACGGGAAGTCACCCTCGGGCTTGTTGAGGCGGAAGACGATGGTCTTCTCGTCCGGCGTCTCGATGGCGTCCAGGGTGCGGCCTTCCTTGTACGGGCCCTGGTAGTCGGCGGCGCCGACCAGCCAGTCCCTCAGGAACGGCGCTCCGCCGGAGAGTTCGGGGGCGAATGACCTTTCGATGCCGTACTTGATATCGGCGGTGGTGATCGGCGAGCCGTCCTCGAACTTCAGGCCGTCCTTGAGGCGGTACGTCCACACGGTGGCGCCCTCGGAGGGGGTGCCGGTGTCGGTGGCGAGGTCCGGGACGACCTTGGTGCCGGCCGCGCCGTCGACCCGGTTGCGGGTGGTGAGGGTGCGGAAGACCAGGGAGGGCACGTTGCCGCCGCCGGAGGTGTAGAGCCGTGCGGGGTCGAACTGCTCCTGCGGGAGCTGGTTGAGGACGGTGAGGGTGCCGCCCTGCTGCGGTGCGGCGTCCTTGCCGGTGCCACCACCGCCGTCGGCCTTCGGCCCGCACGCCGCCAGTCCGACGACGAGTGCGACGGTGACGGTCGCCAGGGCGAGGCGGCGAGGGGTGAGGGTGGTGGTTCGAGACATCGGAAAGGGAGCCTTTCGCTACCGATGGTGTACGGAGGAAGGCGGGCGGCAGTGAGGCTTTGAGGGGAGTGAGCGGCACCGCGCCCGCGGAAGGGGCGACGCCCCGAGGCGGCGATCACCGCAACGCTTCGGGACAGGCGGATTCAGCGACAGAGATTGTCGGAAACGCAGTGCGCGGCCACGCCGATCAGCGCCAGCTCGATGGCGGCGCACTCGATCGGGTGACGGTCAGACATGCCGAGAAGACTGTATGACGTTAAGCAAAATGTCAAAACTCTGGACATCGCCCGGTTGTCGCCGGGCGGATTTCCCTGCCCGGCACGGGGAGATCCCGAGGAGGAGGGCGGAGAGGAGGGGGGAAACGCGGGGAGTCGGGTGGGTGAACCGCCTCCGTCGGGATTCGTCGCCCCGGGCGAAACCCACGGGGCAGGTCCGGCACCGTGACGTAGGGCCCCCTTGCCACCGTCGTGGTGGGGCGCCCGGGTGGATCTTCGTTGCCGAGTGCTCGACAATGGTCAACTGGGGTTGACCGAAGGACTTTTGGTCCATCAGTCCGTCCGGTGACCAGGGGGAGGGGTGCGGCGTGGAGCCGAGGGTGCGGGTGGCCGGCCTGGTGGCTGACGCCGTGGCGATGGCGGGCGCTGACGCGCCGGCGGTGAGGACGGGGGAGCACGGGGGAAGTCGGCCGGTCCGACGTCCGGTGCACGGTACCTGCGGGGGCCGGGCCCCGTTCGTGGCCCGGGGCCCGCGTGTGCCGGATTGTCCAAGGTACGGGCGCGGAGCTTGCGCCCGAGCGGAGCGGGTAGGAGGCGGGTCGTGTCCCCAGGGAGGTCCGATGACCGGCCGAGTGGTCTACGCGTCGTTCGAGTTCCAGTTCCCGCTGGGCGGTGTGCGCGTGCTGAACCAGCAGGTCTCGCTGCTGCGGGCGGCCGGCGTCGAGGCGTTCCGCTGGACGCCGACGCCGGGGTTCCGCTACACGTGGTTCGACGACGACGTGCCGACGCTGTCCGGGATGACGCTGGACCTGGGGCCCGATGACGTGCTCGTGCTGCACGAGGTCAGCGTGCTCCCGGGGCACGACCCGGCGCCGGGCGGCCGCAAGGTCGTCTACTCGCAGGGCCACTACGTCCACTTCCTGACCTGCCCCGAGCCCGGACCGTACCCGGGCTGGTCGTCCGAGCCGGCGCTGTGGACGGTCTCGAAGGCGGGCGTCGACATGCTCCGCCGGGCCCTGCCCGGGTACGAACCGCACCTGGTACCGAACGTCATCGACACCGATTCGTTCCGGCCGGCCACGACCGGGCGGGTCCGGCGCATCGCGTGGATGTCCCGCAAGCGTCCGATCGAGAGCACGCTGCTGCGCCGCCTGCTGCACGCCGACCCGCGGTCCAGGGACGTCGACCTGTACGACATCCACTCGGTTCCCCACGAGGAGGTCGCGCGCGTCCTGTCGGAGACGTCGGTGTTCATCGCGCTGGGAGCGCCCGAGGGCGAGGGCTTCGGGCTGCCGCCGGCCGAGGCGATGGCCAGCGGCTGCCTGGTGACCGGATACGCCGGTGGCGGCGGAGCGGAGTTGTTCGACTCGCCGTCCGCGTGGCGGATCCCGGAACTGGAGACGGACCGGCTGGCGGACCGGGCCCTCGACCTGCTCGACCTGCCCGGCCACGAGGAGGTACGGCGGGCGGGCCGCCGGTGGGTCGCCGAGCGGTACACCGCCGAGGCCGCCGTCCAGGCACTGATCGAGGGCATCCGCAAGGCCCGCGCTCTCCCCGGCGGGGCGGCGACGGCCACCCATCCGATGGCCTGGATGGAGGAGTTGCTGAGGCACTTCCCGGTGCCGCCGGAGGCGTACGCCGAGGTGGGGCGGCCGGCCGCCTCCCGGCTTGACCGGCCGGGTTCAGCGGGCTGATCCGGCCGGGAGGTTCTTCCCGCTCCCGGCGGTCGAGGGGGCGAAGGCGGCCCGCACGATGCGCTCGCAGACCGGGTTCATGGTCGCGGCCTTGGCGTCGGTCGCGTTGACCGAGTAGACGAGGGTGCGGGACAGGTCCCTGGTCGCCGCGATGAGCGTGCTGTACCCGGGCCGTTCTCCGGTCTTGAGCCAGAGGACCCGGCCGCCACCCGTGTCGAAGCGTTGCAGCCCCGCACTCATCACCGCGCCCTCGACGTCCGGAGCGGTGAACATCTCCTTCTCCAGGAGGGGTTGGGGCACGAGTTCGCCCCGGAACAGCGCGAAGAGGAACTTCTCCAGGTCGGCGGTGGTGGAGATCATGTCACCCGCCGCCCACCGGTCCGACATGTTCCACTCGGTCGCGTCCACGACCGTGCCGTCCGCCAGCTTCTGGTAGCCCCGGTTGTGGGCGCCGTGGATGCGCGGGTCGGGCCCCTCGGGGAACGAGGTGTGCCGCATGCCGGCCGGGCGGAAGACGCGTGCCTGCGCCTGGTGGGCGTAGGAGTCGCCGGTGATCCTCTCGATCAGCATGCCGAGGACGGTGTAGTCGATGTTGGCGTACCGCTGCTTCCGGCCCGGGCCTTCCCCCGGCCCCCGGTAGGGGCCCTGGGCGACCGAGGCCGCGACGACCTCCCCGGGAGTCAGGGTCCTGAAGCGGTTCTCGTACCCCTCGGCGTTCTCCGGGCCGAGGGAGGAGCCCGGCTGGAGACCGCTGGTGAACGTCAGCAACTGCCGTACGGTGACCGGCTCGAAGGCGTCGCTCAGCAGGCCCGGCAGGTACCTCTGGACGGTGCCGTCCAGATCCACCCGGCCCTCCGCGGCGAGTTGCAGCACGATGGCCGAGGTGACCACCTCGGTGGTGGACCCCGCCCGGAACCGGGCCTCTTCCAGGGCCTGGCGGCCGCTGCCCAGGTCGTGCACCCCCGCGCTCGCGTGCCAGATCCCGTGGCCGCCGACCCGGACGAGGGCCGCCGTCGCGTCCGCGTCGGGCAGCCCGCGGAGAGCCGCCTCCAGTGCCTTCACGTCCGGGGCGGGTAACTGGCCCGCCGTCGTCTGCGCACCGGGCGTCGCGGCCAGGGCGGGCGATGCGGCCGGCGGGCCGGCACCGAGGCCCAGCGCGAGGACGGCGGCCAGGGCGGTACGTCGGCGGATCTTCACGGGCACTCCGTCGGTAGGGGCGGGCTTGTTCTTGCGGAGCCCGTCCTGCCGACCGCGCGGACGCCCCGGATCACCGCCCGGGAGGGCGCCGACCCTGGCGGCACCTCTGGTCAACCATGCCTCCTGGCAAGGGTGTTGTCGGGGTTGCCCCCTAGGTGGTCCGCTCCGGAGGCTTTCGGGTAAGTGGGCGGGACGGCTCCACGGTGCTCCGGCTGTGGATCTCGATGGCGTCAGGCGTCAGGATGGTGCCCATGACCGGTGAACCCTTGCAGGTGTCCCTCGATGAGCTGCGCAGAGCCTTCGACGTGCTGATCCGGCACGTCGAAGGCGCCACGGCGGGCGGTGCCGTGCCCCTGGACAAGGACTACTTCTGGTCGATCCCGTCCGACGAGCAGTACGACGTCCTGAAGGCGCCGGGCGAGCTGACGATCGGGCGGCTCACCGAGTCCTGGCAGCATCTCCAGGACCTGCTCGCCGACGAGGACCGCGCCCTGGGATACCACCTGGTGTGGCTCGCCGACGTCCTGCGGGCGATCGGCCAGGACCTCACCGCGTAGTCGACGACCGGTGTCGGCCGGCAGCCGTCCGGACTTCCGCCCGGGCGCGCTCACGGTCGACCGGTGGGGGTCGGAACCGGACCGGGGCCAGCCGGACGTGCTCCTGCCAGGAGTCCTGCCAGAACTCCACGGTCCAGCCGGGCCATCGCTCCGGCATTTCGTACGCTTCGGCCACCGCCCCGAGCACCCACCAGCCGACCCGGCGCCGCAGCGGATCGATGTGCATGCCGGCATCGGCGGACACCCGGCACATGCCGTGGTCGGGGCCGCCCGACAGCCGGTCGAGCAGTGCGGCGCCCTCCCGGACCGGGTGGTCGGCGACGTTCGCCACCACGTGGCAGTGGTCCGATCCGACGGTCACCACCGCAGCCATCGGCTCGGGGTCGGCCAGTTCCTCGTCCTCCGGTTCCAGCAACGGTCCGCGGCAGGTGCCGCGCACGCGGTCACGCACGTACTCCGGGTCCAGTCCCAGGTAGGTCCGCAGTTCGGCGGGGCCGTCGTAGGCCCACCGCACGTCCCACCCCGGCCACGCCTCCCGCAGCAGGTCCAGGGTCGCGGCCCGGTACCGCATCACGGTGCTCGGCCCCTCCCAGGCGAACAGCAGCAGCACCTTCCGGCCGAGGTCGAGCAGCGCCGCCCCCTGGCAGTGCACGTCGTCCAGCCACCAGTCGTCCACCCCCAGGCCTTGGACCATCGAGAGCGTGTCGACAGGCCCCGCCAGCAGGTCGAGGTCGAGGCCCACCGCACCCCAGCGGGAGAGGTACAGCTCGTACTCCCCGCTTTCGCGGACAACGACGAAGTTCGCACGATCGGCCATCCGGCCAGGATGGCGGGTGCCGACAACCGGATGCCACCCGATTGACGTCCCCGTGGGCCCTGCGGGGTCACCGTGCCCGAGGTCCGGGAGAACCGTCAGGCCGGGTCACGGTCGCCGCCGACAGGCCGGCCGTGCCGTTGGGGGAGCGCTCCGGGGCGGGCCGGGAGGTGAGTGGTTCGGGCGTGACGGCCGGCGAAGGCGTGGGCGATGAGCGGGTGGTGCGCGGGAAGTCGGCGGGGTCGACTTCCGGTGTGGGGGAATCGGACGACGGCACGATGGCATGCCGTGTGACGGTGACCGCAGCCCATCGAAGGCAGGGGAGAAGAAGGAACGACAGGTGCAGGACGTCAGCATCAACGCGACGTTGGGCGGGTTGGCAGGGGCTATCGGCTCGCGGCCCCGATCCCTCGGCCGGCGCACGGTGGGGCGGAGGATCGGGGCCGCGCGGGAGGGGGCGGGCTACCCACAGGAGGACTGGGACAGGCTGCTCGACCTCGACCGGACGGTGATCCCTAAACGCCTTCGACGATGCGGAAGTCGCGCTCGACGCCGTCGGACAGGACGAGCAGCGCCTGCTGGTAGGCCTCGCTCGCGTGGGTTGCGACGGCCTGCTCGAAGCTGTCGAACTCGATCAGGACGACGCGCTCGGCGACGCCGTCGTCGTGGGCGACGGTCTGCCCGCCGCGGACAAACACCCGTCCGCCTCCCGCCTTGACGGCCGTAGCGGCCAGCTCGTTGTAGGCGGCCAGCTTCTCGGGGTCGGATATGGTGCGGTAGGCGCTGACCCAGTAGCCCTTGGCCATGAGAACCTCCAGTGTTCGGAAAGTGCGCGTCTGACGCCGGAATCACTGCTGCGGGCGAGCGTACCCCTACCCCTGCGGCAACAGCGGACCAATGTGCTCCCACAGGCCGTCATCGACCTCCCGGGGCCGACGTGTGCTCTTCGCTTGGTGTACTCGGAGAGCCTTGACAGCGGCAATTTGAGCGACCGTCACACCTCGTAGAGGTACTCCTCGACCTCGGCGATCAGGCCGTCTTCGAAGCGGAAGTACACGCTGGCGTGGACCCGGCTCTCGGTGCCGTCCTTGGCGACCAGGTGCAGGATGTGCTGCTGGAGCACCTCTCCCGGCTTGTCGAACCGGCGCACGACCTCGAAGCGCAGCGAGTCGAGGGCGGCCAGGAACGTCGCGATGTGCTCCACCCGGGCGTCTATCGTCCGCACGCCGATTCCGTCGTTCTGCCACACCGTGGCGTCCGGCGTGCAGAGCTTCCGGAAGCTCTCCAGGTCGCGTGTCTCCAGGAGCCGCAGGCTGGCGTCCACCGTCGCGCCGAGGTCGTGTCCCATGGGTGTCTCCGTCCGATAGGGGGTTCAGAGCAGGCCGAGGCCGCGCAGGTCGGTGATGTACTTGTCGGCCACCTCGGCCGTCAGCCTCGGTACGTCCTTGTCCGGCCCGATTTCTGCCGCCCGTACGGCCTCCCGAAACCTCGGGGCCGGCACGGGCCGGTCCCGGCCCGGACGCTCGAAGGCGTGCAGCAGTGGCAGCACCGAGTGGGCGCGCTGCCGTTCCGGCAGGCCGCGCACCGCCGTGGTGAAGCGGGCGAACCAGTCGCGGTAGTTGTCCACGCGCCGGATCGGGTGGCCCGCCTCGATCAGCCAGTCCACGAAGGTGTCCAGCGAGGCGCCGTCCTGGTGCGGGTTCGACGCGTTGTACGTCCGGTAGCCGTTCCCGGCACCGAGCGAAGCGACCGCCTCGGCGAGGAAGTCGACCGGCAGCCCGTCGAGGTGCACAGGAGTGCCGCCGTGGAACGAGCGCGGCGCGATCCCGGTGGCCACGATGCTCAGCAGCAGCCGGGTGAGCACGTCGGGCACGTTCAGCTGCCCCGGGTAGGTGCTGTGCGGGAGGATCATGCCCGACCGGAACGTGGTGACCGGCAGGCCGTACCGCTCGTGCGCCTCCCGCAGCAGCACCTCGCCCGCCCACTTGCCGGCCGCGTACCCGTCGGCGTAGTTGCCGTCGAGGCCCCAGCGCGGGATGGCTTCCCGCACGTCGGCGTCCTCGTCCAGGGCGGACGGCCCGGCCGTGCCGCGCACCGCCACCGTGGACAGGTAGTCGACCGGCTTGATCCGTCCGGTGAGAGCCAGCCGGATCAGTTCGGCGGTGCCCGCGACGTTGGGGCCGAACAGCTCGGCGTACGGCAGCACGTGGTTGACCAGGGCGGCCGGGTGGACGATCAGGTCCACCGACTCGGCCAACTCGCCCCACACCGCGGGCTCCAGGCCCAGACGCGGTTCGGCGAGGTCCCCGGCGAGGACGGTCAGCGTCCCGTCGGCCGCCTCCCGGTACGCCTTCGACGCCTCGCCCCCGTCGTCGCCGAAGGCGCGGGCGAGCCGGTCGGCCGCGTCCGAGTCGGTGCGGCCCCGGACGAGGCAGACCAGCCGACCCCCTGAGGGCCCGAGCCGGCGCAGCCACTCCAGGCAGAGGAAGCGCCCGAGGAACCCGTTGGCGCCGGTGAGCAGCACGGTCCCGGGCGACGCCGCCGGAGTGGGCGGCCCCGGTACGGCGGCCAGGGCCGGGGCGTCGATGAACCGGTCCGGGGTGAGGTCGCGGGCCCGGACCTCCGTCGCGCCCGCGCCGTGCACGGAGGCGGCGGTGGGCCGGGCCGGAGCGGCGTCGGCGCGCCGGGCCTCGACGTAGGCCGCCACCCCGGCCAGGTCGGTGGCCGGGCCGATGACGACGCCGACCGGCACCTCGACGTCCAGCACCTCCCGGAGCAGCGTGCTGAAGGACAGCGCGGACAGCGAGTCGCCGCCCAGGTCGGTGAACCGGGCGCCCGGGTCGGTGCCGGCGTCGGCCCGGCCGAGGACGGCGCGCACCGCCAGGGCGACGGTCTCCCGGACCGGCAACGCGCCGCCGGTGCGGCGCAGTTCGCGCAGCTGCCGGGCCTGCTCCTCGGCGAGTTCGGCGTAGCGGCGCTCCAGGGCCTCGCCGTAGCGCTCCACGAGCTTGGGGCGCATCAGCTTGTGGCTGTCGGAGAGCAGGCCGTTCGCCGTGCCGAAGGGTTCGGTCTCGACCAGGAAGTCCCGGGGCACCTCGTACGGGTGGAGCCGGCTCTCCCTGGCCGTGCGCCGCAGTTCGCCGTCGAGCAGCCGCTTGAGCGCGCCCTGGTCGCCCTGGCTGTGGGCGACCGCCTCCGGGGTGGGCACGACCACGGCGAGCAGGTGGGAGCGCTCGCTGTTGCCGTACACGAAGACCTGCCGGACCAGCGGGCTGCCCAGGAAGACGCCCTCCAGCCGGGAGACGGTGACGAACTCGCCCTGGGACAGCTTGAGTACGTCCTTGGTGCGGCCGACGTAGACCAGCCGGTCGGGGGCGGGTTCGGCGAAGATGTCGCCGGTGTGGTAGTAGCCGTCCTGGTCGAAGACGCCGGCGGTGAGCTCGGGGCGGCGGTAGTAGCCGGGGATGGCGGCGCTCGTCCTGAGCAGCAGTTCGCCGCGCGGGTGCGGCAGGTCGGTGCGGTAGCAGCCCAGTTCGGGGACGTCGACCAGCTTGTAGTCGAGGACGGGCGGGTGCTGCACCACGGTGTCGAGCAGCACGCCGCCGGCCTCGGTGGAGCCGTAGCCGGTGTACAGGTGCAGGCCCAGACAGGACTCGACGAACTCCGCGACCTCGGCGGACAGCGGCGCCGTCCCGCAGAAGGCCTTCGCCACCCGCCCGCCCAGGACGGTCTCCCGCAGGTGCTGCTTCACGGCCGCGTCCAGGTCACCGGCCGCGTCGAGGGCGCCGGGCTCACCCGGCTCGCCCGACTCGTGGGCCCGCCGGTCGAGTTCGCCGCGGTACTGCTGGAAGAGCATGTCGCACACCCGCGGCACCATGGTCAGCTCGGTGGGCCGGACCAGCGCGATGTCCTCGAACAGGCAGGACAGGTCGCTCCTGGCGGTGAAGCAGCCCAGGCCGCCCCTGGCGAGGGTGCCCAGCACCGACATCCGGCCGGCCTGGTGGCTCTGCGGCATGTAGTGGACGACGACCGACGGCACGTCGGCGGGCCCGTAGACGAACCCCCACCAGGCGTTGCGGGTCAGCCGCTGCGGGTACATCGCGCCCTTCGGGGCACCGGTGCTGCCGGAGGTGTAGAGGAGCAGGGCCAGCGTGTCCTCGCCGGGGTCGGGGACGCGCAGCGGGGGGTCCGGCAGCAGCGCGCCGCGCCCGGTCAGCTCGGTGAGCAGGTCCAGGACGGCGGCGCTGCCGGCCTCGGCCAGCCGGCGGCCCGCGGCCTCCAGGGCCTCGCGGTGGGCGGGCAGTTCGGGGTGGCGGTCGAAGACGACGAGGCGGCGGACGGACGGCTGCCCGAGCAGCGCGGCCACGGCGGTGTCCAGCCGTTCGACGCTGCTGGCGAGGACCACCGGCTCGGTCTCCGCGACGATCGGGGCCAGCTGCGAGAGCGGCGCGCTGGCGTGCAGCGGCACCGCGACCAGGCCCAGGTGGACGCAGGCGAGGTCGACGGTGGCGTAGTCGGTGCTGCTGAAGCCGAGCACGCAGATCCGCTCGCCGGGGGGCAGCCGGTACCCGGGCTCGTGGGCCCAGGCCCCGGCGAGGGCCCGCACACGTGCCCACAACTCCCGGTAGCTGATGGTGTCGTAGCGCGGGAGGAGCCGCCCGGTCGCCGTGTCGCGGGCGCGTTCGCCGAGGGCGGGCCGGTCGCCGTAGGCGGCCATGACGGTCGCCATGATCTCGGCCGGGCTGGTGGCCGGATCGGCGAGCGCGGCCCGGACGGCCTCCGACTGGCCGGTACCGCCCACCGCGTCCTGGCCCGTCGTGTCGGGACCGGTCGTGGCCGGGCTCACCAGGCGACCGGCAGGGTTTCCGCCCCGCGGATCAGACGCTCGGTCCGCCAGCTGATCTCCTCCGCCGGCACCGCCAGGTGCAGGCCGGGCAGCCGGCGGACCAGCGATTCGATCGCGGTGCGCAGCTCCATCCTGGCGAGCTGGGCCCCGAGGCAGTGGTGCACGCCGTGCCCGAAGGTGACGTGCGGGGCCGGGGCGCGGTGGAAGTCGATCCGGTCCGGCTCCTCGAAGACCTCGGGATCCCGGTTGGCCAGGCCGAGTTCGGCGACCACCGCGTCGCCGGCGCGGATCTTCTGCCCGCTCAGCTCCAGGTCCTCCAGGGCGATCCGGGTGAAGCCGGCGGTGGCGCTGATCGGGACGACGCGGGAGAGCTCCTCCACGGCGGCGGGGATCAGGCCGGGGTCGGCCACCAGGGAGCGCCACAACTCGGGGCGGCTCAGCAGGGTGTAGACGAAGTTGCCGATCTGGTTGGCGGTGGCCTCCTGGCCGGCGGAGAGCAGGCTGACCCCGAGGCCGACCAGCTCCTCCTCGGTGAGCCGGCTCTCCTCGCCCTCGACGGCGGCGAGTTCGCCGAGCAGGTCGGGGGTGGGCTCGGTCCTGCGCTCGGCGACCAGGGCGCCCAGGTAGTCGTTGAGGTGCCCGCGGTCGCGGTTGGACAGCTCGGGGTCGGAGAGCGTCAGCAGGCCGTCGACCCAGGAGTTGAACCGGACGCGGTCGGCGACCGGCACGCCGAGCAGTTCGCAGATCATGGTGACCGGGAGCGGCCAGGTCAGCGCCGTGGTCAGGTCGGCCGGCGAGCCCGAGGCGATCATGGCGTCCAGCAGCTCGTCGACGATCTCCTGGGCGCGCGGGCGCATCGTCTCGACCCGGCGGAGGGTGAACGGGTTGGCCACCCGGCGCCGGAGCCTGGTGTGCTCGGGCGGGTCCATGCTCAGCATCGACGTGCGGGGGAGGCCGGCCGAGACGGTGCGGGGCACGTGGTCGCCCACCGCCTCGGCCCGGCTGAACCTCGGGTCGGCCAGCACGGTGCGGACGTCGGCGTAGCGGCTGACCAGCCAGCCGTCGCCGCCGAACGGCAGACGCACCCTCAGCACGGGCTGTTCGTCGCAGACCTCCGCCAGCTCCGGGTCGATGTCGAGCCGGTGGGTCGGGCCGAACGGATAGGCGCGGGGCCCGTCGTCCGTCGCGCTCATGTTGTCTGTCCTTCCGGTCCCGGGGGCGCTCACAGTGCCGCGAGCCGCCCGCCGTCGATGACGAGGTTGCTGCCGGTGATCCAGGAGGCGCGCGGGGACACCAGGAACCCCACCGCCTCGGCGATGTCCTCGGTCCGCCCGATCCGGCCGAGCGGGATGCCCTCGGCCCAGTCCGCCTCCCCGGTCGTCCCGAGGTAGTCGGCGATCCCGTCCCTGGCCTCGTCCGCGCCCGGCGTCATGACGTTCCCCGGGGAGAGCGCGACGACCCGGATGCCGTCCGCCGCCAGTTCGGCCGACAGCCCCTTGTGGTAGACCTCCAGGGCGGCTTTCGCGGCGGCGTAGTGCAGGATCACCGGATAGGACGAGGTGGTGGCGATCGAGGACATGTGGACGATGACGCCGCCGCTCCCGCCGGAACGCATCGCGGGCACCAGCGCGGAATTGAGCCGGACCGCGGCGAGGAAATTGATGTCCATGGTGAACTGCCAGTCGTGCTCGATGTCCAGCGCGCTCTGGAACGTCCGGCAGCCGCCGGCGTTGTTGACCACGATGTCCACGCCGCCGAGGATTTCCAGCGCGGTGCCGGCGAATTCGCGGACGCCGTCCGCGGTGCTCAGGTCGGACGGCACGAAGGTGGAGCCGGACGGGGTGTCCTCGGTCGGCTTGCGGGCGGTGGTGACGACGGTGGCGCCGTCCGCCAGCAGCTTCCGTGCGATGGCGGCGCCGATGCCGCGGCTTCCGCCGGTGACCACCGCGCGCTTCCCCGTCAATTCGCGGTCCATTCCGGTGCGTCGCCTTCCCCTGGTCGGAAATCCTGTCCGCGACGCTTTCCGGCAACGGGGGTGCATGGTCCGGTGTCGATTCGAAAGGGCGGCGCGGAACCACTGCGGACCACTATCCGCGACCACCTCGGACATGGTCAAGACGATTGTGTCGATGCAGTGCATCGCCTTGAGCGGTGCACCAGGCGGTGCGGGTTCGCGTGCGCGTCCCACTGGACTCCCGGATCGGCGGCGCCGATATAATCCCCGATTGTCGACGGTACGGGCGCGGAATATTCGTCCGAAGGAACTGGCGGCGTGGTTCGCAGGAAATCGACGGGGGAATCCTGAATTCAAACGAAAGTGGGAGGAACAATGGCGGGTTTGGGAGAGCCGTTCACCGTGGGTGGCCTGACGGTCCGGAACCGGATCGTGATGGCGCCGATGACCAGGATGAAGTCCCCCGGAGGGGTGCCCGGCCCGGACGTCGCGGAGTACTACGCCCGCCGGGCCGCGCACCAGGTGGGGCTGATCGTCACCGAGGGCACCTACGTCGACCGCCCCGCCGCGCGGGCCTACGACGGGGTGCCGGACTTCCACGGCGAGCAGGCGCTGGCGGGCTGGTCCCGGGTGGTGGCCGGGGTGCACGCGGCCGGCGGCCGGATCATCCCGCAGCTGTGGCACACCGGCGTCCAGCGGCCGGGCACCGAGCCGCCCGCCGAGGGGCCGTCCGGGATCGGACTGGACGGCAGCCCGACGGGGCGGGCCATGACCTGTCGGGACATCGACGAGACGGTGGCCTCCTTCGCCCGCGCCGCCGCGGACGCCCAGCGGCTCGGCTTCGACGGCGTCGAGGTGCACGGCGCGCACGGCTACCTGATCGACGACTTCCTGTGGAGCGGCACCAACCGCCGCACCGACGGCTACGGTGGCGACCCGGCCTCCAGGGCCCGGTTCGCGGCCGAGATCGTGCGGGCCGTCCGCGCGGCGGTCGGCCCGCGGTTCCCGGTCTTCTTCCGGCTCTCCCAGTGGAAGGTCGACCACTACGACGCGCGGACCGCGGAGAGCCCGGAGGAGCTGGAGCAGCTGCTGACCCCGCTGGCCGAGGCGGGTGTGGACGTCTTCCACGCCTCCACCCGGCGCTACTGGCAGCCCGAGTTCGAGGGCTGTGAGCTCAACCTGGCGGGCTGGGCGCGCAAGCTCACCGGCCGTCCGGCGGTGACGGTCGGCTCGGTCGGGCTCGACCGCCAGTACGGCGAGGGCGTGTTCAGCGAGGGCTTCACCAAGCCGTCCGGGCTGACCGGCGTGGAGGGCCTGCTCGACCGGTTGGAGCGCGACGAGTTCGACCTGGTCGCCGTCGGCCGGGCGCTGCTGGCCAACCCCGACTGGGCGGAGCGGGCGCTGAACGGCGGGCTGGACGGGGCGGTGCCGTACGACCCGTCGGTGCTGGCGGCCCTCAACTGACCGCAGGTACCGACGAGGCCGGGCCCGCAGCACTCGCTGCGGGCCCGGCCTCCTCGCGCGTCCGGCGCTACCCGGCGGCCGACACCGCGCGGACGGCCGCCAGCCACTCGTCCGCCATCCGCCGGGCCGTGGCCTGCTCGAAGGCCCTGGTGTCGTACTTGAGGAAGGCCTTGTAGCCGTCGCCCTCCCGGTAGACCTCCAGGGCGAGCGGGTACTCGCCCGGGTAGGGCAGGTCCTCGAAGGTCCCGAGGTCCAACTCGCCGGGCCCGGCGGGCGAGCCGCCGGTGAGCAGCTCGGCGCCGTCGAAGTTCTGGAACAGGAAGTTGGCCCGCACCAGCGGCTCGTCACCGCCGCCCAGGGCCCGGCCGATCTCCGCCAGCGGGTAGGCGCCGTGCTCGATCCCGGCCACCACCCGGCGGTGGAGCGACCTGAGCTGCCCGGCGACGTCCTCCGGGGCGCCGGCCGGGGCAGTGGCCGTGGACCGGATCGGCAGGCAGTTCGCGAACTGGCCGACCACGTCCTGGAACCGCTCTTCGTAGCGCGCCACCGTGGTGACCCCGGCGATCAGGTCGTCCTGTCCTGTCCACCGGTGCAGGCACCGGGCGTAGGCCGCGAACAGCACGGTCGAGACGCTGACCCGGTGCCGGCGCGCCGTACCGGCGACCTCGGCGGCCAGCTCACCCGGCACCCGGGCCACCACCACGTCGGCGTCGGGCAGCCGCCCCGGCACCGGCGGACGGTCGTACGGCAGGGCGAGCCGCCGGTCGGCGCCGGCCAGTTCCGTCAGCCAGTGGTCCCGGTGGCGCCGCCCTCGCGGGCCGGCCAGCAGCTCCTCCTCCCAGGCGGTGAACTCGCCGAACTCGGCGCCGCGCAGCCGCGCCCGACCCCGGTAGGCGTCGCCCAGCGTGCGGACCAGCAGGGCCGTGGAGGTGCCGTCCAGCAGGATGTGGTGGGCGGTGACCAGCAGCAGGCGGCGGCCGTCGGGGAGCGCGACCAGGTGCGCCCGGACCAGCGGCCCCGCGGCCAGGTCGAAGGGAGCGCCGACCAGTTCGCGCAGCGCGGCCTGCCGGCCGGCCCTGGTGGTGGCCGTGAGAGCGACCCGCTCGAAGGACGGGCCCCGGGCCGGATCGACCTCCAGGTACGGCACGCCGTCCCGTTCGGCGATCACCGCGCCCAGCAGCGGGTGGATCGCGGACTGCTCCAGGACCGCGCGCTCCAGCGCCGCCTCGTCCGGGTCGCCGTGGACCTCGAAGAGGAGCGGCAGGTGGTAGGCGACGGAGTCCGGGCAGCGCAGCTGGTCCCGGTACATGGTCAGCTGCCCGCTGGACAGGGCCCAGCGCCGCCCGGGGGCACCGGCCAGGTGGGCGCAGAGCGCGTCGACGCTCTCGGCCTCGAACAGCAGGGTCGGGGAGACGTCCTCGCCGAAGTGCTCGCGCAGGGCGTTGGTGAGCTGGAGGACGAGGATCGAGTCCAGCCCGTAGTCGGTGAGCGGGGCGGAGGTGTCGATCCGCTCGGCGGGGATGCCGAGGACGGTCGCGGCCTTCGCCAGGATCAGCGCGGCAGGATCGGCCGGCGCCACCAGGACCGGTGCGGCGACGGGGGCGGCCTGCGCGGCGGGTGCAGGGGCAGGGGCAGGGGCGGGGGCGGGTGCCGGCGCAGGTGCGGGCGGTGCCTCGGCGGTACGGGCCTTGACGGGCCGGGTCGGGGTCGGGGCCGGGGCGGCCTGCGGCCGGCTTCCCTCCGGCACCAGCTGCCGGGACACCCCGTCGCTCTCCGCCGCGATGACCTGCTGTCCGAGCGGCAGCGCCCGGGACAGCGGGAACACCACGGTGCGGAAGCCCTCACCGGCCAGCACGTCCCGCCAGCTCTCGGGCGACAGCGCCGGCGAGCCGGGAATCCGCAGCGACCGGTCGTCGAACAGCCACCAGCCTTCGAGCAGACCGAAGGTCACATGGCTGAACAGGTCGAACGCGGAGAGCTCGTTCAGCAGCAGCCACCCGCCCGGCCGCAGGGCCGCCTTGGCGTTGCGCAGGGTGTTGCGGGTGTCCCTGGTCGCGTGCAGCACGTTCGCGGCGATGACCAGGTCGAAGACGCCCTCGGGCACCTCCTGTCCGGACAGCGGCTGCTCGATGTTCAGCAACCGGCAGTCCAGGTACGGCACTTCGGGGCCGTAGGAGGCCCGGGCGTGGTTCAGGAAGGCCTTGGACACGTCCGTGTAGACATAGCGCTCGATGCTCTCCCGGTACGGCTGGAGGGCCGCGAACATCCCCACGCTGGTGCCGCCGGTGCCGGCGCCGATCTCCAGGATCCGCAGCCGGGCGCCCGGCTCCCGGCGCAGCCGGTCGGCGACCAGCGCGGCGGCGCTCCCGGCCATGGTGCGGTTGAACAGGTCGGCGACGTGGTTGTCGCGGTAGCAGCCCTCCACCAGCTCCATCGAGCCGCGCGGGAACATCACGTCGGTCGGGCGGGTGCGGCCGGTCAGGATCTCGGGCAGGGCGCCGAGCATGGCCGAGGCCAGCCGCAGCTCCGCCGCCCGGTCGGGGTCCGTGGACCACCGCTCGCACTGCCGCTCCCAGCGGGCCAGCACGAGGTCGGCGGGCTCGGCGGGCACCAGGACCCGCTGGGCGTGCTCCCACCACTGGGCGTACTGCGGCAGCACCGCCGTGCGGTCGACGTCGGCCAGCTGCGCGGCGAGGACCTTGGCCAGCCACGGGTCCCGTTCGGCCCGCCGCCAGCGGACGACCTCGTCCAGGTCGGGGTCCGCCTCCGCCGTCGCCTCGTGGAGGCCGGAACCGAGGCCGGAGTCGAGTCCGGAGCCGGAGCCGGGGCCGGCCGGCAGCGCGCCGGTGTGCGGAGGGCCGGCCGGGGCGGGCGCGGAGACCCTGGTGGCGCGGTCGAAGTTGGCCAGGGTGTTGCGCCGGTCGGTCCGCACGTAGGCGAGCTGCCGCTGCGCGCCGCCGAGCAGGGCGTCCAGGGCGGCGAGCCCCTCCGGCGGTTCGATCGACACCAGGCCGACCCTGGTCATCCGCTCCCGGTAGAACTCGGAGGTCACGCTCCCGAGTCCGCCCCACCAGCCCCAGTTCATCACCCGCACCGGGGTGTCCCAGTGCTGCCCCAGGGCGTGGGCGTAGGCGTCGCTGAAGGTGCAGCCGGCCGCGTAGTTGCCCTGGCCGGCGGCGGTCGTGAAGGACTGCATCGAGGACATCAGGACGGCGAAGTCCAGCGGTTCGCCGTCGAACACCTCGGCCATCGCGGCCGTCACGTCGACCTTGGCGGCCAGGGCGGCCCGCAGGTCGGCCTCGTCCATCCGGGCGAAGGTGGCGTCCCGCAGCACCAGGGTGGCCTGGACGACGCCGTGCACCCGGGGGTGCTCGCGTCGGACCTCCGCCAGCGCCCGGCGCAGCGCGGCCGGGTCCCCGGCGTCGGCCTGGAGGTAGCGGACGTGCCCGGGGCCTCCGGCGGCGTGGATCCGCTCGGTGATCGCGGCGTCCTGCGCCCGGCGGCCGATCCAGGTGACGTGGGCGCCGTGGTTCCCGACCACGTGGCCGGTCCACGCCGCGCCCAGCCCGCCGGCGCCGCCGATGACGACGTACACGCCGCCGTCGCGGTACACCGGCCGCTCGGGGGCCTCGCACGGGGCCCAGCGGCGGGCCAGCCACTGACCGGTCCGCCGGACCCAGGAGTCGTCGGGGGAGTGGGCGGGCAGTGCGGTGAGGTCGGCGGGCCAGCCGGAGCCGTCCAGGTCGACCCGGCGGACGGTCCAGTTGCGGTACTCCCGGCCCAGCGAGCCGAACAGGCCGTGCAGCCCGGCGTGGGCGGGCTGGACCGCGTCGTCCGGGTGGGTGGCCAGGGCCCGGGTCGTCACCAGGGTGATGCCGAGCGGCCTGGCGTCGTAGCCGGCCGCGATCAGCGCCTTCACCAGCCGGAACGCCGCCACCACGCCGTCGTTCTGCGCGCCGGTGTACCCGGCGGCGTCGGTGGGCGCGAGCTTGGTCTCGGGCGCCGTCCACACCAGGTGGTCGATCGGGCCGAGGCCGCGCAGCGCGGCGGTGGCCTCCTCGACGGTCGCGGTGGCGGGCAGCGGCCAGCCGAGCGCGCCTTCGAGCGGGGACGGACCGCCGACGACCAGGACCCGGTCCGCGGCGGCGGGCACCCGGGGGTCGGTCGCGGCGATCGGGTCCCAGACCGGGGCGTAGAGGGCCGGTTCGACGGGCGCGCCGGTGTGCGGTTCCGCGGGTGCGCCGGTCGTGACGGGTGCTCCGGTGCGCGGCGCGGTGACCGACGGCACGACGGACGACGGTGCGGTGGCCGACGGCACGACGGACGACGGTGCGGTGGCCGACGGCGCGACGGCCGACGGCGCCGTCCGGCGGGAGCTGTAGCCGGTCAGCCGGACCCGGACCTCGCCGTCCCCGTCCACCAGGTCGATGTCGAGCCGGCCGAGCGGCCCGGCCCCGATGCCCCGCACCACGGCCGTCATCGCCGGGGTGCAGGGGGCGAACAGGTCGAGCCGCTCCAGCGCGAACGGCACCGCGGTGTCGTGCAGTCGCGTCAGGTGCGCCGCGACGGTGGCCTGGATCGCCGAGTCGAGCAGGGCGGGGGCGAGTGCCCCGGGCTCGGCCGAGCCGGGCAGGACCAGTTCGGCGAGCACCGTGTCGGAGCCCATGTGCGCCTGCCGGATCGCCCGCAGGCTCGGGCCGTGCTCGATGCCCTTCGACCGCAGCGCCTGGTGGATCCGTTCGCCGGTCACCGTCTCCCGGCAGTCGGCGCGCAGGGCGGCGAGGTCCACCCTGGCCGGGCGCGGGGCGTCGGAGTGCGCCACCGTGCCCTCGCAGCGGACCGTCCCGCCGGTGGAGATCTCGAAGCGGTGGCCGCCACGGGCGGCTGCCCGCAGGCCGACCAGCACCTCGACGGGCTCCGCCCCGACCTCCAGCGGCTGCACCCACGTCACGTTGGTCATCCGCAGCCGGGTGCCGCCGAGGGCCCGGCGGGCCAGCTCCAGATGGGCGACGGCGGGCAGGATGTGCCGCCCCTGCACGACGTGGTCGCGCAGCAGGCCGTCCGTCCGGGCGAGCGTGACGCGGTCGCGGCCCGCCGAGGGCCCGTGCCGGTCCGGGGCGAACGGGTAGGTCGGCAGCGGGACGATCCGGCCGCGCGACGGCGCCGGGGCGTCGCCCGCCGGACGGGCGGGCGCGTCGCCGTCGAGCACCGCGAGCAGTTCGGCGGTGTCGCTCACCAGGCACGCGAAGCGGTGCTCGAAGCGCCTGCGGCCGGCCCACAGGGTGTGGGCGAGGTCGCCCAGGTCCACCGAGGGGTGGGCCCGCAGGTGCGCCGCGAGCCGGCGCCGCTGCTCGGCGAGCTGCGGTTCGGTCTGCGCCGACAGCACCACCGGGTGGTCCGTGCGCGGCGCCGGGGGCCGGACGACCGGCGGCGCCTCCTCGATGACGACGTGGGCGTTGGTGCCGCTGGCGCCGAAGGAGCTCACCACCCCGCAGCGCGGGCCGCCCTCGGGCGCGGCCCACTCCCGGGCCAGGGAGTTGACGTAGAACGGGCTGCCGGCCAGCGGGACCGCCTCGTTCGCGGTCTCGAAGTTCAGCGAGCCGGGGATCCGCCGGTGCCGCAGCGCCAGCAGGACCTTCAGCACGCCCGCGATGCCGGCGGCGAACTGGGCGTGCCCGATGTTCGTCTTCACCGAACCCAGCGCGCAGAACTCGGTGCGGTCGGTGCGGGCGCGGAAGACCCGGTCCAGGGCGCGGAACTCGATCGGGTCGCCCAGCGGAGTGCCGGTGCCGTGCGCCTCGACCAGTCCGATCCGCTCCACGTCGACGCCGGACCGCTCGTACAGCGAGCCGATCAGGTTCTCCTGGGAGACCGAACTCGGGGCGGTGATCCCGTTGGTGGCGCCGTCCTGGTTGACCCCGACGGCCGTGATCACGCCGTGCACGTGGTCGCCGTCCGCCAGCGCGTCGGAGAGCCGCTTGAGTACCACGACCCCGACGCCCTCACCGGGGACGAAGCCGTCCGCGCGGTGGTCGAAGCTGTGGCAGCGGCCGGTCGGGGACAGCATCCCGGCGCGGCCCGCCAGCCCGTACAGCCGCGGCGTGGACTGGACGAACACCCCGCCGGCCAGGGCCATCGAGGTCTCGCCGGACCAGAGGTCCTTGCAGGCCAGGTCGATCGCCACCAGCGAGCTGGAGCAGGAGGTGTCGACGGCGATCGCCGGGCCCTTGAGATCGAGGGCGTAGCTGACCCGGCTCGGGATCACCGAGGCCATGTTGCCCCACAGGGCCTGGGCCGGGGCGTCCTCGTCGAGCAGTTCCAGGTAGTCCCCGGCCCAGGCGCCGACGTACACCCCGCAGGGGCGGTGCTCCATCCGGCCGGCGTACCCGGCGTCCTCCAGGGCCTTCCACGACTCCTCCAGCAGCAGCCGCTGCTGGGGGTCCATCGCGGCGGCCTCGGTGCCGGAGATGTTGAAGAAGAGCGCGTCGAACTCGTCGATCCGGTCGAGGAAGCCGCCCCGGGTGCACGGGCTCACGCCGTCGAGGCGGAACCGGGTGGTGCCGGTGACCAGGTCGTCCCCGTGCTCCAGCCGGGTCCACAGCTCGTCGAGCGAGCCGGTGCCGGCGAACCGGCCGCTCATGCCGACCACCGCGATCGGCCCGCGGTCGGTGCTCTCCGGGGCGCGTTCCGCCCGTACGGGGCGGGGCTCCTGACGGACGGGGGCCGGAGCGACAGGGGCCTGAGGGGCAGGAGCCGGAGCGGGCTCGGGGACGGGGGCCTCGGCGCGGGCGGGCGCGATGACGTCCCGGTACTCGGCGAGCAGGTGCGCGGCCAGCCGGTCGACCGTGCTGTGGTCGAACACCACCGTGGTCGAAAGGTCCAGCGCGAGCGCGGTGTTGAGCTCGTGGACCACCCTGACCCCGAGGATGGAGTCCAGGCCCAGGTCGGCGAAGGCGAGCCCGCCGAGGACCTCGCCCGGGTCCAGCGCGAGGGCCGCGGCGACCTTCTGCCGCACCAGCACGGGCACCAGCTCGTCCAGGTCGGCCGGTTCGCTGACCGGTTCGACGGCCTGCACCGGCTCCGGCGCCGCGACGGCCACCGGAGCGGCCACCGGAGCGGGTACGGCCGTAGGTGCGGGCGCCGCCCCGGCCGGGGCCAGGTCGCCGACCCAGAACCGGTCCGCCGCGAACGGGTAGGTGGGCAGCGAGACCGTCCGCCGCGCCCCCGGGTGCAGCCGCCGCCAGTCGACCGCGACGCCGGACGCCCACAGGGCCGCGATCTTGGTCAGCTCCCCGGCGGCGCTCCACCGCCGCACGAGCAGCTCCTGGAGCTCGCCGTCCGCGGTGAGTTCGGCGAGCAGCCCGCCGGAGGCCCCCGCGGTGCCCCGGTGTCCCCGGCCGGAACGCAGCGCGTCCCGCAGTTCCCCGGTGGAGGAGACCACGACCGCGTACCGCTCGGCCAGCGCCTCCCGCCCGACCTGGAGCGTGTACGCGACCCCGGCCAGCGGCGTCCGCGGCTCCCGGTCGAGGAACGCGGCCAACCGGTCGACGGAGGCGGTGAGTTGTTCGGGTGTCCGGGCGGACAGGACGACGACCTGCTCGGCGCCGTCCTCGGTGCCGTCTGCGGGTTGCACGGGATACTCCTCGACGATCACGTGCGCGTTGGAGCCGCCGGCACCGAAGGAGGACACCGCGGCGATCCGCGGGCCCTCGCTGTGCCAGGGCGCCAGTTCGCGCTGGAGCCGGAAGGGGGACGATGCGAAGTCGATGTTCGGGTTGGGCTGTTCGGCGTGCAGGGTGGGCACCAGCTCCCGGTGCCTGAGCTGGAGCAGCACCTTGGTGAGGCCGGCCACGCCGGCCGCGGCCTCCAGGTGCCCGATGCCGGACTTCACCGAGCCGAGCGCGCAGTACTGCCGGTCGTCGGTGTCCTGCCGGAACGCCCCGGCCAGCCCGGCGACCTCGATCGGGTCGCCCAGCTCGGTGCCGGTGCCGTGCGCCTCCACGTACCCGACCTGCCGGGCGGAGACGCCGGCGCGGTCGAGCACCCGGCGGATCAGCGCGCCCTGGGCGGTCGGGCTCGGCACGGTGTAACCGGTGCTGCGCCCGCCGTGGTTGACGCCGGTGGCGCGGATCAGCCCCAGCACCCGGTCCCCGTCGGCGAGCGCCCGGGACAGCGGCTTGAGCAGCACGCAGCCGACGCCCTCGCCGGGGACGAACCCGTGGCCGCCGGAGCCGAAGCTGCGGCAGTGCCGGTCGGAGGAGAGCATGCCGGAGCGGCACAGCTCGACGTAGTCCAGCGGGTGGGAGTAGACGTTCGCCCCACCGGCGATGGCGACCTCGCAGGCGCCGCTGCGCAGCTGCTCGCAGGCCTCGTGGATCGCGGTCAGCGAAGCCGAGCACATGGTGTCCACGGTCAGGCTCGGTCCGCGCAGGTCCAGCAGGTAGGAGACCCTGGCACTCAGCGAGGCGAACGACAGCCCGGGGACGACGAGTTCGCCCGAGGGCAGCAGACCTGCCTGGTGCCGGGCGTGCCCGACCTTGGTGACGCCGGCGAACACCCCGACCCGGTGGTCGTGCTGCTCGGCGAGGCGCGCCCTGGTGTACCCGGCGTCCTCCAGCACCTCCCAGGAGGCCTGGACGAACAGCCGCTCCTGCGGGTCCATCGCGTACGCGTCGCGCGGGGCGATGCCGAAGAACCGCGGGTCGAAGTCCGCGAAGCCGTCCAGGAAGCCGCCCCACTTGCTGTAGCTGCGCCCGGTGGCGGCCGCGGTGCCGCGGTCGGCCTCGAAGAAGCCGTCCAGCGGCCAGCGGTCCAGTTCGCGGATGCTGTCGCGGCCGGCCCTGAGGTTCTCCCAGAAGCCGTCCAGGTCGGCGGCGCCCGGGTAGCGGCCGCTCAGCCCGATGACGGCGATGGGCTCGTCGGGGGCGACGGGTCGGCCCCCGACGGGCTGTGCGGTGGAGACGGCGGTGGAGACGGAGGCGGGAACGCCGGCCGGCCGCTGAGGCGCGGGCTCCGGCCGCCGGCCGGCGGCGAGCCTGGCGGCCACCGCCCGCAGGGTCGGGTGCTCGTAGAACAGGGTCGAGGAGACCTCCGGGTAGAACGGGGTGAGGGCGCGGTTGAGCTGGAGCACCATCACCGAGTTCAGGCCCGTCTCGACGAACGACCGGTCCGGGTCCACCTCGGCGGGGGCGAGCCCGCTGACCTCCGCGAGGACCTCCCGCAGGTGGTCCAGCACGGCGCGCTCGGACGGCGCGGTCGCGGGCGTGGCCACGGGCGGTGCCACCGGGACGGCCGGCACGCCGTGGTGCACCCACACCTGGTCCGCCCCGGTGTGCCAGGAGTCGACCAGGGCGGTGAGGCCGGTGCCGGTCGGCATCGGCACCAGCCCGCGGTCCTCCCGCAGGTAGGCCAGGGTGCGCTCGTCGACGGCCATGCCGCCGTCCTGCCACAGCGGCCAGGCGACGGAGAGCGTCCGGCCGCGCCGCTGTCCACGGGCGACCGAGGCGTTCCGCGCGGCGGCGAACTCGTCCAGGAAGGCGTTGGCGGCCGCGTAGTCGCACTGCCCCGGGTTGCCGGTGATCCCGGCGCCGGAGGAGTAGGCGAGCAGGAACTCCAGCGGGCAGTGCTCGGTGGCCCGGTCGAGGTGGACGAGCCCGTCCGCCTTCGCCCCGAGGACCTCCTCCCACTGTTCCGGGGTCTTGTCCGCGAGCGGCGCGTCGCGGACCACGCCCGCGGCGTGCACCACTCCGGTGACCTCGCCCGCCTCGGCGACCAGGTGGCGGACCTCCTCCCAGCGCGAGACGTCGGCCCGGACGTAGCGGGCCAGCGCGCCGGCCAGGCGCAGCTCGGCGAGCAGCGCCGTCACCCGCTCGTCGGCCGGGGACCGGCCCGCGAGGACGAGGGTGGGCCGCCGGACGTCGGCGGCGATCCGGCGGGCCGTCGCGGCGCCGATGCCCCCGGCCCCGCCGGTGACGAGGTAGACGCCGCCGTCCCGCCACGGCGGGGCGGGGTGGCCGGCGGCGGGGCCGGCCTGGGTCCAGATGCGGGTCTGCCGGACGCCGTCGTGGTAGCGGACGAGGTCGTCCGCCCCGTCGGCGTTCTCCGCGACCACCGCGGCCGGGTCGGCGGCCGCGGCGCCGTCCACGACGATCACCTGACCGAGGACCCGCGGGTCCTCCTTGGCCACCGAGCGCAGCAGTCCGGCCAGGGCGGGGGTGTCGGTGACCACCTGGACCAGCACCGTGCCGTCCTCGGCCGTCAGGCCCCGGACGGTCTCCAGCAGCTTCCAGGACAGGTCGCGGAACCGGCTCTCGGGCCGCCGCTTGGCGGTCTCCAGCCGGATCGCCCCGGGGACGTCCCCGGCGATGCCGCACAGCACGACCGCGCGGCGGTCGTGGCGGCGCCCGGGCGCGGCGGGAGCCGGGGCCCACTGCGGGACCGACAGGGTGGTGACGGGTGCCTCGGCGCGCTCGGTGACCGGCTCGGCGGTCGGATCAGCGGCGGGCTCGGCGAGGGGCCGGGCCACGGGCCGGCCGGCCGGTCCCGGGACCGGCCCGGTCCGGGGAAACCAGAACCGGTCCCGGGCGAAGGGGTACCCGGGCAGGTGCACCCGCCCGGGCGGGGGGCCGTCGGCCGGGACCGACGGGTCGACGGCCTCACCGGCGATCCAGCGCGCCAGCGCGCCGGAGGCCTCGCCGCGCTCGCCGGTGGTCACGAACGCCCGCAGGCGGTCGGCGAGTTCGGCCGGGGAGGACACCGTCCAGCCGATCCGCTCGGCCATCTCCTCGCGGCCGGCCGTGAGGGTCCGGGCGACGGAGCGCAGCGACACCCCGTCCCCGTCCGGGGACTCCAGGAAGGCCAGCAGGTCCCGGGCCCGGTCGGTCAGCTGCCGGGCCGTACGGGCCGACAGCGGCACCGCGACGTCCCCGGAGGGCCCGCCCCGCTCCGCACCGTCCCGGACGTACTCCTCGACCACGACGTGGGCGTTGACGCCGCCGAAGCCGAAGCTGCTCACCCCGGCGCGCCTCGGCGCCTCACGGCCGTCGCGGTCGCGCGGGCGCGGCCACGGCTCGTTCTCCCTGACGAGGTGGAAGGGCCCGTCGGCGAGCTCCACGAACGGGTTGACCCGCCGCAGGTGCCGGTTGGCGGGCAGCACCCCGTGCCGGAGCGCGAGCAGCACCTTCAGCAGCCCCGCGATGCCCGCCGCGGACTCCAGGTGCCCGATGTTGGTCTTGACCGAGCCGAGCCCGCAGGCGCCGTCGTCGCTGCGGCCGAGCCGGCGGAACGCCGTGCGCAGCGCGCGGACCTCGACCGGGTCGCCGAGGGCGGTGCCGGTGCCGTGGGTCTCGATGTAGCCGATGGTGTCCGGGTCGAGGCCGCCGACCGCGGCGGTCACCAGCTCGGCCTGGGCGTCGGCGTTCGGCGCGGTGAGCGAGTTGGCCCGGCCGCCGTGGTTGTAGGCGCTGCCCCGGAGCACGCCGAGGATCGCGTCGCCGTCCCGCTCGGCCGCCGCCAGCGGCTTGAGGATCACGGCCCCGACGCCCTCGCCGCGCACGTAGCCGTCGGCGTCGGCGTCGAAGGTGCGGCACAGGCCGTCCGGGCTGAGCATCCCGGCGCGGTGGGCGCTGACGAAGGTGCCGGCGTCGAGCAGGACGTTCACCCCGCCCGCGATCGCCAGGTCGCACGCGCCGGACCTGATGGCCTCCATGGCGCGGTGCACCGCCACCAGCGAGCTGGAGCAGGCGGTGTCGATGGGCTCGCTCGGGCCGCGCACGTCGAGCAGGTAGGAGATCCGGTTGGCCAGGATCGAGTGGGTGTTGCCGGTCGCGGTGAAGGCGTCCGGCTGCACCCCGCCGGTGGTGAGCAGCGTCGCGTAGTCGTTGCCGGTGACGCCGATGAACACCCCGGTGTTGGCGGGGAGTTCGCTCGGCCGGTGGGCGCTGTCCTCCAGCGCCTGCCACACCGTCTCCAGTACCAGGCGGTGCTGCGGGTCCATCAGCTCGGCCTCGCGCGGCAGGATGCGGAAGAACGCCGCGTCGAAGGCGTCGACGTCGTCCAGCACGCCCATCCGCTGGGGGAAGTCCAGGCCGGCGATGGTCCGGCGCTGCTCCTCGTCGTAGCGGTCCAGCGGGAAGCCGGTGACGGAGTCCCGCCCGGCCACCAGGTTGGCCCAGTACTCGGTGAGGTCGCGGGCGCCGGGGAAGCGTCCGGCGGCGCCGATCACGGCGATCGGCGGTAGCGGGTCCGTCCCGGCACGGGGTGACGGTGCCGGTGCGGGAGCCGTGGCGGTCGAGGGGACGGGCGCCGTGGCGGCCGCGGGGACGACCGCTGCGACGGCCGCGGGACGGGCCGGGTCGAGCGGCGCGGCCGGGACCCCGTGCTCGTCGACCAGGTGGGCGCCCAGCGCCTCCAGGGTGCTGAGGTCGAAGAACACGGCCGGGCTGACCCTGGCGCCGAAGCGCTCCTCGATCTGCTCGGCGAAGGAGACCAGCGAGATGGAGTCGAAGCCGAACGCGTCCAGGCCGGTCCTCGGGTCGAGTTCGGCCGGCTCGAACTTCAGCAGCCCCGCCGCGATCTCGCGCAGCACCTCCACGACGCCGGACGCCGCCGGCCCGGTCGCGGCGGTCGTGGCTGCGGCGGTGGTGGTCGGGGCTGCGGTGGCTGCGGTGGTCGTGGTCACGGCAGCCGTGGCCACGGCCGGCTGAACGGCGGCCGGCCGAACCACGGCGGGCCGCGCGGCCCGGTGGCCGGCCGAGGCGGTGCCCCCGGTGCCGTACCGCACGCCGTCCAGCACGCCGAGGATCTCGCCGGAGCCGTCGGCCAGGACGATCCGGTCCCCGCCGAGGACGACGTGGGCGACCGGACCCCCGGCCCGGACGGTGACCTCCCCGATCCGGTTGGGCGCGACCCGCGGCCACTCCGGATCGCCGGCCCGGCGCGCCGTCCACTGCACGCCCAGGGCGATCGCGGCGAGCACGGACGGTTCGATGCCGACGTTGCGCCGGACGTGGTCCTGCTGGAACTCGGGGCCGGACAGGTGCAGCACGGTCCGGCCGTCCCGGGCGGTGGACACCCCGTCGACGCCGCAGGAGGCGGGCCGGGGAACGACCCCGCCCTCGGCCAGTCCGGCCAGGAAGCCGGCCCGGTCCAGCAGCGGCCGCAGGCCGGTGAGGTCGATCCGTCCGGCCGGCGGCGCAGTGGCCGGCCGGACGGTGAACTCCACGGCCGGCGGCCCGTCCCCGGCCCGCACCAGCCCGTGGCCGTCGGCGAACTCGGTGACCAGGCGGTCGGTGGCGGACCAGTCGACCGGACGCAGCACCCGCAGGTCGTGGACCGCGGGCTCGTCGGCGAACCCGGTGACCTTCGCGGTGGCGAGCGCGAGGTCCACCGCGAAGGTGGACACGACGACGGGCACCTTGTCCTGCCGGTAGGTGTAGTCCAGGAGGTCGTCGAGGCGGATCTCCGCGGTGTAGCGCAGCCCGCGGACGTCGGACTCGTTGCGGCCCAGGAACGGGTGCAGCCGCTCCCGGTAGGCCAGCGGGGCGAGCACGGACGGCGCGTCGGGCTCCTGCTCGACCCAGCAGCGCACCTGCTCGAAGGGGTACGGGGGCAGCGGGACCCGGCGGGCCGTGGGCAGCCGGTCCCAGTCGACGCCGCGGCCCGCGAGCCAGGGCCCGGCCACCTCGTGGTCCGGCAGCTCCCGCCGGCCCGCCAGGTAGCCGTCGACGGCGGCCAGCGCGGAGGCCAGGTCGGCCGCCACGAAGGCCCAGCGGTGCGGCAGTTCGTTCTTCCCCACCCGCAGGGTGAAGGCGATGTCGGGCAGGTCGGCCTCGCGGGCCCCGGCCAGGTGGTCGCGGAAGACGGCCAGGTAGCGGCCGAGGGCGGCCTCGTTCATCGCGGAGAACACGAACAGCTGCTCGCCGAACGGCTCCCGGCGCACCGGGTGCGGCGGGTACTCCTCCAGGATGATGTGCGAGTTCATGCCGCCGGCCCCGATCGAGGTGATCCCGGCCCGGCGAGGGTGGGTGACCTGCCGGCCGTCGACCGTGGTGACGACGGGCTGCCAGTCGGCGAGGGTCTGCTGCACCCGGAACGGCGTGTCCGCGAAGTCGATGTCCGGGTTGAGCTCCGTGCTGTGCAGCGAGGGCACCAGCTTGCCGTGCCGCAGTTGCAGCAGCACCTTTGCCAGGCCCACCATCCCGGCGGCGGCCAGCAGATGGCCCATGTTGGCCTTGACCGACCCGAGCGCGCAGTACTGCCGGTCCTCGGTGAACCCGCGGAACGCCGTGGTGAGGGCGCGCACCTCGATCGGGTCGCCCAGCGCGGTGCCCGAGCCGTGGCCCTCCACGTAGGTGATCGTCCGCGGGTCGATCCCGGCGTCCTCGACGGCCTTCTCGACCGCCCTGGCCTGCATGGCCGGGCTGGGCACGGTGAAGCCGTTGCGGGCACCGGCGTTGGACAGGGCGGTGCCCTTGATCACGGCGTACACGTGGTCGCCGTCCCGCTCCGCGTCGACCAGCGGCTTGAGCACCACCGCGCCGACGCCCTCGCCGAGGATGGTGCCGTCCACGCCGACGCCGAAGCTGCGGATCACGTCGGAGGTGCCGGTGGTGAAGTGCTCCTCCGAGGAGGTGACCAGGTTGTACGGGTGCAGCAGCAGGTTGACGCCGCCAGCGACCACCATCGGGCACTCGCCGGCCCGCAGCATCTGCACGGCCTGGTGGACGCAGGTCGAGGAGGCCGAGCACATGGTGTCCAGGAAGATCGACGGCCCGGTCAGGCCGTAGAAGTAGGACAGCATGTTGGGGATCGTCCCGGTGTAGCTGCCGCTCTGCGGCGCTCCGCGGGTGAGGCTGTTCTGGAAGCCGTACAGGTTGTAGTGGTTGCTCATCGTCCCGACGAGCACGCCGACGTCGCCCTGGTAGCGCCGCCGGATGGTCTCCCGGGAGTAGCCCGAGTCCTCCAGGGCCTGCACGCCGGCCTGGAGGAACAGGCGTACCTCCGGGGACATCTGCTCGGCCTCGCGCTTGGAGATCCGGAAGTAGCGGGGGTCGAAGGCGTCGATGTCGCGCAGGAAGGTCCCGGTGCGGATGACGCTCTTTCCCCGGACGGACCGGTCGCTGTCGTGGACGATGCCGTGGTCCCAGCGCTCGGCGGGGATCTCCTCGAAGCTGTGCCGGCCGTTCTCCAGCAGCTCCCACAGTTCGTCGAGGGTGTCGGCGCCCGGGTAGCGGCCGGACACCCCGATGATCGCGATGTCGTGCCGGTCGTCCCGGTCCCGCCGGGGCCGCGACGGCGCCTCGGGCGCGGTGACGGTGGCCTGCCCGCTCTCCTGCACCGCCGAGGGCTCCGGCACCGCCGAGGCTTCCGGCACCGCCGAGGGCTCCGGCACCACCGACGGCTCGGACACCACCGGGGGCTCCGGTACGGCCGAGCCGAGGACGGCCTCCAGCTGCTCGCGCCGGGACTCCACGAAGTGGGCGGCGACGTCGGCGATGTTCAGGTACTCGAAGAAGATCGTCTTGGAGAGCGGCCCGAACAGCTTCTCCAGCTCGGTGGTCACGCCCATGATGCTCAGCGAGTCGATGCCGTACTCGATGAGGTTGGTGGCCGGGTCGAGGTGCTCCGGGGGGTGCCGGAGGACCTCGGCGACGACCCGCCGCAGCAGTTCCTCGGTCCGCTCGGTCAGGTCCCCGCCGTCGGCGCCGGAGGCGGCGGGAACCGCGGGTGCGGCCGGTGCCACCGCGGGAGGGGCGGCGGCCGTCCTGGCCGCGAGCGTCGCGCCGGCGCCGTAGCCGACCACGACGTGGGCCGGGGCGTCGGCGGCGAGCGCCCGGCCGAGGGCGAGCAGCCCGTCCTCGGTGGGCAGCGGCTCCCAGCCGCGCTCGCGGCGCATCGCCTCCCGGCCGGCGGCGTCCATCGTCATGCCGCCGTCCGCCCACAGCGGCCAGCCGATCGCGACGGTACGGCCGCCGCGCTCCCCGGCGTCGACCAGGGCCTGCCGGTGCCCGGCGAAGGCGTCCAGGAACGCGTTGGCCGCGGCGTAGTCGGACTGGCCCGGGTTGCCGTACACCGAGGCGACCGAGGAGAACAGCACGAAGTGGTCGAGGCCGAGGTGGCGGGTGGCGGCGTCGAGGTTGAGGGCGCCGCGGATCTTGGGCGCGGTCACCGTGCGGACGTCGGCCAGGTCCTTGCGCACCAGGTACTGGTCGCGCAGCACGCCGGCCGCGTGGACGACCCCGTCGAGCGAGCCGTGGTCCCGCAGGATCGTCTCGACCGCGGCCCGGACCTCCTCGGCGTCGGTGACGTCCACCGGCAGGTAGTGGGCGTCGACGCCGTCGGCGCGCAGCGCGTCGAGCGAGCCCGACGCGGACCGGCCGCTGAGCACGACCGTGGCCTGGGCCCGGCCGTAGTAGCGGGCGACGTGGGGGCCGAGGCCGCCCAGGCCGCCGGTCACCCAGTACACCCCGCCGGTGCGCAGCGCGGGCACGGCGGGGCCGGACCCGAGCGGCGTCTCCACCGGCTCCAGCACCTGCCGGACGCCGTCGGCCGCCCGGCGGACCTCGCTGTCGGCGCCGTCGTCGGCGCACTCCTCGCGGACGATCCGCTCGACCGTCGTGTGGCCGGCCGCGTCCAGCCCGTCGACCCGCACCACCCGTCCCGAGACCAGCGGGTTCTCCGCGGCGACGGTGCGGAACAGGCCCGCGAGCGGCCGGTGGAAGTGCGCCGGGACGCGTCCGTCGACCAGCACCACGAAGCGGTGCTCCGTGGTGGGCCGGGAGGCCAGCACGTCCCGGACGGCCGCGAACACCGCGTCCGTCACGGCGTCGACGCCGTCGGCCGGGGCCGACGCGGAGATGCCGGGCAGCGCGGGGGTGTGCGGGGTGCGGGCGGTGGCGCCGGGGAGCAGCGGCCGGTCCGTCCACCGGGTGGTGGCGGTGACGACGCGGGGGCCGGCGCCGGTGGCGCGCTGGGCCAGCCCGCGGAGCGTGGCGTGCACGGTGCCCTCCCGGTCGCACAGGTCGATGTCGAAGGTGGCCACGGTTCCCGAGCCGCCGGTCCGCCGGACCGAGGCCCAGCTCTCGGCCGGGCACGGCCGGTGGACCAGCACCTCGTCGAGGGCCAGCGGGAGGGTCGGGCCGTCCTGGTCGCCCATCAGGGAGACGGAGACCTGGAAGGCCGCGTCGAGCAGGCTCGGCGGCAGCAGGTGGCCGCTGCCCTCGGGCTCGGTGGCCCGGATGCGGGCGAGTGCCTGGCCTGCGCCGCCGGTGCGCAGCTCCCGCAGCGCGCGCATCGCCGGGCCGTACTCCAGGCCCTGGGCGCGCAGCCGTCGCTGGACGGTCTCCGGGTCGGCCGCGTCGGGGCAGGAGGCGCGCAGCGCGGCCAGGTCGAGCGGGGCCGGCGGGGCGGGCGGCACGAGGTCGGCGCGGCCGGTGCCGTGGACCGTCCCGTCGACCCGGAACCCGACCGCGATCCCCTGCTCCCCGGGCGTCAGTTCGACCTGGACGTCGACCGGTTCCCCGTCCACGGTGACCGGCCGCAGCCAGGCCAGGTCGTTCAGCCGGACGGTGCCCTCCCCGGTGGCGGAGCGCTCCACGGCGGCCCTGGCCATCTCGACGTAGGCGGCGGCGGGCAGCACCCGCCGGCCGCCGACGCGGTGGTCGTCGAGGAAGGGCTCGGCGCCGGTGAAGGTCGAGGTGTAGCGCTGCTGCGCCAGGTCGGAGGTGTTGCGGTGGACGAGCGGGTGCAGCTGCCCGACGGCGGGGGCGACGGGCTCCGGCATCCGGTACCAGTGCCGGTCCCGGGCGAACGGGTAGGTGGGCAGCCGCACCCGGTGGGCCCCGGGGTGGTGCGGCCAGCCGGCGTCCCCGCCGCCCAGCCAGTCCTCGACCGCCGTCATGACCTCGGGGCCGGCGCCGGCCGGGTTGAGGGACCCGCCCGCGGCGAGCGCGCCGGAGGCGAGCGACTCCAGGGCGGCGGCCAGCTGCTCCCGGTCGGCGACGACCAGTGCCGCCCGGACGGCCAGCGGCTCGCGGCCCACCCGCAGGGTGTGGGCGACGTCGGCCAGGGACTGCCGCGGCCGCAGCGCGGACTCCGCCGCGAGCAGGTGCTCGCGCAGCTGCGCCGCGAGGGCGCGCAGCCGCTCGGGGCTGCGCGCGGACAGCGGGAGGACGTACGGTCCGGGGCCTTCGGAGGGCGCGGCTCGGTGCTCCGGCTCCTCCAGCAGCAGGTGGGCGTTGGTCCCGCCGAAGCCGAAGGAGCTGACGCCGGCCCGGCGGGGGGCGCCCTCGGGGGCGGGCCAGGGCGTCGTCCCGTCCACGACGTAGAAGGGGCTGCCGTCCAGGTTGATCAGCGGGTTGAGGGCCTGGAAGTTGACGGTCGCGGGCAGCACGCCGGCCGCCATGGCGGCGACGACCTTCACCACGCCGGCCACTCCGGCGGCGGACTCCAGGTGCCCGATGTTGGTCTTGATCGAGCCGATGCCGGTGGTGCCGGGGCTGGGCTCGGTGCCGGCCGCCTCGTACAGGCTGCGGAAGGCGCGCTTGAGGCCGACGACCTCGATCGGGTCGCCGACCGGGGTGCCGGGGCCGTGGGCCTCGATGTAGCCGACGGTGTCCGGGGCGACGCCCGCCCTGGTGTGGACGGACTCGATCAGCGCGGCCTGGGCGGCCGGGCTGGTCACGGTCAGCGAGTTGGTCCGGCCGCCGTGGTTGGTGCCGACCCCCTTGATCACCCCGTGGACAGGGTCGCCGTCGGCGAGCGCCCGGGCGAGCGGCTTGAGCAGCAGGACGGCCCCGCCCTCGCCGCGGACGAAGCCGTCGGCGTTCTCGTCGAAGGCGTGCGCCCGGCCGGTGGGCGAGAGCATGCCGGCCTTGCTGAACGCGACGAAGAGCTTGGGGGACCAGCACAGGTTCACGCCGCCGGCGAGTGCCAGGTCGCAGTCGCCGTTGTTCAGCGCGGTCACCGCCTCGTAGACGGAGACCAGGGAGCTGGAGCAGGCGGTGTCGTTGGCGATGCTCGGGCCGTGGAAGTCGAAGTAGTAGGAGAGCCGGTTGGCGACGATCGAGTAGGCCGTCCCGGTCGGGAGGTAGGCGTCGGTGGCCACGTCGTCGCGCTCGATGAGTTCGGCGTAGTCGGCGTGGCACAGGCCCATGAAGACGCCGGTGTTGCTGCCCGCGAGTTCTCCCGCGCGGTAGCCCGCGTCCTCGATGGCCTTCCAGGCGAGTTCGAGGGCGAACCGCTGCTGCGGGTCCATCGTCTCGGCCTCGCGCGGGGAGATGTTGAAGAAGGCGGCGTCGAAGCGGTCCGCGTCCTCGACGAAACCGGCCCAGATGCTGTTGGTGCGCTCACCGCCGGTGCGCGGGTCGCCGAAGTAGCGCTCCTTGGACCACCGTTCGGCGGGGACCTCGGTGATCAGCGAGCGTCCGGCGGCGAGGTGGCCGAAGAGCGTGGGGAGGGTGTCGGCCCCGGGGAAGCGCAGGGCGAGCCCGATGATGGCCGTGCCGTCGGTGGTCACCGGGTCTCCTTCTCGGTCCGGACGGCGTGACGCCGGTCCACGGTCACCTTCAGGTCGAGCGCTCCGGCCGGGGCGCCGCCGGCCCGGCCCGCGCCGTCGAGCACGAACTGCCGGTGGAGCACGGCGGTGGTGAGCAGGTAGACGAAGGCCTGGTCCTCCTTGGTGCTCACCTCCTCGACGGGCGAGGACATGATCCGGTCCGTCAGCCGGCGGGCGAAGCGCTGGTCCAGGAAGTCGAGCTTGCCCAGCTCGCCGTCGGAGAGCACCAGTTCGAGGTAGTCGGGGCGGTGCTCCTTGAAGGCCCCGGCCCCCGGGGCGCGGTAGGGCTGCTTGGGGCGGACGGTGGTCCACTGCGGGAGTTCGGCGCGGAACGCCTTCTTCAGCAGGGCCTTCTCGTTCCAGCCGTCGTCGAAGCGGAGGTTGACCGAGGCGGCGGCCCGCACCACCGCGGGGTCGAGGAACGGGCAGCGGTTCTCCACGCTGTGCGCCAGCGCGACGCGCTCGCCCTGGGTCGAGAGCAGGAAGCCGGGCAGCAGGGTCTTGTACTCCAGCCACTGGGCCTTCTGCACCGCGGACATGGACCGGTAGCCAGGGGTCCGGTCGACCAGGTCGAGCAGGCCGGCGAACGGGTCGTCCTTGGCGGCGAGCAGCCGGGCCGCGAACCTGCCGTTCTGGTAGCGCAGTTCGTGGGAGAACAGGCCGGGGAGCCGCTCGGTGGCGAACTGCTGGTACAGGCCGAGCAGATGGCTCTGGTGGGCCGGGCCGAAGTGCGACAGTTCGGGGTGCAGGGTGGCGAGGGCGGCGCGGCGCTCGGTGTCGGAGAGCTCGTGCCAGCGCTCGCGCAGCATGGTCTCGCGGAACAGCGAGTAGCCGAGGAAGGCCTCGTCGGCGCCCTCGCCGCTGAGCACGGTCTTGATGCCGGCGTCGCGGACGTGGCGGGAGAGCAGGAACATCGGGACGAAGGACGTCCGGAAGGTGGGCACCTCGGCGTGGTACACCGCGGCCGGCAGGTTGTCGGCGATGTCCGCGCCGGTGACCGGGAGGGCGGAGTGCAGGGTGCCCAGGTGTCCGGCGACCAGGAGCTGGCTGTCGGACTCGTCGAAGTCCTTGTCCTTGAAGGCGACCGAGAAGGTGCGGACCTGGTGCCGGGACAGTCTGGTCGCCAGGCTGGTCACCACGGAGGAGTCCAGGCCGCCGCTCAGGTAGACGCCGACCTCGACGTCGGAGCGCAGGCGCAGTTCCACCGCGCTGCGCAGGTTCTCCCGGACGAACGCGACCGCCTCCTGCTCCGTGCCGTCGAAGCCCGGGACGTCGAAGGTGAGTTCCTCGTACGCGCGCAGGGTGCGCCCGCGCCCGTTCACCTCCAGGTAGGAGCCCATCGGCAGCTGGCGGACGCCGGCGAAGGGCGTGCGGTCGGGCAGCGGCGTCCACACCGCGTAGACGGCCGCCAGGTCCTGCGGGGACAGCTCGAACCGGAAGCCGGGGAAGGCGCCGAAGGCCTTCGCCTCGGAGGCGAACAGCAGGGCGCCGTCGTGCTCGGCGTAGTACAGCGGGCGCTTGCCGTAGCGGTCGCGGGCCAGCACCAGCCCGCCGGTCGCGCTGTCCCTGATCGCGAGCGCGAACGGGCCGTTGAAGCGGGCGAAGCAGTCCGGGCCCCACTGGAGCCAGGCCTGGAGCGCGACCTCGGTGTCGGAGTGGTCGGTGCGGAACGGGCGGCCGAGGGCCTCCAGCTCCGCGCGCAGCTCGACGTGGTTGTAGATCTCGCCGTTGAAGCAGATCCAGTGGCGCTCGGTCGGGTCGGCCATCGGCTGGTCGCCGTCGGCGGGATCGACGATCGCCAGCCGTACGGTGCCCATGGCGAGCCCGTCGTCCAGGTAGTAGCCGGCCTGGTCCGGTCCGCGGTGGCGGATGGTCGAGAGCATCGAGGTGATCACCCCGGTGGCTCCTGGCAACGGGCCCGAGAGGAACCCGGCTATTCCGCACATGAGGGTCCTCCTATTTCCCGGCGAGCTTCTTCTGGATGAATTCGTCGATGGCGGTGAGCGAGACGAGGACGTCCATCAGGATCTCCTCGCCGTCGAGGGTGAGGGAGAACTCGGTTTCCAGGAACCGCATCATTCTCACGTAACCGAAGGAGTCGATGACACCCGCCTTGAAGAGGTCGGTGCCGGGGGTGATCTCGTCGTCGAACTCGAAGAGGAAGCGCTCTTCCAGGTACGTCCGGATCGTGTCCGTCGTCGTTTCCATCGTTCAGGCTCCAGTCTTGATGGTATGGACCATTCGGGTGAGGGACCGGCCCCCGATCTCGGTGAACTCCAGCCCCTCGTCCCGGTCGAGCAGACTTCGGACACAGTCGGTCCAGCGCACCGGCGCGACGAGCTGTTCGGCGAGCAGGGCGGCGGTCTCCCGCGGCCGGTGGATCCCGGCGGTGACATTGGAGACGACCGGCGTCGTGGGTTCGGCGAATTCGAACCGGCGGAGGAATTCCGCGAAACGCACCCGGGCCGGCTCCATGTAGCGGGAGTGGAACGGCGCGCTCACCTTGAGCCGCGCCACCCGGACGCCGTTCTCCTCCAGACAGCCGACGGCGGCGTCCAGCACCGGGGGAGTGGCCGCGATGACGAGCTGGGCGGGGGTGTTCAGGCCGGCGATGTCGACGCCCTCGACCCCGTGCTCGGCGAGGATCGCCAGCAGCTTCTCCTCGGGGGTGTCCAGCACGGCGGCCATGCCCCCCTCGGAGGCCGCGGCCATCAGCTCGCCGCGCCTGGCGACCAGCCTGAGCCCGGTCTCGAAGTCGAAGACCCCGGCGGCCAGCAGGGCGTTGTACTCGCCGAGGCTGTGCCCCAGGTAGACGTCCGCGGGGCGGTCCTCCCTGCGGGTGTGCTCGAAGGCGTGCAGGGCGTTGACGACGAAGATCGCCGGCTGGGTGTACTCGGTCCTGGAGAGCAGGCCGTCAGGGTCCGTCGTGCACAGGGCGGCCAGGTCGTACCCGAGCAGGTCGGAGGCGAACCCGACCAGCCCCGGGTAGCGTCCGAGGACCTCGGCGCCCATTCCCTTGAACTGGCTGCCCTGACCGGCGAAGAGCATGGCGAACACGGCATTCCTCCGACGTCGTCGAGGGGGAGCGGGGGTTGGTGGAGCACGGCGTCGCGCGCGGCGGCCTCACAGCCGGCCGGAAGGGACCACCGATCTGAGGACGTTCAGGACCGCCCGGCCGCGCCGGCCGAGGGCGAGGCCCGGCGCGGCGGCCACGCCGAGCGAGGCGGTCGGCGCCTCCCCGGCGAGTTCCACCGCGCGGAGCCGGCCGCCGTCCAGGGTGGCGGGCCGGTGGGTGTGCTGGTAGGTCAGGGTGAATCCGCACCCGGCGGCCACCAGGCCGCGCGCGGTCTCCGGGCCGGCCGCGGTGATCACCGGCGGCATCGGAACGCCGGCATCGGCGAAGAACTTCTCGAAGTGGAGCAGCAGTGCCGGGTCGTCGAGGGCCACGAACGGCCGGTCGGCGAGCTCGGCCAGGCGGACCGGGCCGGCGCGGCCGCCCGGGTCGTCCTCCGCGAGCAGCGCCCGCATGGGCAGCTCGGCGAGCGGGAAGAACCGGGCGTCGCCGCTCAGCACGTCGTAGGTGACGGCCAGTTCGCAGCGGCCCTCGCGGAGCAGCGCGAGCAGCCGGTCGGCCGGTTCCTCACAGGTGTTCAGCCGCAGCGCCGCGTGCCGCTGGGCCGTGACCCGGTGGGTCGGCGGCAGCAGGAACGGGGCGAGAGGGGTGAGGAACCCGACGCAGATGCCGCCCTCGATGCCGCCGGCCAGCGCGTCCCCCTGTTCCTGGAGGCTCCTGGCCTGTCCCAGCAGCGCCCGGGCGCCGAGCAGGAGGTGCCGCCCGTTCGGGGTGAGGGACACCCCTCGGGCGTGGTGGCGCAGCAGCAGCTGGACGCCGAGCTGGCGTTCCAGCCGCATGATGGCCGAGGAGACGGTCGATTGCGACGCGCGGAGTTTCTCCGCCGCTTCCGAGATGTTTCCCAGTTCGGCCGATTCGACGAAATAGCGCAACTGCGTGAGGCTGAAGTCCAGGCGGTCGGTCATTTCTTCACGTCCGGAGTGGTGATTCTGCTGATCGGATCGTGGCAGGTGGTGTTCGCGACCCGGCGAGTTCAGCCGGGGTGCGGGTCTCGGTAGGACGGTCTCGGGCGGCCGGCCGGAATGCTCGGGCCGGGACAGGAGGTCCCGGGCCGGTGGGGCCAGGGGTACGGATGGGGCGGCGGCATGACGGGGCTCTTCTCTGCTTCGGGAGCGGGAGAAAGCGGTCGAGCGGGCATCGCGAGAACGCCAAATGACGTGAGCGTGTCAAGCATGTAAAAAGACCAGGCCAGGAAGGGTTTCCAGGCCGGGAATGTGAGAGAAGGAAGCACACGGAACGAAGTGCTTCGCTCACCTTAGGCGACAGGCTGACCGCGAAACAAGGTCGCCTTGGGGCCGGGATGTGAGGAGCCGATGCACGTAAGCGGTATTCCGGATTCCGCCCGCCGGTGCGCCTTGGCCGGTGTTTGGCGCGGTGTTTGGCGCCCCTTGCGGGCGCCCCGGGTGAAGCGGCCGCGCCCCGCCGCCGCCGGGGCGGTGACGGGCGGTCAGAACGATCTTCGCCGAGGGCTTTCCCGCAGGTTGGACGCGTTCATGACGCATCGACAGAAGGGATGAGACGACCCTTGACCGCCGCCCGCCTTCTCTGCCAACCTCTCGGCAGGTCTAGGCCAGGAGATCTTTCCGCGGGGGGGAAGATCGGCTCCGAACCGGCAGCGCGCAGGGGGGATCTGTGAGCCCGGGCGGGCCAGGGCCGGAGCGGCCCGCCGGCCGGCCAGGGCCGGGCCGGACCTCACCGGCGGCCGCGCCGCCAGTGCATCCGGGGCGCCGGCCGTGTCGGCCCCCGGTCGCGGCGACGCACCATACACCGACTGCCGAATCGAGCCGCACATGCCGCATCCCTCCTCCCCTCACGTGTCTACGTTCCAGCGGGGCATCTGGTTCACCGAACGTCTCGGCCGTACGCACGGTGTGTTCCACATGCCGGTCCTGGTCTCCTTCGACCGGGTCGACGCCGAGGCCCTCGGCCGGGCCGTCACCGCGCTGACCGCCCGTCAGCCGGCCCTGTCGCTGGTGTTCGTGGAGCGGGACGGCGACCTCGTGGCGGAGCCGGGCCCGGGCCCGGTCCTCGACGTGGTCGACGCCACCACGGACTGCGCGGACGGCCTGCGCAAGCGCCTGGCCGAGGACGCGGCCAGGCCGTTCGACCTGCGGACCGGCCCCCCGGCGCGGTTCACCCTCTACCGGGGCCGCGGCGAGGCGGCCGAACTGCTGGTCGTCGCGCACCACGCGGTGTTCGACGGCGAGTCCAAGGACGTCCTGCTGACGGAGCTGGCCGCGGCCTACGCGCGCGCCCTGGACGGGGCGGCCCCGGCGGCCGGCCCGCTGCCGCCCGCACCCCCGAGCCCGGCCGACCCGGACCTCGTGCGCCGCGCCGCGCACTGGTACGGCCCGCGCTGGGCCGCGGCGACGGAGCCCGTCCTGCCGGGACTGCCGCGCGCCGTCACGGCCCCGGAGTCCGGAGCCTCGGTCGCGTGGCGGGTGGACGCGGCCGGCCGGGCGGCCCTGGCCGGCGCCGCGCGGGAGTGCGGCGTCACCGTCTTCGAGTTCCTGCTCGCCACGCTGCACGGACTGCTGCTGCGCTACGGCGGCGAGGCCGTGCCGGTCGCCGTGCCGCTGTCCGTCCGCACGGCCGGACAGGCCGGCGAGATCGGGCTGTTCGTCAACGAGCTGCCGGTGCACGCGCCGGCCGGGGCGACCACCGCGACGCCGTTCGCCGACTACGCGAGGGCCGTGCGCGCCGAGGCCCGCGGCGGCTACCCCTTCCGCTCGGTGCCCTTCGGCGAGGCGGTCGGCGGGCTCACCCCGCGCGCCGGGCTGACCCCGGTGTCGTTCGGCTACCGGCGCGGCCTGGCCGCGGAGCCGGTGTTCTCCGGAAGCACCGTCCGGGTGGAGCGCGCGGTGTTCAACGGGGCGGCCCGCAACACGCTCCACCTCCAGGTGGTCGACACCGCCGACGGGCTCGCCTGCTCGCTCCAGTACGCCCCGGCGGTGCTTCCGCCGGAGACCGCCGAGCGGATCGCCGCGCACTACCGGGCCCTGCTGGCCGCCGCCACGGCCGAGCCCGGGGCGCCGCTGGGCACCCTGGCCCTCCTGGACGAGGCCGAGCGGCGCAGGGTGACCGAGGAGTGGAACGACACCGCGCGCCCCTTCCCGCACGACCGCACGGCGCTGGACCTCGTCCGGGAGCGGGCCGCCGCCGCACCGGACGCCCCCGCCGTCAGCGCGGGCGCCGAGCGGCTGAGCTACCGGGAGCTGGTGGAGCGGACCGACGAGCTGGCCGCCGTCCTGCGCGGGGCCGGGGTGCGCCCCGGAGACCTCGTCGCCCTGCACCTGGAGCGCACCGCCGAGCTGCCGGCGGTGCTGCTCGCCGTGCACGCCGCAGGGGCCGGCTACCTGCCGCTCGACCCGGGCCACCCCGCCGAGCGGCTCGCCTTCCTGCTCGCCGACTCGGGCGCCGGACTGCTGGTCGCCGACCGGGAGCCCGCCCCCGAGGTGCTCGCGGCGGCGCCGGCCGTGCTCCGCCTCGACGGCGACCGCCCCGGCCCCCGGCCGTCGGCGGCCCAGGACCGGCCCGGGCCGCTGGCCTACGTGCTGTACACCTCCGGGTCGACCGGGCGGCCCAAGGGCGTGGAGATCGGGCACCCGGCGCTGGTCAACCTGCTGACCTCCTTCGCGGATCGGCTCGGCTCGGGCCGGCGGCACGTCTGGCTCGGCCTGACCTCGCTCTCCTTCGACATCTCCGTCCTGGAGCTGCTGCTGCCGCTCGTCACCGGCGGCCGGCTGGTGCTCGCCCCGGAGGGCGCCGCGCTGGACGCGCCGGGCACCGCCGAGCTGATCCGGCGGGAGGGCGTCACCCACCTCCAGGCGACCCCGTCGGGCTGGCGGGTGCTGCTCAGCGCCGGGCCACTGCCGGCCGGGCTGACCGGGATCGTGGGCGGCGAGGCGCTGCCGCTGCCGCTGGCCCGCGAACTGCGCGGCGCCCTCGACCGGCTGATCAACGGCTACGGCCCGACCGAGGCGACCATCTACGCCACCTGCGCCGAGGTCCCCGCCGGAGCCGACGCCGTGGTGATCGGCCGGCCCGTCCCCAACACCAGGGCGTACGTCCTGGACCCGGACGGCCGTCCGGTGCCCGCCGGGATCCCCGGCGAGCTCCACCTGGGCGGCCAGGGCGTCGCCCAGGGCTACCGGGGGCGGCCCGAACTCACGGCGGAACGTTTCGTCGAGGACCCGTTCGCCGGCGGCCGGATGTACCGCACCGGCGACCTCGTCGCGTGGACCCAGGACGGCGAGCTGGAGTACCACGGCCGGATCGACGACCAGGTGAAGATCCGCGGCCACCGGATCGAGCTCGGCGAGATCGAGGCCGCGCTGCTCGACCACCCGGCCGTCGCCGCCGCGGCCGTCGCGGTGCACCAGCCGGACGAGGGGGAGCCGGGACTGGTCGGCTACCGGGTGCCCGCGCCCGGCAGCGCCGAGCCCACCGACGCGGAGCTGCGGGACCACCTGCTGCGCACCCTGCCCGCGATCATGGTGCCCCGGCAGTTCGTGGCCCTCGACCGCCTGCCGCTCACGTCCAGCGGCAAGCTCGACCGGCGCGCGCTGCCCGCCCCGCCGCGCCCGGAGGCGGCGGAGCCGGCCGAGGCCGGTGACGAGGTCACCGCGACCGTGCTGGCGATCTGGCGGGAGGTCCTCGGCACCGACGACATCGGCGCCGAGGACGACCTCTTCGACCTCGGCGGCCACTCGCTGACGATCATCCAGATCACCGCCCGGATCCGGGACGCGCTCGGCGTCGACCTCGCCTTCGACCTGTTCTTCGACGCCTCCACCCCGGCCGCCCTGGCCGCCGTCGTGCGGGAGCGGCGCTGACCGCCGCCCAGCGCCGCTCCGTGCCCGCCCCCTCGCATGCCCGAATGGACTGCCGATGACCGACACCCAGGACCTGCCCGCCGACTGGTCCGACACCAAACGATCCCTGCTCGCCCAGCGCCTGCGGCGGGCCGCCGCCCCGGTGCGGGCGGTCGAGCCCCGCCCGGAGGGCACCGCGCCGCCGCTGTCCAGCGGGCAGGAACGGCTCTGGTTCATGGACCAGTTCGCACCCGGCGGGACGGCGTACACCCTCGCGCCCGCCCGGCGGCTGCGCGGACCGCTGGACCGCCCGGCCCTGGACGCCGCGCTGACCGCCCTGGTGGAGCGTCACGAGGCGCTGCGGATGACCTTCCCGGTCACCGAGGACGGCAGGGCCGAGGTCCTGGTCGGCGGACCCGGCCCGTTCGCCGCCACGTTCGTCGACGCCTCCGGCGACCCCGACCCCGGCCGAAGAGCCGCCGAGGAGATCGGGGCGCTGACCGCGATCCCCTTCGACCTCGCCGCCGGGCCCCTGCTGCGGGCCCTGCTGGTCCGGCTCTCCGACCAGGACCACGTCCTCGCCCTGGTCATGCACCACATCGTCGGCGACGGCTGGTCCATCGACATCCTCAACCGGGAACTGGACCTGCTCTACGACCGGTACGCCCACCAGGCCGACCACGAACTCCCGCCGCTGCCCGTCCAGTTCGGCGACTACGCGCGCTGGCAGCGGGACCGGCTGGACAGCGGCGCGCTGGCCGCCTCCCGGGACTACTGGCGCACCGAACTCGCCGACGTCCCCGCCCTGGAACTGCCCGCCGACCGCCCCCGCCCGCCGCTGCTCACCTTCGACGGCGCCGCCGTCGAACTGCACTGGAGCCCGGAACTCGCCGGCGCCGTCGCCGAGTGCGCCCGTGCCCACGGGGCCTCCGCCTACATGGTGCTGATGGCCGGACTCCAGACCCTGCTCGCCCGGCACACCGGCCGGCGGGACTTCGCGATCGGCTCGGCCGTGGCCGGCCGCCTCCACCGCGAACTGGAGCCCGTGGTCGGCGCGTTCGTCAACATGCTGCCGATCCGGGCCCGGCTGGCGGACGGCACCACCTTCGGCGGGCTGGTCGGCCGGGTGCGGGAGACCACCCTCGACGCCTACACCCACCAGGAGGTGCCGTTCGAGCAGATGGTCGCCGACCTGGACATCGAGCGGGACGTCAGCCGCTCGGCGGTGTTCCAGGTGACCTTCGCCTACCAGAACTACGGCGACCGCGCGGCCGCCGCCACACCCGCCGCCCCCGCCGAGGGATTCGGGCACGCGGCCACCACCAGCCACGCCGACCTCGCCTTCTACCTGCGGGAGAAGAAGGACGGCGGGCTGTTCGGCCTGATCACCTACCGCACCGACCTCTTCGACGCCGGCACCGTACGAGGGCTCGCCGAGCGCTTCGAGGTCCTGATGACGGCCGCGACGGCCGACCCCGGCCGGCCCCTCGACGAACTGCCGGTGCTGACCGCCGCCGAGCGCCGCGACGCCGTCGACGGCTGGGCCGCCGGCCCGGCCCTGCCCGAGGACGGACCGCGGACGCTGACCGCCCTCCTCTCGGCCGCGGCCCGGCGGGCGGGCGACAGCCCGGCGCTGGTCTTCGAGGACGAGACCGTCACCCACCGCGAACTCGACACCAGGGCCACCGCCCTGGCCCGACGGCTGCGCGCGCTCGGCGTCGGCCCGGACGACCGGGTGGCGGTCTGCCTGGAGCAGTCGCCGGACCTCGCCGTCGCACTGGTCGCCGTCCTGAAGGCCGGCGGCTGCTACCTGCCGCTGGACCCGGAACAGCCGCCCGCCCGGCTCTCCCACCTGGTGGCCGACGCGGACGTCCGGGTGCTGGTGACGGACTCGGAGCTGCGGACCCGCTTCCCCGGCCACACGGGCGCGGACCTGCTCGTGGACCGCGTCGACCTCGCCCCGGACGACGAACCGCTCCCGGAGGCCTCCGGCCCGGACGACCTCGCGTACGTCATCTACACCTCGGGCTCCACCGGGCAGCCCAAGGGCGTCGCGGTACAGCACCGCGAGATCGTCAACTACCTGACCGGCGTGCGGGAACGGCTGCGGATCGAACCCGGCGCCCGCTACGGGCTGCTCCAGTCGCTGTCCTTCGACTTCAGCATCACCATGCTCTACACGGCGCTCGCCACCGGCGGCCGGGTGCACCTGCTGCCGCGCCGCATCGCCGGTGCCGAACTCGCCGAGCAGATCGAGACCGCGCGGCTCGACTACCTCAAGATGACGCCCTCCCACCTGGCCGCGCTGTCCGCCGACGCCCCGGTCGAGCGCCTGCTGCCGCGCCGGGCGCTGGTGCTCGGCGGCGAGGCCTCGTCCTGGGCCTGGGCCGCCGACCTGGCCGCCCGCGGCCGGTGCGCGGTGTTCAACCACTACGGCCCGACCGAGGCGACGGTCGGCGTCACCGTCCACGAGGTCCTCCCCGGGGAGCACGGCCCGGGCAACACCCCGATCGGCACCCCGCTCGCCGGCGCGCGCTGCTACGTGCTGGACGGCGACCTGCGGCCGGTGCCGCCCGGCGTGACGGGGGAGCTGTACCTCGGCGGCGAGCGGCTGGCCCGCGGCTACCTGGGCCGCCCCGACCTGACGGCGGAACGCTTCGTCGACGACCCGTTCGCCGACGGCCGGATGTACCGCACCGGCGACCTGGCCCGGTGGCGGCCCGAAGGCGCGCTGGAGTACCTGGGGCGCGCCGACGACCAGATCAAGGTCCGCGGCTACCGGGTCGAGCCCGGCGAGATCGAGGCCGCGCTCACCGCGCTGCCCGGCGTCGCCCAGGCCTTCGTGACCGTCCGCGGCGAGGGCATCCGGCAGAACCTCGTCGCCTACCTCGGCCGCGCGGGCGACACGGCCGTCCAGGCCCCGGCCGAACTGCGGACCGAACTCGGCGCCGTCCTGCCCGACTACATGGTCCCCGCCCGGTTCGTCGTCCTCGACCGCCTCCCGCTGCTCGCCCACGGCAAAGTCGACCGCAAGGCCCTGCCCGAGCCCGAGGACGCCGCCCCGGCCGGCGGCCACGTCGAACCGGAGGACGGCACCGAGGCCCTGATCGCCACGATCTGGGCCGAGGTGCTCGACGTCGCCGGGGTCGGCGCCCTGGACGACTTCTTCGAGATCGGCGGGCACTCGCTGCTCGCCACCCAGGTCGTCGCCCGGCTGCGCCGCGCCTTCCCCGACCTGCCGACCCCGGTCGGCGTGATGGACCTCTTCCGCTTCCCGACCGTCCGGCAGCTCGCCGGGCTCGTCGCCGACCCGGACGCCGACCGGGGCCCGGCCGGGCTGCTGCACCGCCTCACCCCCGAACGCCGCCGCACCACCGGCAGCGTGGTCTGCGCGCCCTACGGCGGCGGCAGCGCGCTGATCTACAAGCCGCTCGCCGACGCCCTGCCCGACGACTGGGCCCTGCACTCCATCGCCGTCCCCGGACACGAACTCGGCGAGGAGCCGATGGGCGTCGAGGAGGTCGCCGACCGGTGCGCCCGCGAGATCATCGAGAACGTCGAGGGCCGGATCGTGCTGTACGGGCACTGCGGCGTCGGCGTCCGCCTCGCCGTGGAGATCGCCCGCCGGGTCGAGGCCGCCGGCCGGGAGATCGACGCCGTCCACCTCGGCGGCATCTTCCCCTTCGCCCGCCCCAGGGGGCGCGGCGCGGCGATCGGGGAGCGCTGGGCCGAACTCCTCGACCGGATGCGCAGCGACCAGGACATGATCAACGGCCTGGCGGCCGCCGGGATGGACACCGACGAACTGGAACCGGAGCAGCTGCGGCTGATCGTCCACAACCGCCGCACCGGCACCAAGGACGTCGAGCGCTACTTCACCCGGATGTTCGGCACGGAGGACGGACGGATCAAGGCCCCCGTCATCGCGGTCTGCGGCGAACGCGACCCGGCCACCGAGTTCTACCAGGAGCGCTTCCGCGAGTGGCACCGGCTCACCGGCACCACCGCCGTGGTGGTGCTCGACGAGGCCGGCCACTTCTACCTCAAGTACCGGGCCGCCGAACTCGCCGCCATCGTCACCGGTGTCCACCGGTCGATCGCCGCGGGGGAGGAGGACCGCCACCGCAGGACGGACGGCGCCACCTGGTGGCTGGCCGGGCTGTCCAGGGCCGGGTCCGCCGGGGACGGCCTCGTCGCCGGCGCCGGGGGACCGGGCCCGGCCGGGCCGGACGGGCCCGTCCGGCCGACCATGCGCCGATTCCTCACCGTCGCCTCCGGGCAGCAGGTGTCGATGATCGGATCGGCGCTCACCGAGTTCGCCCTGCCGGTCTGGATCTACCTGCGCACCGGCTCCCTGGCCCAGTTCGGCCTGCTGGCCGCCTGCGGCCTGGTGCCCGGCATCCTCGCCGCCCCGCTCGCCGGCGCGGTCGTCGACCGCGGCGACCGGCGCCGGACCATGATCCGCGGCGACATCGCCGCCGGCGCCACCCAGGCCCTGCTGCTCCTGCTGTACCTCACCGACAGCCTCCAGGTCTGGCACGCCTACGCGCTCATCGCCGTGCTCTCCACCGCCCTCACCTTCCAACGGCTCGCCTGGAACGCCGCCGTGCCGCAGCTCGTCCCCAAGCGCTACCTCGGTCGGGCCAACGGCGTCGTCCAGATGGCCTTCGGCCTCGCCCAGTTCCTCGTCCCGCTGTTCGCCGTCGGCCTGCTCGCCGCGATCGGACTCGGCGGCATCCTCGTCCTCGACGTGACCAGCTACGTGTTCGCCCTCGGCGTCACCCTGGCCGTACGGTTCCCCGACGTCATGGGCTCCACCCGCAGGGAGAGCATCTCCGCCGAGATCCGCGAGGGCTTCCGCAGGGCCCTCGGCAGCCGGCACTTCCGGGCGATGCTGCTGTACTTCGCCGTCCTGAACGTCTTCCTCTCCCCGCTGTTCCTGCTCACCACCCCGCTCGTGCTCTCCTTCGCCCCGCTCTCCGCGGCCGGCTGGGTGTCGACCGCGGCCGGCCTCGGCGCCGTCCTCGGCGGGATCACCCTGCTCGTCTGGGGCGGACCGCGGCACGGCAGGCTGCGCGGGGTGCTGCTCGCCACCCTCGCCGTCGCCGCCGCCTGCCTGCTCACCGGGCTGCGCCCGTCGGTCTGGACGGTCGCCCTCGGCGCGTTCGGCATGACCTTCGCACTCGCCCTGCTCAACGGCTCCTACGCGACCATCGTGCAGACCAAGGTGCCGCTGCGCTTCCACGGCCGGGTGATCGCGGTGAACACCATGGTCGCCTGGTCGACCCTGCCGGTCGGCTTCGCCCTGATCGCCCCGTTCGGCCCCGGGCTGCTCCAGCCGCTGATGGACCACGACGGCGCCCTCGCCACCACCGTGGGCCGGCTCACCGGCACCGGCGACGGCCGCGGCATCGGACTGCTCTACCTGCTGTTCGGCCTCGCCATGGCCGTCCTCGCGCTGGTCTGCCTGACCGTCCCGGTGCTGCGCCACTTCGACCGGGACGTCCCGGACGCCGAACCCGACGACCTGATCGGCCTCCAGACCATCCAGGACCGGACCGCCGGCCCGGCGGGCACCGCAGAAATCGCAGGACTGGCAGGACCGGCAGCCGCCGCAGCCACCGCGGACGCCGCGGCACCCACCCACCCGCACCGCTCCGAGACCGAGGTGACCGTCCGGTGAGCACCACCCACCCGCTGACCGCAGAACAGCGCCGGCTCTGGTTCCTCCAGCAGCTCCACCCGGACGACGCCGGCTTCAACATGTATCTCAACCGGCGCTGGACCGGGCCGATCGACCCGCGGGCCCTGCGCACCGCCCTGAACCGGCTGACCGAGCGGCACGAGATCCTCCGCACCCGCTTCGTGTACGCCGGCCCCGACGACGCGGAGCCCGTCCAGCTGGTCCAGCCCCCGGCCGGGATCGACCTGGTCACCCTGCGACTGCCCGAGGGCGCCACCGAGTCCGACTTCACGGACGCCTGCCGCCCGTACGTCAACGCGCCGTTCGACCTCGCCGCCGCGCCGCCGCTGCGCGCCACCCTGATCAGCGCGGGCGAGCGCGAGCACGCCGTCAGCGTCGTCGTCCACCACGTCGTCGCCGACGGCTGGTCCTTCCGCACGATGTGGCGCGAACTGCTCGCCCTCTACCGCGAGGCGATCGGCGAAGCCCCCGCGAACCTTCCCGAACTCGCCCTCCAGTACGGCGACTTCGCCCGCGCCGAGCAGGCCGCGACGGGCGGCGCGGCGGGCGAGGAGGCGTTCCGGTTCTGGGCCGACCGGCTGGCCGGCACCGGAGCGCTGCGACTGCCCTTCGACCGGCCGCGACCGCGCAACCCCGCCAGGCCCGCCGGGTTCGTCACCGTCTCCCTCGACCCCGCCCTGACCACCGCCCTCGACCGGTTCGCCCGCCAGGAGCGGTGCACCCCGTTCATGGTGCTGCTCACCGGCTACCAGAGCGTGCTCGCGCGCTGGACCGGCTGCCGGGACTTCGTCGTCGGCACCCCGCTGGCGGGCCGCACCGAGGCCGCGCACGAGGCCCTGGTCGGCTACTTCAACCGCACCGCGGTGATCAGGTCCGACCTGACCGGCGACCCCGACTTCCGCACCGCGCTGAAGCGGACCAGGTCCGCCGCGCTCGCCGCCCTGAGCCGCCCCGACGCCCCGGCCGAACGGCTCGCCGCCCACCTCGGCCTGCCCCCGGACGCCGGAGCCGGACCGCTCTACCAGGCCGTCTTCGTCCACCAGAGCCAGTACGAACTCGCGGACGGCGCCGGCGAGCCCGACCTGCCCGCGGGCGTGCGCACCACGAGCATGGACTCCGGCTTCGAGCAGGCCAAGACCGACCTGCTGCTCGACAGCTGGCGCACCGCCGACGGCGGGATCACCCTCTCCTTCTGCTACGACCGCGAGCTGTTCGACCGGGAGACCGTCGAGGCGCTCGGCGACCGGTGCCGCGAGCTGTACGCGCGGATCGTCGAGGACCCGGAACTCCCCCTGCACGGAGACTGGTTCGTCGGAGCGCGGGAGCGGGCCGAGCTGCTCGCCCTGGGCGCCGGACCCGACGCCCCGGCCGGCGTGCGGACGGTGCTGGAACGGTTCGCCGACCAGGTCGCCGAGCGGCCCGGGGCGCCGGCCCTGGAATGCGAAGGACGGACGCTGTCCTACGCCGAACTCGACCGGCGCTCCACCGAACTCGCCCGCCGGCTCGGCCCGGTGACGGGCCGGGTGGTCGCCGTCGCGATGGCGCCCTCCCTCGACCTGGTCGTCGCCCTGACCGCGGTCTGGAAGGCCGGCGCCGCCTACCTCCCGCTCGACCCGGCCCACCCCGAGGAGCGGCGCGCCCTGATGGTCCGCGAGGCCGGCGCCGTGCTCACCCTCACCGGCGCGGACCTGCCCGGGCCAGGGACCGGCGACCTCGCCCCGCCCGACCCGGCCGGCCCCGCCTACGTCCTCTACACCTCGGGCTCCACCGGCACCCCCAAGGCCGTCGCCGTCGACCACCCGGCGGTGTCCGCCCGGGTCGACTGGATGGCCGGCCCGGACGGCTACGCGCTGGGCCCCGCCGACCGGATCGTCCAGTTCGCCTCGCTCGGCTTCGACACCCACGTCGAGGAGATCTGGCCGGCGCTGGCGTCCGGGGCGTGCGTCGTGCTGCTGCCCGGCGGCGGACGGACCCTGCCCGACCTGCTCGACGGCCCGTCCGGCCGGTCCGTCACCGTGCTGGACCTGCCGACGGCCTACTGGGAGGAGCTCGTCGCCCTGGGCGGGCAGACCCGCTGGCCGCAGGCGCTGCGCCTGGTGGTCATCGGGGGCTCCGAGGTGCGCCCCGGCCCGGTCGACCGGTGGCGCCGGCGGCACGGGGACGCCGTCCGGCTGGTCAACACCTACGGGCCCACCGAGGCCACCGTGATCGTCACCGCCGCCGAGCTGACGGCCGAGGACACCGCGCACCGGCCCCCGCTGGGCCGCCCGCTGCCCGGGGCCAGGCTGTACGTGCTGGACGAGCGCGGCGGGCTGCTGCCCCGGGGCGCCGAGGGCGAACTGCACATCGGGGGCATCGGCCTGGCGCGGGGCTACCTGGGCCGGCCCGACCTGACCGAGGCGGCCTTCGTGACCGACCCGTTCACCGGCGGCACGATGTACCGCACCGGCGACCGGGCGCGGTGGCGGCCGGACGGCCGGCTGGAGTACCTGGGGCGCGGGGACGGGCAGCTGAAGCTGCGCGGCTACCGGATCGAGCCCGCCGAGATCGAGTCCGCGCTGACCGCGCACCCGGACGTCGCCCAGGCCGCCGCACTGGTCCGCGACGGCCGCAGGCTGCTGGCGTACGCCGTCCCAGGACCGGGCGCCGAGCCCGGCCGGGACGAACTGCGCGAGCACCTCGCCGTGCGGTTGCCCGCCTACATGGTCCCGGACACCGTGGTCGTGCTGGACCGGCTGCCGCTGACCCCGAACGGCAAGCTCGACCCGGCGGCGCTGCCGGACCCGGGGACGGCGGCGGGTCCCGGCTACGTCGCCCCGCGCACCGACGCCGAGCACCTGGTCACCGAGCTGTGGCAGGAGGTCCTCGGGGTGCCGAGGGTCGGGGTGTTCGACGACTTCCTCGCGTTGGGCGGGGACTCCCTGCTGGTCACCAGGGTCGCCGCGCGGATCCGGTCCGGGCTCGGCCTCGACGTCCCGATCAGGGACGTGTTCGAGAGCAGCACGCCGGCCGCGCTCGCGGGCCGGATCGAAGCGCTGCTGATCGCCGAGATCGACGCGCTCAGCGAGGACGAGGCGTCCGGGCGGCTCGTCGGCTGAACGGCCGGGGCCCGGCTCCGCGGAGGGCGGAGCCGGGCCCCGGTGCGTCCGGACTCCTTCCGGAGGCGGGGGCGGACCGCCCGGTCACACCCCGGCGGCCCCGGCCAGCGCCGCGTCGAGGTCCTCGGCGAGGGCGGTCACCGCCGCGGAGTCGAAGGCGTGCTCGTTGTAGCGCAGCCAGCACCGCAGCCCGCCGTCGGGCTGCTCGGCGACGGCCAGCTCCGGGACGTGCAGATCGCCGCCGGGCAGCGGGTACGGCACGGTGGCGTTGCGCGGCAGCTCCCAGGCCGCGCAGGCCACCCCCGGCAGCTGGGCCGGCGCGCTCCAGCTCTCGTACCGCAGCCAGGCCGCGAACGGCGCCCGCGGGCTGAACTCCGCGAACGGGTACAGCTGGTGGTCCAGCGCGGCGGTGGCGGCGGTGCGCACCCGGTCGAGCAGCTCGGCGAAGCCGGGCGAGCCCGAGGCGTCCACCCGCACCAGCAGCGACTGCACGAAGCAGCCGACCGCCCGCTCCGCCTCCGGCCTCGTCCGGCCCGGCACCGGCGTCATCAGGACGAGGTCCGGCTGCCCGCTGCGGGCGGCCAGCAGACCGCTCCACACCGCCGCCACCGCGAGGAACGGGGTGGCCCCCAGCTCCGCCGTCCTGGCCCGCAGCGCGGCGGCCCGCTCCGGCGCCACCGTGAAGGCGTGGGCGGCGCTCAGCACCACCTCGGTGTGCCGGCGGCCGGGGAACGGGTCGACGGCGGCGGGCGCGTCCGCGAGCGCCGCGGCGAAGTGCGTCCGGGAGACCGGCCAGTGGGCGTTCGACCACTCCACCAGCTCGCGGTACTCCGGCCCCGGACGGACCGCCGGGGCCCGTCGGCCGTGGCGCAGCGCGGAGTACAGCACGCCCAGGTCGCGCAGCAGCACGCCCAGCGACCAGCCGTCGCTGACGAGGTGGTGCACCGACAGCAGGACGACGTGGTCCTCCGGCCCCCGGCTCACCACGGCCAGCCTGGTCATCGGGTCCGACCCCACGTCCGTCAGCCGGTCGCGCACCGCGACCAGCCGCGCCGACACCTCGTCGTCGCTCGCGCCGGGCGCGTCCACCAGCACCACGTCCGCGCGCGGTTCGTCGTCCAGCACCGCCCGCAGCACGCCCGGTTCGGCCCCGGGCACCGGGACGAACCCGGTCCGCAGCGCGGGGTGCCGCCGCACCGCCTCGTAGAGCGCCTCGCGCAGGACGTCCGTCCGCAGGGCCTCCGCCACCCGGAACATCACCGCCACCGAACCGACGTTGCGGTCCGGGGCCTCGGCCATCCAGCGCAGGAAGTTCTCCTGCTGGGAGGTGAGCGGAAGGTCGTGCGGCTGCGCGCGCAGCGAGCGCAGGAAGGGCGGGACCTCGGCCCCGTCCGGCTCGGCCGGCCCGGCCGGAGCGGCCTCGGCCCCCTCCAGCCAGGCCGCCTGGGCCCGCAGCGAGGGGCGCTCGAAGACCAGCGCCGTGCGGGCCGCGACGCCGAACTCGGCGGAGATCGCGGCGGCCAGCTGGACCGCCCGGAAGGAGTCCCCGCCGAGGGCGAAGAACTCCTCCTCCACCGCACGGACCTGGCGCCCCAGCACGGCCCGCCACAGGCCCGCGAGGGCGAGCTCGCGCTCCGTCTCCGGTGCTCTGCCGGTCACCTCGGCGGGTTCCTCGAACGAGGTCCGCAGCAGGTGCTTGACGACCTTGCCGCTCGGGTTGCGCGGCAGCGAGTCCAGGACCAGGACGCGCACCGGCAGTTCGGGCCTGGCGAGCCGCTCGCTCAGGAAGAGCCGCAGGCCGTCCAGGTCGATCCCGCCCGGCATCGGGACCACCGCGGCGACCGGCACCTGGCCCATCACCGGGTGCGGCACCCCGAGCGCCGCCGCGTCGGCGACCTGCGGGTGCTCGTGCAGCACCGCCTCGATCCGCAGCGTCGAAACCTTCAGCGCACCGGACTTGACGATGTCGCTCTCCCGGTCGACCAGGTGCAGGAAGCCGTCCCCGTCCAGCCGACCGAGGTCGCCCATGCGGACCCAGCCGTCGCGGAACACGGTGCCGGGGCCGGCCCCGGCGTACCCGCGCGGCGGGCCGGGCTGGCGCAGCCAGATCTCGCCGGTCCCGCCGGGCGGGACCGGCTCCCCGGCGTCGTCCAGGATCCGCAGGTCGGCCGGGTCGGTCGGGCGGCCCACCGAGCCGGGCCGGCCCGGGTCCACGACCGCGGAGATCTGGGCGGGGGCGGCCTCGGCCGAGGTGTAGGTGTTGACGACCGTCGCCTTCGGCAGGGCGGCGGACAGCCCGGCGGCGACGGCGGGCGGCAGGGCGGCGGCGGTCGAGCTCACCAGCAGGACGCCGCCGAGGTCGCGCCGGGCGGCGACCCCGGAGTTCAGCAGCTCCACCGCCGTCGACGGCACCAGGAACACCGTGCCCGCGCCGTACTCCTCCACCACCCGCCCGAACTCCTCCGCGTCGAAGCGCGGGAGGCAGATCGTCGTGGGCTGCGCGACCAGGGCGTTCACCAGGACGGCCTGGGCGGCGTTGGTCCCGATCGGGAAGGCGTGCACCGCGTGCCGCGAGTGCGCGTACGGGCGGGGCCGGGGGTTGAGGAGGAGGCCGGCGGTCAGGCTCGCGTGGGCGGCCCGGACGCCCTTCGGGGTGCCGGTGGTGCCGGAGGTGCCGACGATCTGGGCCAGGTCACCGGGCCCGGCCGGGTGCGGGGGCTCGGCCCCGGCCGGTATGCCGCGCGCTTCGAGCTCCTCCGGCCGGAAGGTGGGCAGTGCGGTGCGCGGGCCGCTCCCGGCCACCGCCCAGCGCGCCCCGGTGACCTCCACCAGCCGCTCCACGTCGTCCCCGGCCAGGTCCTCGCGGATCACCAGCCCGGCCGCGCCCGCGTAGTGCGCGGCCAGGAACGCGACGGCGTAGGCGTCCCACTCCCGGTTGGCGAACAGCAGCGCCACGGTGTCCCCCGGCCGTACGCCCGCCGAGGCCAGGCCGTGCGCGGTCCGGACGGCACGCTCGCGCCACTCGCCGTAGGTGAGCGCGCCACCGCCCGGTACCAGCAGTGCGGTGCGCTCGGGGTGGACCGCGGCCCGGTGGTCCAGGAGCGCCGGGAGCGTGAGGGGAACGGGGACGGTCTGGGCGCTGATGACGACTCCCGGAAGGGGTGCGGGGGCAGCGGGGGCACGGCGGAGGACAGCCGGCCGCTGATTGGTCCAGACCGTATCGGAATCGTGAAGGGAGGCGCCAGATCCGTTTCACGGATCGTCACGTCCTGGGGCCTGGAGGCACGGAGGCGTGGAGCGCCGCCGGGCGTGCCGTGCGGCAACGGGGCGTCGGGTCGGACGGCCGGCGGCGTGGGGGAGTGACGGTCCGTTCGGCGACTGTTCGTGACGCGCGGTCCAGGCGTCCGGCGCCCGGGGCCCGGCCGGAAGTCCGGTGGGCGCTGCCGGTCGTGCCCGGCTCCGAGGGCGTCCGTCCTCCCGGTGCTGCCGGGTTCCGCGTCGGCGTGGCCGCCTTCCGTCCGGTCACCGGCGGTGCCGCCGGGGGCGAGGGGTCTCAGGCGTTCGCGTCCGTGGAGGAGCGGACCACCAGCTGTGGCGCGAAGCGCTCGACGCTCTCCCTGCGTTCCCGTGACGGCGCCTGAAGGAGGGTCAGCGCCCGCTCCGCCATCGCGGCGAGGGGGTGGCGGATGGAGGTGATGGGCGGGTCGAGGAGTTCGAGCATCTCGGTGTCGTCGAAGCCGGTGACGGCGATCCGGCCGGGCACGGGGACGGCCGAGCGCTGGAGGGTGCTGACCAGGCCCACCGCGAGGACGTCCGCGCCGCAGACGACGGCGTCGATCAGGCCGTGCTGTTCGGCGATGCGGCGGCCCGCGGTGCGGCCGGCGTCGGTGGTGAAGCTGGGCAGCAGGACGGTGGTGGCGTCGGCGCCGCGGGCCCCGGTGAAGGCGGCGAGGCGTTCCGCACCGGAGGAGGAGGCCTGGTCGGCGGCGACCAGGGCGATCCGGTGCCGGCCGAGGCCTTCGAGGTGGTCCAGGAGCAGCCCCATCGCGGCGGTGTTGTCCAGGGTGACGGCCACGGTGCCGGAGCCGGTGGCCCAGCGGTCGAAGAGCACGACCGGGGCGCGCTGGGCGGCGGCCCGGACGGCGGGGCCCGAGGCGCCGGCGGAGACCGGGACGACGAGCAGGCCGTCGACCCGGCCGCCGAGCAGGGTCTCGATCTGCTCGGCCTCGACGGCGGGGTCGTTGGCGGCGTCGGAGACCACCAACTGCCCGCCCGCGGCGCGGACTTGCTGGGCGATGGCGTCGGCGAGCTGGACGAAGTACGGGTTGGCGAGCGAGGGCACGACCACGCCGACGGTGCCCGTGGTGCCGGTGCGCAGGGCGCGGGCGGAGTGGTTGGTGCGGTAGCCGAGGTCCTGGGCGGCCTCCTCGACGCGGCGGGCGAGCTCCGGGTCGACGTTGCGCGGGGTGCCGGCCAGGACGCGTGAGGCGGTCGCGCGGGAGACGCCGGCGGCCGCGGCCACGTCGAGGAGTCGGGGCGCTGTCACGTGGGCGGGTCCTTAGTGGTCGGATTCGGTCTCGGCTGAGCGGGCGGAATGCGCAGCACGAGGGTACTTGACGGTTTCCGGGGGCTGGGCCACAGTGTGGGAGATCGATCTCCCAAGGAGTGCGGATGCCGCTCATCACTGTCGTCGGTTCGGTCAACCGCGACCTCGTCCTGACCGTCGAGGACCTGCCGCGCCCCGGCGAGACCGTGCTCGCGCGGGGCTTCGTCGAGGGCGTCGGCGGCAAGGGCGCCAACCAGGCCGTCGCGGCGGCCCGGCTCGGGTCGCGGGTACGGCTGGTCGCCCGGGTCGGTACGGACGCCGGCCCCATCCTGCGGGCGCTCGCCGCCGAGGGCGTCGACGTCGAGGCGGTGCGCCCGGCACCGGAGAGCACCACCGGGATCGCCTCGGTGGTGGTCGACCGGGCCGGCGAGAACACCATCGTGGTCAACCCGGGCGCCAACGCCGCCCTGTCGGTCGCCGACCTGCCGGAACGGCTGGTCAGGGCGGCGGGCGAGGTGGTGCTGGTGCAGCACGAGATCCCCGCCGAGGTGGTCGCCGCCGCCGTGCTGCGGGCCGGCGGGCAGGGCGGTACGGTCGTCCTCAACCCGGCCCCGGCCAGGCCGGTCGCCCCCGAGGTGCTGTCCGCCGTCGACGTCCTCGTGCCCAACCTCGGCGAACTCGCCACCCTGCTCGGTGCGGCGCGACCCGCCGGCCCCGACGGGGCGCGCGACCTGCTGGAACGGGCCGAGCTGCCCTGCCGGGCCGTCGTGGTGACGCTCGGCGCGGACGGGGCGCTGGTCAAACAGCCGGGCCGCCCGGCCGTGCACCTGCCGGCCCCCGTCGTGGACGCCGTCGACACCGTCGGCGCCGGCGACACCTTCTGCGGTGCGCTCGCCGACTCCCTCGCCCGGGGCGCCGGCCTGCTCGCGGCCGCCGAACGCGCCGTCCGCGCGGCCTCGCTGGCCGTGACCGGCCTCGGCGCCCAGTCCTCCATGCCGTCCGCGGCGCAGCTCGACACGGACACCGCCGTGCTCGACGCCCCCGCCGTCGCCGTAGCACCCTGACGGGACCGGTCACCCCACCTCCGGTTCCCCCGCTCCACCGCTCCACACCCTGTTCCCCCTGTTCCCCCTGGTTTTCCCCCACCCTCCAGTGCCCCTGGTTCCCCCGCATCACCAGTTCAACGGAGAACAACCCATGCGCAACCTCAAGCTCGGACTGTTCGAGAACGCCCAGACCAACGCGAGCGGCACCGCCACCTGGCGCCACCCCGACAGCCGCCGGCACCTGTTCGACACCCTCGGGTACTGGCGCGAGATCGCGCAGCTCTGCGAGGACGCCAAGCTTGACTTCCTGTTCCTGGCCGACGCCTGGGGCTGGTCGGAGATCGACGGGGTGCGCCCGCCGATCGCCACCGAGGAGACCCTCGACCTGCCGCGCCTCGACCCGTTCGTGATCGCCTCGGCGCTGCTGGCGAGCACCACCGACCTGGGCCTGGTGGTCACCGGCTCGGTGCTGGTGGAGCCCCCGTACGCGTTCGCCCGCCGACTGGCCACCCTGGACCAGCTGTCCGGCGGCCGGCTCGGCTGGAACATCGTCACCACCGGCACCGCCGACACCGCGGTCAAGGCCTTCGGCATGGAGATGGTGGCGCACGACGACCGCTACAAGATGGCCGAGGACTTCCTCGACCTGGTCTACAAGTACTGGGAGGGCGCCTGGGAGGCCGACGCCCTGGAGAAGGACAAGGCCGGCCGGTTCGCCGACCCGGCCAAGGTGCACCAGGTCGAGCACGACGGCCCGTACTTCCGCTCGCAGGGCTACGGCAACACCGCCCGCTCCCCGCAGGGCACCCCGGTGCTGTTCCAGGCTGGCGCCTCCCCGGCCGGGCGGCAGGTCGGCGGCCGGCACGGCGAGTGCATGTTCGTCGGCAGCGGCTCGGTGCGGCAGCTCGCCGGGCACACCGCGGCGATCCGCGAGGAGGCCGTGCGGGCCGGGCGCGGCGCCGACGAGGTCAAGGTGATGTCGGCGTTCTCCTGCGTGGTCGGCGCCACCACCGCGGACGCCGAGCGCCGCTGGCAGCGCGTCCTGGACGCCCAGCGCCCCGAGGTCACCGTCGCCAGCTACGCCATGTTCACCGGCCTCGACCTCTCCTCGTACGCACCGGACACCCCGATGACGGAGCTCTCCACCGAGATGTCGCAGACCCAGGTCGCCCGCTTCGCCGGCAAGACCGTCGGCGACGTCCTCGCCGACTGGCACACCCACGGCGTCGGCGCCCGTCCGGTGGTCGGCACCGCCGAGGAGATCGCCGACGAGATCTGCGCCCTGGCCGAGGGCGCCGACCTGGACGGCTTCCTGCTCTCGCCGACCGTGCAGCCGGCCTCCACCACGGAGTTCGTCGAGTCGGTGCTGCCGATCCTGCGCGCCCGCGGCGTCTTCCGCGGCGAGTACGCGGCCGGCGAGTCGCTGCGCGAGCGGCTGACCGGCGCGTCCGACCGGGCCCTGCCGGCCAGCCACCCGGCCGCGCGGTACCGGCACTGACCCACCCCAGCCGCGACGACACGAGAGGACGGCGACGACCATGGTCACTCCCGCCCACCACCCGAACCCGCCCGCCGCACCCGTCGGGCCGCACCCGGCGGCACCGGGCGACCCGGAGCAGCCGCACGCGGCGGCCTCGGACGCGGACCGGCTGAACGCCGCGGTGCTGCGCCAGGCCTTCGGGGCCTACCCCACCGGCGTGGTCGCGCTCGGCGCGCTGCGCGACGGCGAGCCGGTCGGGCTCGCGGTGAGCTCCTTCGTGTCGATCTCGCTGGAGCCGCCGATGGTCGCGGTCAGCGTGGCCCGCACCTCGACCACCTGGCCGAGGCTGGGGGAGGCGCCGGTGCTGGGACTGAGCGTGCTCAGCCGCGGCCAGGGCGCGCTCTGCCGGCGGTTGGCCTCCCGCGAGGGCGACCGCTTCGACGGCACCGGGTGGCGGACGACCCCGGACGGCGCGGTGCTGATCCACGACGCGGCGCTCTGGCTGACCGCCCGGGTGTACGCGGTGTACGACGGCGGCGACCACGAGATCGTCCTGATGGAGCTGCTCACCGCCGAGCTGTTCCCCGGGGTGGAGCCGCTGGTCTTCCACACCAGCCAGTTCCGTGAGCTCACCCCCCATGGCTGACGTCCCGACGACCCCCCTGGCCGGCACCGTGGTGCACGGCGCCGGCCGGGGGACGGGGCTCGGCTTCCCCACCGCCAACATCGCCCCCGACCCCGGCACGCCCGTCCCGCCGCCCGCGATCTACAGCGGCTGGCTGGCCCGGCGCACGACCGGCACCGTGCACCGCGCGACGATCAGCATCGGCACCAACCCCACCTTCTGCGACACCTCCGAGATCCACACCGAGGTGTACTGCCACGACGCCCCGGGCGACCTGTACGGCGAACACATCGACCTGTGGTTCGTCGCCCGCATCCGGGGCACCGAGAGGTTCGCCTCGGTCGACGAGCTGCTGCTCGCCGCCCGGGAGGACGTCCGCCGCTCCGAGGCCCTGCTGGACTCCGAGCGCGGACGGCGCGTCCTCGCCGTCCTCTCCTGATCCACCGGCACCACCCTCCGGAAGCCCCCCCTCACCCCCCGGGGCGCCTCCGATCCACCCGCACCACCCTTCTCCCTGCCCGGCGCGCGGGCCGGCCCCACCGGGCCCGCGCGCCCTGAGCCACATGCCCGGTCGGCCCCGCTCCCCCCGCTTCGGCGGGGCCGACCGTCCTCCCCCACCTCGCTCGGCACGAACAAAGGTGTGAGTCATGAGCGCATTCCACTGGCTGAACGAGCAGTTCAGCTTCTTCGGCCTCCCCGTCTACTGGTCCGACTTCCTCGGCAACATCCTGGCGCTCGCCACCGTCTGGCTGGCCCTGCGGCGCTCGCTGGTGGCCTGGCCGGTGCAGATCCTCGGCTCGGTGCTGCTCCTGATCGCCAGCCTGAACGTGCACCTCGGCGGCAACGCCGCCCGACAGATCGTCATCATCGTGTCGGCCTCCTGGGGCTGGGCGACCTGGAAGCGCAGCCGCGAGCAGGAAGGCACCATCAACGTCCGCTGGGCGTCGTGGCAGGAACGCGTCGTGCTGGCCGCCGCGATGGTGCTGGGGACGGCCGTGTTCGGCGCGGTGCTGAAGGGGGCGGACGCCTCCTTCTACCCCGGTGCGCCGTTGTGGATGGTCCTCGCGGACGCCTGGATCTTCATCGGCTCGATCCTCGCCATGTACAGCCAGGCCCGCCGCTACGTGGAGTTCTGGTTCGTCTGGCTGGCCGTCGACCTGGTGGGCGTGCCGCTCGCGGTCCACTCCGAGCTGTACTTCTCCGGCATCGTCTACGGGATCTTCTTCGTGATGGTGCTGCTCGGCATCCGCGACTGGGCCTCCCGCAGCAAGCCGCAGGAGATCGCCTCGCCACTGGAGCCCGCCGTCCTGGTCGAGGGCCGGAGCGAGGCCGGGGACGAGACCGGGGACGAGACCCGGCAGGGCGGCGGCCCCGCTCCCCGCGTCGGCGCCGCCGACTGACCGTCGGCCACCGCGCCACGGCACACCGAACCAGCGGGCCGGCCCACCCCCGGGGGCCGGCCCGCGCTGCGCTCGGCCGCGCCCTCACCAGCGGTGAGTTCTCCGGCGGCAAGGCCGGAGCCGCGGCCTGGCTGGAGCGCATCGGCTTCGGGGTGCGGCGGATCAGCGCCCCTCCGGAGAGCTGACCGGTACCGGCGCGGCTCAGCGGCGGTAGGGGGCCAGGACCGGGTCGGTGGGCTCGATCGCCAGATAGGTCTCCGCGGTCCTGGCCTCCAGCAACTCCCGGACCGGATCCGGCGGTTCCGGGCGGAAGCCGGTGCCGACCGGGCCTTCCGGTGCTCTCTCCGCCTCCCCGTAGGCGTCGGCCATGTCCCGCTTCGTGCGCGGGAGCAGTTCGTGCTCGCGGTCGTAGAACGTCCGGCGGGCCCGCCGGCTCCGCTCCTCCCGCCGGTCGTCCTCGTCCAGGCCTGCGAGCGGCACGTCCGGCGGGAACACCGGCTCGTCGGCCGGCACCTCCGCCTGTGCGCGGTGCAGGGCCGCGCACGCCGCGTACAGTCCGCTGGACATGCCGAGGTGCAGGCCCACGCCGGGGATGCGGCCGACCAGGAAGGTCCGGGCGCCCTCCATCCGGTCCGCCCATGCGTCCGGGACGCCGTGCCGCCGCGGGGACTCGCGCAGGTAGCGGGTACCGGTGTCGAACTCCAGGGGCAGCGTCCGGTTCGCCCCGGACCTGGCCCGGCCCTCCCGGTGCCCGGGTCCGCTGAGACGGATCATCCGCCGGTCCTGCACCGCCCCGAAGGCGAGGGCCCGGTAGACGAGGAGCTGCCGGCGTGCCACCCGAAGGAGCGCGTCCGGTGAGGAGGGGGCCTGTTCCTCGTCGTCGCCGGACGGGGGGTCGGGCAGGTGGTGGACGGTGCCGCCGCCGGGCGGGGGGACCACGACGGCGGTGTTGACCATCATGAACAGCGGGTCGTCCTCCCAGCGGTCGGCCCGCGGCAGGGAGGTCCCGCACAGGACCTGCCGGTGGGGCACGGCCATCGCGGCCGAGCCGCCGTCGAGTTGCTCCTGGCCCTCGCTCAGCCGCTGCTTTCCCAGGTGCTTGCGGCCCTTGGCCTCGATCAGCCAGGGCAGCTCCTCAGCGGGATGGTTGCCGTACAGGTCCGGCAACTTCTCGGACGCGTCGGTGAACTCCGGGACGCCGCCGCCCTCCAGGTGGACGGTCGAGGGCAGGCCGGCCATGCCGACGGTCAGCCACTGGGCCATCGTCATGCCCAGGTGGTAGCCGAAGGCGCTGTGGGCGCTCCGCTCGGTGCCGTGCCGGTACACGGCGCTCACGAACAGGCGCCGTCCCGCTCCCTTGCCGGCGGGCACCGGGAAGTCCCGCAGGGACAGGTACGCGTGGAGCGGGGAGACCCGGGCGACGAGTTCGTTGACCGCCAGCGAGGGCGTCCGGCGCAGCCACGGCGTGAGGTCCCGACCCACGCTGGTGGCCGCGTCGACCAGCTGGCGCCAGGTCGTCGTCACCAGGTACTCGCCGTCCCCCGGCAGGCCGTGGGCGTGCGGCCAGGGCTGTGCGGCCTTGGTCCGTCCTGGCTCCCGCCACCGCGTCAGGTCACCGTCGGAGCGCACGCGGACCGGGATGTCGAGGGCGTCGTCCAGCGTGAACGTGAAGTCCTCGGCGTTCGAGGGCGGGGTCATGGCCATGGGCACGAGCCTGCCACGGCCGGAACCGGGCGAGGTGATCGTCCGGTTCCGGCCGTGGCAGGAGGCGGGTGAGGCAGGTCAGGGCGCGGGGACGTGGACGGGCTCCGGGGCCGGCGCGGCCGTGCGGTGGCGGGCCGGGCGCAGGGGCCACCAGATGGCGCGGCCGAGCAGCGCGGCCACGGCGGGCACCAGGACCAGCGACAGCACGACGGCGGAGAGCAGGATGCCGAGCGTCAGCGCGAAGGCGACCTGCTCGCTGCCCGGCGTGGCGGCGAGGGTGGCGAAGGAGCCCGCCAGGACCAGGCCGGCCGTGGCGATGGCGGGCGCGGTGTGCCGGACGGCGCGGGCGACGGCGGCCCGGGTCGGCCCCGGGACCCGCATCTCCTCGCGGATCCGGTCGGTGATGAGGATGTTGTAGTCGGTGCCCAGCGCCACCACGAACAGGAAGAGCACCAGCGGGAGGGTGAAGCTGACGCCCGGTTCGCCCAGACCGTGCTGGAACAGCAGGGTGGCGGCGCCGAGGGTGGCGACGAAGCCGAGCCCGACGGAGAGCATCAGGACCAGCGGGGCGAGCAGGCTGCGCAGGAGCACCAGCAGGATCAGGGCGATCAGGGCGGCGGCGACCGGGAAGACGACCGCCAGGTCGTGGTCGACGGCGACGGAGATGTCGGCGAACACCGCCGCCGTGCCGCCGACGTGGGCCGTGGTCCCGGCGGGGGTGTGGGCGGCGACCGCGGCGCGGACCGGGCCCGAGGCCAGGTCACGGGCCCGCTGGCTCTGCGGGTCGGTGTTCAGGTAGAGGTCGATCCTGGCGGCGTGCCGGCCCCCGTCGAAGGCGGTTCCGCCGACCTTGCCGACGCCGTCGACCCCGGCGAGGGCCCGGGCGAGGCCGTCCAGCCGCTGAGGGGCGAGGGTGGAACCGTCCGTGGTGACGACGTAGACGCTCGTCGGGTCGGAGACGCCGGCCGGCAGGGCGCGGGAGATCTCGGCGGCGGTGGCCGCGGCCTGGGTCTTCCCGGTGGCGCCGCCCTGGCCGTAGTCCATCCGGATCCCGGCCATCCCGGCGGCCAGCACTCCGAGCAGGGCGACGGCGGCGAGCAGCATCGGCAGCGGCCGGCGGGCGACGAGCGCGCCGAAGTGGGCGGCGAAGCCCTCGCGCGGGCGGTGGCTCAGGGTGCGGGAGGGCCAGAACATCCCGCGGCCGCACGCGGCGAGCAGGGCCGGCATCAGGGTGAGGCTGCCCAGCAGCATCACCAGGACCGCCATGGCGATGGCCGGGCCCAGCGAACGGAACTGGCCGAAGCTCGCCACCCCGAGGGTGGCGAAGGCGGCCACGATGGTCAGCGCGGCCGAGGTGATCGCGGTGCCGACCCGGGCGGAGACCTGGGCCGCCGCCTCGCGGGCGGGCTGCTCGGGCCGCGCCCGCAGCTGCTCGCGGAACCGGAAGAGCAGGAACAGCAGGTAGTCGATCCCGATGCCGACCAGGACCACGGAGATCAGTCCGGGGGTGCCGGCGTCGAGCTTGAGACCGGTCAGCATCGCCGCGCCGGCCACCGCCCCGCCGGCCGTGCCGCCGATCATGGCGACCGCGAGCAGCGGCAGCAGGGCCGCCGCCACGCTGCGGAACACCAGCACGTTGAGCAGGACGATCAGCCCCATGACGAGGGCGCCCCCGACCTTGACCGCGGTCCCGTGGGCGTCGGCGGTGTCCACCGCGTCGGCGAGTCCTCCGGTGTAGCCGGTGCGCATCCCCGCCTCGGAGAACTGCGTCCTGGCGGAGTCCCGGAAGGCCCGGAAGACGCCCTGCACCCCTTCGTCCGAGGGGGTGCCGACCAGCTCGACGGAGAGCAGCTCGAAGCTCCGGTCGGGTGCCGTCATCGCCGGGGCGATCCGGGGGGTCTGGGAGCGGTCGGGGACGAGGAAGGCCGGCTCGTCGCTCTTCCTGGGCATGGCGACCCGGCGCCCGGCGAGCTTCGCCGCCTCGGCCTCGATCCGCTGCTGGTCGGCGGCGGTGAGGGCGGCGCCGTCGGTCCTGGCGACCAGCACCGTCACCGTGGTGGCGTCGGGCTTCAGCCCGAAGTTCTCCTCGGCGATCCGCAGCGCGGCGGCCGAGTCGTAGGAGGCGGGCAGGAAGTCCGCGCTCTGGCTCTGGGTGACGCGGGCCATCAGGGCCGGTGTCAGGCCGCTCAGGGCGACCCCCAGCACCACCCACAGGACGATGACCTTCCATGGGTTCCTGGTGGAGAACCCGGTCAGTGCGCGGATCACGTTTTTCCTCCGACGGTGGACGCGGACGTCCACGACAGCAGTCTCGGCGCCGGGGGTTCCCGGCCGGGTTCCAGACCATCACCCGGGAGGGGCCGCACACGTCCCTGCTCCGGACGATCCGTACCGGGGCCCCAGCTCCCCGGCCGGGCCGGGACCCGGGACCGTGGTCCTGGCCGGTGCCGCCGTGATCGGCCGCTGGGACCATGCCGGGGCGGGGTGGGCCGATGACACAATGGGGCCGTCGGGGCTGATCAGCGCGGGTGGACGCCCGTGCCGGGGCCGGTGAGGGACGCGCGGCGCTGGCCGGGCAGTGAGGGGAACGACCATGGGCGGGCGGCAGGGCCCCGCTGCGGGGGCGACGGGTACGGCGGGCGGGGCGGGTACGGCGGACGGTCCGCAGGGCGGCGACAACGCGCCGTGGACCCACACCGACGCCCTGGTCGCCGCCGTCGCCTGCACGCTCGACCTGCTCAACTACCTGCTCTTCAGCGAGTTGGACGGGGTGCGCAGGGTGAGCGCGCCGGGCCTGCTCCTCGTCGCGCTGTCGGCCCTGCCGCTGCTCGTCCGCCGCCGCCGCCCGCTGCCGGCGCTCGCCGCGGTCCTGGTGATCGAGGCCGGGGTCGACCTGTCCATCCCGCCGAGCGACCACTTCGGCGCCGTCCTGATCGTCGGCCTGTACTCGGTCGCCCGGGCCGGCACCGGCCCGGTGACGGCCGCGGCCGCCGCCGCGACGACGGTGCTGATGATGCTGAGCCAGAGCCACTTCGGGCTCCCCACCTGGCAGGGGCTCGTCGCCACCTCCTGCTCCGCCCTGCTGGTGACCGGCGCCGGACTCGGGGTCGCGCGCTGGCAACGGGAGGTGTCGGCCAACCGCAGGCTGCTGGCCGACCGCGCCGTGGCCGGCGAACGCCGCCGCATCGCAAGGGAGTTGCACGACATCGTGGCGCACCACATCACCACCATGCAGCTGATGGCCGGCGGTGCCAGGGCCAACCTGGCGAACCCGGAGGTGGCCAGGGACGCCCTGGTCACCCTGGAGTCCTCCGGGCGGCTGGCCCTGAGCGAGATGCGCCAGCTCCTGAACGTCCTGCGGGCCGGCGACGAGCCGGACGCCGCACCGCCGGCGCCCCAGCCCGGGGTGGAGGACCTCGACCGGCTGGTGGACGAGTCCCGCAGGGTCGGCCTGCCGACGGAGTTCAGCGTCCTCGGGCCCCGTCGCCCGCTGCCGCCGACCGTCGGCCTGACGGTGTTCCGGATCGTCCAGGAGGGCCTCACCAACACCCGCAAGTACGCGGGGCCCGCCCGCGCCCGCGTCCTCCTGACGTACCGTCCCGACCGGGTCACCGTCGAAGTGTGCGACGACGGCGGGGGCGTGCCGGCCCAGGAGCCGCCGCCGGCCGGGAGCCGGGGCGGGTACGGGCTGATCGGCATGCGCGAGCGCGTCGCCCTGCACGGCGGCACCCTGGCGGCCGGCCCCCGGCCGGACGGCGGGTTCGCCGTGCTGGCGGACCTCCCGCTGGCCTCCGACGAGACGGCCGACGCGGCCGTCCAGCACGGGACGGCCGCCCGATGAGCGCGGCGCCGGGCATCAGGGTCCTGATCGCGGACGACCAGCCGCTGGTGCGGCGCGGACTGTCGCTGATCCTCTCGCCCGACCCGTCCTTCGAGGTGGTCGGCGAGGCCGAGAACGGGGAGCAGGCCGTCGCCCTCGCCCAGCGGCTGCGCCCCGACGTCGTGGTGATGGACATCCGGATGCCCGTCCTGGACGGGGTCGACGCGACCCGGGAGCTGGCCCGCACCCTGCCCGGCTGCCGGGTCCTCGCCCTCAGCACCTTCGACATGGACGAGTACGTGGTGGCCGCGCTGCGCGCCGGCGCCCACGGGTTCCTGCCCAAGGACGTCTCGCCGGAGGACCTGGGCGCGGCGATCCGCACCGTCCACGCGGGCGAGGCCGCGGTCGCCCCGCGGCTGCTCACCCGGCTGATCTCCACCTACGTCCGGGCGCCGCTGAGCGCCCCGCAGCCGCCGGCCGACGTGTGCGGGCTGACGCCCAGGGAGGTCGAGGTGTGGCGGCTGATGGCCGGCGGCCTCGACAACGTCGGGATCTCCCGCGCGCTGGACATCAGCGCCTCCACGGTGAAGAACTACATCACCAGCATCTTCGGCAAGCTCGACGTCCGGGACCGTGCCCAGGCGGTCATCGCCGCCTACGAGTCCGGCCTGGTCACCGCCCGGGCCGGAGGCGGCGACCAGGCCTGACCCGTGGGCGCGGGCCCGACTCGTAGGCGGCGCCGGGCGGGCCCGTGCCCTGACCGGACCGCCGGGTCAGCCGGCCAGGGTGTCCGCCAGCCAGGGGGTGATCACGGCCATCGCCTCGCCGAAGCGCGAGATGGCGCAGTGGCCGGTGTCCGGGATCAGTTCGACCCGGGTGTCCCGGCGGCCCTCGAACACCAGGGTGTCGTCCAGCGGGACGTGGACGTCCTCGGTGCCGTTGACCACCAGCATCGGCCCGTTGGCGTCCTGGTCCAGCAGCGGGCGCAGGTCGAAGGCCGCGAAGGCCGCCTCGCGCTCGGCCGGGCTCGGCAGGGTGTCGAAGCCCAGGGCGTTGCCGACGATGCCCTCCATGCCGAAGGCGAAGCCGCGGCCCGCGGCGAAGGAGCGCTCCACCGGGCCGCCGAGCACCACGGAGGCGTCCACCGCGCCGGTCAGTCCGTTCCGGGCGGAGTAGTAGCCGCCCATCGAGATGCCGAAGTGGCCGACCTTCCCGTTGCCGATCGTGCGGGCGAAGGAGACCAGTCCGGCGATCACCTCGGCCCCGCCGTCCGGTGTCATCGGCAGGTGGGCGGTCTCGCCGGTGCCGGCGAGGTCGAACAGCAGCAGCCGTGCGGGCAGGGTGAGCGCGAGCTGCTCCCACATGCCGTGCAGGTCGGTCTTCCAGGAGTCCACCCCGCCGCTGGCCAGCACCACCGGCGCGTCGGCGGGCAGACCGGGGGCGGCCATCAGGTGGACCGGCAGGGTGGTCTCGCCGCCGCGGTACGGGACGGTGAGCGTGCGGCGCTCGAACTCCACCGGGAAGCCGGGGGCGGCGAGGAGGTACTGCTCGACCTGGCGGGCGAGCGCGGTGCGCTTGGGGCCGTCGGCCAGGGCGGGGAACTTGGCCCAGCCGTACGCCTGCGCGGCCGGCCGGTGGTGCCCGGCCGCGGCGTGCCGGGCGGCGAGGGCGGACCACTCGTACACCCAGCCGCCGGGCCGGTCGGGCCACATCCCGGTGACGGCGGCGCGGACCGCGTCCACCTCGTCGGCGGGCAGGCCGAGGGTCATCTGGGGGTAGCGCTCGACGAACAGGTCCTGCGGGTCCAGGGGCCAGGTGAAGGACATGGTGGTGCCTCCTGCTGCTTTTAAAGCCGGAACTCTTGCATTAGCGACTATGCGCCTGGGTGCCGCTTAATGCAAGAAGACCTGCGTTAGAGTGGTGGCCGAGGTGATCGACACATGACCGAGGAAGAAGCGGAGGCGGTCCGGCGCCGCCCGGGCGGCCGAGCCGCCCGCGTCCGCCAGGCCGTTCTGGCGGCCACCCTGGAGGCGCTGGCCGAGGAGGGCATCACCCGGCTCAGCATCGCCGGGGTCGCGGCCCGTGCGGGGGTCAACGAGACGACGGTGTACCGGCGTTGGGGCAGCCGGGAGAAGCTCGTGCTGGACGCCATGCTGACCGGGAGCAGCGAGGGCATCCCCGTCCCCGACACCGGAGCCGTCCGCACCGACCTGGCCGCCTTCGCCCGCGCGCTGGCCGAGTACCTGGCCACGCCGGCCGGCCGGTCCGTCGCGCAGGCGGCCTCGCTCAGCGCCGGGGACCCCGACCTCGCCGAGGCCTGGCAGGCCTTCTGGCAGTCCCGCCTCGATCAGGCCGGCGCCATCGTCGACCGGGCCGTCGACCGCGGGGAGCTCCCCGCGGGCACCGACACGGCCCTCGCGCTGGAACTGCTCTGCTCCCCGCTCCAGACCCGCGCCCTGCTCGGCCACCGCCCGATCGGGCCGGACCTGCCGGAGCGTTTGGCGGACCTGGTGCTGGACGGCCTCAGGGGGCGGGCCGAGGACTGACCCCCGGGCCTCGGGGGCCGGTGCGTCACCCGCCTGAGCGCGCGTCACCGCACGTCACGGCGCGGCGCCCGGGTGCGTGGATGCCCGGGCGTGCGGGGTGTGGGCGGGCGGCAGTAGGGTGCGGCGCTGCAAGGGCTGACCGGGTACCGGCAGCAGGGCGGCGACCGCGTGAGGACTTGGTGTGACGTACGGGGACCAGAGTTCCTACCAGCGGAACCCCTTCCACCAGGGGGAGTTCCGGCAGCAGGGCGTTCCGCTCCGGCAGCGGTTCAGGGGCGAGGAGTGGCCCACCCTGCGGGAGTTGCTGGCGCCCGCCCGGCGGGCGGTCGGCGGGTGGGCGTTGGTGCCGGCGCTGTTCTGCCTGTGGCCGTTCCTGATGTTCCTGGGGCTCTACCCGATGGCCAGGTCGGCGCGGCGGCTGGCACGGCGGGTGTTCGTCGTGCCGGGGCCGCGGGGGATCACCGACCAGGTGGTGCTGCGGGTACAGAAGGCCCGGGGGTGGCTGGCGCTCGCGGCGGGGTTCGTGGTGCTGGCCGTGTACGGGTCACCGGACGACTGGAGCGAGGCCAACGACCAGGTGCAGATGCGGCTGACGATCACTCCGGTGCTGGTGCTGGTGACGGCGCCGGTCGTGGTCGGGGTGCTGTTCAGGCTCGCCGGGCCGGCCGCGCGCCCGGCCATGCGGGCGCAGGTGCGACCGGCGGTGCTGATGGCGTTGCAGTACGTCGGCGCGTGCACGGCGGTTCCGGTGCTGCTGTGGCTGGCCGGGCAGCTGCGGGGGTCGGTGCGGGTGCTGCTGGTCGGGCAGGTCTTCGACCTGCTGGTCCTGGCGGTGCCGGTCTGGGTGGTGATGTTCGTGGTGTTCGCCTCGCCGACGGTGGTCCGTACGGCCTTCACCATGGACCGGGTGCACCCGGTGTTCCCGCCGGTGCTGACCGGCGTCCTGGTCTGGGAACTCGCCGTGATCGGGCTGGTGTTCGGCGGGCTGCCGCCCGGTCCGCTGCCCGTACAGCTGGCCGCCGTGGTCGGCGGTCCCGCGACGGTGACGGCGGTGGCCTGGTGGGAGGTGCGGCGGCTCCGCACCCACTTCGGGGTGTCCCTGCGCGGGGCGGCGACGGGCGGCGGGGCGGCGACGGGCGGGAGCGGCCGGTAGGACGTGGGGGCCCGCCGGCGGTCAGGGGCAGCGCAGGAGTGCGGGGCGGTCGCGGGTGCGGACGGCGGGGAGCCAGGCGGTGGTGGGGCCGGGGAGGTGGATGCGGTACCAGAGGGTGGAGGTGAGGTCCTCCTCGTTGATGACGGGCAGACCGGTGGGGAGTTGGCAGTCGGCGTCGAGGGTGTCGTTGTGCCAGACGCGGGTGGGCACGACGTTCCCCGCGGTGTAGGGGCGCGTCGGGTCGACGGCGAGGCCGAGGCTGCACTGGGGGTCGCGGTCGGTGCGGTCCTGGCAGCCGCGTTCGGCGTTGAAGACCCGGACGTGGGCGGGGCGTCCGGGTGGACCGGGGTCCGGCCAGAGGGCGGTGGCGGTGACGGCGGCCGTGGCGCAGGAGGCGAGGGCGAGCAGCGCGGTGCGCGGCCGTGGGCGGCGCGGCCGGCGTGGGTGGGGGCCGGGCCGGTGGGCGCGGATCCGGGCGAGCAGGCTCTCGGCGGTGTGCGGGGCGCGGGCGGCGTGGGTGGGGGCGAGGCAGTCGGCGGCGAGGGCGCGCCAGAACGGGGGGACGGCGGCGGCCAGGCGCAGCGCGGCGCGGCCCTCGGCATACTGCTGGGCGGCGGCGCAGCGGGCGGTGGGGGTGTCGCCCGGGAACGGCCGGACACCGGCGGCGAAGACCTCGTGGATCACGATGCCGAACGCCCAGATGTCGGCGGTGGTCCGGACCTTGACGCCGTGTTCGCCGAGCGGTTCCTTCCAGCGTTCCGGCGGGAGGTAGTCGGGGGTGCCCATCGGGGCGGAGTGGCCGTGGGTGCCGGTGAGTTCGATGGCGAGGCCGAAGTCGGAGAGGCGGACCTCGCCGTCCCGGCCGATGAGGACGTTCTCCGGTTTGAGGTCGCTGTGGACCCAGCCGGAGCGGTGCAGATGGGCCAGGCCCTCGCAGATGCCGACGACGATCCGGCGGCCCCCGGCCTCGTCGACGCCGGTGGCGAGCAGGTCGCGCAGGGTGCACCTGGCCCGTTCCATGACCAGGACGATCGCGCCGTCGAGCGAGGGGTGGTCGGGGGCGGCCAGCACGAGGGTGTCGAGCAGGCGGACCAGCCGGGGGTGCGGGGCGCCGCGGGCCAACTCGGCCTCGCGCCGGGCGGCTTCGGCGACCTGGCGGGCCTGGCGGGGGGTGAGTCCGGCGGTCGGCAGCACCTTGAGGGCGACGGTGCCGTCCACGTCGTCGGTACCGGTCGTCTCGTCGGCGCCGGTGCCGCGGGCGGCGTAGACGGTCGCCCAGCCGCCCTCGCCGATGGGCCCGGTGACGGTCCACTCGCCGACCCGGTGGCCGGCCGGCAGCAGTTCCTCACCGTCCCCGGGGAAGGCCGGGTCGGCCCGGTCGTGCACCATGGGTGCCCTCCCCCTACCGTCCGGACCCGACGGGCTCGGGGCGCGGCAGCAGGGCGAGGTGCTCCTCGCGGACGATGCCGAACTTCAGGGCGAGTCCCACGACGGCCTCGCGCTTGCCGCTGCGGCGGTCCGCGCGCCCCGCGCCGTCGGGCAGGTCGATGCGGAGCTTCTCGTCGGCGAGGTAGTCGAGGTGCGAGCTGACCGCGCGGGCGGTGAGCCGGGCGCAGGCGGGGTGGCCGTGCAGCCGCGCGACCACCTGCGGGGTGGTGGGGACGGCGGCGGGGGAGTGGTCGCGCAGCCACGGTTCGCAGAGCGCGACCAGGACCAGGAAGTAGGTGGCGGTCTCGTCCAGCGAGTACGCCGTCATGGTGCGGCTCTCCCCGGAGCCGCCGCGGGCGTGGGGGTCCAGGTAGACGTGGTCGGGCGCGAACACCTGGAAGGACAGCGGGGTTTCCCGGCGGGAGGGCAGCACCACCCGGGAGAACTCGAAGGGGATCGGCGCGCCGATCCGCCGCGGTGGCACCCGCAGGTACTCGCCGGCGCCCTCCGGGTTCTCCACCAGGCAGGCGTGGGTGTTGCTGAGGTTGCTCAACTGCCAGTGGTCGTCGGTCGCGTGGATCTCGCCGGCCAGCCGGGAGACCGTCTCGTCGCCGAGGCGCAGCTCCACCGGCGTGCGGGCGGAGCCGCGGCCGAAGCGTGCCCGCTCTCCGGGGCCGAGCCGCAAGGTCACCGTGTCGTCGCCGTTCCCCTCCGGCAGGTGGACGACAATCCCGCTCACCGTTCCTCCGTCCCGCGCACCGCTCCGGTGCTGTGCACCGCTCCCCGTTTCGCGTGCCGACTGTTGCCGGACGGACGAACGGTACCTCTTCGCGCACGACTGTAAACCGTATGCCGCAGGGTACTTGACAAAGCGGGAGGGAAGGGTTCGGGCGGGTGTTCGGAGCCTCGGCGCCCCCGGGCACGGCCATGGGCCCGGGAGGGGTGCCGGCGGGGTCAGTCGACGGCGGGTCCGGGGGTGGTGTTGAGCCAGGCCCAGTCGGACCAGGTGGCGAATCCGGTCTGCCACCGGTGGTGGACGCCGGTGGTGCTGGTGCCGAAGACTTCGATCCGGCCGTCGGCGTTGGCGGCGGCGCCGATCTCGTTGCCACCTCCGCCGAACGTCTCCCACGGGCTGTAGGGGGCGTCGATGCCGGTCTGCCAGATGTGCTGTGCGGTGCTGCCGTTGATGGCGAACACCTCGACGCGGCCGTCCGCGGTCGGGTGGCTGGTGAGCTGGGAGTCGGCGGGGCCGCCGGTGGCTTCCCAGCCGGACCAACTGGTGGGGTTGGTCTGGTACTTGTGGTAGACGCCGGCCGGTCCTGAGGCGAAGACTTCGAGGCGGCCGTCCTGGTTGTGGTCGACGGTGAGGTCGTGGCCGCCTTCGCCGAAGGTGTCCCAGGTGGACCAGGTGCCGTTGACGGCCGTCTGCCACTGGTGCTGGAAGGTGGTGCCGTTGAGGGCGAAGGCTTCGAGGCGTCCGTCGGGGGCCTTGCCGAGTTCGATCTCGCTGTTGGCGGGTCCTCCGCCGGTGGCTTCCCACTCGGACCAGCCGGCGGAGGGTGCCGTCTGGTACTTGTGGTAGATGCCGTTGGGCCCTGAGGCGAAGACTTCGAGGCGGCCGTCCTGGTTGGTGCCGGTGGCGATGTCGTGGCCGCCGGTGCCGAAGGTCTCCCAGTCGGACCAGGCGCCGGAGGGCTGGAGCTGGTAGCGGTGCTGGAAGGAGTCGCCGTTGATGGCGAACATCTCCAGGCGCCCGTCGGCGTTCGGTCCGATCGCCAACTCCGCGCCGCCGGGGCCGCCGAGGTTCTCCCACTCGGACCAGGCGCCGTTCACCGCCGTCTGCCAGGCGTGCGAGACACCGTTCGCCCCGGCGGCGAACACCTCAAGGCGTCCGTCCGCCGACCGCGCGGAGACCACCCGCCCCGACTCCGCCGGATACACCAACGGCGTCGGACGGGGGCCCGAGCCAGGCGTGCAGGGCACGGTGACGCCGCGTTCGGCGAGGTAGGGCTCCGGGTCGGTGCGCACGGACGCGTCCGGGTCGGCCCAGACCCGCAGGTGCAGGTGCGGGCCGTCGGCGGTGCCCTCGCTGCCCATCAGGGCGATCTGCTGACCGGCCGTCACGTGGTCGCCGGTGGCCACGTCCCGCTCGTACATGTGCCCGTACTCGGTGATGGTCCCGTCCTCGTGCAGGACGCGGATCCACTGGCCGTAGCCCTGCGCCGGGCCGGAGATCAGCACCTTGCCGTCGCCGACCGCGTGGATCGGGGTGCCGTGCGGGGCGGCGATGTCGATGCCGTTGTGCTCCTGGGTGTAGTGCTGGGAGATGAAGCCGGCGGAGGGACAGGAAGCCGCGAACCCGGCGGCCGCGGCCGGGGCGGCCGGCACGGTGACCGGCAGCAGCAGGGCGACCGCGGCCAGGGCCGCCCGCGAGGCGCTGCGGGGGAGGGAGAAGCGCACCGACGCTCCCCTCACGCCTTGCGCAGGCGGTCGATGATGCCGTCGATGTCGTGCTGCATCATGTCGGCGCGGATGACGTGGCCGCCCGGCCGCTCGTGGGCCTCGTACGGGATGCCGGCGCCGTCGAGCAGGGAGCGGAACTCCCGCTGCCCGGCGAGGACCTGGGGCTCGTTGACCTGGCTGAACCAGTCGACCGGGTCGGGGCTCGTCCCGGCCACCAGGAAGACCCGCTTGTTGCGGTAGCTCTCGATCCGTTCCACCGGGTTGTCGGCGCTCACCCGCGCCTGGTCGAACAGCGGCGCACCGTAGATCGTGCCGCCCGCCAGGTCCAGCGCGGCCGCGGAGAGGTTGGCCCAGTTCGCGACCAGGCTGCCGTCCCGGCGCAGGCTGGCCGGGCCCGAGTGGGCGCTCACCGAGGCGAAGTGGCCCCAGTACTTGGCGGCGTACTTCAGGGCGCCGAAGCCGCCCATCGAGAAGCCGGACACCGCGCGGCCCTCGGGCTCGGCGTAGGTGCGGAAGTTGGCGTCGATCCACGGGATCAGCTGGCCGATGTGGAAGTCCTCCCAGTTGCGCGGGCCCACGTTGGAGCTGACCGGGTTGGAGTACCAGCCCGCGTGGCCGCCGTCCGGCATCACCACGATGAGCGGCTTGCCGATGGTCCAGTCGCGGATGTGCTCGCGGTCGAAGGTGATGAAGTCCTGGTCGGTGCCGCCGCCGTGGAACAGGTACAGCACCGGGTAGGTGCGGCCGCTGCTGTGGTAGTCGTCCGGCAGCAGCACGTTCACGGCGGGGTTCCAGCCGATCGCGGCGGTGCGGAAGCGGTAGTACCACATCCGGGGGTCGCCCTCGCCGCGCTCCACGATGCTCAGGCCGAACCCGTCTCCGGCCGCCGCCGCGGGCGACGCCGACGCCAGCGCGCCCGTGGCGCCCAGCGCCAGCGCGGCGCCGAGCCCGCCGGCGGACTTCAGGATGCCCCTGCGGGTGGGGTGGTTCGCGGTCACGGTGGCCTCCAGGGCGTGTGACGGCGGCCCGTCCGGACCGCCGGATGTCCGACGGTCCGGACGCTAGCCACACCCCGCACCGCGCGGAATCCGGAACCATCCGGACTGACACCGGCGGACCGGACCCCGGAGACTGTTCCTTCGGGGAGCAGGTCACCGAGCGGGTCACCCGCCGAGCGCGCGGTCGTGCCCGAGCGCGCCGAGGCCCAGCCCGTCGAGGACCAGGGCGGCGCGGCGGTCGGCGTCCCAGGACTCCCGGCCCTGGGCCCGTTCCAGCCGCCTGCCGTAGGCGTCCAAGAGTTCCGCGTGGCCGGGCGCGGACTCCGGGGTGCGGGCGATCTCCGCGCCGAGCCGGTCCAGTTCCGCGAGGTCCTCGCGGGCCTGGCGCAGCGCGTCGTCCAGGACGGCGGCGACGGTCGCGCCGGCCTCGAAGGGCATCTCCTGGCGCAGGAAGCCGAGGTCCGCGGGGCGCGAGACGCTTCCCGCGTCGGGTTCGTCCACGCCGGCGAGCACCCGCAGCAGGGTGGACTTGCCGGCGCCGTTCTCCCCGATCAGGCCGATCCGGTGGCCTGGGGCGGCGGTCAGGCCGACGCCGTCGAGGACGCGTCGGCCGCCGAGGTCGCGCACGACGTCGTGGGCGATGAGGGCGTGCTGGAGCACGGGGGATCCTTCCGGTGCGAGGGGCGGTGGGGCGGCCCGCCGGGCACGGAGCCTCGGCGCGGGCCGTTTCGCACACCGGCGGCTCACACCGCGGGCGCCCCCGTCTCCTTCAGCGTGCCGTCCGCCAGCCGGAGCCAGCGGTTCACCCCGATCTCGGCGAGGAAGCGCTCGTCGTGACTGACCACCAGGAAGGCGCCCTGGTAGGAGTTCAGGGCGCTCTCCAGCTGGCCGGCGCTGACCAGGTCGAGGTTGTTGGTCGGCTCGTCGAGCAGCAGCAGGTGCGGGGCGGGCTCCGCGCACAGCACGCAGGCCAGGGTGGCGCGCAGCCGCTCGCCGCCGGAGAGCACGCCGACCGGCAGGTGGGCGCGGGCGCCGCGGAACAGGAAGCGGGCGAGCAGGTTCATCCGCTCCGTCTCGGGCCGCTCGGGGGCGAAGGCGGCGAAGTTCTCCGCCACGGTGCGGTCGAGGTCGAGCAGGTCGAGGCGCTGCGAGAGGTAGGCGATCCGTCCGTCGTTGCGCTTGATCTCCCCGCTGTCCGGGGTGAGTTCGCCGGTGAGCAGGCGCAGCAGGGTGCTCTTCCCGGCCCCGTTGGGCCCGGTCAGCGCGATCCGCTCGGGGCCGCGCACGCTCAGGTCGACGCCGCCGTCGGCGAACACCGGCCGGCCGGCGTGGCTGACCTGAAGCCCCTCGCCGAGGAAGAGGTTGCGTCCGGCGGGCACCTGGGTGTCGGGCAGGTCCAGGGAGAGGCGCTGCTCCTCGCGCAGGGCGCGTCCGGCCTCGTCGAGCCTGGCCCTGGCCTCGCTGACCCGGGCCGCGTGCACCTGGCCGGACCGGCCCGCGGACTCCTGGGCGCCGCGCTTCATGTTCCCGGCGAAGATGCGGGGCAGGCCGGCGCTCTTGAGGTTGCGGGCGGCGTTGCTCTGGCGGCGCTCGGCGCGTTCGCGGGCCTGCTGCATCTCCCGCTTCTCCCGCTTCAGCTCCTGCTCGGCGTTGCGGACGTTCTTCTCCGCGACCTCCTGCTCGGCCTGGACGGCCTCCTCGTACTCGGTGAAGTTGCCGCCGTAGAAGCGCAGTTCGCTGTTGCCGAGTTCGGCGATGTGCTGCATCCGGTCGAGCAGCGCGCGGTCGTGGCTGACCAGCAGCAGGCAGCCGTTGAAGTCCGCCAGCACGTCGTAGAGCTTGTGCCTGGCCTCCGCGTCGAGGTTGTTGGTGGGCTCGTCGAGCAGCAGCACGTCGGGGCGCCTGAGCAGTTGGGCGGCGAGGCCGAGGGAGACGATCTGGCCGCCGCTGAGCGTGTCCAGGCCGCGGTCCAGGGTGAGGTCGGTCAGGCCGAGACGGTCGAGCTGGGCGCGGGTGCGCTCCTCGATGTCCCAGTCGTCGCCGATGGTGGCGAAGTGCCGCTCGTCGACGTCCCCGGACTCCACGGCGTCGATGGCCCGGATGATCCCGGCGACGTCGAGGACCTCGGCGACGGTGAGGCCGGAGGTCAGGGGGAGGCTCTGGCGGAGGTGGCCGAGCCGTCCGGTGACGGTCACCGAGCCGGTGGCGGGCTTGAGTTCGCCGGAGATCAGCTTGAGCAGGGTGCTCTTGCCGGCACCGTTGGGGGCGACCAGCCCGGTCCGGCCGGCGGGCACGGTGAAGGACAGGTCGTGGAAGACCCGGGTGTCGTCGGGCCAGGCGAAGGAGACGTTGGAGCAGACGACGGCAGCGTCGGACATGGAGATGACCTCGAACGGAATGAGGGCAGGGAGACAGACCTCTGCCCTGGGCAGACGTGTGGAAAAGGGGTCGACGAAACGAACCACCTCGGCGGCGCTCCCGAAGCACCGGCCAGTGGCCGTCAGATCCGGATCTCACCCGGAGATGTCGTCGTCACCCGCCACGTCTGCCACTCCTCGATCACACGACTACAGGTCACTGCCACTGTAGCAGCCGTTGCCGGAGGCCGACGGGCCGGACGGACGGGGGCCCGGTGGCGCGGGCCGGCAACTGTCCCTCGCCGCAGCCCCTTTCGCCTCCGGGCCGGCGCACCGCGGCCTCGGCGGAGGCGGGACCCGTACCACCGGGAAGACCAAGATCATCGGTTGCCTAGACTGGCCCGATGCCCAGTTCCGAGATCAGCGTACGTACCCTGCGGAAGGCAGCGGCGGCGGCCGCTGTGGGTCTGCTCCTCGCCGCGGCCACGGCCTGCGGCCCCGGCTCGTCCGACGCGGTCTCGGCCTCCGCGCCGGCCTCCTCCGCCGCCGGGGCGGCGACTCCGGCCGCGCCGTCCTCGCCCCTGCTGCCGTCGACCCCGCCGAGCGCGTCCGCCGCGCCCGTGCCGGTCCAGCCGCCCGCTCCGCCGGCGCCGACCGCCGAGGCGACGGCGCCCGCTGAGCCGACGGCGCCCGCGGAGCCGGCCCCGACCCGGGCGGCCGCCGCACCGGGCAGGCCCGCCGGAGCCGGCACCGCGGGCGGTGACTCGCCCGGGCGGCACGACGGGAGCAACTACGACAACCTCTCGCCCGAGGGGAAGGAGGCGCACGACACCGAGAACTGCGCTCGGATACCCGGGAAGAAGAAGGGCAGCTGCAACGAGCCGCACCGCAAGTGCCGGGAGGCCGGTGCCACCGCGACGTCCTCGGCGGGCGTCGCCCTCACCTGCCGGACGTACGCCAGGGACGGACGGCTGCGCTGGCTCGCCGCCGGGGAGTGACCCGGAGCCCGCGGCGCAGGGCGCCGGTGCGGCATCCGCGGACGCGTCAGGCGGGTCGGACGGGTCAGACGTCGTCCGGTGCGCCCATCCGCCGCTGGTGGTCGATCAGCCAGTCGAGTTCCGGATCGCTGACCTCGCCGTCGGCGCCGGCGATCACCATCAGGGCCTTGCCGTAGTTGGAAGGCCTCCCGCCTCTGGCCGGGGTCCGCGACCCTATGTACGTTAGAACATAACTGCCGGAGGCGATAGGTCCCGGCGAGCACGGAAGGACCCCCGCATGACCGACTCCACCGCACCCGCCCGCTGCTGCATGCCGTCCGGGGGAGGAGCGGTGGCTCCGCTCCCGGCTCCGCTCCCGTCGCCGCGCCGGTCCGCCCGCACCGAGGGGACGGTGCTGCTGCCCGGCGGCGAGTTCCTGATGGGCACCGAGGACGCCGAGGGCTTCCCCGGCGACGGGGAGGGCCCGGTGCGCCCGGTCCGGCTGGCCCCGTTCCGCATCGACGTCCACGCCGTCAGCAACGACCGGTTCGCCGCCTTCGTCGCCGACACCGGGTACCGCACCGAGGCGGAGCGCATCGGCTGGTCCTACGTCTTCGCCGCCTTCCTGCCCGGCGAGCTGCGCCGCGGTGCTCCGCGCCCCGGGCGCACCCCCTGGTGGTGCGGGGTGGAGGGCGCCGCGTGGGACCGGCCCGAGGGCCCGGGCAGCGGCGTCCGGGACAGGGGCGACCACCCGGTGGTCCACGTGTCCTGGAACGACGCGGCCGCCTACGCGTCCTGGGCCGGCAAGCGGCTGCCCACCGAGGCGGAGTGGGAGTACGCGGCGCGCGGCGGCCTGTCGCAGGCCCGCTACCCGTGGGGCGACGAGCTGGACCCGGAGGGGGAGTACCGCTGCAACATCTGGCGCGGCACCTTCCCCACCAGGAACACCGCGGCCGACGGCCACCGCGGCACCGCCCCCGTCGACTCCTTCGAACCCAACGGCTTCGGGCTGTACAACGTGTCCGGCAACGTCTGGGAGTGGTGCGCCGACTGGTGGACCACCGACCACCCGGTGGGCCGTCCGACGGTCGGCCCGGCCGGGCCCGCCGCCGGCACCGACAAGGTCATCAGGGGCGGCTCCCACATGTGCCACAAGTCCTACTGCAACCGCTACCGGGTGGCCGCCCGTACCGCCAACAGCCCGGACAGCTCCAGCGGGCACGCGGGCTTCCGCTGTGCCGCCGACGCGTGACGAGTTCGGGGTGGGAGTCTTGACATCCGCCTACCGGCGGGTAAATCTGTCGGTCATAAGTTCCTCAGAACATAGGTGCGGCCCATGCAGCTCGACTATGTGATCCTCGGGGGGCTGGCCCTGCGCCGCCTGTCCGGCTACGACCTGCGCCGCTGGATGGACGGACCGGGCCGGTTCATCGGGTACGGCGTCCAGCTCCCGCACATCTACCGCCGGCTGGCCAAGCTCCTGGAGCGCGGCTGGGTCGACTTCGAGGTCGACCCGCGCGAGGGCCGGCCGGACGCCAAGGTCTACCGGCTGACGGAGGAGGGGCGCACCGCGCTCCTGGAGTGGGCGAGGTCTCCCTTCGAGCCCTCGTCGCGCCCCAAGGACCCCGACTTCACCCTGCGCTTCTTCTTCGCCGGGCAGCTCGACCCCGAGATCGCCCTGGACCTCGTCACCACGGAGCTGGAGTACCGGCTCAAGCAGCACGCGGACTCCTCGGCCATGCCGATGCCCGATCGCTACGACCCGCAGATCCCCGAGCTCGACGCCGCCTGGGCCCGCGAGGTGCACACGATGGCCCATGAGCACGGCTACGCCTTCGGCGCCTCCTACATCGCCTGGCTCCAGCTCACCAAGGCCCGGCTGGAGGCGCGGCTCGGCCGCTGAGCCGCGCCCGCCGCGCCCGCCGCACCCCCCCACGGCACGAGCGCGACTGATCCCGTCCGCCGTGCGCCCTTCCCCCTGCCTGACACTCTGTCAACCCCACCGCACCCGACCGAATGTCACAGTCCGATCCTCGTCATGTCCTGACGACTGTGACGCTGTTCATGCCACCGAAAGCCGTCGGCCGACCGTCTTGTGAGGTGTCCACGCAGTCAGCACGCACCACCATCGGGGAGCCACCCATGTCCGTCCGCCACCGTCGCCCGCTGCTCGCCTCCGTCGCCCTCGTCGTCGGGGCGGGGCTCGCGCTGACCGCCTGCGGGCCCGACAGCACCGACTCGGCCGGCGGCTCGACGGCCTCCGCGGCCGCCACGGTGGCCGCCACGCCCTCGGCGGCGGGCGGCCCGGCCTCCGGTGCCCCCACCGCGGGCGCGCCGGCCACGGCAGGCGCGCCGGCCACCGGAGCGGCATCGCACAAGCCGTCCGGCGCCAGCCCGTCGGGCACCCGCTCCGACGGCGGGAGTGCCGGTTCCGCCGCCGGCCCGTGCGACGGCCAGAACCTCGCGATACAGGTGACGGTCCGTACCGGAGCACCCGGCCAGCGGGTCATCGAGGTGCACAACACCGGCAAGAGCGCGTGCAGCCTGAGCTCCACCCCGGCGGTCGACCTGGGCGCCGCCGCCTCGCCCGACCGGAGCAAGAACCTCAAGCCGGTGCTCGCCAGCGGCACCCTGCGGTACTCCGTCCCGGCCGGGCAGAAGGCCTACGCGGTGATCGACCTCGACCCGAGCGGTGCCACCACCGGTACCACCCCCGGCATCACCGAACTCAACGTGCTGGCCGACCCGGACGGCACCATGCCCCTCGCGGACACCCGGAACTTCCCGCTGGGCGGCGACGCGCGGGTGCTGAACCCCAAGATGGGCCTCTACCGGTCCAGCGTGGCCGACGCCGTCGCCTCCATGACCGCCGCCCCCAACTAGAAAGGTCCTGCCGTGACTCCGCGGTCGCCGCCGGCGAACGCGCCGTCACAACGGTGGCACTGGTGCCACCACGGAGTCGGGTGCCAGGCCCATGGCAGGCCCGCGTCGAGGTGTCCTAGTGTCGGATCATGAAGATTCCACCCGTGCCGAGGCGCTCGGCGCTTCGGATGTGGCGGGACACCGGTTTCCTGGCCGCCGGTGTCCTGCCGCACCTGGCCCTGGTGCCCGTGTGGTCCTGGGGCGCGACGGTCGTCGCCAGGACGGGGGACTGGGCTCTGGTGCTCACCGTGTCGGTCGCCCTGATCCCGCTCTGCGTACCGGTGCTGACGGCCGTTCAACGGTACCGCCACCGGGCACTCCTCGGCGTGGACATCCCCCGGCCGGCGCCCACGCCGGAACGGTGGTCGTGGGCGGCGGTCGCCCGACGGCTCTCCTCGACGCGTATCTGGCGCCGGCTCGGATACCACCTTCTCCTGGGCCCGTTGGTGGCCGCGTCGGAGCTGTCGGTGCTCGCGATGGCGGCCGCCGGCCTGGCGGGCGCCGTCAGCTGCGGCTGGGTGTGGGTGCTGCCGGCGGGGGTCCGCCAGGACTGGTTCGGTTACGCGACGCAGGTGCCGTGGTACACGGTGGCCGGCATCGCCCTCCTGTGCGCCGCGCCCTGGACGGCGGGGGCGGTGGCCCGGACGGAGTCGCGACTCGCGTCGGCGCTGCTCGGGCCCAGCCGGGCCCAGCGGCTCCAGGAGCGGGTCGAGTACCTGGCCGGGAGCCGCACCGACCTGATCGAGGCGGTCGACGCCGAGCGCCGCCGGATCGAGCGTGACCTGCACGACGGCACCCAGCAGCGGCTGGTCTCCCTCGCGGTCAACCTGGGCCTGGCCATGGCCACGCGCCCCGACCTGTCGAGTGAGGCCCGCGAGGTGATCGCGGAGGCACACCTCGAGGCGAAGGAGGCGATCGCCGAACTCAACGATCTGGTACGCGGGTTGCACCCGGCCGTCCTCGAGGACCGAGGGCTGGACGCGGCGTTGTCCGGGTTGGCCGCCCGGGTGCCGTTGCCGGTGCGCCTGCGGGTCGATCTTGAGGAGCGGGTGGTGCCCGCGGTGGAGTCGGTCGCGTACTTCGTGATCTCCGAGGCGCTGGCCAACGTGACCAAGCACGCTCGCGCCACACGTGCCGAGGTGACCGTCAGGCGGGTCGGGAAGGTGTTGCGGGTGAATGTCACCGACGACGGACTGGGCGGTGTCGACGCCTCCGCCGGTACGGGGCTGAGCGGGCTGGCCAAGCGGGTCGGCTCCGTCGACGGGACCTTCCGCGTCAGCAGCCCCGTCGGGGGACCGACGACCATCGCGGCGGAGTTGCCGTGCGAGCGGTGATCGCCGAGGACTCGGTGCTGTTGCGGATCGGTCTGGTCAAGGTGCTGGAGATGGGTGGTTTCCAGGTCGCCGCGGAAGTCGGTGACGGGGAAGCGCTGCTGGCGGCGGTGGAGGAGCACCGGCCCGGGCTCGCCCTGGTCGACGTCCGGATGCCGCCCGGCTTCACCGACGAGGGGGTGCGCGCCGCGATGGTGATCCGTCGGCGGTGGCCGCGGACGGCGGTGGTGCTGCTCTCGCAGTACGTGGAGGAGCGGTACGCGGCCGACCTGCTGGCGGCCAACACCAGCGGCGTGGGCTACCTGCTCAAGCAGCGCGTCGCCGATGTGGAGGAGTTCGTGGCGGCGGTGCGGCGGGTCGCGGCCGGGGGCACGGCGCTGGATCCGCAGGTCGTCGCCCAGCTGCTGCTGCGACGGGGCAGCGACCCGCTGGACCGGCTGACCCCTCGTGAACGGGACGTCCTGGGCCTCATGGCCGAGGGGCGCTCCAACGCCGGCATCGCCGAGGCGCTGACGGTCAGCGAGAGCGCGGTGGCCAAGCACATCAACAACATCTTCGCCAAGCTCGACCTGCCGGTGATCGACACGGACCACCGCCGGGTGCTCGCCGTTCTGCGCTTCCTCGGAGCGTCCCCGGTCTGACCGGTCTCCGGCGTCGGCCGCGCCGAGCCCGGTCAGGCCTCCCGGCGTCCGCCGAGCCCGGGTCAGGCCTCCGGCGGGGCGGCGGCCGTCAGCGGGGCGAAGGTCTGCCGGAGGTCGACGACGGTGGTCGGGCCCTTCACCCAGGCGAGCGGGGCGTGGTGCACCCGGACCCCGGCCGGTGCCTGGAGCAGCGCCTCGCCGGCCTCGTTCCGCGGCCACTCCACCGATCCGGTGGCCGTCCTGGCCGGGATCAGCCAGTAGTCGCCCCGGGTGTACGCGCCGCCCGGCCGGAAGTACACCTGGACGCCGTCCTCCAGGTCGAGCCAGACGCCTTCGCGGAGTCGCAGGGCGCCGCCGACCGGCGGCAGGGCGTCCCGGCCGCGGGGCGCCCGGTGGTCCCAGCGGCGCAGGAAGGGGTGCCGCCCGGCCTGCCGCCCGACCTCCGGCACCGGTTCGGCGGACAGCCGCACCCGGCGGCCCGGCAGGTCGGTCTCCTCCACCTGGAGCAGGTCCGCCGACTCGTCCCGGCTGACGTACGCGCTGTCCGCGACCTCGACCCAGTCGCCGACCGAGAGGCCGAGCCGGTCGTCGTCGCCCAGGGTGGTGAGGTCGACCCAGACGCCCTCGACCGAGGCGATCGGGAGGACGACCGAGCCGTTCTCCCGGGACCACTTGAAGGTGGCGCCGCCGGCCGAGCCGTCGCGCCCGGCCCCGCCGCCGCCGGCCGGGCCGCCGTGGTGGACCTCCACCCGGTACAGCTGGTTCTCCGGGCCCCGGTAGGAGGCCTCCGGGTGGGTGAGGCACGGGTCCTCGCTCGCCCGCTCCGGCCGCCGGGCGCGCGCGGCCAGCCGGGAGGCGGGCCGCTCGTGCGGCTCGGCCCACGCGTCGAAGGCCTCCCGGACCCGCGACGCCCCGCCGTCCGGCACGCTCAACTCCGAGGCGGGCAGGGTGAGTACCTGCCAGACGACCTTGGCCCTGGCCGCCGTGTCGGGCAGCGCCGCACCGAGCGCGACCTCACGGAGCTCCGGGTCCTCGACGGCGGTGACGCCGCGCTCCCAGACCTTCAGGTAGACCAGGAACGGGAACGCGCCGGGCAGCCGGTCGCCGGGGCGGTCCTGGTCCCGGTAGGCGTCCGGCTGGTCCCAGTACGTCCAGCCGGCCGGCTCCTGCCCGGCGTCGCCGTCGCCGGCCCGGTCGCCGTCGTCGGCCCGGTCATCGTCGTCGGGCGCGGCGAGGCCGGGCTCGGGCCGGTAGGCCTCGCACAGGATGCCGTCCACGTAGTACCGGCCGGCGCCGATGGTGAGGTCGTCCACGTCGTGGTTGCCCGGCACGTAGCCGATCGCGAATCCGGCCGCCGCGGCCGGCCCGCCGCGGCGGCCGATCAGGTCGGCGGCGAGCGTGCGCAGCTGGTAACGCTCGATCGCGGCCTGCTCGTTGGCGTCGGCGTCGAGCTGGACCCGGCCCTGCTGGGTCAGCACCGCGGAGTAGTGCTTGCCGGGCCGGAACGTCAGGCGCGAGAAGTCTGCGTGCACGGGTTCCCTCTCACAGTCGTCTGGTCAGGAGGAGTCAGGAGGAGTCACGAGAAGTCAGGAGGGGACAGGACAGGTCGGGAGCGGCTCAGGAGACGAAGAAGACCCCCGCGTCGGTGCCGGCCGGCGTGTACTCGGCCAGCCGCGCCCGCAGGTTGTCCTCGCGCTGGGGCTGGAACAGGTCGTGGAAGGCACCCGGCTCGGAGCGGTCCTCGGCGCCGCGGGTGATCTCCGGCGCGCACCCGGCGGCCAGCCGGCCGTAGTCGGGCGTGCCGTACCGGAGGCTGCTGAACAGCGGGCGGACCCGCGCCGCCTCCGTGTCGCGCAGCCGGGCGGCCCGCGCCGGGTGCAGCTCGCCGCGCTCGACCAGGTCGGTCACCGCCGAGCGCACCAGGTCGGGCTGGCACTCGTACCGGCGCGGGGTGCGCGAGCCCGGGGGGACGTAGCAGAACCGCAGGCAGCCGAGCGAGCGGCGGGCGACCCGCAGCCGGCCGGTGAAGAGGCAGTCCTCGGCGATCGGCACCGCGTGCGCGTGCACCTCGCCGACCACCGTGGAGCGGTGGGCGTGCAGCAGCGCGTACGCGTGTTCGCAGTCGGGCCCGGAGAGCGCCGGCCGCTCGGGCCCGGTGGCGTCCAGGACGCTGTCGGTGAGGTGGATCTCCAGCGGTTCGTCCGCCACCTCGTCCCCGACGACCTGGATCGAGCCCAGGATGCCGCGCTCGATCCGGACGCAGGCCGTGGTGTGGTCCAGCACGAGGCTGGGCTCCTGCGGCGCGTGCGGTTCGCAGTGCGGCTCCAGCGACCAGCCGGGCACCAGGGTGCAGTGCCGCAGGGTGACGGAGGCGACCGGCCCGGTGACGTTGACCCCGCGCCCGGTGACCAGCAGGCCGTCCAGGACCAGCCGCCCGCCCGGGCGGACGCCCCGCACGTTGAGCGCGTCCGGCCGGTTGCTGTACCAGTCGAGCAGCCGGATCACCGGCCGGGTGCCCTCGGCGGCGCGCAGTTCGAGGCGGTCGTCGGCCTCCAGGTCGAAGTCCAGCTGCTCCTGGTAGGCGCCGCTGTGGGTGATCTCGATGACGGCCGCGCCGCCCGCGCTGCCGTCCTGCTGCTCGGCGCGCCACTGCCGGTAGGCGTCGTTGATCCGCTCGTACGGCTCGCCGGGGCCGACCCGGTAGAGCGACCGGCGCCGGGCCTGCGGGCGGTCGCGCGGGTACTCCCCGCCGCCGGTGTCGTCGCCGAACGCGTAGTGGTAGTCGACCCAGACGCCGCGGCGCGGGGCGGATCGGGCACCGAAGGCGATCCGGCCGAGCAGCGGGTCGACGGCGACCTGGCCGCGCTTGGGCCGGTACGTCCAGTCGGTCAGGTCGGCCACCGTGATCTCGGCGGGCGGGACCGGCTCCTGGGCGCCGTCGCGCCAGATCGCGAAGCTCTTGCCGGGCCCGTAGTAGTCGGCCGGGCGCTCGGCCAGCTGCCGGCGCCGGATCGGGGCCGGCACGTTGTCGATCGCCGCGAGGTGGGTGGCCGACGGCTCCGGCTCGGGCCGGGTGAACAGCGGGGCGTCGTTCCCGAGGACCGAGAACGTGAAGAGGTTCCTGGCCCGGTCGACGCAGTAGGCCGGCGCCCGGGTGACCGGGTACGGCTTCAGCCGCCACACGTACAGGGCGACACCGGCCGGGGTACGCCCGCCCTGGCGGCGGCCGGAGGCGGCCCGGCGGACGTCCACGGTGTGCGCCTGGGCGTCGAAGGGCCCGCCGAGCAGGTCCAGCGCGGCGCCGCTCCGGACGTCGGCCAGCCGGCCGCGGCCCAGCCGCTGACGGTCGGCCGGCTCCTCGTCCGGGCGCAGCAGCCGCACCGGCTGGGTGGCGCCGAGCAGCCGGGAGAGTTCCACGGCCCGGGCCGGCCAGTCGGCGACCGAGGCGGACAGCTCCTCCAGCAGGGCGAGGGTGCCCTTGCGCCGGCGGTTGGCGACGGTGTTCGCGACGTCGTGCCGCGGCGCCAGCCGGGCGGCGAGCCGGTCGCGGGCCGCCGCCCGCTCCGGGGAGGCTCCGCCGTGCAGCCCGGTGGCGAGCACCTCCTCGTAGCCGGGCAGGATCCGGTAGCCGACCAGGTCGCCGAGGTAGGCGACGGCCCAGTCGGCGGCGGTCTCCACGAACCAGTCCCGGTAGCCCTGGTCGATGCCGTCGCGGACCACGTCGACCTGCTCGGCGACGACGGCCAGCAGGGCGCGCAGCGGCTCGCCCCCGTCGGCGTCCCGCAGCCGGTGCCACCGCGGCAGCAGCTCCAGCAGTCCGTCCGGGTCCCGGCCGCTCGGGTCAGTCATGCGCGGACCTCCTTGAGGATCAACGTGTCGGGCAGATCCGGTGACAGCACGGCGAGTTGGGCCGGGCGGATGCCGCGGAACACCGTCAGCACCCGGCCGGCCGGCAGCGGCCGGGTGTCGGTGACCGCCGTGTTGAGGCGCAGCAGCTCGGCGACCGGGATGCCGTTGCGGGCGGCGATGTCGGTGAGGGACTCCCCGGCGGGGTCGCGCACCCGGTACCGCTGCTCCTCGTAGCGGGCGAGCCGGGCCTGGACCGTCGGCTGCGGCTGTGCGAGCAGGTCGGACAGGTGCTCCAGGCCCTCCGGGGTGAGGCTGCCGGGCACGCCGGTGAAGGCGTCGACGTCCGCCCGGTCCACGCCGGGGACGGCCTGGGCGACGGCGAGCACCTCGGACAGGTGGGCGCTCTGGCCGAGTTGGCGTCCGGCGTAGCCGAGGCGCTCCAGCAGGGCGCGGCGCAGCGCCGGTTCGACCAGGTCCCAGGAGTGGTCCGGGTCGACCTTCACGTTCACCGCGACGACCAGCAGGACGAGTTCGCGCAGGGCGACCAGGACCGGCAGCTTCGGGTCGCCGTAGGCGGTGAGCGCGGCGTGCAGGGTGCGGATCAGGTCGGAGTCGGCGGTGAGCGGGATGTCGTCCACCCCGGCCACGGTGACGTGGACGAGCTCCCGCCTGCCGTCCGAGAGCCGGCCGGCACTGGCGCGCCCGATGCCGGCCCGGGAGCGGGCGAAGTCCTCGTAGTCGGGCACCGAGACCAGCCGGTCCAGGGCGGTGACGGCGAGCGGGATGGTGCGCCTGGCCAGGCCCGGACCGTCCGGGCCGGCGCCGCCGGTGGCGGGCAGCGGGTTGACGACGGCGGAGACGCCGAGCGGCCGGGTGGTGAGCTGGGTGATCCGGCCGGCGCCGACGTTGCCCGCCTCGCCGATGCCGATCCGGTAGCGGGCGCGGACGTTCTCCCGGCCGGTGGGCAGGCGCGAACCGTGCACGCCGTCGCCGAAGGTGACGGTGGTACGGCCGTCGGTCGCGGTACCGGTGACGTAGACGCGTTCGTCCGCGCCGCGCCCGGCGAGGCTGTCGACCTCGGTCCAGCGCACCCCGTCGACCCGGATCTCCAGGGTGCTGCGCGCGCCCCTGGGGGTGTCGGCCGCCAGCCAGGTGAGCGGCGACTGCCACAGCGCGAAGCGCTGGCCGGGGACGCCGGCGTCGCCGCTGCCGACGGCCTCGTCGCGGGTGGCGCCCTGGGTGGCGCGGACGACGTTGCCGAGGACCTGGACGGTGTCGCGCCGGTAGCGGTGGGCGAGGGGGGCGCTGAGCGTGATCGTGGTGCGGACGGTGTCCCCGGGCAGCCGCGGGTCGACGCTCTGCCCGACGCCGGCGATCATGGCCAGTTCGGTGGCCCGGACGCCGGTGGTGTCCGGGATGTCGGTCCGCTCGCCGCCGACCGTGATCCACCGGCCAGGGGTCAGCCCGTCGTAGAGCCGGGCGAGTTCGATCCGGTCGCCGTGGACGTCCTCGGTGACGGGCTCGTCGGCGAGCCGCAGCGACTCGCCGCGGGCGTAGACGGTGGCGTCCCTGATGTCCGAGAGCTGGGTGTCCCTGTCGTCCAGCCACGGCTGTTGCAGGGACAGTTCGGTCACCTTGCCGGTGATGCCGAAGTCGGCGCGGGAGATCACCCGCACGTCGGTCACCCGGGTGACGACCTCGGCGAGGTCGCGGCTGCCCGGGATGCCGCCGTCGATCCCCTTGCGGGGGCGCTGGACGACCACCCAGCTGCCGGGCGCGATCTGGTCGTACACGGCGTCGAGGGTGAGGACGGTGCCGGAGACCGGCTGCAGCTTGGTGGTGAACACCACCTCGACCGCCGGGTCCGACTGGTCGGTGGCGGTGTAGCGGTGCACCCGGACGTTCAGCTCGCCGGACTCGCCGGTCCTCTCCTGGCCCGGGTCGAGCCGGTAGTCGAGCGCGGGGCCCGGGCCGCCGTCGACCGTCACGTGGACGCGGCCGTCGGCCTGCGGGCGGGACACCAGGACCGTGCGTTCGGGCAGCTCGGCGAGGAACCGGGCGCTGACGCCGGGCTCCTGGCCGGGAGCGGGCACGGCGGCGGCGTGCGGGTCCGGCGGCGGTGGCGCCAGCGGCACCGGCGGCTCGGTGGTGACCACCTTGACCTGGCCGGGCCCGAGCGGGAAGGTGTGGTCCCACGGCAGCGAGAAGCCGCTGTGCACCAGGCTGCCGGCCTCGACGTACGTGAAGTCGGCGGTCCTCGGGACGGTGCCGGCGGCGTCGAAGGTGACCCGGACGCCGATCAGCGTGCTGCCGGCGAGCGGCCAGTCCACGTAGCGGTCGATCCGGCCGTCCGTGCCGTAGACCGGCTTGAGCGGCGCGGTGGCGCCGAACGGGGTGGCGACCACCCGCATCGCCTGGATCTCGTGCACGGCCAGCGGCGCCGTCAGGTCGATCCGCCGCCAGGCGGGGTAGAGGCCGTCGCGCAGCCGGGGGTCGAGTGCGGACAGCAGCTGCGCGCCGAGGTCCGAGCCCGCCGCGAAGAGCCGCTGCGGGTCGCGGGCGAGGTCCCGGGCGCTGAGCGGGGGCCGGGTGGGGGCGGTGCGCAGCGCCGCCAGCAGCGAGCCGAGCCCGCGGACGGCCGGGTCGGCGGCTCCGGAGCCGGGCGGTCCCGGCTCGTCGGGGGCCTGCGGCGGCTCCAGCTGGTGGGCGCGGCCGCGCAGGCCGGCCAGCTCCTCGCCGAGGCGGCCGAACCAGTCGGCCACCGGCTGCCGGGCCCCGGCCAGCTCGGCGGCCTCGGCCGCCCGGGCGATCACCGGGACGAGCCGGTCGGCGAACCCGGCCGGGCTGCCCAGCGGACCGGACGGCCGGTCCAGGTCGGCGCGCAGCGGGGCCAGCACCTGGTCGTCGAAGTCCCGGATGATCCGGCTGCGCCCGGGCCTGGGGTTCGGGGCGCCCTCGGAGACCGTGATCCAGTCCGTCAGCTCGGCGCGCAGGTCCCTGAGGGTGCGCAGGTCCCGGGGCAGCCCGATCACCGTGACGTCGTTCTCGCGGTCGAGCCGCACCTCGGGCACCAGCCGCAGCACCCGGTGGACCGGGTCGGCGGCCTTGTCGGCGCTGAAGACGAACAGCAGCCGGTCGCCGGGCCTGAGGTTGTTGGCGGTGCCCGCGGCGAACAGCTCGGCCCGGCCGCCGGGGTTCAACTGACCGGGCGTCAGCTGGTACGGGCGGCGGCGCAGCACGGCCAGTTCGTTCCAGGCCGAGCGGGCGGCGAGGTCCTCGGCGGTCTCGAAGGACTGCGGGTCCTCGCCGGGGCCGGGGACGCTCTGGCTGCGGGCGCCGCGCGCGATGGTCACGGTCGGGTCCTCGGCGGCCCGCGGGTCGTGGTCGAGCGTGTAGGCGAGGTAGGTGTCGGCGGCCACGCCGGGCCGGGGCCGGTGCCCGACCAGCCGGCCGAGCAGGACGAGCGAGCTCTCCTCGGTGGCGGTGCGCAGGTAGCCCTCGTTGGCGATCCGCTCGGAGTAGAAGGTGAGCACGTCGGCGAGCACGGCCCAGGAGTCCAGCAGCGCGATCGCCGGGTCGTCCGGGGTGCGGACCGTCAGGTCGCGCAGCGCCGGGTAGGCGGGGCCGGACAGCCGGGCGAGCAGGCTCGCGAGGAACTCCCCGTAGTGGCCGACGCGGTAGCCGACGCTGTCCAGCCCGGGCGGGTTGAACAGCGGGGCCGGGGTCGCGGTGGCGGTGCCCGCGCAGCCGCAGGTGCACTGGCCGTTCATCGGCCACCTCCGATCACGATCGACAGCCGGCCGTTCTCCGGCCGGTCGGGGTCGTTGTCACAGCAGGCGATCTCCAGCGCGCCGAGCCGCAGCAGCCCGTCGGCGGGTTCGCCGTCGTCCCGCCCGAACTGCCGTCGCAGCCGGGTCACTTGGGCGCTGACCACACCCGGCACGGCGGCGGCCGCGGCCACCAGCCGGGAGACCCGCACCGGGTCGCCGAAGCCCAGCGCGTCCGGGTGGAAGAAGCCGGGGCGGCCGTCGGGGAGGGCGCGGCTGCCCAGCACCCGCCGCAACTCGGCGAGGACATGGCCGCGTTGGTGGCCGGCGGCGGCGCAGATCAGCAGTCCGAGGTCGAGCGGCACCAGCAGGGCGGGACGGACGACCAGGTCGTGGCCGATCCGGCGGTACGCCTCCAGGCCGTGTCCGACCGCCTCCAGCAGGGCGGTGTCCGCGGTGGCCTGCCCGTACGGTTCGACGGCGACGTGGACCTCCTGGCCGCTGCCGGTCCAGCGGAGTTCGGCGGCGGCCCGCCGGACGCCCGGCAGGGTGGCGGCCAGCTCCGCGTAGTCGGCGGCCGTGACGGCGCGCAGCCGGGTGCGGCTCAGGGCGAGCGGGGCCAGCTGCCGGACCCGGTCGAGCGGTTCGGGCTCGACGCCGCCGGTCGCGGGCAGCGGGTTGCGGACCCGGAGCACCGCGTCCCGCGGCCGGGTCCGCGGGTGGGGAGGCCGGTCCCGGCAGACCACCAGGTGGTTGACGGCCTCCGCGCCCACGTTCCCGGCCGTGCCGTTGCCGACGCGGTAGGCGACCCGCAGCTCCGTGCCGGGCCGGGGCGGCAGGCCGTGGCGGCCGTCGCCGAAGCGCAGCGCGAGCCCGCCGTCGTCCTCGGGCTCGCCCACGAAGTGCCGGTCCCGCGGGCCGTCGGCGAGCAGGTCCCGGCGGGGCGTCCACTCCTGGCCCTCGGCGGTGGCGAGGACCGCGGGCAGGGCGGAACGCGGGTCCTGGACGGTGATCCCGCTCGCCGGGCCGGCCAGCGCGGGGGAGTCGGGGTCGAGCCCGGCGGCGTACCGGGCGCCCCAGCTCTGGGCGACCTCCCAGACGGTGGGCTGCCGGAGCACCCCGCCGGAGCGGGCCCGCGCGGTGAGCACCTCCAGGCGGCGCAGCTTGGCGGCGAGCAGGCGGGTGCGGCGGGCCAGCAGCTCGCGCAGCGCGGCGGCGGGCCGCTCGGCGAGGCGCAGCTCGTGCACCACCTGGGCGCCGAACAGCAGGGTCAGTTCGGCGAGTTCGGCGCGGGAGAGGTCGTGGCCGCGGCTCGCCCGGTGCCACAGTTCCTCCAGCCGCTGCCGGACCAGTCCGGGAACGCCGGCGAGCAGGGCGGCCTGCCGGGCGCAGACGTGCGCCCGGTCCGGGTAGGCGGCCGCCTGGGTGACCGGCGCGTGGCGCAGCAGCGGGCGGAAGGGCTGCGGCAGGACGGGGTAGCGGGTCTGGTCGAGCAGCGTCTCCAGCGCCTCCGCCTGGGCGTCGGCGGTGGGCGGCTCGACCACCGCGCCCGGGCCGTCCCCGCCCTCCGCGCCCGCGTTCTCCGCGTCCTCCCGGTTGGCGCCGGGCGCGAGCCGGATGCTCAGCCCGGCCCGCCGGACGGCCGCCTCGCCGACCAGCGCGTCCAGCTCGCGGACCTGCCCGGGGCCGAGCCGGCGGCCGGTCCTCGCCTGGTCGAGCAGCGCGTGGATCGCCTCCGCCGCGGGGCTGCCCTCGGCGCGGTCCGCGCAGCCGCAGCCGTCCGGCCCGCAGGGCGCCACGCGGACCGGCTCCGGTGGCACCGCGAAGGTCTCCGGGGCCGCGCCGCAGAACGTCAGGGAGCGGCCGTGGTCGACCAGGGCGACGTTGCCGCGGGCGACGCTCACGTCGGCGATCGGGCCGCAGTCGCTCCCGCCGTGCGCGGACAGGCAGACCGGGAAGGAGAGCGCGTCCTCCGCCGCCCAGGCGACCTCGACCACGGGCTGCTCGTACAGCTCGTCGACCAGGGGGGTGACCGAGGTGAGCCGGACGGCCTGGCGGTGCGCCGGGTCGGCGTCGGCGGCGGCGCCGGTGCGCGGGCCGAGCACCTCCTCGATGACCAGCAGGTCGCCGGGGCGCAGCGCCAGGTGCCGGCCGCGGTCGCGGTCCTGCGGCCGGTCGGCCCGGTGCCAGTCGTCGCGCAGGGTGGCGCCGGTCGCGCCCCGGGGCAGGACGCAGTCCTGGTCGCCCCAGGACCAGAACCGGATGGTGTTGTGCGCGGGGCGCAGCACCAGGTCCGCCCCGCCGAGCGGCTCGAACACCTCGACGGCGGCGGTGGTGGTGAGCGCGTCCAGCTCCTCGTCCGGGATCACCGTGGAAAGGTCCGGGCGTTCCTGCGGGCCGAGCCGGCTGACGTCGACGGCGGCGAAGCGGAAGGTGCCGTGCCGCAGGGTGAGCGGGCGGTCGGCCGTCAGCGCGACGAACGTGCGGGCGTTGCAGCCGTCGTGCACGGGGTAGTCGACCAGCCGGGCGTGCCGGCGCACCGACACCCGGCGGCGGGCGGTGTCGAGGTACGCCTCGGTGGCCACCGCGTCCTGCTGGTAGGAGAGCTGGTCGGCCGTGTAGGCGAGCAGCTCGACCAGGGTGACGCCGAGGTCGGGCAGGTGCCGCTCGGTCCAGCCCGGGGTGGTGAGGCTCATCCGGTCCAGCACCAGCCGGCGCAGGCTCTCGTAGTCGCGGGCGGTGTAGTCGATCACCGGGGCCGGCCGGACGGCGGGCGGGCAGCTCTCCTCGGCGCGGCAGTCGTAGGGGGAGGGGCAGTCGGCGCCGAAGGAGAAGCCGGTGCTCGCGTACCTCGGGTCGAAGCCCGGGTACGGGCGGCTGCCCGGCCGGCCGTAGGCGTCCGCCTCGACGACGGTCAGCCGGTAGCGGGAGGTGTCGCCGGCCCGGTCGAGGGTGACGTGCATCCGGTCGTCCAGCTCCGGGTCGTCGGCGCGCTCGATGTCGACCGCGAGGGCGCGCAGGCCGGTGATCCGCCGGCCGCCGTCGACGCGGATGTTCTCCGGGCCCAGCTCGTCCGGCGCCCGGCCGAGGAAGGTCACGCTCAGGGTGCGCCCGTCGTCGTCCGGCTCGGCGCCGTCCAGGCCCAGCAGGCGGGCCGCGCGGACGTCGGCGCGGCGGAGTTCCGTCCCGCACCGGGCCGTCGCCTCGTCGGACTGCCCCGTTACTTCGGATCGGCCGGTCACGTCGGACTGCCCGGTCACGTCGGACTGCCCGGTCACTTCGGATCGGCCGGTCATGCCGCCACCCCGCCCTCGAACACGTCCTGCCGCTGCGCACCGGTCCGGCGCACGACGTACGCCAGCTCGACCCGCACCACGTTGTCCTCGCTCTCCACGTCGAGCGAGACGACCTCGATCACGTCGCCGAGCCACCGTTGCAGCGCCGCCTGCACGGACAGTTGCAGGGTGGCCGCCAGCTCCGGGCTGTTCGGGGCGAAGACCAGGTCGAGCAGTCCGCAGCCGAAGTCCGGGTGCATGACCCGCTCGCCGGGGCTGGTGAACAGCAACTGCTCGATCAGGTCCCGTACGTGGTCGTCGTACGCCGCCTCGGCGGTGCGCCCGCGGCTGTCGATCCGGAACGGGAACGCGAGGTCCGTCCTGGCCGGGGGTGCGGTGCTCATGTCCCCACCGCCCGCTGTTGGACGACGGTCACGACCGGCGGCCCCTGCGGGATCTGCTCGGCGCTCTGGCACAGTCCGACGGCGGACCGCGGCAGCGCGGGGGAGCCGTTCACCCGGATCCGGGCGGACGGCACCACCCAGCGGATCGTGACGCAGGGCTGCGGCTTGCCGGCCACCGTGAACGGGCAGCCGGTCACGGTGTACGGGTCGGCGGTGCCGGTGACGGCCTGGCCGGCGACCAGCACCCGGGCCTGGGCGGGCCGGGCCGTCGCCTGGGCGCCGTGCGGGCAGGTCACCGTCGCATTGACGTGCAGCAGATTTCCGGGCACGAGAATCCCCCCGTCAGGTCACGCTCAGGGCGTCCTGGTTGATGGAAACGGTGGCGCCGACGAGCGAGATCTCGGCGCCCTGGCCGTTGCTGATCCGGATGCCCGTGTCGTTGATCACGATCGAGGCTCCGCCCGGTGTGCGGAGGGTGATCCCGGTGGTCGGATCGTCGGACAGGACGATCACCCGCCGCCCGGAGGTCTCCAGCACCGTGTTCGGCACGCCCGGCGGGCCGGTCGTCGCCTCCACCGGGACCTCCGAGGCGGAGCCGTACCAGCAGCCCGTCCAGACCGGGTAGCTCTGGTCACCCTGCTCGAACTCCAGCCACACCCCCGCCCCGACCGGCGGGACCGCGTAGTGCCCCATGCCGGGGCCGGCCACCGGGAAGCACGGCATCGCCCAGGTCGACGTGACCTCGCCCAGCACGTCGGGCACCTGGGCCTGGATGCGGCCGATCCCGAGCGGGTCGACGTTGTTCACCACCGTTCCCCGGAACTTGCCGAGGTAGCGGGTCGGTTCGGCCATGCCGGCAACTCCTGACTGTGGTGCCTCGATGGTGTGGCGCCGCGGGACTGTGCCGCCACGACGGTGTGGCGCTACGGGACGACGGTCGGCTGGAGGGCGATCAGGCCCTCGCGGGTCAGCGTGAAGTTCTGGGTGTACGAGCCGCGCTGGAGGTTGTGGGTGACGCTCTTGACGAAGTACAGGCCGTCGTAGGTGAGCCCGGCGCCGCGGACGCCGACCAGCTCGCGCGGCCGCAGGACGTGGCCGTACCGGACGACGTCGAGCTGCCCGGAGCCCGAGACGGCGTCCGCCGACTGCATCGCCTTGGCGATGGTCTCGGCGACGGCCTGGGCGGTGTCCTTCTTGGCGGTGTCCGCGATGACCTTCTTCTTCAGCGCCGGCGCGGGCCTGAGCGCGAGCGGCGGGCGCAGGATGCTGACCTCCGGCACCGGCAGGACGGCGGACACCCTGGTCGCCGGGAGCTGGATGCGGGCCTCCGGCTCCTCGCGGGCGGTCCCGTCGAAGGCGAAGGTCAGCTGGTCGACGTTGGACAGCGCGTCCATGTTCACGTTCAGCGCGTGCTGCGGGACGCCGAGCCGGTTCTCCGGCCCCCAGTAGGCGCGGCTCGTCCCGGGGACCGGCCCCGGATCGAGGTAGAACACGTAACCGTTGGCCTTGGCCAGCTCGTTGACGTATCCGAGGTCGGTGCCCTTCTGGAAGTCGATCCGCCGGGTGGGCATCGGCGTCTGCGGCACCAGCTCCGGGATGACCAGCGGCACGATGCCGTACTGCCCGTACGTGCCGATGATCGCGGCGACCCGGGCCGCCGGGGACATCGCGGGGAACGGCACCCCGGCCCGCTCCTCCAGGTCCATCAGCACCGTCAGGTCCTCGCCGGTGACGGTCAGCGTGGACTGGCCGGGCTGGTTGCTGATGCCGACCTCCTGGCGGATGATCACACCGTCCATCAGCACGGTCGGGGTGCCCGTGACGGTCACCATCAGCACGACCCTGATCTTCGGGTCGAAGAAGCCGCCCGGCAGCAGCGCGGTGTTGATCGGCCCGCGCTTCGACAGGTCGAAGGCGAGCTGGAAGCCGCTGCGCTGCCCGGACGCCACCGTGACCTGCGCCGACAGCAGGGCGTCGGTCACCGGCTGCGGCACCGGCACCGGGATCTGCGGACCCATCAGCAGACTCAGGTGGACCGACCCGATCGGCCCGCCGCCCGTGACGGCCGGGGCGTCAGGCATTCCCCACCCCCGGCACCCCGCCGGGCAGCGCGACGACGATCCGCCGGCCCGGCGTCGCGGTCAGCTCCCGGGGGTCGAGCACCGGGTTGGCGTCGGCGATCCGCCACCACTGGTCGGCGCTGCCGAGATAGCGGTAGGCGAGCAGGTCGGGGCGGTCGCCGGCACTGACGGTGTGCTCGGCGAGCGGGGTCAGACCGTCCGTGCCCGGCAGCAACCGCCGTCGCAGGTAGGGGACCTGGCGTCCGTCCGGTGCCGTGTGCAACGCCACCGGGACGCCGTGGTACCGGCTGGTCGGCGGGTACGGCGAGGGCGCGGGCAGCGCGTCCAGCGGGTGGTCGGCGGTCACCGGAATCCTCCTCCCAGGCCGAGCGCACTCAGCCGGCCGTCGGCCGCGGAACCGACCAGGCGCTCCTTCTGCGCCAGGTGCGCCAGGTACAGCTCGGCCCCACGGTGGCCGGTCGGCAGATCGCTGACGGTCAGGACGCGCAGGCCGATCCCGACGGTGGCCCTGATCGGGTTCAGGTCGATGTCGAACGCCTCCTCGGTGATGGTGAGTTCGGTCAGCCGCACCGGCAGGATCCGCTTGCTGCCCCAGGTGAACAGGGTGAGCGGGGCCTCGACCGGGGTGATCTCCAGGGTGCCGACGGCGGCCAGCCCCTGGTTGGTCCTGAGCCGGGCGCTGGCCGGCTGCACCAGCAACTCCAGCGTGGCCAGCTGCGGATGGATCCCGTTCGGCGCCGGCAGCTCCAACTGGTCGGTCGCGTCCAGCTCCGCGGTGAACTTCCACGTCTCCACCGCCGGACCCTTCAGCCGCAACGCCTCCGTCCGGTCCCCGGTCCCGTCGGCCCCCGCGGCCTGCGGGGCGAGCGAGCGCTCCAGACTGTCGGGGTTGAACTGCAACACGACGACCCGCTGCGGCGTCCCGCGCAGCGCATCGACGATCACCAGCCCGGCCCTGATGGGCCTGGGGGTGTCCGTGTACCCGGTCATGACCCATCACCTCCCCCTCGGACGCGATAGGCCTCAAGGACGAGCCCTGCCCGCTCGCGAATCTCGGTGACGGGATCCTGTGCTGCCAGATTCTGTAGCAGCGGGATGTACTCGGCCCACGGTGAATACGTGCTGGCCCACAGTGACATGTCCCGCACCTGGGAATCCGGATGGGTCAGCCCGCTTTTGACCCGCCGAAATGTCTCGTCGTGAAAGCCATCCGGAGATCCGAGCGCGAGTCGAATGATTGACAGGCCGAGTTCAATGGGATTCGGTGCGTTGTCGACACACCAGAGCAACTCGGTGTGGTCCCACGGGAAGAGCTCCTCGGAAATCATCTCCCCGACTGGTTCCACGCTCTCGCGGGTCGGGCCGTGTACGATGAGATAGCAATTCTTCGACATGCCGTCCTCGACATAATCGAGGACGCTTTCATCACCCAGATCCCAGGAGACGGTGTACGGGCTTCCGCCTTCGCGCCGGGCCTCCACTTCCGCTCTCCTCGGCCAGCCGTGGAGGCCGGCAAACTCGTCCACCTCGTCCTCCGCCGGGTACGAGCGCAACACGATTCTGGTTGTCTTGAATTTCGAGTTCCGCATCGATCAGTCCATTCCGTTCCGAAGCGCCGTGTAGCGCGGGTCGATATTGTACATCCGGTGAATTCGATCTCGGATCTGCTGCATGAGTCGCTTTCGCTTCTCCTGTCCGGTGGCATAGGAATCCACGACGATTTCCTTGCCCAGGCTTCGGACCCACGCCTCGACGACATCGACTTCCCGATCGCGTAGCCGTTCCGCGAAAGACGTCCGGTCCGCTCCCTGGAAGATGGACGCGCGCAACTCCCTGGCCCCTGCCTGTGAATCCTTGGGCGCCATCGGGTGGAGTCGTGCCGCGTCCGCGAGGGTGACATGGCCACGTGCCGCCATGTCCAGGAGCATGGCACCGGTCGACATGGTTCCGACGTTCCGCAGGCCCTCCTGCTGGATCATCAGCGAAGTCAACTCTGCGGTGAAGCGCCGGTTCGGCCCGTCCGGCATTCTTCCACCGAGGATTCCGACCGCCTGTTGGGCGATCACCTGCTGCTTCAGGGCGCCGCGTCGTCCCTGCCACGAGTCGAACAGACTTGCAATCTCCTTATATGACAGACCCATGCTGTCCCTGCGGGACGGAGCTCTTTTTCGCTCACCTCGCCACGGCTGTTTCTCTTCCGAACGGTAAGGAATGCTGAAAAGGATCCCTCGGTTCCTCGTGACTCGCCCCCACCATTGCTGCCAGTCGACGTCGAGGGCGGCTCCGGACTGATCCCGATAGCGTTGGATGTCCACCTGCCACATGGTTGTTCCCGGGCGCCCGCGGAGATACTCCTGTACCTCCGCGCCGGAGCGGTTGCCGAGTTCGTGTACTTCGTAGCCCCGGCCGGCGGATGTCGGTATGGAGGTGGGGCCGGGTATCGAATCCTGGCTGACTCCGGCGGTACGTGCCCACTGCGGCGCTCGCACGACCTCTGCGCCGACCTTGCGGACGAACGCCAGCAGATCATCGATCGGGAAAGCCACGCCGTGCAGGAAGACGATGTCGGGATTGAGCCAGGCACGGAAGCGGATACTCCGCTCTCCGAGCCACTCCAGGCCGGAAAGTCGGTACCAGGTCCGCATCGCCGCGAGTACGGCTCGAATGGTGATGTCAGAGGCGCCGCGGTGGAGCAGTCCCTGCAGTTTCGGAGTGATCTTTGCAACGATCAGAGAGAGCCGCTGCTCCTTGGCCGCCCGCGAGTTCTCGTGGGCGCGGCGTTGGGCGCGCTGCTGTTGGCGCTTCTGGTGCCACGCGCGGAGGCGGTCGCGCTGTTTGCGGTAGGCGTCGCGGATGCGGTGGGCGCCGTTGGTGAGGGCGCGGCCGAGTTTGCTGTTGAGGAGTTTGCGGCCGAGGGTGCGGGCCGCGACCCGGACGCGGTTGAGTGCCGCCTTGACCGTCTGGCGGGAGGTGTTGAGGGCGCGGCCGACGGGGGAGGTGGGGCGGCGGGGCCGGGTGGACTTCGGGTGGGTGACCTGGCGGCGCTGGCGGCCGGGGGCGGTCTCCTGGTGGTGCTCCGCGCGGCGGACGGTGTGCCGGGCCGGGCCGGTACGGGCGGGTCGGCCGTGGGCGGGGGAGGGCCGACGGCGCAGCGACTGGCCGGCCCGGCGCAGGCCGGCCCGGGCCTTGTTGACCGCCCGTCCGGCCGCCTCGCGGGTGCCCCGGCCGGCCCTGGCCAGGCCCTTGAGGATCTTCTGGGCTATCCCCCTGAGCTTGGTGCCGACCGCCTTGCCGGCCCCCTTGAGCTTGCTGAGCAGGAAGTTGGAGATGAAGTCCAGCAGCGCGACCACGCCCGCCGCGACCGCTTCGGCGAACAGGCAGGCGGCCGATCCGGACTTGACCGCCTTGAGGAAGGCGACGAACTTCCCGATCGCCGCGATGATCTTGCTGATGGTGTTCCAGGCGGCCGTCAGGCCCTGAATGATCGCCATGATCGCGCCCGCCGCCGGCACGATCATCGACACCAGCTTCTCGACGACGATCGAGACGATCATCCCGGGCAGCGCCGCCACGATCGCCTGCCAGGCCATCCGGCCGATCTGGGCCATCGAGACGCAGCCCTTGACCAGCACGTTCACGAGGGTGGAGGTCAGGCCGACGACCGACTCCACCTTCTCGTCGAACCAGGTCCGCACCGCGCTCTTGATCGCACCCCACAGGTAGTGCTGGATGCCGTCGACCGCGGCGGTGCCGAGCTTCTTCAGCCACCCGCCGGGGTCCGGCGCGATGTCGCCGATCAGGGCCGCGAACTCGCCGAACACCGCGATCGCCTTCCGCACGAAGTCGATCGCGTCCATCACCGCCGTGCGGACCGCCTCGATCGCGGCCTTGAGCCCCGTCTCCAGCGCGTCCAGCAGGGCGTTCAGCCCGGCCGCCAGCGCGTCGAGCAGCTTGTTGACGGCGTTCCTGAGCCGGTCCGCCCACGCGTTGACCTTGGCGACGGCCTTGTCGCGCCACTCCTCGATCTTCCTGCGGAACCTGTCCCGCAGTTCGGGGAACGCCGCCAGCAGGACGTCGCAGATCCTGATCAGCGCGTCCGCGAGCTTGTCGATCAGCTCGACGGCGAACTTCCTGGCCTGGTCGATCGCCCAGTCCGCGAACTTCCGGAAGCCGTCGATGATGTCGTTGATCAGGCCGCGGAAGTAGTCGAAGACCTTGGTGACCGCCTCGACCAGCGCGTCGAAGGCCGCCTTGACCTTGGACTTGACCCAGCCCCACCAGCCCTCGGACTCCTCCTTCTTGCGGTCCTTCTCCTTCCGCGCCTTCTCCTCGGCCTCCTTCCGCTTGTCCTGGATCTTCTGGTTGTCCTGCTGCCGGCGGTCCTGGACGTCCTTGTCGGCCTCGGTGCGCTTCTTGTCGATCGCGCCGGTCCTGTCCTTGTGCTCGGCGTCGGCGTCCCGGTCCGCGCCGGAGATCTGCTGGTCCTGCTCGGTGCGCCACTGTTCGCGTTCGGCGGTGACCTTCTCCGCGGCCTCGCCCCGCTCGCCGGCCTGGGACTGGGCGTTGTCGGCCACCGCCTGGTCGACCTCGGCCTGGTTCTGTCGGCGGGCGTCGGCTTCGCCCTGCTTCCGCGTGGCCTGTTCGGAGGCCAGCCGGCCCTGGCCCCGGCCGACCGCGGCCTGGATCTGCGGGCCGCGCTCCTGCCGGGTCACGATGCCGATGCCCGGCTTGGTGTCGACCGCGCTCCCGGCGCCGGCGCCCCCGCGCCTGCGGCTGCCGCCGGGGACGGAGGCGGTGAGGGTCTCCTTCGGCACGTCCGGGTAGATCCGGTCCTCGCCCATCGGCTTGGCGGCGTCCTCCCGGCCGACGCCGAGGATCCTGGCGGAGCCGTCCTTGAGCTTCGCCGCCTGCCGGTCGGTCCGTGCCGGATCGCTCTCGCCGGTCAGTTCGACCGTGGGCGCCCGGCCGACGGTGGTGTTCAGCGCCGGGTCGGTGGAGGGCACACCGTCGACCGCGCCCTGGACCTGCTGCACCTCCTGCGCCGAGACCTGGTTGCCCGCGTCGTCGGCGACGTGGGGTGCGGCGACCCGGTCGCCGGGGTTGCGGCCCGCGACCTTCTTCCGCTCGGCCTCCTGCTGCTCGCCGTCCGGGCCGGCAGGACCGACCCGCTCCAGCCGCTCCGTCACCGCCTCGGCCGGCGGCGCGGCCTCGGGCGTGCCGGACTGGGTCTGCGGCGCCCCGGACGGGCGCTGGGCGGCCGGCGGGGACGCCTGAAGGGCGGCGTGCTGCTCGGCGACCGTACGGTCCACCGAACCGTCCACGCCGTCCAGCGTGGCGGCCAGCTGATCGGGCGGCAGGCTCGCGGCGGTGGCGAGCGCGCTCTGCGGGTCCTGGGCGGAGACGTCGGGCGGGGCGGGCTTCTCCTCCTCCTTGGCCGGGGCCGGGCCCGCGCCGCCGGCGGCTCCGGCCGCGCAGCCGCCACCGCCACCGGGGGCACCGTCCGGCTCCGCCTCGGTGGTGGGCTGCTGCGGGCCCGCGCAGGCGCCGCCGCCGGCCTCCAGGGAGGCGTCCTGGGCGGGCCCGCCGGCGAGCGCGGACGGTGCGTCGGCCTGCTCGGCCGCCGGACCGGCGGCGCCCGGCATGGTGTCGGGCGCGGTCTCGGGCGCGCTGTCCCGGACGCCGGCGGGCCCGCCCGGGCCCTCGCCGCCGACCGGCCCCGCCGCGCCGGGGGCCGCGCCGCGCTCCGGGACGGGCTCCGGGACGGCGGGCTCGGGTGACGCCGCGGGCTCGGCCTCCCGCGCCGTCCCGGCGGGCGCCGCCGCGGCCTCCGGCTCCCGCTGCTCCGGCTCAGCCTCCGGTTGCGGCTCCGGGGCCACGGGTTCGACGGCCCGGGCCTGGGCCGGATCGGGGCCGACCTCCTGCTCGACCGGCCGCTCCGGCTGGAGGTCGCGGCCACCGCGGTCCTCGGCCTCCCCGGCCCCCGCCGCGGGGGCCGGGGAGGGGGCGGCCCCGGGCTGGGCCGGCTCGGGTGGTGCCGCCGGCTCCTCGTCGGTCTCCGGCCGGCTCTCGCGTTCCTCCTGGACCTGCTCGGCCTTGGTCGCGGGCGGCTCGGGGAAGGCCGGTGCCTCGGCGTTCGCCGCGGGTGCGCCGTCCGCCGACAGCGGGATCCGGTCGACGGTCGGGACGGCGGACACGTCGAGGTCCGACGAGGGCAGGAAGTCCCCGGGCCCCAGCTCCGGATCGGTGGCGCCGGTCGACTGCGCCTGCCGCTCCTGGTCCGCGCCCGGGGTGTCGTGGACCTCGGCGTCCGCGCCGGGCTCCACGCCCAACGGCCGTTCCTCGTCCCGGGTTTCGCCCTGCGGGTGGTCGCCCTCCAGCAGCCCGTGCCGGGCGAGCGGGCTGTCCGGCGCCTGGGCGATCGCGTCCAGGCGCTCGGGCTTGACGGGTGCGGGCTGCGGCGGAGGTCCTGCGGCGGGCTCCTGCGGTGTCGTCCCGGCCGAGGGCTGGGCGGCGGTGTCCGGCTGCCCGGCCCCGGGCGCGCCGGTCACGGGGACGGCCACCGGCGGGGCGGCGGCCGCCTCCGCCGCGACGGGAGCCTCCGGCGCCGTCTCGGGGACGGACGCGGGCTGCTCCTGACCGGCCGCGGGCTGCCCGGCCGGCTGCGCGCCCTGAGGTGCCGGGCCCGCCTCGCCCTCCGCGGGCGGTGCCGGCTGCTCGTCCTGTTGCTTCGGGCTTTCCTCGGTGTCCTCCGCTTCGCCGTCCCGGCCCTTGCGGTGCCTGCGCCGCCCCTTCGGGCCGTCCGGCCGGTCCGCCTCCTGATCCGCCTCCTGGGCCGGTCGCCGGTCCCGCTCGGGTCCGGGGTCGTCGTCCTGCTCGCGCTCGTCCTCGGCCCGCTCGGCGGCGCCGGTGACCGGCTCGGGCGTCTGCGCGCCGTCCCCGTCGGCCGGGCGGTGTTCGGCGGCCTCGACCAGCTCCAGCACCCGGGTGTAGTCCGAGGAGGGCAGCCTGTCCTCCAGCCGGGCGAGCACGGACTCCTGCAACTCGGGTGCGAAGCGGGCGAGTTGCAGGCGTACCCGGCCGGAGGAGTCGGTCGGGTCGCCGCGCAGCGAGCGCAGGATGCCGGCCGCCAGCCGGTCGACCAGCGTCGCCGGATCGAGCCGCTCGGTGCGGAACCGGTCGGCGTCGACGGTCGCGTAGCGGAGCCAGCCCGGGGTGGCTCCCGGGGTCGCCGCCGTCGGCCGGTCGGCGCGCGCGCCGTGCTCCGCCTCCCGTTCGATCGCGTCCTGCGGCAGGCTGACCGCGCCCAGGTCGCGGCCGGCCCGCAGCGCGCCGAGCGGGTTCGGGGCCTGGACGGTGTGCAGCAGCTCGTGGGTGAGCAGCCGCCGGCCGTCCTCGGCGGCCGGCCGGTACCTGCCCTCGCCGAAGAAGAGGTCGGGGCCGACGGCGACGGCGTCCGCGCCGATCAGCTCGGTCAGCGCGGCGGAGTCCCGGTCGGTGTGCACCCGGACCCGGCTGAGGTCGTGCCCGAGCCTGGCCTCCAGCTCCCGGCGCACGCCCGGGTCGAGCGGCTGGCCGGCGCCGGAGACGATCTCCTTCGGTTCGGGCGTCCTGGCCTTCGGCGTCCGGGTCTTCCGCCGGGCCGAGCCCTGCCTGCTGTCCGGTGCGGAATCCTTCGCGGCGGCGGCGAGTCGCGTCATGTCCGCCCCCGTCCCGGCGGCCGGCCGCCGCCGGACAGCCCGGTGTGCACGGCGCGGGCGAGCGCCTCACCGAGCCGCTGCGGCGAGGTGCCCGGCGGCAGCGGGGGCAGCCCGGAGAGCAGGTCGAGGGTGCGGTCGCCGCCGGCCGCGAGCGGCACGCCGCGCGCCTCGACCAGGCGGGTCAGTTCGCGCCGGAACGCCGCCGCCAGCCGGTCGTGGTCGAGGTGCGCGAAGCCGTCGAGGACCAGCTCGCCGATCTCGACCTCGATCCGTCGGGTACCCCCGGGCCTGGTACCCCCGGGCCAGGCGCCGCTGTGCCCGGGGTCGCTCCGCCCGGGGTCGCTCTGCTTTGCCCCGAGCCCCTCGGTCAGATCCATCCGCCGACCTCCGAGGGCGTCAGCGAGCGCTCCAGCTTCAGGTACTCGGTGCGCGCGGCGGCCAGCAGGTGCCGCATCTCCACTGGGCAGCCCTCGTCCGCGGCCAGGAAGGCGCCGGACAGCGCGATGTTGCGGATCGAGCCGCCGGCCACGGTGAGCTGGGCGAGCCGCTCCGGATCGAGGCCCCGGCTGGGGGTCTGTTCGGGGATGACCCGCCGCCAGATCTCGGCGCGCTCCGGCACCCCGGGGAACGGGAAGTCGACCACGAACCTGATCCGCCGCATGAACGCCGGGTCCAGCGCCTTCTTCATGTTGGTGGTGAGCACGGCCAGGCCCCGGTAGGCCTCCATCCGCATCAGCAGGTAGCTGACCTCCAGGTTGGCGTAGCGGTCATGGCTGTCCTTGATCTCGCTGCGCTTGCCGAACAGCGCGTCGGCCTCGTCGAACAGCAGTAGCGCGCCGCCGCGTTCGGCCGCGTCGAAGACCCGCCGGAGGTTCTTCTCGGTCTCGCCGATGTACTTGCTGACGACCTGGGAGAGGTCGATGACGAACAGGTCCACGCCGAGCCGCCCGGCGACGACCTCGGCCGCCAGCGTCTTCCCGGTGCCCGACCCGCCGGCGAACAGCGCGGTGACGCCGAGGCCGCGGCGCAGCACCGACTCGAACCCCCACTCCTGGTAGACCGTGCCGCGCCGGCGGACGTGGGCGACGATCTCGCGCAGCGTCGCGCGCTGGCGCTCCTCCAGGACCAGGTCCTCCCAGTCGGCGCGCGGCTCGACCCGCCGGCCCAGCTCGTCCAGGGACATCCGGGCCTCCACCAGCCCGGCGTGCCAGGCCAGTGGGCTGATGTCCGCGCCGTTGTCCCCGCCGTCCTCGGCCGCCCGCCGGGCCGTCGCCGCCGCCGACCGGATCACATGGCCGGGCAGCGAGAACTGCGCGGCCAGTGCGCGGAGTTCGCCCTCGGCGATGCCCGGCGCACCGTCCAGCGCCGCGGCCCAGATCGCCAGCTGCTCCTCGGGGCCGAGCGGGGGCACGGTCAGCCGGGCGCGGTCCGAGGTACCGGCCGGCGGGGGCTCGTCGCCGGACACGACCAGTGGCACCGCCAGGCTCGCGAGGAAGGCCTCCGTGCCGTTCGGGGCCTGCGGGCGCTCCCGGCCGGGCTCCCCGCCCTCCACCAGCAGCGCGGCCGGGATCAGGATCGCCTCCCGCTGCCAGAGCCGGGCGAGCCGCTCGCGCTCGGCGGGTTCGGTGGGCAGGTCCTCGCGGTGGGCGGCGTAGAGGCCGAGCCCGGCGCGGTGGGCCGCCGCCGCAGCGATCTCCCAGCGGGTACGGCGGTCGGCGCCGGTCAGTTCGGTGTGCGGCGGGCCGGTCAGCCCGGTCGCGGTCCATCCGTGCGCCAGCTCGGCCGCGCAGCGCTCGTGCGGGCCCGGCAGCTCGCCGGGCGGCCGGACCGGGGTGAGCAGGCCGTGCAGCCGTACGTCCAGGTACGGCACGCCGACCAGGAAGTGCAGCACCCGCTCGTCGATCCGCAGCCGGGAGGCGGTGAGCGCCGTCTCGTCGTCCGGTTCGACCAGCCGGAAGCGGCGCAGCGGGCCCACCGGGGTGAGCGCGCTCCAGTGCGGCTGGTCCAGGGCGGCGAGGGCGAGCGAGAACGTCGGGTACGTGTGCCCGGGGTCGCCGCACGCCGCGGCGCACCGGGCGGCGGTGGTGGGGTCGATCGCGGGGGCGGCGGCCAGCACGAGGACGTCGCGCTCGAACGGGGTGAGCCCGAAGGAGGCGGTGAGCGCGTCCAGGGCGGTGGCGGGCTGCCGGCGCCCGCCCCGGCGGCCGGCGGGAGCGGGCGGCGCGGGTTCACCGGGCGGCGTGGGTTGACCGGACGGTGCGGATTCACCGGTCGGTGCTGGCCCGCCGGACGGCGGCCGGTCGGTGCGGCCGGCCGCGTGGGCGTCGAGCCGTTCGAGCACGGCGGTGACGGCGGCCGACAGCGACCGCCGGTGCGGCTCGTCCGCCGGGCCGTCGCGGCCCTGCCTTCGGCGCGTGCTCATCCCGTCCCCCGTCCTGCGGTCAGTGCGTCAGGTCCACGACGGGGCCGGTGAAGGACCCGTCGGCGGACACCGTCAACTCGCTGGGTACGCCGTCCACCTGGACCCGGGCCAGGTACGCCGTCGGGCGGACGCCGACGACCGGCACCCGGACCTCGAACGGGTCGGGGCGCGGCCGCGGCGGTGCGGGCGCGCGGAACTGGTGGCTCGCCCCGGGCCGCCCGGCGGGCGGGTCCAACTCGTCCAGCAGCAGCAGGACCTGCTGGTCGTCCAGGACCGGCAGGTCCAGCCGGACGTCCAGCCGGGCCGAGACCCCGGCCGGTCCGTCGTCGCGGTCCGCGGTGCCGACCGGCGCGACGATCCGCGGCTGCCGGGCGAAGGTCTGGGCGTTGGACTCCACGGCGAGGTGCTCGGCGGCGGGCCGGCCGTCCAGGGCGAGTCCGTGCAGCACCTGCACCCGGTGCACGCCGGGCGGCAGGTCCTCCGGTACGGCGACCACGAGGCGGTCGTCCCGGACTCCGGCGGGGCCGACCGGCACCCGCCGTCCGCCCAGCCGGGCCACGACCAGGTCCGCCCGCAGCCCGGAGCCGTCCACCACCAGCTCCCGGTCCTTGGTCACCGGCCCCTCCTCGGGGGCGCCCCGCGACCCGGCCGGCCGGGAGCGCACCCGCTCGACGACCGGCCCGCGGGACGGCACGGCCCGTACGGTGCGGCGCAGCACCGGTTTGCCGGCCACCGGATCGGTCTTGCCCTCCACGAAGACGGCGGTGGCCTGGTAGGACACGGACAGCGCGTACGGCGTCTGGAGCAGCGTGCTCCACAGCTTGGACATCTCGTCGACGTCCATGGTCGTGGGCGTGAAGCGCACCCGCTGCGGCGCGGCGGCCAGGTCCGTCCCGGTCAGGTACGGCTGGTCGGCCGCCTCCTCGATCAACTGCCGGGACAGCACCGGCTGTTCGGTCAGCGCCCGGACCACGCAGCCGAGCAGCCGCTGGCCCACCAGCTGGGACTCCTCGCCGTAGCAGCTGATCAGGTAGTGCAGGTCGAGGGCGGCGGCCGGCCGGGTCAGCACGGTGCCGTCCGTCGCGCGGGTGGGCGCGTCGCGGTTGCGCAGCGAGGCGTTGGGCGTGACCTGGTAGAGGAAGACGGTGATGGCCGGGTCGGCCGGCGGCTCGGTCGGCGGCTTGCGGGTGCCGACCTCGACCGCGAACGGGATGTCGGGCGAGAGCGCGCGGCTGATGAGCAGCCGCAGCGCCTCGCTGACGGTCGCGATCGCGAGGTGGTTGCTCATGGGTCCTCCCGTCCGGTCATGAGGGCTCCCGGCCGAGGTACTCGTCCAGGTCGAGGGCGGGGGCCCGGCGGGCCGCCGCGGGCCTGCGCGGGGCGGCCGGGGTGCGCTCGGCGGCCTTGACCTCGACCCGTCCGATCAGGACCCGGACCGCCTGTTCGACGGGCCGCTGCCGGCCGCGGGCGGCGTTCCCTGAGGCGCGGCCCGGGGCGGCCGCCACGGCGGCCCGCCGTCCGGAGGCCGGTGAGAGATCGGGCCGTACCGGCGTCGGCGGTGCCGTGGTGGGCAGCCCGGGCGCGGGCGCCCGGGGCGGTACGGCGACGGACGGGCCGGCTGCCGGGCGGGCGGCCGCGGCCCGTACCACCGGCTCGGCGGCCGGTGCGGCGGCGGCGTTCGGCGGCGTGACCAGCAGCGGCGGGCGCGGCAGCGGGAGGACGGGCGCGGCGGCCGCCGGCCGGTCGTCGCCGGCCGCCGCCCGGGGCGCTCCCCCGGCCGGTGCCGGGCGCGGCGCCGCCGTCGGCCGGGGGAGCGGTGCGGAGACCGGCGGCCCGACGGTACGGCCCGGTACGGCCGGCTCCTCGTGGACGGCCGGCAGCGCCGGGCCGAGCGTGTCGAGCCGTTCGAACGGCCCGGGCAGGCGCGGGCGCACGCGCACCTCGGCCCCGGCCGGGGCCCGGCCCGGGGCGCCCTTCGCCACCAGGCGGTCGAAGTGGTCAGGCATCTGCACACAGCTCCAGGTAGTAGCGGCGCCGCAGCGGGCTCAGCGCCAGGATCTCCGTCTCGCTCCAGCCGTAGGCGGTGGCCAGCAGGTGGACGTCGAGCAGGGTCGCCCGGGCCCAGTCGTCCAGCTCCTCCCAGAGGTAGGAGGCGATGTCCAGCTCGGCCAGGGCCGGCTCGCCGCACCCGGGGCAGCTGAGGTTCAGCCGGACGTCCGCGCAGGGGTCGGCGGCCGCGGCGGCCTCGGCCAGGCGCCGCTGGACCGGCTCGGGGAGCTGCCGGGCGGCCACCGGCTCCCCGTCGTGCTCGGCGGTCAGGACGCACCGCTCCAGCAGTACGGCCCTGGCCAGGCCCCCGGGGGCCTGTTCGGCGGCGGCCAGGTCGCCGGGGGTGGGCAGCCGGAAGCGGACCCGCCAGCCGTCCAGCTCCACCCGCAGTGCCTCGGTGACCGACTGCGGCCCGGTGACCGACTGCGGTGCGGTGGCCGGCTGCGGTGCGGACACCGGCCGTGGCGCGGACGCCGTCGGTGGCCCGGTCGCCGGCCGCGCGGCACCGAGCAGCTGCCCGGCCTCGAACGCGAACTCCATCTCCTCCGCGCACCCCGGGCAGCCGACCCGCACGTCGAGCTTCTCGCCGAACAACTCGACGCGCAGGCCGAACAGTTCGGCGTCCCGCTCGCCGAGCGGCACGGCCAGCAGCTCCGCCGCCCCGACGCCGGGACGGGCGACGGTGTGCAGCAGCAGGGCCCGTCCGGCGCGGCCGGCCGCCAGACCGGCCTCCCAGGTGGCCAACAGGGCGGCCTGTCCGGCGAGTTCCATCGTCCGCCGCTCAGGCCGGCTGCTGGAAGGACGGCTCTTCCGGTTCGGGCGTCTCCTCGTCCCGCTCCCAGCCCTCCACCTCCAGCTTGAGGCTCTGGATCGCCACCGCGTTGGCGTTGGCGTCCAGTTCGCCGAGCACCTGGTACTCGCTCGGCCAGGCGCGGTACAGCTTGTGGGCGACCGCCACCTGGCCGGACTCGTTGAGCACCTGGATCACCAGGTCCTTGCGGAAGTCCCGCAGCGAGACCTCCGCCCCGCGGCCCGCGCCGACCATCCAGACCTTGTTGGCCCAGCGGTCGAACTCCGGGTCGTGGGTGACGCCGCGCTCCAGGGTGACCGCCTCGAAGTCGGTGCGGCCCGGCGACTTGCGCGGCGAGCTCGGATCGCCGCCGCTGCGGTGCTTCACCACCTCGGTGGTGCGCTTCAGCGGGCTGATCTTGCTGATTCCGGCGACGACCCGGCCGTCCCAGACGACCAGGAATTTGAAATTCTTGTACGGATCGAACCGGTGGGGATTGACGGTGAACTCGACCATGGAGATCCTAAACCTCGAACTGTCCGGCGAGTTGCTCGATCTTGACGATCACGAATTCCGCGGGCTTGAGCGGTGCGAATCCGACCACGACGTTCACCACGCCGCGATTGACGTCGTCCTGCGTGGTGGTGTCCCGGTCGCACTTGACGAAGTAGGCGGAACGCGCGGACGTGCCCTGGAACGCGCCCTGTTGGAACAGCGAGTGCAGGAACGCGCCCACGTTCAGCCGGATCTGCGCCCACAGCCGCTCGTCGTTGGGCTCGAACACGACCCACTTGGTGCCGCGGTAGAGGCTCTCCTCCAGCATCAGCGCGAGGCGCCGCACCGGGACGTACTTCCACTGCGAACCGAGCACGTCGGCGCCGGCCATGGTCCGGGCGCCCCACACCACCGGGCCCACCACGGGGAACGTCCGCAGGCAGTTCACCGCGAGCGGGTTCAGCAGGCCGTTCTCCCGGTCCGTCAGCGGGACGGTCAGCGCACGCACCCCGGGCAGCCCGGCCTCGGTGCCTGCCGGCGCCTTCCAGACGCCCCGCCGGCCGTCGGTGCGCGCCATCACCCCGGCGACGGTGCCCGACGGGGGGAAGCCGCGCAGTCGGCCGGTGAGCGGGTCGACCAGCTCCAGGTGCGGGAAGTACAGCGCCGCGTGGTCGCTGCGCACCGAGTCGAAGGCGGACAGGCCCGCCCTGGCGGCGTCCAGCGTCGTCCACGCCTGCGGCGGGTCGACGATCAGGAACATCCGCTTCTCCGCGCAGAGCGCCTGGGCGGCCGAGACGACCGTGACGGCGTCGTCGATCGAGGCGTAGCCGGCCAGCTCGGGCAGCACCAGCAGGTTGACGTCCTGCACGTCGCGCAGTGCCTGGATGCCCGTCTTGCCCGCCTCGCTGCCGATCAGGTCGGTCAGGCCGGGGGCTCCGCCGTCCTGGCCGCCGGCGAGCGCGTGGACCGGCGGGCTGACCGAGCCCTCCAGCCCGAGGTTGTTGGCGGCCTCGCCGAGGAAGCGGACCACGTCGGCGGGCTCGGAGGAGCCGGCCACGACCTGGAGCTGCCGGCCGAACACACCCACCCGGGTGCCCGCGAAGGCCCGCCGGCCAGGGGCGTCGGGCAGTGCGCGCAGCTTGCGCTCCAGCAGCAGGGCCAGCTCGGCGACGGTGGCCGGCGCGGCGCCGTCCGCGGCGGGGTCGTGGATCCTGACGGTCCGCGAGACGTCGCCGATCTTGACCTGGATCTCGTGGGTGAGGTCCGGCAGGGTCGCCGCGAACGGCTTGGAGACGGTGCCCACCGGGTCCGGCCGGCTCTCCGCCAGGACCTTCACCCGGACCACCGCCGAGCCGCTGTTCACCACCGTCTCGGCGAACCGGGGAGCGGTGTCCCGGACCGACAGGTCCGCGAAGGACTCCCGGACGGCGCCCGAGGTGTCGAAGACCTGGAGGTTGAAGGTCTCGGCCGGGGTCGGCGTCCGGTAGTCCACGGCGACCCGCAGCGCCGCGCCCCAGGCCCCCGGCTCGACGGCCGTGACCTCCAGTGCCGGGGTGGCGGTGGAGGTCTGCGTCGAGCCGATCGTGACGCCCGCGGCGGCGCCGGTGCCGGCCGCCGCGACCCGGACCACGACGCCGAGCGAGCCCCCGTTGAGGAAGAACTGCTGGACGGCGTAGCTGACCGGGCTCTGGCTCGCGAGCCCGCCGAAACGGCGTTCGAAGTCCGCGAAACTGGTGATGGTGACGGGCTGGTCGAGCGGACCGCGCCGGGTGGCCCCGACGAAGGCGGTCACCGAGGTGCTGACCGCGGTGATGGTACGGACGCCACTGGGAAGCTCTTCGATGTAGACGCCCGGATAGGTCGGTGTCGTCGGCAAATTCCCCCTCCGTTCACTTCGTGCATCAAGAGACCCGGAGAAATGAATCGGATCGCGGACGGGCCGCGAGGTCCTGATGCATTGGTGGCAGGCTCAGTCTCATATTCGGGTTGACTATTCGTCAAGACCCGAACTGGGAAAGCCAATTGTATTACTGTGATAATTATGTGGGGGGGTGTGGGCATGGGAAATCCGCACCCCCCTGGCGGTGCCGGGTGGGGCCGGTCAGCCGCCTTCGGGAAGGTTGCGGTAGTCGGGCCGGGCCGTCGGGGGGACTGCCGGCGTCGGCTCGGGCGTCGGCGTCGGCTCGGGCTGGGGAGTGGGCGCGGGCGTCGCGGGCTCGGGCGCGGACGGCGGAGTCGTCGCCGGAGCGGTCGGAGCAGGTGCGGCCGGGGCGCTCGGAGCAGGTGCGGCCGGGGTGGCCGGCGGCTCGTAGGACGGTGGCCGGGCGGCCCCCAGGAACCAGCCCCAGGTCGCCCCGTACCGGTGCTCCAGGAACCGGAACGCCGCGTAGTAGACCGTGCCGAAGCCGGTGACCAGGGCGGAGGTGACGGAGGCGTTGTCCAGGTGGAGGCCGAGTCGCGCGGCCTGCACCACCAGGAACGCGACGATGTAGGGCACACAGGTGCGCCACAGGGACAGGGCGAGTTGGTACATCGGTCCTCCTCAGTCGGCGTCAGCCGACGACCGTGAAGCCGTGCGCCTGGCCGAGCCGGGTCAGCGAGTCGATGCCGGGGACGCCGTCGGCCTGCTGCCCGCTGTACCCGTACCCGCGTTGCAGGGCGGAGTAGGCGGCGATGGTGCTGGTGCCGAACGAGCCGTCGGCCCACTGCCGGTCGAGCAGCCCCTCGGCGACGAGCGCCCGCTCCACCGTGTACACGTCGTCCGCGTGGGTGGTGGCGCCCTGGGGCGCGTCCGGGTCCTGCCGGGCCGCCGCGACCACGTTCGACTTGGACACCTCGGCCAGCGGGACGGCCCCGCCGAGCAGCCGGCGCAGCGTCGCCTCGCCGGGCACGCCGTCCGCGTCCCCGCCGGAGTAGCCCAGACTGCGCTGGTAGTCGGCGTAGTTGAGGGTGTCGGCGTCGGTCCAGTCCGGGCCGGGGCCCTCGCCGTAGTGCGAGCCGAAGCCCGCCGCCACCAGCGCCTCGCCGACGGCGGTGACGTGCGGGCCGTGCGCGCCGTAGCCGTACGACAGGCCGCCGATGCCGTTCTGGTACCGGGCCGGGGTCGGGTCGGGCTGCGGCGCGGGCTGCTGGGGCGGGGTGACCACCGTCCCGGACGGGCGCGGCGCACCCGAGGTCACCCAGGCGTACAGGCCCGGCCCGGGGCAGTCGGTCGAGTAGCCGTCGCGGTGCCCCTTGATCTCCGGGCCCGCCGGGCCCTGTCGCGCGCAGTACTCGATCGCGTCCCGCAGCCCGTTGAGCAGCTCCGGGGTCGGCTCGGTCGACCCGGAGCACCCGAGCAGTCCGCACACCGCGTAGTGCGCCTCGTTGAGCGGGACGTCGCCGTTGGCGCTGTTGCGCCGGTTCAGGCCGCGGCCCTCGAACACGTGGCCGTGCTCGCAGACCACGAAGCTGTAGCCGATGTCCGACCAGCCGTCGTCGTCCATGTGCGAGGCCTGGAGCCGCCGTACGTAGGCCGGGCAGGTGTCATGGGTGTCGAAGGTGTACGCCGTGCCGAGGTAGTGCACCTTCACCCCGGCGCGCGGACCGGCGTACGGGATCGAACCGTTGGGTTCGCGCCAGGGCCGCGCGCCCCACTGGTCCCGGTTCACCAGTTGCAGGCCCGGCCAGTCGGGCGACTGCGGCGAGGGGTCCGGCGCCGGCGCGGGCGGCTCGGGGGCGGGGGCCCGGGTGAGGCCGGCCCACGCCTTCAACTCGTCCAGCGAGCCGTTGAACACGTCCGCGTCGAGCGGGTCGTCGCTGTACTGGTGGAAGCGCCAGGAGGCCTGGATGCGCGGCGAGCCCGCGGACACGTAGTCCGCGATCCACAGGAAGTCGCCCGCGTTGTCGTCGGTCCTGAACCAGTAGTCCCGGTTGGTGTAGAGCCCGACCAGGCGGTCCGGGTAGCGCTGCTTGACCGCCGCCAGCCAGCGGTTCTTCGCCGCGGTCGCGTCCCCGTCGCCGACCGACTGCCCGTACGGTTCGAAGTCCAGCACCAGCAGCTCGCCCGCGGGAACCCCGCCCACGACCCGGCAGAAGTGCTCCACCTCGCCGTCGACCGGGTTCTCCGCGTGCAGGAAGTGGTAGTGCCCGACCACCAGCCCCCGCCCCCGGGCGTCCGCGAGCTTGCCGGCGTACCCCGACTGGCCGGTGTGGCCGCCTTCGCTGGCCTTGATGAAGACGAACTCCGCGTCTCCCGGAATGCCCGACTGGAAGTCGGAGACGTCATAACCCTTCGCGTATGCCATCAGGAAGCTCCCCCTTTGCGCCGATGGCAGCCACGGCCGGCCGGCCCCGACCCGGGGCACGGGCGCCGGCCAGGAGCGTCATGCTCATTCCACGGTACAGCTGACTGAACATCAACTCCCTTGTTTTTTGCGCAGGTTGTGTGTTCTTGCGACCCTCTCGCGGTGTCCTGTCCCGCGGCCTTATGCCACGGGCAATCCCGCTCGGGCGGATGCGGCGGCTCCGACGTCACTCCAGGCCTCCCGCTCACCGCCCGTCACCCCGCCGGTCACCCCACCGGACGCGCGGGGCCGTCGGCGGACGGCGGCCGAGGCCGGAGAGCCGTGGCCCTGGCGGGACATCTGCCGGGCCATCCCCCGTCCGCCGGTCAGCGCCGCCGGTTCGTGCTCCGGGCCTCAGCCGGCATCCGCCCCGCCCGCCGGCCCCCGGGGCACGTGAGGGCCCCTCAAGGCCGCCGCCGGGTAGGGTAATTCCGGCAGGATTTCACCTCTTGCGCCGTCACCGCGCGGACTGACAGGCTCTTCGCCGTGATCGGTGACAGAGCGTTCGTGACAGCGGAGGCGGTCGCCCCGCCCCGGTGGTCGCCGACTCTCACGCCGGTGCCGTTCCCGGGCCCGCGACACCTCGGCCCGGCCGAGGTCGGCCCGGCCGGGTTCGTCGAGGCCGCTCTCGCCACCGCACCCGGTCACCCCGTCCCGCCGTCCGGGCCGCTGCCCGGTACGGCCGGCTTCGCCCTCGTGCTCGCACCGTTCGCACGCCTGGCCGGGCAGCGGCTGCTCGCCGCGCTCGGCCCGGCGGTCGGCCGGTCGGCCGGACTGCCCGGGATCGCTGAGGAGTTCACCGCCGCCACGGCCACCGCGCTGGGCGATCTGGCGGCCCGCGCGCTGGTGCTGGAGCTCCGGGGGGCCCGGGAGGAGGGACGGCTGTCGGGCGCGACCCCGCAGGACAGGTTCCGCGACTTCGTCGCCACCACCGGCACCCGGTCCGGCCTGGCCCGGTTGTGCGCCGGGTACCCGCTGCTGGCCCTGCTGGTCGGCCGTACCTGTGTGAACGCCGTCGAGGCCATGGCGGAGCTGCTCACCCGGTACACCGCCGACCGCCCGGACCTGGTCGCCCGGCTGCTGGCCGGACGGGACCCGGGGCCGCTGGTCGCCGTGGACCGGACCACCGGCGACGCGCACCGGCGCGGCCGCCGGGTCGCCGTCCTGCGCTTCGCCGACGGCAGCCGGGTGGTCTACAAGCCCCGCCCGCTCGCGGCCGACCGTCACTTCGGCGACCTGGTCGACTGGTTCAACGCCCGCCCCGGGACACCCGGGTTGCGCACACCCGCGCTGCTGACCCGCCCCGACCACGGCTGGTCGGAGTTCGTCGAGGCCCGCCCCTGCACCTCCCGGGCCGAGCTGGACCGGTTCTACCGGCGCCAGGGCGCGCTGCTCGCCCTCGCCCACCTCCTCGACCTCACCGACCTGCACTTCGAGAACCTGATCGCCTGCGCCGACCACCCGGTGCCGGTGGACGTCGAGACGCTCTTCCACCCGCCCAGGCCCGAGGACCCGGCCGCCGACGACCCGGCGGGCCGCGCGCTGGAGGCCTCCGTCCAGCGGACCGGCCTGCTGCCGCACCTGGTGCTCGGGGACGAGGCGGCGCTCGACCTCTCCGGCCTCGGCGGCGGCACCGACCACCACGCGCCGCTGGAGACGGTCGGCTGGGAGGACGCCGGCACCGACGGGATGCGGCTGGTCCGCCGGCCCGGCACGGTCGGCGGCGGCGCCAACCGCCCCCGGCTGGGCGGCGCCGACGCCGAGCCCGCCGCCCACGCCGAGGCACTGGTGACGGGCTTCCGCGCGGGCTACCGCGCGATCCTGGCGGGCCGGCGGGAGCTGACCGGGCTGCTGCGCCGCTTCGCCGACGACGAGGTCAGGGTGGTCACCCGGGCCACCCAGGTCTACGCGACGGTCCTCGCCGAGGCCACCCACCCCGACGTGCTGCGGGAGCCGGGCGAGCGGGAGGGACTGCTGCGGCTGCTCGGTACGGACGCCGTGGACGACCAGGGCTGGCCGGGACTGCTCGACCACGAGGTCGCCGAACTGTGGGACGGCGACGTGCCGGTGTTCACCGCCCGCCCCGGCCGCGTCGACCTGTGGAGCGGCACCGGCACCCGCATCCCCGGGGCCCTCGACCGGCCGGGACTGGCCCGGGTGACGGACCGCCTCGCGGCGATGGACGAGGCCGGCCTCGCCGGGCAGGAGCGGATCGTCCGGGCGTCGCTGGCCTGCCGTGCCGCGGAAGCGGCTCACCCCGCGGCCGTGCCGGGCCCGGGTGCCGACGTGCCCGGCCCGCACCTCGGCGAACCGCCCGCCCCCGAACTGCTGCTCGCCGCCGCCCGGGAACTCGGCGACCTGCTGGTCGGGCAGGCCCACCGGGCGCGGGGACGGGCGAACTGGCTGGGCACGGAACTGCTCGGCGAGCGGTACCGCAGGCTCGGGCCCTGCGGTGCCGACCTGGGGCACGGATACCCGGGGATCGCCCTGTTCCTCGCCCAGCTGGCCGCCGTCACCGGCGATGACCGCTACGCCGGGACGGCGCTCGACGCGCTGCGCCCGGTGCCGGAGCTGCTCGACCGCCTCGCCGCGCTCCCGGACGAGGACCTCGGCGCGGTCGGTTCGGGCGGCTTCACCGGGCTCGGCGGCATCCTGCACGCCCTCACCCTGACGGCGGCCGCCCTGGACGACGCCGGGTTGCGCGCCCTGACCGGTCCGGCGGCCGCGCTGACCGTCCGGGCCGCCGGGGCCGAGCGGCCGACCGGTGTGCTCGACGGTACGGCGGGTGGCCTGGCCGCGCTGCTGGCCGCGCACCGGGTGCGCCCGTCGGCCGAACTCTGGCGCGGCGCGGGTGCCTGCGCCGACCGGCTCGCCGCCGCGCCCGTCCCGGCGGCGCCGGGCTTCGCCACCGGCGCCGCCGGGGTCGGCTGGGCGCTGCTCGGCTTCGCCGCCGCCGGCGGAGGCGAGCGGTACCGCCGGGCGGGGCTGGCCGCGCTGCGGTCGGCGGTGGCCGCGCTGCCGTCCGCCGGAGCGGACCTCTCCTGGTGCGCGGGTCTGTCCGGGGTGGCGCTGGCGGTCGCCGACCGGGCCGAGGCGATGGCGGACCCGGGGCCGGCCGAGGCCGTCGCCGAGGCCCTCGGGCGGCTCGCGGGCGCCGGACCGCTGCCCGACCCCGGCCTGTGCCACGGCGAGTGGGGCGCGCTGGAGCTGCTGCACCTGACGCCCGGCCGTCCGGCCCCGCGGGACCGGGCCGCCGGTGCGGTCCGGAGCGGCCCGCGCCGCGCGGCCTCCGGCGGGATCGCGTCGCCCGGACTGCTCACCGGCCTGGCCGGCCTCGGCCACGGCCTGCTGCGGCTCGGCTTCGCCGACCGCGTCCCGTCGGTGCTGCTGATGCGGGCACCGGCCCCTGAACCACCGTCGGTCTCCGAACCATCACGGGGCCTCGAAACCCCGCAGGCCCGACCCGTGTCCGGAGGTGCGGTCACCTCCGGGACCATCTGACGTCGCCCCCGAGACCATCCTCAGCGGAAGGACACCGTTCATGAACACCACCGACCTCGCGCCGCACGCACAGCAGCCCGTCGGCGGGAACAGAGCCACCGCCGACCACCCGGCGGGTGAGATCCGGCTGCGCGGCGGCGGTGCGCTCGGCCGCCGGTCCCGGCTGCTGCACGCGCCCTCGGCGTTCCGTACCACCGTCGGGTGGACCACCATCGTCGTCCCGGTCGCTGACGAGCGCCCCTGACCGTCCAGTCGGGCGGACCGGCCGGAACAGGCCGGTGTTCCCGAGGAAGCAAGATTATCTTCCTACGGAGATCACTACTCAGCACAAGTTCGGCACAGTAGCCTGCAAATGTGCGCAACACATCCCCGACGACCATCGGCCGCGAGAGCGAACTCGGGCTGATCCAGCGTGTCCTGAGTGATCTTCAGCACAATGCGGGTCACGCGGTCTTCCTGGCGGGGGAGGCGGGGATCGGCAAGTCCCGGCTGGCGGGGGACTGCGCCGGCCGGGCCGAGTCACTGGGCCTGCCGGTGCTGCGCGGACGCGGCAGCCCGACCAGTGCCGGGATCGCGTACCGCCCGCTCATCGAGGCTTTGAACTCCCGCTTCCGGGTCATCGGTGTCCCCGACGACCCGGAGCTGGAACCCTACCGTCCCGCCCTGGGCCGGGTGATCCCGGAGTGGCGGCACACCGCCGTGCCCGGCTACCCGGAGAGCGCGGTCGAGCTGGCCGAGGCGATGCTGCGGCTGCTCACCGTGCTCGGCCGGGACGGCGGCTGCCTGCTCGTCCTGGAGGACCTGCACGAGGCCGACTCGGACACCATCGCCGTGGTGGACTACCTGGTCGACAACCTGGCGGGACTGCCGATCCTCCTGGTCGCCACGCTGCGGCCCGAGCCGGGAGCCGCCCTTGAGCTGGCCCGGGGCGGCGAGCGGCGCCGGGTCGCCTCGCTGGCCGCCCTGGAGCCGCTCGGCACGCGCCAGATCGGCGCGCTCGCCGCCGGCTGCCTGGAGCTGCGCTCCGAGCAGGTGCCCGCCGCCGTCGTCGACCGGCTGAGCACCTTCAGCAACGGAAACCCCTACCTCGTCGAGGAACTGCTCACCGAGATGGTCAGCTCGGGGGCGCTGCGCCAGGACGACGGCGGCTGGCGGGTCGCAGGCGACCTGGCGGCCGCCGTCCCGGCCAGCGTGGTCAGCGGCCTGCGGCACCGGCTGGAGCAGCTCGATCCGCAGGTGCGCGACCTGCTGCTGCTCGCCGCCACCCTGGGCACCGGCTTCTCGCTCGGCACGCTCGAACTGATCACCGGCCACAGCATGCGGCTGCTGCTCGACCACCTGGCCGAGGCGGCCGCCTCGGGCTTCGTCGTCCCCGACTTCACCGCCGTCGACCAGTACGCCTTCCGGCACGCGCTCACCGCGGAGGCGCTGCTCGCCGGGCTGCCGCCGGCCGAGCGGGCGGTGCTGGCCAGGCGGGCGGCCGAGGCGATCCTGGAGGCCGACCCGGCACTCTGGGACGGGCGCTGCCAGCTGGTGGCGCGCCTGCGGGAACTGGGCGGCGACGGGCCGGGCGCGGCGCTGCTGTACGCCGAGGCGGGCCGCCGGGCGCTGGCCGCGGGCGCCTCGGCCACCGCCGTGCAACTGCTGGAGCGGGCCCACGAGCTGGCCGCGGCGGCCGACCGCACCGACGTCGTCGAGTCGCTGGTCTACGCGCTGGCCGAGGCCGGGCAGCTGGACCGGGTGCTCGCGCTGGCCGAGTCGCTGCCGGACGCGGGGGCCGGCGCGCTGGACATCGAACGCCGCGTCGCCCTGCACACCAGGCTCGCCTGGGTGGCGGTGATCGCCGAGCGCGCCGCCGACACCGTGGCGCAGCTCGCCGCCGCCCGTGCGCAGCTCGGCGGCGCCGGCGATCCCCGGCAGAACGCCGCCCTCGCCGTGGTCGAGGGCCACCTGGCGCTGCTGCCCGGCCACGGCGGGGCGAGGGCGGAGGCCGAGCGGCTGGCCCGCGAGGCGGCCGAGGTCGCCGAGCGCGAGAAGCTCCCCGTGGTGGCCTGCCAGGCCTGGCAGCTGCTCGCCCTGCTGGCCCGTGAGCACGGCTTCGACGACGCGGACGCGTGCCTGGAGCGGATGCTCGCCGTCGCGGAGGAGCACGCCCTGCCGGTCTGGCGGGTGGAGGCGCTGCTGCGGCTCGGCGGGAACGCCTTCCTGCGCACCGGTGACGCGCGCCGGATCCGGGAGGCCAGGGACGCCGCCCGCGACCTGGGCGCCCTCGTCCTCGCCCAGAACGCGGAAGGCCTGCTGGCCATGGACGCCCTGCAACGCGCCGACTTCACGGCCGCCCGGGAGATCATCGACCGCTGCCTGGAGCCGAGCGCCCGGATGCGCAACCTCGGCATCCACCGCTACCTGCTGCTGGTGGCGGCAGCCGTCGCCGCCCACCAGGGCCGGCGGCGGCAGATGGAGCGGGAACTGCTCCGCTTCGAGCGGGCCGACGACTCCGCCTCCTTCCTCACGCCGGTCCTGCACGGCCTGTGCCGGGCCTTCTGCGCCCTGCTGGAGGAGAACCGCGCCCAGGCGCTGGAGGAGCTGGCCGCCTCGGCCGCCTGGGAGGACCGGCACCCCAGCGTGTTCTACATCAGCGGACGGCACGGCCTCGGCCCGCTGCTCGCCGTCATCGCGGACACCGCCGATCGTTCGGTGTACGCGACGGTCCTGGCGGCCCCGGCCGCGGCTCTGGCGTGGAACCGGCAGTTCCTGGTGCTCGCCGAGGCCGTCCTGCTCGGGCGCGAGGGCCGCGGCCGGGAGGCCGCGGGCCTGGTGGAGCTGGCGTCGCAGGAGTTCCGGGGCTTCCCGACCGCCCGTCACCTCGGGCTGCGCCTGGTCGCCGAGGCGGCCCTCGCCGACGGCTGGGGTGACCCGGTCACCTGGCTGCGGACCGCGGAGGAGCACTTCCACCAGGCCGGCGTCCGCTCGGTGGCCGGTGCCTGCCGGTCGCTGATCCGGCAGGCGGGCGTGGTGGTCGCCCAGCGGCGCACCGGGCGGGAGCTGATCCCGGAGGGGCTGCGGAGGGTCGGGGTGACGCCGCGTGAGTACGACGTGTTCGCCCTGCTCGTGGAGCGCCCGGGGAACCAGGACATCGCCCAGCGGCTGTCGATCTCGCCCCGCACGGTGGAGAAGCACATCTCCAGCCTGCTCCAGAAGACCGGCTGCGCGGACCGTGCGGAGCTGTGCGGCCTCGCCCGGGCGCTGTGCGGGGACTGACCGGCCCGCGGCACACTCCCCTCGCGGCGTCACGGCGCACGCCCCTGGCGCAGTCACGGCCCCTACGCCTCGGGGCTGAGGAAGTCCGGGACGTCCGTGCCGAGGCCCTGTTCCCGCGCCCTGCGGCGGACCAGGTCGGCGACGGCGACGGCGAGGTCGAGGACGCCCAGCCCGGCGTCCAGGTTGCCGGGGAAGGAGGAGATCCACTTGATGCCGGCGACCGGCTCCTCGTCCCCGGAGCCCCCGGAGCCCCCGGAGCCCCCGGAGCCCCCGGCGTTCCCGAGGTAGCCGGGCAGGGCGATGATCCGGTCGCGGGCCGCTTCGGGGAACCGCAGGAAGAGCGAGTGGGGGAGCACCGTCCGGCCGGCCGCGTGCAGCCGGTACGCCCGGCTGACCGCCGCGACGACCTGGTGCTCGGCACCGTCCAGGACCTGCCGGACCTCACGGGCTGTCAGGATCAGCATGGTGTCACCTCGGCCACCGGGCCGTTCTCCTTCCAGAGGCGGGCGACGTCGCCGAAGTGCGACGCGACCCAGTCGTCGTTGTAGATCGTGTCGAGGTAGCGTTCGCCCCGGTCGGGGAGGATCACCGCGCAGGTCGCGCCGGCCGGGATCCGGGCGCTCATCCGCCGGACCGCGGCGATCACCGCGCCCGCCGAACCGCCGGCCAGGATCGCCTCGCGGTGCGCCAGCCGTCGGCAGTTGACCACGCAGTCGAGATCGCTGACGTGCACCACCTCGTCCGCGAGGCCGTCCTGGTGCAGGGCCGGGCGGACGGCCGCGCCGTGCCCGGGGATGAGCCGGGGCGCGGGGCTGCGGCCGAAGATGACGCTGCCCTCGGCGTCGACGGCCACGATGGTCACCGGGAGGCGGTGCTCCCGCGCGTACTCGGCGCAGCCGCGCAGCGTTCCGCACGAGCTGGTCGCGCAGAACAGGTAGTCGAGGCCGTCGGGCACGGCCTCGCAGATCTCGCGCATGGTCGCGTGGTGCGAGCGCGGGTTCAGCGGGTTGGAGTACTGGTCGGGGCAGTAGGCGTGCTCGGTCGTGGCGAGGATCTCGCGCACCCGCCGGATCCGCACCGGCAGGTACTCGCCGGTGACCGGGTCGGTCCTGGTGACCACCTCGACCTCGGCGCCCAGCGCCCGCATGACGGCGATGTTCTGGCGGTTGGCACGGGGGTCCACCACGCAGATGAAGCGGATCCCGAAGTACCCGCAGACCTGGGCGAGTCCGATGCCCAGGTTGCCCGAGCTGGACTCGACGACGACCGACCGGCCGGGGACCAGTCGGCCCGAGCGGATGCCCTCGGACAGCAGCTCCAGCGCGGAGCGGTCCTTGATGGAGCCGCCCGGGTTGTGCGCCTCCAGCTTGGCGAACAGGCGGAAGTGGCTGGTCGGGTCGATCCTGGTCAGCTCGACCAGCGGCGTCCGGCCCACGGTCCGGAGCACGCCGGCCGGCACCTGGTCAGACCCGCGCACGGGAGCCCCCGGTGACACCGCTGTCCGTACGGCGGCACGGGCTCAGCGGTCGTCGCCCGGTCCGCCCGGTCCCGGGGTGCGCCGGGCACTCCCCGCCGGCGCGCCGGCGGGCATGCCGCCGGTCGGGGGCGACGAGCCGGTACGGGCAGGTGTCGGTGGCTTCCTCGGCCATCACGGCCCTCCTAGCCTCGGGGTTTGACACTGCGACGGGGTGAGCCTGCCGGGCGCCGGGGAACGGCGGCAAGAGACAAACGGGCAGCAGGAGCAGCACGCGCGCCCTGCCGCCGGGGCCCCGGGTCAGGCGGTCGGAGCGGACTCGGCGGCGGCGCCCGAGAGCGAGGGGGCGGAGCGCACCGAGGGGCTGAGAGCGGCGGTCGCGGCGAGCAGGACCATCCAGGCGGCCAGCACCCCCACGGTGGAGTCCGCGCCGATCCGGGAGAGCAGCTGGCCGCCGATCAGCGAGCCGAGCGGGACGGCGCCGTAGGCGACCAGGCCGACGGCGCCGAGCACCCGGCCCTGGATGGCGTCCGGCGTGACGGCGAGCTGGTAGGCGGACGTCACCACGTTCCACACCGGGCCGACGAAGCACATCAGGCCGTACACCGCGCCGAGCAGGTACGGGCCGTGGACCACCAGGAGCAGCGGAACCAGCAGTGCCCAGACCCAGTTGGCGCCGACCACCACGGCCCGCATCGACAGCCGGCGCTCCAGCCCGGGCGCCACCAGGGAGCCGAGCACCCCGCCGACCGCTCCCAGGCCGAACATCAGGCCGATCGAGGCCGACGAGGCGCCCTGGCCGCGCGCCATCATGATGACCGTCAGGAAGACCGCCTGGAACAGCAGGTTGCTGCCCGCGATCAGGAAGGTCGTGGTGCGGATGAACGGATGGCGCCACAGCCAGCGGACGCCCTCCGTGAGCTCGCGGTGCAGCGGGCCGCCGCGGGGGCTCCGCTCGGCCTGGAACCGCGTGCGGATCAGCAGCAGGGAGACCAGCGACCACAGGTAGCTGGCGGCGTCGAAGAGGAACGGCGCCGCCCGGCCGAGGCCGAACAGGAGGCCGCCCAGCGGCTTGCCGAGCATCGTGGCGCCGCGGGCCCGCGCCTCGTTGCGGGAGAGCGCGGTGGCGAGCTGGGACGGGTGCACCACGTTGGGGACGGCCGCCGAGGCGGCGATCTGGAAGAACACCGTCAGCGTGCCCTCGACGAAGCCGACCGCGAGGATGTGCGGCAGCGACAGCCGGTCCAGCAACAGCGCCGCCGCGACGCTGCCGATGGCCAGGAAGCGCAGCACGTCGCACCAGATCATCGTCTGCCTGCGGTTCCAGCGGTCGACCAGCGCTCCCGCCGGGAGCTGGAACAGCAGGTGCGGCAGCAGCGCGAGGAAGCCGGTGAACCCGGCGTCGGCCGGGGAGCCGGTCAGCGCGAGGACCAGCAGCGGATAGGCCACGCCGGAGACGTTGGAGCCCAGCCCGGAGACCGCCGCTCCCTGCCAGAGCAGCAGGAAGTCCCGGTTGCGCGCCAACGGCGGGACTTTCTCGGGGACTTCCTCGCGCACGGTGTCGGTCATGGGTCGATGCTGGGAGGTCGGCCGCCCCGGGCCCAGAGAAGGACCGGCAGTCACGCGCGCAGTCCGCCGCCGCAACCTCGGCCGTGCTGACCCTGCCGCCCGCTTCCCGCAGTCGGCAGGCTGACGCCCGGCCGGCAAGGACCCGAGGGACAGGCCCTGCACCGTCACCGGACCGCGGACCCCGTCGCACGCACAGGAAGGCGAAGGATGAGCACGAGCCCGAGCTCCCGCACGGAGCTGCTGCAGCGACGCCTGCGCGGCTTGACGAAGAAGCGGCAGGATGGGATCGCCCCGGTGCCCCGGGACGGCGCACTCCCGCTGTCGTTCGCGCAGCACCGGATGTGGGTGCTCGACCGGCTCAGGCCCGGCGGCACCGAGTACCTGATGCCGCTGCTGCTGCGGCTGCCAGGACCGGTGGACCGGGTGGCGCTGCGGCGGGCGCTGGACGCACTGGTCGCCCGGCACGAGGTGCTGCGCACCCGCTACCCGGCCGTGGACGACGAGCCGGTGCTGGTGATCGACGCCCCGGGGCCGATCGCCCTGACCACCGTCGACCTGGGGTCCGCCGAGCCGGAGCGGTGGGAGCAGCCGGAGCCGGCGGAGCGGCGGCTCGCCGAGCTGGTGGCCGAGGACGGCCGGCGGCCGTTCGACCTGGCCGCCGAGCACCCCGTCCGGGCGCTGCTCGCCCGGCTCGCCGGCGATGAGTGCGCACTGTTGCTGACCATCCATCACATCGCCTCGGACGGCTGGTCGGAGGACGTCCTTCTCGGCGAACTCGGGCAGCTCTACGAGGCGTACGCGGCCGGCCGGCCGAGCCCGCTCGACCCGCCCGCCGTACAGTACGCGGACTTCGCCGCCTGGCAGCGCGCCCACCTGTCCGGCGACCGGCTGGCCGGTCAACTCGCCTACTGGCGCGGCGCCCTGGCCGACCTCACGCCGCTCGATCTGCCGACCGACCGGCCCCGCGGTCCGGTCCGGGACGCCGCCGGCGCCATCGAGACGTTCACCGTACCGGCCGAACTGGCCGATCCCCTGGTGGAGTTGGGCCGCGCCCAGGGCGCCACCCCGTTCATGGTGTTCCTGGCCGCCTTCCAGCTGCTGCTCGGCCGCGGCTGCGGGCAGAGCGACGTCGTGGTCGGCACCCCGGTCGCGGGCCGGGAGCAGGCCGACACCCAGCCCATGGTGGGCCTGTTCGCCAACACCGTCGCACTGCGCACCGACCTCTCCGGCGACCCGTCCTTCCTCGACCTGCTCGGCCGCGTCCGGGAGACCGCGCTCGGCGCGTTCACCCACCAGGAGACCCCGTTCGAGCGGCTGGTCGACGAGCTGGCGCCCGAGCGCGACCCCTCCCGCAACCCGATCTTCCAGGTGGTCTTCCAGCTCGCCGCGCACACCCAGGCCGAGCCGGGCGCGCTGCGCGCCGAGCAGCGGCCGGTCGACTGGCACACCGCCAAGTTCGACCTCACCCTCGCGCTCACCACCACCGCCGACGGCTCCGTCACCGGCGAACTGGAGTACGCCACCGCGCTGTTCGACCGGGCGACGATCGAGCGGACCATCGGGCACTACCTGCGGCTGCTGGCCGGCATCGCCGCCGAGCCAGGACGGCCGGTCGGCCGGCTCGACCTGCTGCCCGCCGCCGAACGCGAACTCCTCGCCTCCTGGGGCGGATCCGGCCGCAGCTACCCCGCCGAGGAGACCCTGCCCGAGGTCTTCCGGCAGTGGGCCGAGCGCACCCCCGACGCCCTCGCCGCCACCTGCGACGGCGTCTCGCTGACGTACGCGGAACTGAACGCCGGGGCCAACCGCCTCGCCCACCGGCTGCGCGCGCTCGGCGCCGGCCCGGAGAGCCTGGTCGGCGTGCGCTGCGACCGCGGGCTCGACCTCGTGGTGGCCCTGCTCGGCGTGCTCAAGTCCGGCGCGGGCTACCTCCCGCTGGACCCGGGCCAGCCGGCCGACCGGCTCGCCTACATCCTCGCCGACGCCGGGGTGACCGCCCTGGTCACCGACCGGAGCACGGGCGAGGAGACGGTCACCACCCTGCTGCTCGACGAGACCGGCCAGGACTGGCCCGACACCGACCCGGCCCCGCGGGCGGATCCCGGCAACACCGCCTACGTCATCTACACCTCCGGCTCCACCGGAGCCCCCAAGGGCGTCCCGGTCACCCACGCCAACGTGCTGCGCCTGCTGCGCTCCTGCCAGGAGGACTTCGGCTTCGGCCCCGAGGACGTGTGGACGCTGTTCCACTCCTACGCCTTCGACTTCTCGGTCTGGGAGCTGTGGGGCGCGCTGCTGAACGGCGGCCGGGCCGTGGTGGTGCCGTTCGCCGTCTCGCGCTCGCCGCAGGACTTCCTCGACCTGCTGGTCACCGAGCGCGTCACCGTGCTCAACCAGACCCCCTCCGCCTTCCGCGGCCTCCAGGAGGCCGTCGCGCTGGCCGGCCTCGGGCCGGAGGCGCTCTCGCTGCGGACCGTCGTCTTCGGCGGCGAGGCGCTGGACGTGGCCGAACTGGCGCCCTGGTTCGACCGGTTCGGCGACCGGCGGCCCGTCCTGGTCAACATGTACGGCATCACCGAGACCACCGTCCACGTCACCTACCGCCCGGTGCGGGCCGAGGAGACCGGCGGTGCCAGGCGCAGCCCGATCGGCCGCCCGCTCGGCGACCTGCGGCTCCACCTCCTCGACGCGGACCTCAACCCGGTGCCGATCGGCGTCCGGGGCCAGCTCCACGTCTCGGGCCCAGGACTCGCCCGCGGCTACCTGCACCGCCCGGCGCTGACCGCCGAGCGCTTCCTGCCCGACCCGTACGCCACCACCCCGGGCGCCAGGATGTACCGCACCGGCGACCTCGCCCGCTACGGCGCCGACGGCGAACTGGAGTTCACCGGCCGGGCCGACGCCCAGCTGAAGATCCGCGGCCACCGGATCGAACCCGGCGAGATCGAGGCGGCCATCGGCGCGCTCCCCGGGGTGGAGACCAGCCTGGTGATCGCGCACCGCCGCCCCGACGAGCGGGAGGCCCGGCTGGTCGCGTACGTCGTGCCCGGGGCGGGCCGCACCCTCGACGTGGCGGAGCTGCGCGCCGCCCTCGGCCGCACGCTGCTCGGCTACATGGTGCCGGCGATCCTCGTCCCGCTGGACGCCTTCCCGATGACGGCCAACGGCAAGATCGACCGCCGCGCCCTGCCCGCCCCCGAAGCCCACCGCGGCCTCGGCGGCCCCGAACACGTCGCCCCGCGGACCGGCACGGAGCAGACCGTCGCCGAGACCTGGGCCGAGGTGCTGCGACTGCCCCGGGTCGGCGCCCTCGACAACTTCTTCCACCTGGGCGGCGACTCGATCCGGGCGATCAAGGTCGTCGGCGCGCTGCGGCGGCGCGGGATCGACCTGACGGTGCAGAACCTGCTCGTCCACCAGAGCGTCGAGGGCCTGGCCCGGTTCGCCGACCTCGCCAGGCCCGGCGGACCCGCCAGCGTGGAGGAGCAGCGGGTGGCGCCGTTCGCGCTGCTCCCGGACGCCGACCGCGCCGCCCTTCCGCCCGGCCTGGTGGACGCCTACCCGCTCGCCATGGTGCAGGCCGCGATGGTCTACCAGATGCTCGCGGACCGGGACGAGAGCCCCTACCACAACATCACGCTCTTCCCGTTCGTCGACGACGCGCCGTTCGCGCTGCCCGCGCTGCGGGAGGCCGCCGCCCTGCTCGTCCGGCGGCACGAGATCCTGCGCACCGCCTTCGACCTCACCGGCTACTCCGAGCCGCTCCAGCTCGTCCACGCCGACGCGACCCTGGAGGTCGGCTACGACGACCTGCGCGGGCTCGACGAGGAGCGGGTCAGCGCCGAGCTGGCGGAGTTCACCGCCCGGACCCGCCGGACGCCCTTCGACGTCGGCCGGGCGCCGATGCTGCGCTTCCACGTCCACCAGACCGCCGACGACCGCTGGACGTTCTCCTTCATCGAGTGCCACGCGATCCTCGACGGCTGGAGCCACCACTCGCTGATCGACGAGGTGATGCGCGACTACCGGGCGATCCGCGCCGGGCAGGCCCCGGCCGCCGCCGGGCAGCGGCACACCGTCCGCTACGCCGACCACATCGCGCTGGAGCGGCGCTCCCTCGCCAGTGCCGAGGACCGGACGTTCTGGCAGCAGGGGGTGGCCGGCTTCGAGCGCGTCGTGCTGCCGCCGTCCTGGGCCGCCGATCCGGCGGCCGGCGAGCAGCCGTACCAGGTCGCCGTTCCGTTCCGCGACCTGGAGCCCGGCCTGCGCGCTCTGGCCGCCGCCGCCGGGGTGCCGCTCAAGAGCGTGCTGTTCGCCGCGCACCTGAAGGCGATGGCCACGATCAGCGGCAGCCACCGCTTCCACAGCGGACTGGTCTTCAACGGCCGCCTGGAGACGGAGGGCGGCGAGCTGGTGCGCGGCATGCACCTGAACACCGTGCCGCTCGGCGTCGAACTGACCGGCGGCACGTGGCGCGAGCTGGTGGGGCGGGTCTTCGCCGCCGAGGTGGCGGCCTGGCCGCACCGCCGCTTCCCGCTGCCCGAGATGCAGCGCGCCTGGGGCGACGGCACCCCGCTGATCGAGGTGTCCTTCACCTACCTGGACTTCCACGTGCTGGACGACCGGCAGATCGAGTCCGACAAGGTCGTCGACGTCAGCCCCAACGAGTTCGCGCTGGACGCCTCGACCTTCCCCGGCGTGTTCGTCCTCTACGGCCGCCCCGAGCGGATCAGCCGTGCCAACGGGCAGCGGCTGGCCGGGCTGTACCGGCGGATCCTGGAGGCGATGGCCGCCGACCCGCAGGGCGACGCCGGGGCCGACGCCCTCGCCGCCGAGGAGCGTGAACTGCTGGACCGCTACGCGACCGGGCCCCGGACGGCGGTCCCGGACGCCTGCGTGCACGAGCTGTTCGAGCGGCAGGCCGCCCGCACCCCGGACGCCGTCGCGCTGCACCGCGCCGACGGCGGCACCGTCGACTACGCCGGACTCAACGCCCGGGCCAACCGGATCGCCCGGCGGCTGCGCGGGCTCGGCGTCGGCCCCGAGTCCAAGGTCGGCGTGCTGCTGCGCCGGGGCCCCGACCTGGTCGCGGCGCTGCTCGGGGTGCTCAAGGCCGGTGCCGCCTACCTGCCACTCGACCCGGCCCACCCCGCCCGGCGGCTGACCGGGGTGCTCACCGAGACCGGCGCCGCGGCCGTCCTCACCCAGGAGGAGCTGGCCGGCCTGGTCGCCGGCCACCCCGCCGGGACGGTGCTGCTCGACCGCGACGCGGAACTCGACGCGCTGGACCCGGGCGACCTCGGCCCGGTCGCCACGCCCGGCAACCTGGCCTACATCGTCTACACCTCGGGCTCCACCGGCACCCCCAAGGGCGTGATGATCGAGCACCGCTCCCTGGTCAACTACGCCTCCTGGGCGGCGGCCGAGTTCCCGGACGTGCGCGGCACCGGCTCCCCGCTGTACTCCGCGATGACCTTCGACCTGCCGGTCACCTCGCTCTTCCCCGCCCTGCTGTCCGGCCGGCCGGTCACCCTCACCGAGGACGACGGCACCCCCGGCCTGGACGGCCTGGTGGCCGCCCTGGAACGCGGCGGATTCGGCCTGGTCAAGCTGACCCCGACGCACCTGGCGCTGCTCAACCAGACCCTGGCGCCCGCCGCGCTCGCCGCCGCCACCGACCGGCTGGTGGTGGGCGGCGAGGAACTCACCCGCGAGGCGCTCAGCGCCTGGACCGAACACGCCCCGGCCACGGCGGTGGTCAACCACTACGGCCCGACCGAGGCCACCGTCGGCTGCTGCATCCTGAAGTCCACGGCCGACCGGCTTCCCGCGGGCCCGGTGCCGATCGGCCGGCCGGTGGCCAACACCGTGATGCGGATCCTCGACCGCGATCTGAGGCTCGTCCCGGCCGGCGTCACGGGCGAGCTGTACATCGGCGGCGCCCAGCTGGCCCGCGGCTACGCCGAGCGGCCCGGGCTGACCGCCGACCGCTTCGTCCCCGACCCGTACGCGGCGGTGCCGGGCGCCCGGCTCTACCGCACCGGCGACCTGGCCCGCCACCGGGAGGACGGCCTGCTGGAGTTCGGCGGCCGGGCCGACAACCAGGTGAAGATCCGCGGCTACCGGGTCGAGCCCGGCGAGGTGGAGGGCGTGCTCCGCCGCCACCCGGCGGTCCGTGAGACCACCGTCCGGGTGCGCACCGCGCCCGGCGGCGACCGCAGCCTGGTCGCCTACGTGGTGCCGCGCGACGGCACGGTCACCGGGGCCGCCGAGCTGCGGGACTGGCTGCTCGGCCACCTGCCCGAGTACCTCGTCCCGTCCGGCTTCGTCCTGCTGGACGCCCTGCCGCTCACCCCGAGCGGCAAGGTCGACCCGGGCGCCCTGCCCGAGCCCGACGCCGACAGCCTCCCCGCCACCCCGTACCTGGCGCCGCGCACCGCGGTCGAGGGCCTGCTGGCGGCGGCCCTCGCCGAGGTGCTCGGCCTGCCCAGGATCGGCGTGGACGACTCCTTCACCGACCTCGGCCTGCATTCGCTGATCGCGATGCGGGTGATCGTCAGGCTCCGCGAGGAGCACGGGACGGCGGTCGCCTTCCGGGACTTCTACCAGCACCGCACGGTCGCCGAGCTGGCCCGGGCGATCGACCCCGCCGTCGCCGCCGACCTCGCGCCCGCCCGCGCCGCCGACCCGGCGCACGCCGCGGACGGCCTCGCGGACTCCGTGCTGTGGCTGCGGCGCGAGGGTGACCGGGCACCGCTGTTCTGCGTCTACCCGGGCGGCGCCCAGTGGTACGTCCACCTCGCCGAACACCTCGCCGAGGACCGGCAGGTGGTCGGCCTGGAGTGGCCGGGGCTGCACCGCGACGTCGCCTCCCCGCAGAGCATCGGCAGCGTCGCCGAGCAGTTCCTCGGACGGATCCGGGCCATCCGGCCCACCGGCCCGTACCACCTGCTGGGCTGGTGCGGCGCCGGACCGGTCACCAGCGAACTGGCGCACCGGCTGCACCGCGACGGCGAACAGGTCACCTTCGCCCTGCTCGACCCCGCCCTGGACAGCCACACCCGCAGGAACCTGTGGGAGGAGGTGGCGATGTTCGCCCGCGGCGAGAGCCTGCTCGGCGAACTCGACCTGGCGGTGGGGGAGGAGGAGATCGCCCTCCTCCAGGGGGAGTTCCTCAAGGTGCTGGACTACGTCATCGACGAGGGCGCCCGGCTGGCGCCCCGGCCCGGTGACACCTTCTGGGCGGGCCGGCTCAAGGTCTGGCGCGAGCTGGCCCAGGCCACCCTCGGCTACCGGCACCGGCCCTACCCGGGGCGGATGCACCTGCTGGCCGGCGACGAACTCGCGGGCGGCGGGCACGACGTGGCCTCCGGCCAGCCCTTCAGGGACTACCTGGCGCGCTGGACCGAGCTGACCCCCGGCGGCCTGGAGCTGCACCGGGTCGGCGGCGACCACCTCGGTGTGCTGCGTCCGCCGCACGTCGCGGGGCTCGCCGAGGTGCTCGACCGGCTGATGGCGGAGACGGACTGACGGTCGCAGGGAAGGGCGGCTCCCCGCGGCTCCGCCGCGGGGAGCCGCCCTTCCGCGCGCCCGCGGCCGGACACGCCGAAGGGGCCGCCTCCCGGTGGATTCCGGGAGGCGGCCCCTTCGCCGGGATCACTCCGGGCCGTCTCCCGCCGGGCCGCCGTCCTCCAGGCCGCCGTTCCCGGGGCCGCTGTCCTCCGGGCCGCCGACGCACCACTCCAGCACCGCGCGGGCGCTGTGGTACTTGTTCTCGGCCTGCTCGAAGGCGATCGAGGCGGGCCCGTCGAGCACCTCGGCGGTCACCTCGTCGCCGCGGTGCGCGGGCAGGTCGTGCATGAACAGCGCGCCGGGGCTGGCGTCCATGACGGCCTTGTCCACCCGGAACGGCTCGAAGGCGAGCCGCCAGTCGGGGTCGGCCTTCGTGGTGCCCGTGGTCTGCCAGCGGGTGCTGTAGACCACGTCGACCTCGGGCAGGTCGGCCATGTCGTGCCGCTGCTCCACCAGCGCGCCGCTGCCCGCCGCGTACTCGGCGGCCCGGTCGAGGTAGCGCCGCTCGACCCCGTAGCCGTCCGGGGTGCGCAGGTACAGCGCCGTCCCCGGGTAGCGGGACAGCGCCAGCGTCAGCGCCGAGGCGGTGTTGTTGCCCTCGCCGGCGTAGAGCACCCGCAGGCCCTCGATCCGCCCGAACCGGCCGAGCAGCGTGGTGAGGTCGGTGAGCGCCTGGGTGGGGTGCTCGGCGGCGCTCATCGCGTTGACGACGGCCATCCGCTCCTGGGCGGCGAAGGCCCGCAGCTCGGCCTCGCTGCCCGCGGTCCTGGCCACCAGCACGTCGAGCATCCGGGACAGCACGGCGGCGGTGTCCTCGACCGTCTCCCCGGTGTTCTCCTGGAGGTCGTCGGGGCCGTAGGTGATCAACCGGCCGCCCAGCCGCAGCGCTCCGGCCGAGAAGGCGGTACGGGTGCGGGTGGAGGTCCTGCGGAACAGGACGCCCACCACCGTGTCGCGCGGCAGGCGGGCGTCCTCGCGCCGGCCGGCGGCGAAGTCGGCGCCCCGCTGCACGATGCGGTGCATCTCCTCGAAGCCGAGGTCGTCGATCGAGATCAGGTGGCGGCGTGGCGGACGGGACATGGCCTTCTCCTTCCGTGACGGGACGGGATGTCAGATCGTTTGCAGGCCCTGCCGCAGTACGTCGAGGCCCCGGTCGAGCAGCGCGGGGTCGACGGTCAGCGGCGGCAGCAGCTTGACCACCTCGTCCGCACGGCCGCACAGTTCGACGATCAGCCCCTGCTCGAAGGCGTACCGCTGGAGCCGCTTGGCGCGCTCGGGGCCGCCGGCGGCCCCGAGGTCGATGCCGAGCGCCATCCCGAGCCCGCGCGTCACCAGGCCCTGCCCCAGCCCGTCCAGTTCGCCGCGGAACCGGTCCAGGCGGGCGGTCCCGGCGGCGAGCCCGGTGTGGAAGGAGTCCTGCCGCCACAGCTCGCAGGCCGCGGTGGCGGCGACGAAGGCCAGCTGGTTGCCGCGGAACGTCCCGGTGTGCTCACCAGGCTCCCAGGCGTCCAGCTCCCGTCTGAAGAGCACCAGCGACAGCGGAAGCCCGTAGCCGCTGAGCGACTTGGACAGCGTCACCACGTCCGGGGTGATCCCGGCGTGCTCGAAGCAGAAGAACCGGCCCGAGCGGCCGCAGCCCGCCTGGATCTCGTCGAGGATCAGCAGGATGCCGTGCCGCTCGGTGAGTTCGCGCAGGGCGCGCAGCCACCCGGCGCTCGCCGGGTAGACCCCGCCCTCCATCTGCATCGGCTCCAGGATCACCGCGGCCGGCAGGTCGACGCCCGAGGAGGAGTCGGCGAGCAGCCGTTCCAGGTACCCGATCGAGTCGAACGGGCCCTGCGGGCCGTCCTCGTAGGGGATGAACGTGACGTCCTGCCCGCTGACCCCGCCCGCCCGGCGGGCCCGGCGGCTGCCGGTCACCGCGAGCGAACCGCGCGACATGCCGTGGTACGCGCCGGTGAACGCGACCAGGCCGGTGCGGCCGGTCTGCTTGCGGGCGAGCTTGAGCGCGGCCTCCACGGCGTCGGTGCCGGTCGGGCCGGTGAACTGCGCCTTGTAGTCCAGCCCGCGGGGCCGCAGCACGGTGTCGGCGAAGGCGGCCAGGAACTCCCGCTTGGCCACGGTGTACATGTCCAGGCCGTGCGTGATGCCGTCGGCGGCGAGGTACTCGGCCACCCGGGCCTTGATGGCGTCGTTGTTGTGCCCGTAGTTGAGCGTCCCGGCGCCGCAGAAGAAGTCGATGAACGTACGGCCGTCCTCGGTGTGCAGCTCGGCGCCCTTGGCCCGCTCGAAGACGGCCGGGAACGTGCGGCAGTACAGCCGGACTTCCGACTCCAGCTCCTCGAAGACCTTGAACTCGTGCTCCGGCAAAGGCTCCTGGCCAGTGTTCCGGGTGTCCTGGGTGATGTCCATCAGGTCCTCTCGGCAGCGATCGAACCCGCGGTGGAGTGCTCGTGGCGCCGCCCACGGGTGGAGTGAGGGTTCGCCATGCCCGCCGGACGGACATCGGCAGGAGCAGCGTGTCGCCGGAGCACGGCCCGGTACCAGGGAACGAGCGGCAGCCCTCGGCGCCGGTGTCACTGCGCGTTTGTCCCGGTGCGGGGCCCGGTCCGGGTTCCGGGACCGGGACCCGCACCGGCCGGCGGGTCAGATCAGCCCGGTCCGCACGGCGTGGGCCACCGCGTGGGCCCTGTTGTGCACCTGGAGCTGGCCCATCAGCTCGTAGATCACGTTCTTGACGGTGTGCTTGGAGCAGCGCAGCGTCCGGGCGATGGCCTCGTTGCCGTGGCCGTCCGCCATCAGCCGCAGCACCTCGGTCTGGCGGCCGGTCAGCGGCGAGGTGCCCGGGTGCCCTCCGGGGCCGGGCGGCTCCGGCGACCCGTCGAGCAGGCAGGCCAGCACCGGGTGGGACAGCCGGCCCTCGCCGCGGTGGGCCGAGTGGACGGCCGCGGCCAGCCGGGCCGGTGTCGCCTCGGCGGACAGCAGGATGGCCCGCGCGCCCGCCCGCAGCGCCCGCAGCGCGCTGTGCCGGGACAGCACGTCGGCCACCACCACCAGCAGCCGCTCACCACCGCCTGGCAACGCGGGGCGGCAGGCCTCGATCGCGCGCTCCGCGGTGTCGCCGACGGCCACCAGCACGTCCCGCGAGGACGGGTCCGGCGCGTGGTCGGGCCGGAGCCCCGCGACGGTCAGCTTGGCCTCCACCGCCGCCCGCGCCACCGCGTCGCTCGACCGCACCCGCACCCTGGGCCCCGCGGTGGGGAGGACGGCCGCCGGCGCGGCTGTCGTCGCCGCGATCACAGCAGACCCGCCCGCAGGGCGAAGGCCACCGCGTGGGCGCGGTTGCGGAGCCGGAACCGCCGGGTGACGTCGTGCACCACGGTGGTCACGGTGCGGGAGGAGTAGCACAGCTCCCGCGCGATCTCCTCGGTCTCCCGGCCGTCGGCGACCAGCCGCAGGACGGCCTGCTCCCGCTCCGACAGCTCCCACCCCGCCGGCGCCGCCGGCCCGCCCGCACCCGCCCGGCGGGTGCCACCCGCCTCCCGGTGCTCCAGGAGCCCGTCCAGCAGGTCGGGCGGCAGCGTGCAGTCGCCGGCGGCGGCCGCCACGACCGTCCACGCCAGCCGCTCGGCGGTCGCCTCGGAGCGGCGCAGCAGCCCCCGGGTGCCCGCCGTGAACGCCTGGACCGCGTCGCCGGCCGCCAGCTCCGTGGCGACCAGGACGACCTCCCGGCGCTGGTCCGCCTCCCGTGCCGCCCGCACCGTCTCCATCACCTGCGGGGTCACCCGGTCCACCATGATGACCGCGACCTGCGCCTGTTCCCCGGGCAGCGCCACCGCGATGTCGCCGTGACACTGCAAGCTGATCCGCGCACCGGCCTCCAGCACCGGGTCCTGCGCGACGACGCTGACTCTCACCGGATCGCCCATCGGCTCCTCCTCGGGATGTGGCCCCGTGCCCCCGACAGGAAGAGATCATGGACCGGTGGGCGCCCGGCGGCATCGGGTGACGGCCCCCAGATTTCCCGACCCGCCCGCGGGCCGGGCCGGCACCGGCCGCCGCCGACCTGCGCCGCCGCCCGTCCACGGCCCCCGCCGTCCGCCCGGCACTTGGCTGCCGGGCGGACGGCGGGGGCCGTACGGCCGTGGGGCGTGCCACCGCGCCCCCATCAGGGCCCGGGGAGAAACATGGGGGCGATGCCCCCATGAAGGGCGCCGGTGCTACGCCTCCTCGGCGAGCAGTGCCGCGACCTCCTCGTCGGAGAGCCCGGCGATCTCGTCCTCGACCGCCCGTTCGACGGCCTCCGCCTGGAGGGCGATGGTCGGCGCCTCGAAGAGCAGGCGCAGCGGCAGCTCGACCGCGAACGCCAGGCGCAGCCGGGCCAGCACCCGGGTGGCGAGCAGCGAGTGCCCGCCGAGGTCGAAGAAGCCGTCGTGCACGCCGATCCGGTCGAGGCCCAGGACCTCGCCCCAGGTCCGCGCGATCAGCTCCTCCGCGGGGGTGCGGGGCGCGAGGTAGTCGCGCTCCAGCTGCGGGCGGCCCGCCTCGGGGGCCGGAAGGGCCTTGCGGTCCACCTTCTTGCTGCTGGTGAGCGGCAGTTCGGGAAGTTCCACCCAGAGCGAGGGGATCATGTACTCGGGGAGCTGGTCGCCGAGGAAGGCGCGCAGGGCCGCGATGTCGGGGGCCGTGCCGTCCCGGGGGACGAGATAGGCCACCAGTCGGCGGTCGCCGGGCCGCAGGTCCCTGGCCACCACGGCGACCGCCCGGATCCCGGGGTGCTGGGCGAGCACCGCCTCGATCTCGCCGAGTTCGATCCGGAACCCCCGGATCTTGACCTGCTGGTCGATCCGGCCGAGGAACTCGATGACCCCGTCGGCCGCGTAGCGGACCAGGTCGCCGGTGCGGTACAGGCGGCCGGGCGCGGGCGAGAACGGGTCGGGGACGAAGCGCTCGGCGGTCAGCGCGGGCCTGCGGTGGTAGCCGCGGGCGACCCTGACCCCGCCGAGGTACAGCTCGCCGGGCACCCCGACCGGCACCGGGTTCAGGTCGGGATCGAGGACGTACGCCGTGGTGCCGGGCACCGGACGGCCGATCGGCAGCGTGGACTCCCCGCGGGCGCCCGGCAGTTCGCCGCTGACGGGGTGCAGGACGCAGGTGACGGTGGCCTCGGTCGGGCCGTAGTTGCACAGGAAGCGGGCGGGCAGGCCGGTGGCGGCCCAGTGCCGGGCGTCGTCCACCGTGACCACGTCGCTGCCGACGTTCATCAGCCGCAGCCGGTCCAGCCGGCGGTCGTCCGGCCCGAGGCCGGCGAGCAGTTCGCGGTAGTAGGCCGGGGTGATCTCCATGATCGTGACCCGGTGCTCGGCCAGCCGGTCCGCGAGTTCGGCCGGGCTCCAGAACAGCGGATCGCTCACCACCACGGTGGCACCGGCCAGCAGGGTGGCCGCGATCTGGTCCATGGCCACGTCGAAGGTGAGCGCCGACAGCAGCACGACGCGGTCGTCCGCGCCGATGTCGTAGGCCTCGGCGATGACCTCGCAGTGGTGGGCGTACGAGCCGTGCTGGATCAGCACGCCCTTGGGCTGTCCGGTGGACCCGGACGTGTAGATGACGTACGCGAGCTGCTCCGGATCGACGGTCACCGCCGGGGCCGTCGTCGGACGTTGTGCCAGCTCCGCGCGGTCGCCGTCCAGGCTGATCACCCGCGCCCGCCCGGCGGCCAGGCGGTCGGCGAACCGGCTGTGCGTCAGCACCGTCCCGGCCCCGGCGTCCGCCAGCATGAAGGCGAGCCGCTCGGCGGGGTGTTCGGGGTCGAACGGCACGTAGCAGCCGCCGGCCTTCAGGACGGCGAGCAGGGCGACCACGACATCGGGCCCGCGCTCCAGGCAGACCCCGACCACGCTCTCCTGGCCGACCCCGGAGGCCCGCAGGTGGTGCGCCAACTGGTTGGCCCTGGCGTCGAGTTCGGCATAGGTCAGACTGATCTCCGACCGGCCGGCGAAGACCACGGCGAGCGCGTCGGGCCGGGCGGCGGCCCGCGCCGAGAAGAGCTCGGGCACACAGCGCCCCGGCTGCCCGGCCGCGGTGCCGCGCCAGTCGGTGAGCAGCTGCCGCCGCTCCGGCTCCGTCAGCATCTCCAGCTCGCCGATCCGGGCGTCCGGCGTGTCGACGGCGCTGCGCAGCAGTCGCAGGTAGTGCTGGGCCATCCGCTGCACGGTGGACCGGTCGAAGAGCGCCGTGGAGTACTCGAAGGAGCAGGCGAGGGTGCCGTCCGGCCGCTCCTCGAAGGAGACGGTGAGGTCGAACTTGGCGACCCGCCAGTCGGCCTGGAGCTCCTCGACCTCGACGCCGTCGATCTCCAGCGGGCTCTGCCGGGTGTGCAGCAGCTCGAACATCACCTGGAACAGCGGGTTGCGGGACGGGTCGCGGTCGGGGCGCAGCTCGTCGACCAGCCGCTCGAACGGCAGGTCCTGGTGGGCGTAGGCCTGTACGGCGTCGGCCCGCACCCGGTCGAGCAGCCCGGCGAAGGTCGGTGCCCCCGACAGGTCGGCCCGCAGCACCACGGTGTTGACGAACAGGCCGGCCAGGTCCTCCGTCTCGGCGCGGGTGCGGCCGGCCACCGGGGTGCCGACCGCGAGGTCCGACTGCCCGCTGTAGCGCGCCAGCAGCACGTGGAACGCGGTGAGCAGGACCATGAACGGGGTCGCCGAACGGGCCCGGGCGACGGCCGCCACCGCCGCGCCGAGATCGGCGGGCACGTCGACGCCGAGCAGCTCGCCGCGCGGGTCGCGCACCGCGGGGCGCGGCCGGTCGGTGGGCAGCTCCAGCGGCTGGAGGCCGGCCAGCCGCTCCTTCCAGTAGGACAGTTGCGCCGAGACCACCGGCTCGTCCAGCCGGTCGCGCTGCCAGGCGGCGAAGTCGGCGTACTGCACGGCGGGTGCGGCGCCCGGCAGCGGCAGGCCGTGCGTGAGGCACTGGTAGTACCGCCCGATCTCGCCGGTCACCAGCTCCGTCGACCAGGCGTCGGTGGCGATGTGGTGGAACGTCAGGACGAGGTGCCACTCCTCGGCCGCGGTCCGCAGCAGCGCGGCCCGCAACGGCGGCTCGCGGTCGAGCGCGAACGGCCGGCCGGTCTCCCGGGCGAGCAGCTCGCGCAGCTCCCGCCCGGTCGAGCCGCGTACGTCCAGCGCGGCCAGGCCGAGCGGGCGCGCGGGGTCGATCACCTGCACGGGCACCCCGTCCGCCTCGGTGTACCGGGTGCGCAGCACCTCGTGCCGGGCCACCACGTGGTCCAGGGCCAGGCCGAGCGCCCGCTCGTCCAGCCGGCCGGTGAGCCGCAGCACGGTCGGCACCAGGTACTCGGCGCTGCCGGGCTCCAGCCGGTCGAGGAACCAGAGCCGCTGCTGCGCCGAGGAGAGCGGCAGCGGGCCGGTCCTGGGGGCGGGGGTGACGGGCGGCAGCTCGACGCCCCGGTAGCCGGCCTCGATCAGCTCGGCCAGCCGGGCCGGGGTGCGCAGGGCGAAGACCTGGGCGAGCGGCAGCTCGACGCCCAGCGCGTCGCGCAGCCGGAAGGCGACCCGGGTGGCGAGCAGCGAGTGCCCGCCGAGCGCGAAGAAGTCGTCCCCGGCGCCGACCCGCTCCAGCCCCAGGACCTCGGCGAAGACCGCGGCCAGGGTCTGTTCGACGGGGGAGCGCGGTGCGACGTACGCGCCCGCGGCCTCGGTCCGTCCGGTGTCGGGCACGGGCAGGGCCGCGCGGTCGACCTTGCCGCTCGCGGTCAGCGGGAGCGCGTCCAGCAGGACGAAGGCGGAGGGGATCATCGCCTCCGGCAGCCGGCCCGCCAGGTGCGACCGCAGCCGCTGCGCGTCGAGCACCGCCGCGGCCGCGGGCACCACGTGGGCGATCAGCCGGTGGTCCCCGTCGTCGCGGCGCTGCACGCCGACCACGGCCGCGGCGACGCCCGGGTGGGCGCACAGGACGCCCTCCACCTCGCCGGGTTCGATCCGCACCCCGCGGACCTTCAGCTGGCCGTCGATCCGGCCCAGGTACTCGATCCGGCCGTCGGCGCACCACCGTGCCCGGTCCCCGGTCCGGTAGAGCCGCTCGCCGGGCTGCCGCGGGAAGGGGCTGGGGGCGAACCGCTCGGCGGTCAGCCCGGGGCGGCCCAGGTAGCCGCGGGCCAGTCCGACGCCGACCACGCACAGCTCCCCGGGGACGCCGACCGGGGCGAGGTTGTCGTCCCGGTCGAGGACCAGGATCCGCAGGTTGTCCAGCGGCCGGCCGATGGAGACGATCCGGGCCGCGTCGTCGGCCCGGTAGCGCCAGGCGGTCACGTCGATCGAGCACTCGGTGGGCCCGTAGGTGTTGTACAGCTCCACCTTCACCCGGCTGAGCAGCCGGTCGCAGAGGCGGGCCGGCAGCGGCTCGCCGGCGCAGAACACCAGGCGCAGGCTGGTGCACCGGTCCAGGCCCGGCTGGTCGACCAGGGTGCTCAGGACCGACGGCACGAGCTGTAGCACGGTGACGTCGTGCTCGGCCACCGCCCGGAGCATCTCGGCCGGGTCGCGGTGGGCGCCGTCGGGCGCCAGCACGATCGTGGCGCCGCACACCAGCGGGGCCAGGAACTCCCACATCGCCGCGTCGAAGCCGATCGTGGTCTTCTGGAGGACCCGGTCGCCGGCCGCGAGGCCGTGCCGGTCGACGGTCCACAGCACCCGGTTGCGGATTCCCTCGTGGGGCACCAGCACGCCCTTGGGCAGGCCGGTCGATCCCGAGGTGTAGACGGCGTACGCGGCGCAGGCCGGGTCGACCGGCGGCAGCGCGGCGGGGTCGTAGCCGGCCAGGAAGGCCGGGTCCCCGCCGTCGAGGACGACGTGGGCCGGGAACTCCGGCAGGTCGTGCGAGGGGTCGGCGATCAGCAGGGCGGCCGCGCTGTCCCGGAGCAGGTGCTCGCGGCGGGCCGCCGGGTGCTCGGGGTCGACCGGGACGTAGACCGCGCCCGCCTTGAGGACCGCCAGCAGCGCGGTGACCAGGTCCGGGCCGCGGCGCAGGGCCACCGCCACCGGGACCTCGGGGCCGGCGCCGAGGCCGACCAGGTGGCGGGCCAGCCGGTTGGCGCGCCGGTCGAGCCGGCGGTACGTCAGCTCCTCGGCGCCGAAGACCACGGCGGTGGCCTCGGGGGTGAGCGCGGCCTGGTCGGCGAAGAGCTCGTGCAGGCAGCGGTCGGGGCGCGGCACCACCGGGCCGAGGCCGGCCTCGTCGAGGCGGTGGCGCTCGGGGGCGTCCAGCAGGTCGAAGCGGCTGAGCGGGCGCTCGGGATCGGCGGCCAGGCCCGCCAGCAGCCGGCCGTAGTGGTCCGCCAGCCGCTCCACGCTCTCCTGGTCGAACAGCGCGGTGGCGTACTCGAATCCGCAGCGCAGCGCGCCGTCGGGCAGTTCCTCGACCGACAGCATCAGGTCGAACTTGGCGACCGACGAGTCCACCGGGTACGGCTCGACCCGCAGGCCGTCCAGGGCGAACGGGTCGGGGGAGGCGTGCCGCAGCTCGAAGGCGACCTGGAAGAGCGGGTTGCGGGAGGTGTCCCGGTCGGGCGCGAGTTCGTCCACCAGGTGCTCGAACGGGAGGTCCTGGTGGGCGTAGGCGGCGAGCGCGCCGTCCCGGACCCGGCGGAGGAGGTCGGGGAAGGCCGGGTCGCCGGAGAGGTCGGCCCGCAGCACCAGGGTGTTGACGAAGAGCCCGACCAGGTCCTGGACCTCGGCCTGACCGCGACCGGAGACCGGGGTGCCCACCACGATGTCGGTCTGGCCGCTGTGGCGGGAGAGCAGCGTCTGGAAGGCGGCGAGCAGCACCATGAACGGGGTGGCGCCGTGCCGTCGCCCGACCCCGACCACCGCCCGCGCCACGTCGGCCGGAACGGTGCTGAAGTGGTCCCGGCCGCGCGGGTCCCGGGTGGCCGGGCGCGGCCGGTCGGTGGGGAGGTCCAGGGTGGCGGCGCCGGCCAGCCGCTCACGCCAGAAGGCGAGTTGGCCGGCCTGGGCGGGGCCGTCGGCCCAACCGCGCTGCCAGCCGGCGAAGTCCGCGTACCGCAGCGCCGGCGCGGTGAGCGGGGTGGGCGCGCCGGCCCGGAACGCCGCGTACAGCGCGCCGAGTTCCCGTCCGATCACCTCGATGGACCGAGCGTCGGAGGCGATGTGATGGAGCGTCAGCAGGAAGAGGTGGTCCTCGGCGCCGATCCGGGCGAGCGTCGCGCGCACCGGGATCCCTCGCGAGAGGTCGAACGGGCGGCGCAGGTCGGCCGCCACCGTCTCGCGCAGCGCCCGGTCCCGTTCGGCCGGGCCGCCCGGCTCCTCGGCCAGGTCGAGCCACGCCACCGGCACTTCGCCCGGCGGATCGGTCAACTGCGTCAGCTCGCCCGCCCGTTCGACGTACCGGGTGCGCAGGATCTCGTGCCTGGCCACCAGTGCGTCCAGCGCCGCCCGCAGCGCGGGCACGTCCAGCGGCCCGCGCAGCCGCAGCGGCAGCGGCACCAGGTAGTCGGTGGCACCGGGCACCAGCCGGTCGAGGAACCACATCCGCTGCTGGGCGAAGGAGAGCGGCGCCGGCTGCCCGGGCGGCAGCGGGAGGACGGCGGGCCGGGCGCGGCCCGGGTCCGCCTCGATCAGCTCGGCCAGCCCGGCCACCGTCCGGGCGGCGAACACCTCGCTCAGCGGCAGCTCGGCCCCGAGCTCCTCGCGCAGCCGGAACGCGACCCGGGCGGCCAGCAGTGAGTGCCCGCCCAGCTCGAAGAAGTCGTCGTGCACCCCGATCCGCGACACGTCGAGGAACTCCGCCCAGACTCCCGCGACGGCGCCTTCCAGCGCGGTGCGCGGAGCCAGGTACTCGCGCTCCGAGGACGGCTGGTCGGGTGTGGGGAGGTTGTTGCGGTCGATTTTGCCGTTGGGGGTGAGGGGGAGGGTGGGGAGGGTGTGGTAGTGGGTGGGGAGCATGTGGG